>JADLFH010000023.1 GCA_020845705.1 Microthrixaceae bacterium | reverse complement strand
GCTCGGGGCTGGAGAAGGGCGCGAGGATCTGATCGAGGCTCCCGGGGACGAACTCGGTCATCAGTTGCGTCAGAAATGTGACCACCACCACAACCAGGATCAACCGTCCCAGCCGCGTGAGCAGCTTCCTCACGCGTGCAGCTCCGCCGGGTAGCGGTGATCCCAGACCCGGATCGTCACTTCTCCATCCACAGCCCGGCCATGGAGTGTGCGTTTGCAAGGCCGCTGGAGGGGGCCGAGCCGTCGGGGAGCTTCGGTCCGAGGATGTTGTGGACCTTGGTGTCGAAACCGATGGCCCACAGGGTGAACCAGTTCCAGACGTTGTAGGCGTTCTTTGCGAACTGGCGGTTCAGGTCTTCATAGAGCGCCTTGCGCTTCTCCGGATCCGTCTCCACCCGACCCTGGTCGAGGTCCGCGTCGATCTGCGCGTCGTTGATCCCGGAGAAGTTGGTGATCATCCCCGAGTGCCACCAGACGTACTGGGTGTCGGGGTCGCCGCCGGGGTGGTTGCGCCACAGCAGTGCCTCGAAGTTGCCTCCAAGAGCGGTGTTGATCAGCGATCCCTGCTCGATGGGTTGGAGGTTCACCTTCACCCCGAATGCCTCCGCCTGCTCTCGCACCAAGTTCGCCGTCTTGGTGACTCCGGCGTCGGGAGTGTGGCCGACGGTGACCTCGAGATCCTTGCCCGTCTCCTCCTTGTACTTCGCCAGGTACTCCTTGGCCTTCGCTATGTCGTACTCGGGAAAGCCCGGGTCCTCCAGATACCCCACGCTGCCCTTGGAGAAGGGGCCGTCCGCGCGGTTCTGGACTCCGTCCTCCGACTTGTTGATGATGTCTTGGCGGTCGAGGCCGTGCGCCACTGCGAGGCGCGCGTTGATGTTGTCGAACGGTGGCTTCTTCACGTTCAACAGGGCATAGGAAACCTCGCCGAACTTGTCCGACTCGAGCAACTGCTTGCGGCCGGCCTCTGCCATCTCACGGACACGGCGGATCTCGCTCCCGCCCGACACGTGGATCACGTTGAGCGCGCCGGATTCGAGGCCCGAGACCCTCTGCATTCCCTCGATCACGACCTTGAGGGTGATTGAGTCGAGATAGGGAAGCTGGTCGCCGTTGTCGGCCTTGGCCCAGTAGTTCTCGTTGCGAAGGCCGCTCACGTGGTCGCCTTGCACGTACTCCTTGTACTTGAAGGGACCGGTTCCGATGATCTTGGAGGCACAGTCGGTGGACTCGAGTTGTGCCTTGGCAGAGATCGCGAAGCGGGCGTTGCTCCACAGGTAGGCGGGAAATGCCGGCCACGGCGTCTTGGTGGTCACCGTGACGGTCATGGGGTCCTTGACGACCACGTCGGCGATGTTCTGGAAGATGAGCAGGAACAGAACCGGCTTGCGGGCAGGGAGCTTGCCGCGGAAGGCGTCGAAGTTCATCTTCACAACCTCGGCATCGAGCTTGGAGCCGTCGTGGAAGGTGACGCCCTCGCGGACCTTGATGTCCCACGAGTCGTAGGTGGCGTTGGGTGTGACGGACTCAGCGAGCCAGGGGCTGTAGCCGCCGTCGTCGTTGGGGATGGTCAGCGTGTCGTAGAAGGTGCGCGACACCACCATGCCGGAGATCGCCAGCTGCGCTTCGGGCAGGCAGAACCCCGCGGTGCCACCGCCTGGGTCGGCCTCGATGGCGTAGGTGAGGTCACCGCCGTACTCCGGCTTCTTTGTCGTGGCCTGCTCGACGCTGAAGTCCTTGTTCGCGCCCTTCTCCTTGTCGGACGTGTTGTCCTTCGCCCCACCACAGGCGGCGGCGAGCAGCGAGAGCACGAAGAGCAGGATGGACGCGGACCGCATGCGACGGCGGGTCGATCGGAATCGAGCCACGGGTGCCCCCTTTGGGATTGACGGAGGGCTGTGACGATCGCCACGAGCCCTGAGGCGCTGGAATCTAGCGGTCATCGCGAACCTGTCAACGACTTGCGGACGGACTCCTCTCCCCTCGGCCGCCAGACTGGGGCGATGGAGCTGCACGACGAACTGATCGCCATCGTCGGGCGAAGGAACCTATTGACCGACGGGGATGTGATTGCATCGGCATGCATCGACGCCACCGGTCGCTTCGGGGGAACTGCGTCGGCGGTGGTCCGGCCTGCCACCACCGCCGAGGTTTCCGCGGTGGTGGAGGCGTGTGCCCGTGCCGGCGTGTCGGTGGTGCCGCAGGGAGGCAACACGGGCCTGGTCGGAGGTGGGGTTCCGCGGGGCGGCGAAATCGTGTTGTCGACCGGCCGGCTGGACACTCTCGGCATCGACGAGGCCCAGGGCCGGATCATGGCCGGCGCCGGGGTGACCTTGGCCGCGCTCCACGAGGCGTGTCACGGCACCGGATGGCGGTTCCCCCTGGACTTCGGGGCCCGTGGCAGGGCCACTGTCGGGGGCATGATCGCCACGAACGCCGGTGGTGTCCATGTCATGCGCCACGGAACGATGCGTCGCCGCGTGCTGGGCCTCGAGGTCGTCCTCGCTGACGGCACCGTGCTGGGACGGTTGCTCGGGCTGGCCAAGGACAGTACCGGCTATGACCTCAGCGGACTTCTGTGCGGATCGGAGGGGACACTCGGCGTCGTCACCGGGGCGCTCCTCGAACTCGCACCAGTGGCTGAAGAGACGGTCGTCGCATGGGTCACGGTGGAGTCGATGCAGGCCGGACTCGACCTGTCGATGGCTCTTGCCGCGATCGCCCAAGTGGAGGCCATCGAGTTCGTCGGGCCGGAATGCACCGACGCGGGTTGCGCCGCCCTCGTGGTGGAGGCCGCGGGCGAGTCCGAGCGGATCGCGGGGATCGGTGACTTGGTGGAGGGATGGCCAGGGGTGACAGCGGTGGAGGTGGCTACCGGGCGCGGCGAGCGGGAGCGCCTCTGGTCGAGGCGCGAGAGCCTGCCGGCGCGCATCCGTGCAGCGGGGGTACCGGTGAAACTCGACATCGCCGTGCCACCGGTGGCGCTCGGGGAGTTCCTCGCGGCGGTGGGCGAGGCCGTCGCCCGTGTTGCTCCCGATTCCACCACATGGCGCTTCGGCCATGCAGGGGACGGCAACGTGCACGTGAACGTCACCGGGATCGATCCGCACGGACCCACCGCCGAGGCCGTGGAAGAGGCGGTCCTGCGTCTCGCTGTCGCCTGCGGTGGGACGATCGCGGCGGAACACGGCATCGGCGTCGCCAAGGCGCGCTGGCTCCACCTGTCGCGATCCCCTGAGGAGCTGTCCGCGATGCGAGCGATCAAGGCCGCCCTCGATCCCGCGGGCTTGCTGAACCCAGGCGTGCTGGGCCTGTAGCCGGTGGTTGGAGCCTCGCCGTCCCTCCGAACTCGGCCCTCCCTTCCGAACCTGCGTACCTTTGCGTCGCCCGGGGACGAATCCGTACGCAAGTTCGGTGGAGGGACCGGTTCCGCACGGCCCTGTAGGTCCCACTCGCCTGTAGGTCCCACTCGCCTGTAGGCCCCACTCGGCTGTTGGTCCCACTCGGCTCTAGCTCAGGCGGGGTGCCATTGGCCGCGCTCGGCCAGCACGTCGCGCAACACCTCCGCCCGATCGGTCATCAGGCCGTCCACCCCCAGGTCGAGCAGCCGGTGCATCTCGGAAGGCTCGTCGATGGTCCACACATGCACCTGTAGCCCCCGCCTGTGCGCTGCTTTCACGAAGCGAGGTGTGACGATCGTGACGTTGCGGTGGCGAATGGGCACCTGCGCGGCGTAGCCGGCGGTGCGCATCCATCCCAGTCCCCTTGCAGCACCGACCAGCCGCGCGATCTCCCTGGGACCCAATCCTGTGCAGAGGGCCTCGCCGATGAGGCCGCGGGCTCGTGCGATGCGCTCGTCGGAGAATGCGGTGATGCAAACCCGATCGAGAGCGTTGTGCGCCCGGATGAGCTCGAGGAGCGGTTCGAGCGCCTCGTCGTGCTTGGGGTCGATGTTGAAACAGACATCGGGGAAGGCTTCGAGTAGGTCACTCAGCCGTGGCACCCGATCCGACTCGCCGACGACGGCGGCCTCCACATCCCTCCAATTCAGCTCGGCGATCGCGCCGCTGCGATCTGTCACCCGGTCGAGGTGGTCGTCGTGGAAGGACACCAACACGCCGTCCGATGTGAGGTGCGCGTCGGTTTCGAGGTAGCGATAGCCGAGGTCGACCGCGTGCTGGAAGGACCGCATCGTGTTCTCGGGAATTCCGCCACCGTGCGCGCCACGATGAGCGAAGGCGAGTGGACCCGGGTGGTCGAGGAAGGGAGGGTTCGATCTCACTGCGGCCAGTACTCGTCCTTGAGGAGTCGCTTGTACAGCTTGCCGGTGGGGTGACGCGGAAGCTCGTCACGGAAGTCGATGCGGCGCGGGCACTTCATCGAGGCGAGCTGGGAACGGCAGAACGCGATCAACTCGGCCTCCAACTCCGGACCGGGCTCGACACCCTCGGCCGGCTGCACCACGGCATGCACCTCCTCGCCGAAGTCCTCGTCGGGGATGCCGAAAACCGCCACGTCGGCGACCTTGGGGTGCATGGTGAGAACGTTCTCCGCTTCCTGCGGATACACGTTCACCCCGCCCCGGATGATCATGTACGCCTTGCGGTCGGTGAGATACAGGAATCCGTCGTCGTCCACGTAGCCCACGTCCCCGAGGGTGGACCATCCCTGAGGGTGATAGGAGTCGGCGGTCTTGGCGGGGTCGTTGTGGTAGGCGAAGCCGCTGGAGCTCTCGAAGTACACCGTGCCCGCCTCGCCAACGGGCAGCTCCGCCCCCTCGTCGTCGCATACGTGCAGTGGCCCGAGCAGCGACTTGCCCACCGTTCCCTCGTGGGCGAGCCAGTCCTCGCTGTTGGCGTAGCAGAACCCGTTGCCCTCGGTGCCTGCGTAGTACTCGTGGATCACCGGACCCCACCACTGGATCATCTGGCGCTTCACGGGCACCGGACACGGCGCGGCCGCGTGGACCACATGGGTGAGGCTGGAGCCGTCGAAGCCGTCACGGTCCTCGGCGGGCAGCTTCAACAGGCGCACGAACATCGTGGGCACCATCTGGGCAAAGGTGACCTGGTAGCGGTCGATCAGCCTGAGTGCCTCCACTGGATCGAAGTGCTCCATCACGATGACGGTCCCCCCGCAACGCTGGACCGTCATCGAGAAGCGCAGGGGCGCGGCGTGATACAGGGGGGCAGGGGAGAGGTACACGGTGTCGGGATTCGCGCCGAAGAGCATCGTCACCAACATGTGCAGTGGGTTGGGGCTGCCCAGGGGTGCTCCCGAAAGCGGCACCTTCACCCCCTTGGGTCTGCCTGTGGTCCCGGAGCTGTAGAGCATGTCCATGCCTTCGACACGGACCTCCAGCGGTGTCGGATCCGCGGCCGCGACGGCCGCCTCATATGAGAGATGCCCTTCGATGTCGCCGCCCACCGCGAGACGCAGCTCGACCTTGGGCGTCTCCGAGAGGATCCCCTCGGCGATCTCCGCCGTGAAGGGCGACGCTATGAAGACCCTCGCACCGCAGTCATCGACGATGTACGCGGCTTCCGACGCGTGGAGCCTCGAGGAGATGGCCGTGTAGTAGAGCCCCGCATAGTGCGCTCCCCATGCGATCGCGAGGAACTCGGGGTGGTTCTCCAAGCAGAACGCCACATGGTCGCCCGCCTGGAGCCCGGCGTCACGGAAGACCCGCGCCAGGCGATTGGCGCGGTCGTCGAGCTCCGCGTAGGTGACGACCTGGCCGGTTCCCGCCATCACGTAGGCGGGGTGGTCGCCGCGGGTCTCGACGAATGCGCCCGGATACGCAGGTCCCGTCTCCGCAGCTGAACTGCCGGCGGCATCTTCGCCCGTCATCTGGTCCTCCACGGTATTCAGTGGCCCGATTCTGGCAGTGCCGCGACGCTTCGGGTGGCAGGGCCCGACGATAGGGTTCGGCCCAATGGCCGAGCACGACCCCGACGAGAAGCGAGTTGACGAAGCGATCGAGCGACTTCTTCGCGATCACCCTCCCGGGACGACCCCCGAGCGCGAGTTTCTGGGCCACCAGTACGACCTGGGTCTGGCCTGGGTGCACTTCCCCGAAGGCCACGGCGGCCTCGGGGTGTCACCGAGGCTCCAGCGCAACGTGATCGCCGCCGTTGCCGCCGCGGGTGGACCCCTCGGGGGAGCGAAGAACCCGATCGGCTACGGCATGTGCGCTCCCGCTGTGGAGGTGCACGGGACCGACGAGCAGAAGACGCTGCTGCGGCCCCTGTTCACCAACGAGCACATCTGGTGCCAGCTCTTCAGCGAGCCCGGCGCGGGCTCCGACGTGGCGTCGCTCGCAGCGCGGGCAGTGCGAGACGGCGACGAGTGGGTCCTCAACGGGCAGAAGGTGTGGACAACCCTCGCCCACATCTCGTCATACGGGCTGATCATCGCCCGATCCGACCCCGAGGTCCCCAAGCACCGGGGGATCACGGCCTTCATCGTTGACATGGCTGCTCCGGGCGTGGAGGTGAAGCCGCTTCGCCAGATCACCGGCGAGGCCGAGTTCAACGAGGTGTTCTTCACCGATGTTCGCCTTCCCGACTCGATGCGCCTCGACGACGTGGGCCGCGGTTGGGCGGTGTCGCTGACGACGCTGATGAACGAACGGGTCTCGATCGGCGGTGGGGTTCCGCCGCGCAACTCGGGGCCCATCGGGCAGTTGCTCGAGGTGTGGGCCGACGCCGGAGGTGGCGACGCGGCGCAGCGTGACGAGCTGACGAGGCTGTGGATCTCCGCGGAGGTCAACCGCCTCACCAACATGCGGGCGGCGGCCAACCGCAAGGCGGGGACTCCGGGCCCGGAGGGATCGGTGGGGAAGCTGGCGATGGCCGAGCTGAACAAGGAGATCTACAGCTTCGCAATGAACGTGCTGGGCGCGGAGGGGATGCTTGTGAGCAGCTACTCCGAGCACCCCCCGAAGGTGGCTCTCTTCGGCGACGACGTGGGGAAGAACTTCCTGCGGGCACGGGCGAACTCGATCGAGGGCGGGACCTCCGAAGTGATGCGCAACATCCTCGGCGAACGTGTGTTGGGGCTGCCGGGAGAAGTCCGGGTGGACAAGGAGCTCCCCTGGAGTCAGGTCCCGCGCTCCTGACAATGCGAGTGGATCAACGGCGGCGGTGCGCCAGGGACTCGACGCCGGAGACGACGAAGAGCACCGCATAGGTGATCGACACGGCGATCGGCACGTAGACCAGATGCTCCTCCGCCACCGGGATCATCGCAGCGGCCAGCACCGCCGCCACCGCGAACAAGATGGTTCGGCGACCCATTCAATCCCTCCCGCCACTCATGCCAACACAGTCACTATCCACTCGCAGACCCAGGCGATGGCGAACGCGCCGGGGATCGTCAGGATCCAGGCCCACACCACCTGACCCGCGACAGCCCAGCGCACGGCCGACATGCGTCGTGACGTACCGACGCCGACGATGGCGCCGTTGATGGTGTGGGTCGTGGACACCGGTATGCCCTTCGCCGAGGTGAAGAACAGAGTGACGGCGGCGGCGGTCTCCGCCGCGAACCCGCCGACCGGCTGGAGGCGGGTGATCTTCGAGCCCATCGTCTTGACGATCCGCCATCCCCCCGAAAGGGTGCCGAGACCGATGGCGGTGTGCGCCGAGAGCACCACCCAGAGAGGGATCTCCGCGCCGGCCTTCACGGTTCCGGCCGACAGCAGGAGGGCGTAGATGATGCCCATCGTCTTCTGGGCGTCGTTGCCACCGTGGCCGAGGGAGAAGGCGGCCGCAGACACGAGCTGGCCGAAACGGAAGCCGCGGTTCAGCCGCTCCACGTTGCGGACCCGGTGGAAGAGCCACGAGATCGACGACGAGATGATCACTCCCAGTGCCATGCCGATGAGCGGCGAAAGGATGTTGAACATCCCGATCTTGTGCAGCCCCGGTGCGATGAGGTCGTTCCAATCCCCCCGGGCCACCGCGGCGCCGGCCATGCCACCTACGAGGGCGTGGGATGACGAGGTGGGCAACCCGAGAACGAAGGTCAGCAGGTTCCAGCCGATCGCTCCGACGAGGCCGGCGAATATCACTCCCACCGTCAGGATGCCGGGTTCGACCACGTCACCCGCGATGGCCTTGGCGACCTCGGTGCCGAACACGGCGAATGCGATGAAGTTGAACGCCGCCGCCCAGATCACCGCTAGACGGGGCGACAGGACACGGGTGGATACGACGGTCGCGATCGAGTTCGCGGCGTCGTGGAAGCCGTTGGTGTAGTCGAACACCAAGGCGACCGCGATGACGATGACGACACCGGCGTTCATGGTGATGTACCGATCAGGCGTGCTTGACTACGACGGACTCGACGAGGTTGCCGAGCTTCTCGACCAGGTCAACCGCAGTCTCTGTGGAACCGATGATGTCCTTCCACTTCAACACCGTCATCGGATCGCCCTCACGGAAGAGGCGGGCGACAGCCTTGCGATAGATCCGATCACCCTCGCTCTCCAGCCGGCCGATCTCGTCGAGGATCCCGTCGAGCTGCTTCATCGACTCGAAGCGCTCGAAAAGTGCGACCCCACTCGAGGTCGCCTCGCGGAGCACCTCGCAGAGCTCGGCCATCTCGGGGATAGCCTCGTCGATGTCGAGAAGGTAGAGCAGGTCTGCGACGTGATAGATCTCGTCGACGACGTCGTCGATCCCTTCGCAGACCGCATGGATGTCCTCGCGGTCGAAGGGTGTGACGAAACTCTGGGCGAGGCGACTCAGGGTGTCCTTGGTGAGCCGGTCGCCGGTGCGCTCCAGTTCGTGGATTCCGTCGCGGCGGGACTTCGAGTCGGCCAGGTCACCAACCATCTCCTCCAGCTCACGCGCCGCCCGCTCGAGGTTTCGTGCCGCATCGAGGAAGAGTGAGAAGAACCGGTCGTCCGTTGGGACCAATCGGAATCGCATGGGTGTCGCTCCAGGCCGGGGAAGGTGCTCGCGCAGAGTATGCGGTACCGCCGCTCGGGAAGGAACCGACGAATCCTGCTTCGGGAACGATTGCCCATGCTCCGCTGTTCGACGCTCACAGAGAGCGCGCAGATAGGCTGGGTCCGTGGCCCGCCGCACCAAAATCATCGCCACCATCGGCCCGTCGTCGAGCGATCCCACCGTTCTGCGTCGGATGATCGACGCCGGGATGGATGTTGCGCGGATCGGCCTGGCCCACGGCTCGCTGTCCGAGGCCATAGAGCGCTACCGCCTCATCCGCCAGGTGGCGGCGGAATCCGGGCGGGTCGTCGGCACCCTCGTCGACCTGCCGGGGCCGAAGGTTCGCCTCGGCCGATTCGACGAGTCCGGGGTGGATCTCGTCCCCGGCAGCACCATCCAACTCTGTCCGGGTGACGGCCCGAGCAGTGCGACCACGCTCAGTGTCGACTACGAGAGCCTGCTCGTGGACGTGCATCCGGGTGACGTCCTCCAGATTGGAGACGGTGCAGCACGGATGCGGATCGTGTCGGTTGACGGCGACGCCGCCAAAGCGGAGATCACCCACGGCGGGCGTGTGCGGGGCCGCCCCGGGTTGCACGTACCCTCCGATCGGCTCCGCTTGGCTACCCCGACGGCGGAAGACCTCTACAAGCTCGACGCGTTCGTGGACGAGGGCGTCGACATGGTTGCAGTCAGCTTCGTCCGCTCCGCCCACGACATCCGACGTATCGGCACAGAACCCTCACCACGAGGACCGTTGATCGTCGCCAAGATCGAGACTCGATCGGCGGTGGAGAACCTGGCGGGGATCATCGAGGTGTCCGGAGCCATAATGGTCGCCCGCGGCGACCTCGGCATGGAGATGGGCATCGAGGACCTGCCCCACCTCCAAAAGCGCATCATCCGTGACTGCATCGCGTTCGGGCGCCCCGTGATCACCGCCACGCAGATGCTCGAGTCGATGATCACCGCACCGGCGCCGACCCGCGCCGAGGTCTCGGATGTCGCGAACGCCATCTTCGACGGGTCCTCCGCGGTGATGCTCTCGGCCGAGACCGCGGCGAGCTCGGATCCGGTGAACGCGGTGGCCACCATGGCGAGGATCTCCGAGCGTGCCGACGCCGAGTTCGACTACGCCGGGTGGGCTCAGCGGGTGAGGACGATTCGGGAAGGCGCAGCCGGTGACGGGGCCTCTCAGATAACCGACGCCATGACCGGCGCCGCGGCACGCTCGGCGTCCGAACTCGGTGCCACGGCGATCATCGGGATCTCCGAGAGTGGTTTCACCGTGAGATCGATCGCCCGGTTCCGTCCCCAGATGCCGATTCTGGGTTTCAGCCCCAATGAACGGACAGTTCGGCAGTTGAGCCTTTCGTGGGGGACCACTCCGCTGGCCGCTCCACCCGCTGCCGACAGCCTCCAGATGATGGACAGCCTGGTCGTGGCAGCACGAGACCAGGGCTATGTCCGATCGGGCGACCTGGTAGCCGTGTTGGCAGGCGCAGGCTCCTCGGGCATTCGGAACTCCACGGATCTGTTGCGGCTCGTACGAGTGCCGTGAGCGGCGCCCGCTCGGGTGAGGAGCTGAGTTTCGTCGATGGGTTGGCCGTTACACGTCTGGGCGCCGGGAACGGTCCCACCGTCGTGGTGGTGCACGGCACAATGGACCGCTCGGCGGCCTTCCGCCGCAGCGCTCGCCGTGCCGAAGGGCTGGACATGGTGCTCTACGACCGGCGGGGATACTCCAAGAGCACGGGGAGCGGGCTCAGTCCCGATGTGGCATCGCAGGTCGCGGACCTGTCGAGGGTGCTGCGCTGGGCGAGCAACCGGCCGGTGGTGCTTGTCGGCCACAGCCTGGGAGCACTGCTCTCAGCGCACCTCGCGATGGCGGAGCCGGACCGGGTGCGGGCCGTGGGGCTGTGGGAACCACCGTTGCCCTGGGTCGAGTGGTACCGCTCCTCCGCAGGCGAGCGAGCGCTGAGGTTGGGACGGACCACCGATGGCTCCGCGGCCGCGGAGTACTTCCTCAGGGCGGTGGTGGGAGACCGGATCTGGGAGCGGATGCCGCCGGACATGCAAAACGAGCGCCTCGCCGAGGGGCCGACGTTGCTGGCGGATCTCGACCTGTGTCGCCGGCCCGAAGCGCGATTCGAGCCGGTGGATCTGGGATGTCCCGCCGTGGTGGGGTGGGGATCGGAGAGCCCCTGGCGCTTCCGCCGGTCTGCCGCGATGCTGCTCGACGAGATGGCTGACGCCGAGGGGTTCGAGGTGGAGGGTGCCGGCCACGGCGTTCATCTAACTCACCCGAGGGAGTTCGTCCGCTTCATCGAGGCCACCGTCGATCGGGGAGTTCCCAGCCACGCGGCCTAGCCTCCCCGGCGATGCCTTCCCTGCGAACCCTCCGTCGAAAGCCACGGGTGGCGTTCGTGCTGTCGGGCGGCGGCAACCTCGGCGCCATCCAAGTGGGCATGTTGCGAGCGTTGTGGGAGCGTGAAGTCCAAGCCGATGTCGTCCTGGGGTGCTCGGTGGGCGCTCTCAACGGCGCTGCCTACGCGGCGGATCCCACCGGCTACGGGCTCTCCCAGCTCGAGCGGGTGTGGCGCTCGGCGCGCTCCCCCGACGTGATGCCCAGCTCCCGGATACCCAGCGCGCTCCAGTTGGTCAGGCGTGGCGAGTCGTTGTATCCCAGCAGCGGGCTTCGAAGCTCCATCGAGTCGTTCCTGGGGGGTAGAGCGACTTTCGAGGAGCTCCGTTTGCCCTTCCAGTGCGTGGCAACCGATGTTGATCGGGCGGTGGAGCACTGGTTCACCGAGGGTCCCCTGATCGAACCGATCATGGCCTCTGCGGCCCTGCCGTCGGTCTACCCGATGGTGCACATCGGAGATCGCCGTTTCGTGGATGGCGGTGTGGTCGACAACGTGCCGCTCGCCAGGGCGGTGGAGCTGGGTGCGAAGCAGATCTACGTGCTCCACGTCGGGCTGCACGGCAAGCCCCACGCCACGGTTCGTCGACCGCTCGACGCTGCGCTGATGGCCTACTGGATCGGTCGAAACCATCGCTTCGCCCGCGACCTGGCTGCTCTGCCCCGCAATGTGAAGGTGGTCGTGTTGCCGCCTGGGGACCGTCCAGGCCTGCGCCACGACGACTTCAGCCAGACCGACGAGTTGTTGGAGCAGGGCTATCGCGGGGCATTGAATCACCTCGATGAGCTCGCCCGCGCCGAAGCCGACGAGCCCGGGTTGGCCGAACGCCTTCGGCGCGACGCCTTCAAGAGCGCCGAGTGGTGGCGCGTGCTGGAGCGTCGTCGGGCATCCCGGGTCGAGTCCGGCATCGCCGAAGAGCAAGAGGACGATGAGGATGACCCGGGCGACGATCTCGACGACGCTGCGCTGAGCGAAGCGGCCTCTGATGGAGCTGAGTCCGCGGGATGATCTCCGAAGCGAACCGGACGGTGCAGCGGTGGCTGTTCGCCTTCTGCGGAGTGGTGGCGGTGTTGATCGTCTTCGGCGGCTACGTGCGCCTGACCCGTTCAGGTCTGTCGATAGTGGAGTGGGATCCGGTGACGGGCGTGCTTCCCCCGATCGGAGCCGGAGCTTGGCGCCGGGCGTTCGCCGAATACCAACGGAGCCCCGAGTTCATCAAGGTGAACTCCGAGATGACCCTTGGTGAGTTCCAGCGGATATTCACCATCGAGTGGGTACACCGGCTGGTCGCGCGCCTTGCGGGCTTCAGCTACGCGGTGCCCTTTTTCGTCTTCGTGGCCCGAAAGCGGATCCCTCGCCGTGATCTGGGGGTCTACCTCGTCATGGGTTCGCTGTTCGTGTTCCAGGCGATCGCCGGATGGGTGATGGTTGCCAGTGGGCTCGAGGATCGGCCCTCGGTCAGCCACTTCAACCTCACGGTTCACCTGTTGCTCGCGTTCACCTTGTTGGCTCTTGCCTTGTGGACCGCGCTCGATCACCGTCGTGGGCCGATGGGCGGGCAGGGCCGCTCGAAGTGGTCACGGGCGTCGGTAGTGGCGGGTTTGTTCCTCGGGGTGTTGGGTGTACAGATCGCATACGGCGGGTTCACCGCCGGGCTCAAGGCGGGTCACGTCTCCGACACCTGGCCGAAGATGTTCGGAGTCCTGGTGCCGGGCGGGCTGTTCGATTCGCTCACCGATCTCTTCGAGGCGCCGGCCACGATCGTGTTCATCCACCGCTGGTTCGCATTCGCCGTGGCGGCGATTGCAGTGCTGGTCGTGGTGGCGTGCCGAGGGCGGGAGGACCTGGGCGTCAGGCGAGCAGTGAGGTGGATCCTCCTGGTGGTCTGTCTGCAAATCGTGTTGGGCGTGGTGACGGTACTCAGCTCGGTGCAGATGGTCGTGGCCCTGGCTCATCAGGGCACTGCCATCGCGCTGTTCGGCCTCACGATCCTCCTCCTGCACCGCCTTCGATCCCTCGACGCCGTCGAAGGGTCGAGAGGGGGGCTTCGATAACCTGCCGCCGATGGGCAATGCGCACACCTTTCCAATCGCGGGGCGGCCCGCGGACGAGTTGCTCGACGAGCTGCGGAGCCTCCGTGAGGGTGACCTCGACTGGAGGGCCGGACGAGCCTTCAGCCTCGTCTACGACACCGACGACCCGGTCCTCGAAGAACTCCTCGAGACGGTCGGGGTGATGTTCCTCCACGAGAACGCCCTCAACCCCTTCCGCTACCAGACCCTCCTGAAAATGGAGACCGAGGTCATCGCTGCGGCTGTCGACCTGTTCGGCGCGGAGTGCGGCGCGATCTCCTCGGGTGGGACCGAGAGCATCTTCCTCGCGGTCTACACGGCCCGCGAGTGGGCCCGAAACCGGGGGATCGACCACCCTCAGCTCCTCTGTTGTGACACCGCGCACCCGGCGTTCGCGAAGGCGTGTCACTACCTCGGCGTGCAGTTGGTGAAGACACCGCACGGCGCCGATGGTCGGGCGCAACCCGAACTGATGGCGGCGGCGCTCGGACCCGACACGGCGCTGTTGGTGGCGTCAACACCGTGCTACCCCTTCGGCGTGATCGACGATGTGGTGGGCATAGCGACGATTGCAGCCGACGCAGGGCGGCTCTGCCATGTGGACGCCTGCCTGGGCGGTTGGCTCCTTCCCTGGTGGGCCCAGCTCGGCCAACCCGTGCCACCGTGGGGCTTCGCAGTCGACGGAGTTACCTCGATGTCGGCGGACATCCACAAGTACGGGTACACGTTCAAGGGCGCATCGACGATCCTGTATCGCGACAGGGAGCTCTTCGAGCACCAGATCTTCATGTACGACTCGTGGCCCGGCGGTCTCTACGCGTCGTCGTCGGCCGCAGGCACCCGACCCGGTGCACCCATCGCCGGCGCGTGGGCTGCCATCCACCATCTCGGTGCCGACGGCTACGTCCGGCTGGCCCGCCGGGTGCTTGACGCCACCACCCGATTCCGCGGTGGGATCAACGCGATCGAGGGGCTCGCCGTGACCGGTGATCCCGACATGTCGCTGTTCGAGTTCGGCGCGCTGCCCGGCAGCGGAATAGACATCGACGGCGTCTGCGACGTGATGGACGGCCGCGGCTGGAACCTCGACCGCCAGCAGGGTGGTCTCCACCTGATGGTGTCGCCCGGCCACGACCGTGTGGTGGATCTGTTCTGCGGTGATCTCGCCTCCGCGGTGGCGGAACACGGTGAGTCCTCAGGTGTTGCCCACACCTACGGCGGAGTCGTGTGACCCACATCGACATCGGTGGGGCAGTGCTCGCCGGGGGCGCCTCACGTCGGATGGGGCGGGACAAAGCGGCAATCGAGATCGACGGCCGCGCCATGGCACGGATAGCGCTCGACGCGCTCCGAGGGGCCGGCATCGACCGATGCATCGTCGTTGGTGGTGCCAGTGGCTACGGCTTCCCACTGGTCGCCGATCTCCACCCCGGCGAAGGGCCGCTGGGTGGGGTCATTGGGGCGTTGGCCACGATGGACGCCTCGCGACTGGTCGTGCTGCCATGCGACCTGCCCTGGGTGGGGGAGGAGGAGATCCGGCTGCTGCTCGCAGGCGATGATGATTCGCTCGACGTTGTCTTCGGTGCGGTACACGGGGAGATCGCCGCTCCGATCGGGGTGTGGCACCAGTCGGCGAGCGGCGTCCTGGAGAAGGTCTTCCACATGGGCGAGCGCTCCTTCCGTGGCGCTCTCGCCTCGCTGCGTTACGGGATCGTGGAGCTCGGGGAGCGAGCGCGGGACGTGGATCGCCCCGCGGAGCTTCCCGTCGCCGGTAGCCTCCCCGGCACGCCACGAACGTGTCGAGAGGACCACGATGATCCCTGAGATCGACATCGATGAGCTCGAGGCCCGCATGGGAGCGGGCGCTGCGCTGATCGACGTGCGAGAGGTCGACGAGTACGAAGAGGCGCACGTTCCCGGCGCGCGCCTGCTTCCCCTTTCCGAGCTGGACCGGCGGATCGGGGATCTGAGCTCCGATGAGGTTCTGTTGCTCATCTGCAAGAGCGGGGCGCGAAGCATGAGAGCGGCTGAGGTTCTCGCGGGGCACGGAATCGATGTCACCAACGTGGCCGGCGGCACGATGGCCTGGATGGCCTCCGGTCGTGACATCGCGACCGGGATGGAGCGTGGCTGAGATCGAACTGATCTCGGACGCGGCGGGACTGCGCCGCGTGATTGGGGCGCTGCGTGCTGCCCCTAGCTTTGCGGTCGACACCGAGTTCCACCGCGAGCGCACCTATTTCGCCCACCTTGCGTTGGTGCAGATCGCCTGGTCCGACCAGATCGCCCTGATCGATCCGTTGGCGGTCGACATCTCGCCGTTGGGTGAGGTGTTCGGGGAGGCCAGGACCGTGATGCACGCCGCGCGTCAGGACCTGGAGGTGCTCGAGCGGAGCTGTGGGGTCATTCCCGCGAACCTCGTGGACACTCAGCTCAGCGCGGGGTTCCTCGGCTACACGAGTCCTTCGCTGTCCACCCTGTTGGAGCGAGAGCTGAATGTGACGCTCCCCAAGGCCGATCGGCTCACCGACTGGCTGCGACGCCCCTTGAGCGACGCGCAGTTGACCTACGCGGCAGCCGATGTGGCGCACCTGGTGGTGCTCGACCAGCGACTCAGCAGGCGATTGTCCGAGCGCGGGCGCCAGCCGTGGTTGGCCGAGGCGATGGCGGAGATGCTCGCGGAGCCGCGCGGGGCGAGGGATCCGCAGGAGGCTTGGCGGCGGATAAAGGAGCTGCGGCACCTCAAAGGCCGCGATCTGGGCGTGGCCAGAGCGGTCGCGGCGTGGCGTGAGACGCAGGCGATCGAGCACGACCTCACGCCGCGTTTCGTGCTGTCGGACCTGGGGGTCGTAGGTGTTGCCGTGAGCAAACCCACCTCGGTGGAGGAGCTTCGCAGGATCCGTGGCGTGGACGGCCGGACGCTACGGAGCTCCATGGCGCAGGATCTGGTTGACGCGGTGAAGGCCGCTGTTGCAAGTCCGCCACGGCCGGCGGCCGTGACACCTCAGCCGGAGCTGCCCACCGAGTTGCGCCCCGCAGTTCCGCTGGTTTCGGCCTGGGTCAGCCAGTTGGCGAGAGACCTCGAGATCGAGCTCGCCCTACTGGCGACACGAGCCGACCTCGAAGCACTGCTCCGGGGCGACTGTGATGCTCGCTTGGCCCGTGGCTGGCGTGCCGACCTGGTGGGTGAGCCGATCCGAGGGTTGCTCGAAGGCGAGGTGGCACTGGCGTTCGATCGCGCCGGGGGGCTGGTGCTGGAACCCCGCCGCGGGCGTTAGACTCTGATGTTCTGTCAGTTGTTGCCAGTGTGTGGAGCACGTCTGTGAAGAAGGGTCGCCACCGTCGATTCGAGGAAGCCAGAGCACTCAAGCGCGGCCCCGATATCGACATCGAGAACATCCTGGATGAAGCCGACGACGACGAGTCGCAGCCTGGCCGCTCGGGTTGGTACGAGGACGAGGAGATGACCCGGTCCGAAGAGGACTGATCCTCGCGCTGGCGGGGGCTCAGGCCGGCGCCGGCGATCGTGACCTGCTCGACGCTTCGAGTGCGATGTCGACCGCCATCTCGGCGTCCTCGCTGGAGGCGACCAGGCAGAAGGGCCGACCGCCTGCGCGACGCTCCAGGTCGTTGAGAGCCCGGGTTCTCGACCCCGGCGTCAGGCTGTCGGGCGCATCGACGAGGACCTGGTTCACGAGGATGCCGTGGTTGCCCGAAGAAGTCGCGTGGCGCCAGTTCCGATAGCACAGCAGGCCGGCGGTCAGCTCGCCCGACACGACGCGGAAGTGCGGCACCGCGAAACCCCGACGTTGTAGCGCTGCCATCACCAACACGAGCGCGTGGTGCTGCGCGATGGTCTTGTGGTCGCAGAGCTGGTGCAGTTCCGCGCCACGCAACGGCTCGATGCGTCGTTGCAGCATCCTGATCGCTTCGCGGTACTCCTCTGAACGCCGACCGATCGTGATCTTGTGCAGCTCCCGGGTCCCGAACCGGCCCCGGGTCACTCCGGCAAGGCGCGGCGAGCGCAGGAGAGAGCGGGCGGTGCCCGCGTTCGCCGCGATCCGGTCGACCTGCTCGGGCTCGAAGTGGACAACCGACTCCGAGGAGAGAACCAGGCCGGCTCGTGCGACCTGTCCGAGCGCCGCTACCAGTGCCCGGTTCTCGGAGATGTCGTGGTCGCGCCGAGGTGTCGCACACACGAACACGTCCTCGGCGCCGAAGCTGTTGGCTCGGGCGTTGAGCGTCTCCGCCCATAGGATGGGCCCCCGTATGTCGCCACGGGAGCCACCGATCTCGGTGGTGGTAGACGACGCGAGCGTGCGCAGCATCCTCGGTGTCCCAGCGAGCAGTGCCTCGGCCTCATCGGAAACGGCCAGGTGCAGCGTGACCAGATCCGCCACGTGGGCAGCGGGGAAACCCGTGAGCGCGGGTACTGCGTGGACCAGGTTGAAGGGACGGTTCAGGCGCCGCCAGATCAGGTCGAGGGCGAGTGTCGAGCTCACGGGCGACTGTCGCCCTCAGTGAACCAGTTCGACGCCGAGAACCTCCGAGAGGTTCCGTTGGACCTGGATGCGCTCGGGGTCGTCGAGTCTCTCGCTGACCGTGCGGTACAGGTCCAGGGCCTTGGTCTCGTCCACGCCCTCGAACTGGGGCAGGAAGTACGCGTAGAAGGCCTCGTACAGGACTCGGGAGCGGCTGATGCCGTCGCGTTGGCGACGCTCTGCATAGCGTGCCGCGTCGAGGTAGATCGCCGGGCCGAGGTCACAGAAGCGGCGCAGTGGCAGGAGGTGTTCGATGAGCTCCCCACCGCCGCTCAACAGGCGGCAGTAGGTCTCGTTCGAGGGCGTGCCGACCTCGATGAACGCGAAGCGGCGCATCAGGGCGTAGGACATGTCGAAGAGGAGGTTCTTGTCGAACGCGTTCATGGTGGCGATGATTCGCCATGTGGCCGGAACACGGATCGGCTCGGTCCCCGCGGGGGTCTCCTCCCCGAAGGGAACGATGGAGAGTCGCTGGCTCTTGCCGGCCGCTTTGAAGGGCAGCACGACCGCCGAACCCGACAGGACAGTGAAGAGCTGACCGAAGGCCCGGTCGAAGTTCGAGCGGTTCATCTCGTCGATGACCAGCCAGCGGCCCGACTCGATTGCCTCGATGAACATGCCCGGCCGGAAGATGAGGCCTTCGGGGGTCGGCTGTAGGCCACCGATGGTCTCGTAGGTGGTCCACTCGCTCGTGGCCGTGGTGGGGAGGTATCCGGTACACATCATCGCCTTGCGCGCCAGCTCCGCTGTCAGGTAGGCGAGGGTGGTCTTGCCGGTGCCCGGCGGTCCCGTGAGGATGACGTGCTTGTCGGCATCGATCGCGGCGACGAGCTGATCGCAGACGTGTTCGGGGAGCAGGAGACCGGCTGCTTCGGCGGATGTCTGTAGATCGTGGCTGGAGAAGGCGGTCACGCCCCTATGGTCGGCCCCGGTAGGTCCGTGCTTGAGGGATCCGTTCAGCGCCTGTGTCGTCGAGCGGGATGGGCAAGGATCTGTGACTTGGGACGACTGCGGATGTGGTCCACGAACCACTGGTACGGCTCGGTTCCGACGAGCTCGACGATCTCGTCGGCGAGCTCTTCGTAGACAGGGCGGTCCCCGACGAAGGCCTCGTGGGACTCGGTGCACCACCAATGGAACTCCGAGCCGCCATCGCCCCAGTCGGGGCGCTGCCACTCGCGCAACGTGCGGGTCGTGCGGCCGTTCTCGTCCTCGGTGACGGTGAGTCGAAGGGGGAGCTGCCAGCAAACCTCCGGCTTCCAGTCGAGGGGACGTTCGCCCGCCTCCAGCGCCGCGCTGTGGAGCGCGCAACCACCACCCGCGGGGAAGTCGGGACGGTTGAGCAGGATGCAGGCGCCATCGACGAGTCTCGTGGTCCAGTCGCCTTCGTCGTTGCGGGTTATCGGTCCGCCCAGTCGATGTGCCTCCGCCTTGAACTGCCACTGCCCTGCGCTGAGTCTCTCGATGGCGGCCTGCACCCGGCCATGGTCGTCGGGGTCCGCGAAGTGGGCCCCATAGGAGCAGCAACCCTGTTGGAGATCGGTGGCGTCTGCGTCGAGGACGCCTCTGCATCCTCGGGCGAAGATGCAGGTCCATCGGCTGCACAGGAAGGTGGCGTCGAAGAGCCATACGTCGCCATCGGTGTCGGTGAAAGACACCCAGTCGTGTGGTGTGAGTGCGTGGATCACGTTCGTTCAGAAGTCGCCGAGTCGCCGGCAGAGTTGGTGTAGGCGCGCGAAGTGGCGTCGGTTGAAGTTCAAGACGAGTCTCGGTCGGTCAACCTCGTCGAGGTCATCAACCTCGACGGGGAATGCCTCGCATCGCTCGATGACGCCCGAGGCCAGGATGTCGGCGAACTCCTCGTTGAGGGTTGCCAGCGATGCGTCGTCGATGGCGTGGTTCATGCGGATGCAGAGTCGCTCGTCGACCGAGCGCATCGAGTGGTAGTTCCGGTAGAAGCCGTCGATGTAGGCCACGGCGTCGCCGACCGAAGAGGTTAGGAAGACGAGATCCAGATCGTCTGGGGCGACCAGCCCCGCCTCTACCAGTTCGTGTCGGATGAAGTCGATCCACGTCACCCAGTAGTGGTCCTCGGGTGGGTCGATCAACACGATCGGTGCAGGGGACTCCTTGCCCGTCTGCACGAGGGTGAGCAGCTCGAAGGTCTCGTCGAGGGTTCCGAACCCGCCGGGGAAGACCACATATGCGCTGGACTCCTTCATGAAGGTGAGCTTGCGGGTGAAGAAGTACCGGAAACGCACGAGGTGGTCGTCATCGACGAGCGTGGATGCGGCGGTCGGCTCGAAGGGGAGTCGGATCGTCACCGCGAAGGAGTTGTGGCGGCCGGCTCCGGAGACCGCAGCATGCATGATGCCCGGTCCACCCCCGGTGATGACCATCCAACCGGCGTCCGCGAGTGCCCGGCCGAGGTCCACCGCGAGCTGGTAGGCCGGCTCGTCGGGGTGGGTCCGGGCGGAGCCGAACACCGACGCCTTCGGATCGCCCCGGAAGGGAGCGAACGTCCCGAAAGAGCTGCGCATCTCCCGCAGGGCGCCGTTGACGATCTTGAGGTCGCCGCGGTCGGTGCGATCTCTCGCGAGCTTGGCCACGGTGGCGAGCATCTCGCTCACGAGGTCGCGGTCACCGTCGATCCCAAGCGAATCCAACAGAGCCAACACGGCCTCGTCCACCAGGGGGTCGCCGGTCCGGGCGCGTACGGCGCGACTGCGCCGTGATCCGTTGGGCATCACACGGTGGCCGGGACACGGCCGTAGAGGGTGCTGCGCTGTTGGAGGGTTCGGCCGAGCGGTTCGACGACGGCTCCGAAGTCGGCGGCGGAGGCACCCTGGCCATGGGTCGCCCCCGCGGCCCTGGAGATGTTCTCGTTCATGAGGGTGCCGCCGAGGTCGTTCACCCCGGCCTGGAGGAGTTGGCGAACCCCCGCGAATCCGAGCTTCACCCACGATGCCTGGACGTTGTCGATCAGCCCGTCGTAGACGAGCCGCGCGATCGCGTGCATGAGGACGACCTCGCGGAAGGTCGGACCACGACGCGCGCCGTGCTGGAGGTAGATGGGCGCCGCCATGTGTACGAACGGTAGGCCGACGAACTCGCTGAACCCGCCCGTTTCGGCTTGAAGTGCCCGGGTTACCAGCAGGTGTCGCGCCCATGACCGGGGGCGTTCGATGGAGCCGAACATGATCGTGACGTTGGAACGCAACCCGACCGAGTGCGCCACGCGGTGCGCTTCCAACCACTCCTCCGTGGAGATCTTGTCGGGACACAGCACCGCTCGGACCTCGTCGTCGAGGATCTCGGCGGCGGTCCCGGGCAGGGAACGAAGACCCGCTTCCATGAGCCGCTTCAGATAGGACGCCAGCGGTTCACCCAAACGGCGCGCCCCCTCGGTCACCTCGAGAGCCGTGAACCCGTGGACGTGTATCCCCGGGGCCGCTGTGGTGACCGCCCGCGTGACCTCCACGTAGTAGTCGCCGTCGAAGTCGGGATGGATGCCGCCCTGGAGGCAGACCTCGGTGGCTCCCGCTGCGGCGGCCTCTGCAACCCGGGTGGCTATTTCGTCGAGGGTGAGGAGATAGGGGGTGCCTCGAAGGTTGAGCGACAGCGGCCCCTTCGAGAAGCCACAGAAGCGGCACTTGAAGGTGCAGACGTTCGTGTAGTTGATGTTGCGGTTGACGACGTAGGTGACCACGTCGCCCACGGCGCGGCGGCGGAGATCGTCTGCCACAGCAGCGATCGCCGCCACCTCGGGTCCCCTGGCTGCGAACAGAGCCACGATCTCGTCCTCTCCGAGGGTCTGGCCCCCGGCCACGCCGTCGAGCACTTCCCGGACCGGACCACCGGCCAACGTCGGCACCTCCGCGGTGATGAGGGTCGGAGGGACGACATCCGCGCCCGAAGCCCACGGTCCGTCGCGTCCGAGACCTTCGGCGTCGGAACGGTCCAGGACGGCGAACCGAAGCGACGGGTCGATCCAGCTCCCCGCATCGAGCACGTAGCGTGGGTGCGCGGTGAGTCGTGGGGCGAGAGCGAAGCCGTGGTCCTCGGTGACCTCCCGGAGCCGGTCGAGCTGCGGCCAGGGGCGCTCGGGGTTCACGTGGTCCGGGGTGAGGGGTGACACTCCGCCCCAATCGTCGATCCCGGCGTCGAGGAGGCACCCGAAGTCCTCCGAGAGGTTCGGGGGTGCCTGTAGGCGTACGTCGGGGGGAAGGATGAGCCTGGCCAGAGCGATCGCGTCGAGGAAGTCCTCGGTTGGGCACGCAGCCGCGTCGTGCATCGCGGTCGCCGGCTTCGGTAGGAAGTTCTGCACGATCACCTCTTGTACATGGCCGTGGCGAGCGTGGGAGGCGGCGATGGCGCCCAACGCCGCGATGCGGTCTTCGCGGCTCTCGCCGATGCCGACGAGGATGCCGGTTGTGAAGGGAATCCGCAGCTCACCGGCGGCATCGAGGGTGGCGAGGCGCGCCGTCGGTGACTTGTCGGGCGACCGGCGGTGGCAGGTCAGGTCGTCTCGCAGCGACTCGATCATCATCCCCTGGCTGGGCGCGACGGCCCGCAGCGTGGCCAGATCTGCGCCCGACAGCGCGCCGGCGTTTGCGTGGGGGAGCAGGCCCGTCTCCTCCAGTACCAGGCTGCACATGGCGGCGAGGTATGCCACGGTGGAGCTGAAACCCTGCGAAGCCAGCCATTCCGCCGCCACCGGGTAGCGATCCTCCGGGGCCTCCACGAGGGTGAAGAGGGCCTCGTGGCAACCTGCGAGGGCTCCGGCACGGGCGATGGCGAGGACCGCGTCGGGATCGAGGAACGGGCTGTGAACCCTCGCGGGTGGCTGGGCGAAGGTGCAGTAGCCGCAACGATCCCGACACAAGGTCGTCAGTGGGATGAACACCTTCGGGGAGTAGGTGATGCGCGTGCCGGTGGTGGCATCGCGGATCGCACGGGCTGTTGCCGCGAGCTGGTCGGGCCCGAGGGCTCGGATCTCGTCGAGGGCGGGGACATCAGTGGATGTGGGCACGTGGACCTCGGGTCGGGAGTTCGTCGGTGAGGACAGCGGCGCCCGGTCCCGGGCGGCTCGCGATCTCCGCTGGGGAGAACGTCTGGCGGCAATGAGGGCACCAGAAGCCCTGCTCGAGCGCGTTGCCGCAGGTTTCGTGAACGAGCACGGTGGGGGGAGCGCCGTCGCTCAGATACTTGTCGCCCCATCGCATCAGCGCGACGAGCGCAGGTGACAGCTCCACACCCATCGGGGTTAGGCGGTACTCCGAACGCGGTGGGTGTTGCTGGTACTGCACCTTCTGGAGCACGCCGTGGTCGACGAGTCGACGCAGCCGATCGGCCAGCACCGGCCGGGCGATGTCGAGATCGCGGCGCAACTCATCGAAGCGTCGGATGCCTCGAAATGCATCCCGCAAGATGAGGATGGTCCAGCGGTCGCCGATGATCTCCAGCGATCGGGCGATCGAACAGGCCTGCGGCTCCCCGGTCATCGCCACCGACCTTAGTTCGGGAAGTGAACTGAGTCAGTTCATTCCATGAACCCACGGCGGCTCTGCAAAGATGGCCCCATGGAACGCATCGTCGTGGGTGTGGATGGATCGGACGAGAGCTGGGCGGGCTTCGATGCAGCGCTGCGGCTCGCTTCGACCGAGGGTGCATCTGTCACCGCCGTTCATGCCGAGCACCTCTCCGCATGGTCGAGTCTCGGATTGGGCGCGACCCTCGGGGAGGTCTACGAGGCGGACGAGCGGATTCGCGAACAGCTGGAGGCCGAAGCTCGTGAGCGCGGCCGTGAACTGGTCGTCGAAATCGGTGTCGTCACTCGCAGCGGTCGGCCGGCGGGGGTCCTCATCGACGTGGCCAAGGAGCTGGATGCCGACCTGATCGTGGTCGGCCACCGCGGCCATGGCGGTGCAACGAGTTGGATCGGCTCGGTTGCCAACGAGGTGGTACACCGGTCGCCGATTTCGGTGTTGATCGCCCGCTGATCGCCCGCTGATCGCACCCTGATCGCCCGCTCGGTGGGCGCCGGGTCGCTCAACTCCTGAGGAGCTCCGCCTTCTCGCGCAGACTCGCGAAGAGGTCGTCGATCGCCTTGGAGAACGCGGTGACTCCTTCGTCCTCGAGGGTGCGGCCCACGTCGTCGAGATCGACCAGCGCACCGATGGCCTCCCAGGTGCGGTGTGCTGCATCGGTGTCTGCGTCGATGGTTCGAGCGATCCGGCCGTGATCCTCGAAGGCCTCCAGGGTTGGCTCCGGCAAGGTGTTCACGGTGTCGGGACCGATCAGCTCATCGACATAGAGCGTGTCGCGATAAGCCGGGTTCTTCGTGGATGTAGACGCCCACAGCGGACGCTGGAACCTCGCGCCTCTGCCGGCGAGCGCATCCCAACGAGAGCCGCTGAAACGCCGGCGGAACAGCTCGTAGGCGAGCTGTCCCTGGGCCACGGCGCCCTTGCCGCGCAACGCGAGCGCCTCTGGTGTGCCGATGGTGTCCAGGCGCCGGTCGATCTCGGTGTCGACGCGGCTGATGAAGAACGACGCGACGCCCGTCACCTGCGAGATGTCGCCTTCGCGCCTCTCCAGCCCCGAGAGGTATGCCTCGATGATGTCTCCATAGCGCTCCAGGCTGAAGATGAGCGTCACGTTGATGTTGCGTCCTTCGGCCACCATCTGCTCGATGGCGCCGACGCCTTCGGCGGTCCCCGGGATCTTCACGTAGAGGTTTGGTTCCGCGATCAACTCGTGGAGGTGTCTCGCCGATGCAGCGGTGCCCTCCTCGTCGTGAGCCAATCCGGGATCTACCTCGATCGAGACGAAGCCGTCCTCGCCGTTGGAGCCGTCATAGACGGGTCGCAACACCGCGAGGGCAGCGCGGATGTCGTGGACGACCAGATCCCAATACGCGTCTTCTATAGGTGTGTTCGAAGCCAACAGGTCGGCGAACTGCTCGTCGTAGGCGGTGCCGGCCGTGATGGCCTTCTGGAAGATGGACGGGTTCGAGGTGATTCCGCGGACTCCTCGCTCCACCCAGCGCTCGATCTCCCCCGAGTCGATCCAATCACGGCGAAGGTTGTCGAGCCAGGGGCTCTGGCCCGCTTCGGCGTGGAGCTGATGTAGCCGTCCCATTCTCAGGATCCCTTCGTGACGAGGCGGGTGGCGACGGCCGCGACGTGTTCGGGATTGATGCCGAACTCGTGCATCACGACATCGCCCGGAGCAGATGTCCCGAAGCGGTCGATGCCGACCACCTCGTCGACCCACCGGTGCCACCCCAGCGACACCTGGGCCTCGACGCCAACACGTGGGGCACTTCCCAGAACAGTCGCCCGGTAGTCGGCGGACTGCTCGGAGAACCACTCCCAACACGGCAGGGAGACGACCCGAGCCTCGACGCCGGTGGCCTGGAGGAGATCGGCCGCCGCCAGCGCCACCGACACCTCCGATCCCGTGCCCACGAGGGTGACCTTGGCGCCTTCGACCTCACGAAGCACATAACCCCCGCGTGCCAAACCGTCGGCGGAGCTGTGCTCCAGAACCGGCAGGTTCTGGCGCGACAGGATCAGCGCTGTTGGTCCGTCGCCGTCGATGGCGCAGCGCAGCGCGGCCACGCATTCGTTGGCGTCGGCGGGCCGAACCACGGCCAGGTCGGGGATCGCCCGCAGAGCGGCGACATGTTCGACGGGCTGGTGGGTTGGGCCGTCCTCTCCGACACCGACCGAGTCGTGGGACCAGGCGAAGATCACCTTCGTTCCCATCAGGGCGGCGAGGCGCACTGCCGGACGCATGTAGTCGGAGAAGACCAGGAAGGTGCCGCCCACCGGCAACATGCCCCCGTGGAGTGCCATGCCGTTCATGGTTGCGCCCATGGCGTGCTCGCGAACGCCGAAGCGGATCTGGCGGCCGCCAGGCTCGGCGGCCGAAAGGGATGTGGCGCCCTTGAGCTCCGTTCCGGTGTTCCCGGTGAGATCTGCACCGCCCGCCACCAGCCCCGGCACCTGCTCGGCCACCGCAGACAACGCCTTGCTCAACGCGACCCGGGTGGCCACATGTTCACCCGGCTCGAAGGAGGGAAGGTGCTCGACCCAGCCTGGGGCAGGTCGCGCCGCGAGTGACTCCTCCCACTCTTCGCCACGTTCGCCCAACACCTCGGGCAATGCCGCCTCCCATGCGGCGCGGATCGCCTGAGCACGCGAGCCGGCATTCCGGTAGAAGGCCAAGACATCGTCGGGCACGTAGAACGACTGGTCGGGTGGAAGACCCATCCGCTCCTTGGTGGCGGCGATTTCCTCGGCATCGAAGGCAAGGCCGTGGGCAGCGGGGTCGTCGAGGTGCTTCTGAGAGGGGTACGCGATGTGGCTCCGCACAACGACGAGGCTGGGACGATCCGCTCTGTCGCGGGACTCCTCGAGCGCCTGCTCGATGGCGTCGAGGTCCTCGGCGGCTTCGCCCAGATCGATCACGTCCCATCCGTAGGCCCGGAACCGAGCCGGAGCGTCATCGGAGAGCGCGAGCTCGGTGGGCCCGTCGATGGTCACATGGTTGTCGTCGTAGACGAGGGTGAGGTTGCCGAGCCGCAGGTGCCCGGCGAGGGAGGCGGCCTCGTGGCTGATGCCCTCGGAGAGGCAGCCGTCGCCTGCAACGGCCCAGATGTGGTGGTTGCAGGCGGCGGAGCCGAATCGGGCTCGCATCGACTGCTCGGCGATTGCCATCCCCACGGCGTTCGCGACGCCCTGGCCGAGTGGCCCGGTGGTGACCTCGACCCCCGCGGTGTGGTGAACCTCGGGGTGGCCGGGGGTTGCAGAGCCCCACTGTCGGAAGTGGCGGAGATCCTCGATGCTGAGCCCGAAGCCGCAGAGGTGCAGCATCGCGTACTGGAGGATCGACGCGTGGCCGGCAGACAGCACGAAACGGTCCCTGTCGGCCCACTTGGGCGCGGTGGCGTCATAGCGCATGACCCGGGTGAACAGGACGTGCGCCAGGGGAGCAAGGGCCATCGCAGTGCCCTGGTGGCCGCTGCGGGCCGCCGCGGGACCGTCCATCCCGATGGCCCGGATGACGTTGATCGCCCGGGCTTCGAATGCTGCATCGACGACGGTCTCGCCCACGTTGTTGCCTACCTCTTGTCGGGTGGGTGCCAAACCTACCTGCGCTCGGCGGGTGCCGATACCTTCCTGCTCAACTGAACAACGCCAACGACGTGGTGAAGCCGTGGAGGAAGTTCCGGCCGCCGACGGGGCCCAACTCGCCGGCACAGAACATGCCTGCCAGGGCCGGAGCGTCGAGTAGTTCGCCGAGCAGCTCCGCGTCGTGGTTCGGTGTCCCGAAGAACCGCCGACCTCGGCCGTTGCATGCGAAGGCAAGCACACCTCTCGCCTGTTGTGCAGCCAACAGGAGCCGGAGGTCTTCCTCGGCGCGTGCCGGATCACGGAGGTGGAACTGCACCGTCGTACCCACCTCCGTCGGCTCGCCGATCGCCACCGCGCCGTTGCCCTTGTCTGCCCCCATCACCCCACGCACGAGGAAGTCGCCTGCGCCGAAATGCTCCCTGGCTTCATCTATCACCAGCCCGACGTGAAGCCCCTTGGCGGCTATCGCCCTGGTCTCGGTGTCGAGTCCGCCTACTTGCTCCATGAGCCGATCCAGCGCGGGACGGCCGGCCAGCTCGTAGATGACGTTGCCTTCCGCCTTGGTGACGACCATGGGCAACCCGAATGGCCGACACCCCTGACTGACCAGGGTGGTGACGCCGAGAGTGGGTGGCAGGAGCACGCCCACGGCGCCGTCGGTGAAGCGCTCGTCGTCGAGGATGAGACGGTTTCCCCCGGGACGGTGGCCCGCTGCGGACATGCCGCCCGCCACTGTGATGGCTCCCACCACCTCACCCAGGTGTTCGATCACCTCGGTGACAGGGAACGTCGCGGGGTCGGCCAGGAGCAGGAGCGTGCCCTCGTTGCTCTCCAACCCGGTTCCGCCTACGACGATCACGGCCCCGTCGGGGCCTGGGAAGGCCTCCAGGCGAATTGGCTGGAGGTCCAAGTCGAATCGTGCAGCGAAGAGGCACAGCGCGGGGCCGTGCTCGACTTCCTGTGATCCACCGAGCACCGACTCCGCGTTCGAGCCGACCAGGACGCGGGGGTTCAGCAGGGTCCGAACCGCGCGCGTCATGTCCTCGAGGACCCCGGTGTGTGCGTCAGTGGCGAACATCACGACGAGATCCGGGGGGTCGTCGAGCTGTTCGAGGATGCTGCCGACGGTCTCGCCGACCGCCTGAGTTGCCAGAGGGTGTTCCGAGATGGCGGCCGCGAAACGGGGCTTCACCTGGGAACTTCCGTGTTGCGTCTCGACATCTCTTCCGCAGGCTAACGCTGCGCCTACGGTACGAGACCCATGAGCGCGACGTTGAGCGAGGAGGACTCGAAGCGGTTGTTGGCCCCCTTCGGGATTCCGTTGGTTGCCGGGGAGGTGGCCCACAGCGCCGTGGCGGCCTCGGGGGCCGCCGCCCGGCTCGGGTTCCCGGTGGTAGCCAAGCTGTGCGGCGAGCGGATCGCGCACAAGACCGAACGAGGCCTGGTCCGCCTGAACCTGACCGACGAGGACGCCGTGGCCGTCGCCGCAGCGGAGCTGTTCGCCGCTGCCAGACCCGAAGACGGCGATGTCGGGGTGCTCTTGGCGCCCATGGTTCGGGGCAACCGGGAGCTCATCGCCGGGGTCTCGACAGACCCCCAGTTCGGGGCGACCGTCATGGTCGGAGTCGGCGGCGTGTTGGCCGAGGCGCTGGGCGACGTGTCGGTGCGGCTGGTCCCCATCGAGGAGATCGATGCCTTCGAGATGCTCGACGACCTTCGTAGCCAGGCTCTCCTCGGGCCGTTGCGCGGTGAGCCCGCGGTCGATCGGGCTGCGGTCGTCGCCGTGTTGATGGCGTTGTCCAAAGCTGCACAGGCTCATCCCGAGATCGTCTCGATCGACCTGAACCCGTTGATCATCGTCGGAGGCCTTCCGGTTGCGGTCGACGCACTCGTCGAGTTGGAGGATCGGGCGTGAGTAGACCCACCGCCGAGCAGTTCCGAGCGCTGTTCGAGCCCCGCGGGGTGATCGTGGCGGGCGCGTCCACCCACCCCGGCAAGTTCGGCTTCGTGTGCCTCCACAACATCCTGGCCTCGGGTTACCGGGGCAGCGTCTTTGCCACCAACCTCGACGGTGCGCCTGTGTTGGGTGTCCAGACCGCGCGTTCGATCGACGAGCTACCCGCCGGAGCGGCAGACCTCGTATTCGTCTGCACACCCAAGGCAGCCAACGTCGAGGTTCTTCGAGCCTGCGCGGCCAAGGGTGTCACCGCCGCGTTCCTCACCTCCGCGGGCTACGGCGAGTCCGGCCCCGAGGGCGTCACGGATCAGGCCGAGTTGGTGGCGCTGTGTGACGAGTTGGGGATCCTGTTGGCGGGACCGAACGGCCAAGGCGTGGTATCCACGCCGGTCGAGCTGTGTGCCCAGATCGTTGCTCCGTACCCTCCCGCAGGCTCCATCGGTGTGGCCAGCCAGTCGGGGAACTTCGTGTCGTCGTTTCTGAACTGGTCGGTCGCCACCGGCATCGGCATCAGCCGGGCCGTGTCCGCAGGAAATGCGGCTGCAACCACCGTGGGCGACTACCTGGGTTGGTACGCGAACGATCCCGCCACCACAGTTGGACTCGCCTATGTGGAGGGGCTCGCAGACGGCCGCGGCTTCGCGTCGACTGCACGGGAGGTGTCCGAACTGATGCCGCTGGTGTTGGTGACGGGAGGCTCGACGAGCGGAGGCGCCAGGGCCGCATCCAGCCACACCGGGTCGCTCGCCACCGACGACCGGGTCTTCGACGGCGCATGCCGGCAGGCGGGCGTGACGCGGGCCGAGACCATCGAAGAGGCCTTCGAGGCAGCAGCGACCTTCGCAACCCAGCCACTGCCGCGTGGCAATCGGGTTGTGGTGATGACCACGGCAGGAGGGTGGGGGGTCGTCACCGCGGACGCGATCAGCGCCAGCCGCGTCCTCGAACTGGCGGAGATGGCTCCGGATCTTCTCGCCGCGATCGACGAGAAGCTGCCCCCGCGGTGGTCACGCAACAATCCGGTCGACCTCGCCGGGGGGGAGACCCGCGACACGATTCCCGAGGTGCTCGAGCTGATCGCCCGGCACGACTCGGTCGACTCGATCATCTACCTGGGTCTGGGCATCCAGTCGAACCAGGCCGCCATGATGCGAAGCGGACCGTTCTTCCCCGACCAAGGACTCGAACGCATCGTCGCCTATCACGAGCGCCAGGACGCTCGCTTCGCCGAGGCCGCGGCATCGGTGTCGAGCGCCACCGCCAAGCCCATCCTCACCGCGACCGAACTGGCCGTGGCCGACCCCGCCAACGCCGGCCCAGCCGCTGTCCGTGGCAGCGGACGGCTCTGCTACTCGTCGGCGAACCGGGCGGTCAGGGCCCTGGAGCACCTCACCCGGCATGCCACTTGGCGTCGGGTGCGCGGCCTCTAACGTCGTGGCGTGCCCCGGCACTTCCGCCTGCCTGTGATCCTCGCCGCTCTCGGCCTTGTGGCCATCGGCGTGGGCATTCGAGCCGGCAGCTCGACACATCAGCCCTTGGCGAAGGGTGAGTCCTCCACGAGAGTCGTGACCCCGCTGTTGTCGGCCCGTCGCGTTCCGGAGTTCGTGGCAAGGGGCACCGCACTGCGCCGTTTGGTGGCGACTGTGGGACCGATGGCGGCCACGGTCGAAGGGGACTTCTGCTTCAGCGTCGCCGCCAACGGCGTGCAACTCGTCGACCACGCCGGCAGCGAGCCGCTCATGCCGGGATCCAACATGAAGCTCGCCACGGCGTTCGCGGCCCTCGAGAAGCTTGGTGCCGAGACCGTCCTGCACACCGAGGTTGCGGCCCGATCCAAACCCGACGACGACGGCATCGTGGAGGGTGACTTGTGGTTCATCGGCGGCGGCGACCCACTGATAGCCACGGCGAACTACGTCGCCACCAACAAGTACGGCGCCTACCCCTACACGCCGCTCGACGCCATCGCGGATCGCGTGGTGGAGGCCGGGGTGCGCCACGTTCGTGGCGCGGTACGTGGCGACGACCGCCGCTACGACGCGAAGCGGACGATCGAGTCGTGGCCGTCCCGATATTTGGCGGACAATCAGGTGGGGCCCCTGAGCGCCCTTTCGGTGAACGACGCCAAGACCTACGCGGTGGTCGGCACCGGCAACGGCTCGCCCCAACCTTCCTCGGACCCCCCGGCCCACGCTGCGGGCGCGCTGGCCGACCTGCTCCGTGCACGAGGAGTGGTTGTGGACGGATCTGCGGCGACGGGTCAGGCGCCATCGGAACGCACGACACTGGTGGACATGGCGTCGCTTCCGGTTCGCGATCTGGTGGGCCAGATGTTGACCTTCAGCGACAACAACACGGCTGAGTCACTGCTCAAGGAGCTGGGCCACAGCGTGCGTGGCGAGGGGAGCACCAACGCCGGGATCGATGTGGTCGCGGATGTCCTGAAGGAGGAAGGGATCGACGCTGGGGGCTTCGTCCAGACCGATGGGTCGGGGCTGGACCGGGGAGGCCGTGCAACATGTCTTGTGCTCCAGTCGATACTGACCGCCGCCGGTTCCGAGGGTGACCTCGCCGCGGGCTTGGCCGTTGCCGGCACCACCGGCACGTTGCGCGATCGCCTTCGAGACCCCGCGACCCGCGGCCAGATCCGCGCCAAGACCGGCACTCTCCGTGACGTGACGGCACTGTCTGGCTGGGCGGAGGGTCGTGACACGACCGACATCGCGTTCGCTTTCCTCCTCAACACCGGCGACCGACAGGTATCCGCGGCGGATCTGGTGGCCCAGGAGCGGCTGGTGGGCGCCCTCCGGAGCTATCCCGACGCTCCCGACGCGTCCACGATCGGGCCGCTGCCCCCCAAGGCGCGCTGAGGTGACCGAACCCGAGACGCTGCCGATGTTCCCCCTGGGCACCGTGTTGTTCCCGTCGATGTTGTTGCCGTTGCGCATCTTCGAGCCTCGATATCGAGTGATGATGCGCGAGTGCCTGGCGGGCGACCGGCGCTTCGGAGTCGTGCTGATCGAGCGGGGGAGCGAGGTCGGCGGCGGTGACCAGCGCAGCAACCTGGGCTGCGTCGCCACCGTCGTGCAGGCCGGCGAGCGCTCCGACGGGCAGTGGTTGCTCACGGCCATGGGCACCCAACGGATCCGGGTGCGCGAGTGGCTGGAGGACGATCCCTTTCCACGAGCGTTGGTCGAGCGGCACCACGACACCGCCGCTGGTCATCCCGATGCCGTCCGCTTCGTCGAGCTCGTCTCGACCTTTCGCCGGGTGCTCGCGCTCGCGACGGAACTCGACGAGTGGTCTGTGCCCTTTGGTCTCGAGCTAGCGGAGGACCCCAACCTCGCCGTCTACCAGATGTGCGCGGCGAGCCCGCTGGGGGTGTTCGATCGCCAACGCCTGTTGGGTTGCGACGGCTTGACGTGCCGCGTGGAGTGCCTCGCGCGGCTTCTGGCCGAAACCGAGGAACTGCTCGGCAAACGCCTGGCCTACGGCTGAAAACCCCGCTTCGGCGTTGCCGCGCCCGGCGCGGACCTACTAGGAAGTGCCGAATGTCGCCTCGATCGTCGGGAGCCAACCGGACCAAGCCCGCCGACCAGGTCGGCGAACTCCGCGACCTCGTGGTGGGTTACGCGAAGCAGGAGACCCTCGAACCGCTCCAGCGTCTCAAGCGCTTCCTGGCCTTCGGCGTCTCCGGGGCGCTCTGTGTCGGGATCGGCATGGGCTTCCTGATGCTGGGGCTGTTGCGGGGCCTCCAACGGCTGGACGTGTTCAACGGGCCGACCCAACGGAACGGCTGGCATGGTTCGTGGCTGATCTATGTGATCACGCTGGTTGTCGGAATGATCGTGCTGGCGGCGGCCCTGGCCGCGGCACGTCGGCCCGTGGGCCGTAGGCGGAGCGACGGAGCAACGAGGTGAGGAACGATCCGATGAACTCCGACAACCCCAAGATCACCCGCGACGACATCAAGGCGAAGCTCAACGAGATCCAGGGCGAGGCCACCTCGGCCGTCGAGGACGCCAAGACGACGATCATCGGGGTAGCCGTGGTCGTCGGTGTCGTGGTCGTGGTCGGCGTGTACCTGTTGGGCCGTCGTGGCGGCCGTCGGCGCAGCACCATCATCGAGCTCCGCCGCAACTGAGCGCAGTGGTCCCGTTGCTTCGCGATCGGCTGGTCAGTCGCTGGCTCGGAGGTGGGTTCACGGGCGCGCTCGGTGCGGGGGTGATCGGCTGGGGACTGCGGAAACTCCGCGAGGGACTCCGGCGTGAGCCCGAACTGCTCGATGTATCGAAGTTGGTCCCCGGCGAGACCTACACGATCACTACGAAGCCCGCGCCGCGGCGGCGCGAACGCAAGCTCGCGCAACGAGTCGTCAAGGCGGAGCGAAAGGCGCGCCGAGCCGGTCGCGTGACGACCCCAACGCCACGCGGGCAACGGCGCCTCGCGGAGCTGGATTCGGCGCGGTCGAACCTCCAGGCCGCCCAGGACGCATCCCTCGCGAAGGCCCGTCGGAAGGCGCCGCCGACGCGCCGACGGACCTTTCGCTGACCGGGGCGTCGGGACGGCTCGGCCATGATGGTGCGGTGATCGTCCGCCTCCGTCATCCCACCCGCGAGATCGAGCTCCCTGGACCGATGAGCGTCGCGAAGCTCCTCAACCGCCTCGGGGTCAATCGCGAATCGGTTCTGGTAATTCGCAACGGCACGCTCGTGGCCGGTGACTCGTCGATCGCGGAGGACGACGAGGTGGAGATCCGCCCGGTGATCTCGGGTGGCATGGCGTGAAGTGCACCGTATGTCGAGGGCCGGCGGTGATCGACCTTCGGCGCCACAACTCCAACTTCTGTCCCGATCACTTCGTGAAGTTCTGTCGGGATCAGGTCGCGCGGGCCATCGACGAATTCGAGATGATCCAACCAGGCCAGCGGGCGCTGGTGGCGGTGTCGGGCGGCAAGGACTCACTTGCCGTGTGGGACCTGCTCCTCGAGTCGGGCTATGAGGCGGACGGGCTCTATGTGGGGCTGGGAATCGCCGACTACAGCGATACCTCTGGCGAGTTCGCCCAGCGCTTCGCGCGGGATCGGGGCCTGCGCCTCCAGGTGCTGGACGTGCCCGAGAGCTACGGCTACGACATCCCCTCGGGGGCTCGTGCCGCTAGGCGGGTGCCGTGTTCGGCATGTGGGCTGACCAAGCGACACCTCTTCGATCAGGCCGCGATCGACGGCGGCTACGACGTGTTGGTCACCGGCCACAACCTCGACGACGAGGCTGCGGTGCTGTTCGGCAACGTGTTGCGCTGGCAGACCGAGTACCTCGCCCGTCAGCATCCCGTCCTGCCCGAGGGGGACGGCTTCCCGAAGAAGGTGAAACCCCTGGTGCGCCTGAGCGAGCGCGAGACCGCTGCGTACTGCGTGCTCCGGGGCATCGACTACATGGTCGAGGAGTGTCCGATGGCAGTGGGCAACCGGCATCTCGGCTACAAGGAGGCCCTCAACGAGATCGAGCTCGCATCGCCCGGCACGAAGGCGGCGTTCTACTTCGGCTTTCTCCAACGTGGCGCCGAGCTGTTGCGCGTCGATGGCGACCGAGCCGCCGAGCTCGGCGTGTGTGAACGTTGCGGCTCCCCGGCCGGCGCGGCGATCTGCGCGTTCTGCCGGCTGGTCGAGCGAGCGGGAGGCCACACGATGGATTCACGACCCGTCGAGACGGGCAGGCAATGACCGATTCGACCCATCACGAACCACCCGGCCGACTTCTGGAGGGGGACTTGGTCCTGCTCCTCGACTCGAAGGGTCGCCGCTATTTGGTGAACCTCCAGTCCGGAAAGGAGTTCCACAGCCACTCAGGGGTGATCACCCACGACGAGATCATCGGCGCGGCCGAGGGCTCCTCGATGCGCTCGACCCACGGTGGGACCTACACGGTCCTGCGGGCGACGATGGCCGACTTCATCCTGAAGATGCCCCGTGGAGCACAGGTCATCTACCCGAAGGACATCGCTCCGCTGCTGGTGATGGCCGACATCGCGCCCGGCGTCCGTGTGTTCGAGAGCGGAGTGGGATCCGGCGCCCTGTCGATGGCCATGTTGCGATGCGGGGCGGAGATCGTCGGCTATGAGCTACGTGAGGACTTCGCGAACCGGGCCCGCTCGAACGTCGAGCGGTTCCTCGGCCCCGAAGCGCTCGACCGCTACGACGTGACGATTGGCGACAGCTACGAGGGCATCGCCGAGGAGGACCTCGATCGCGTCGTGCTCGACCTTCCGGAGCCGTGGCGGGTGGTTCCCCACGCTGCCGAGGCGCTCCGTCCCGGCGGGATCATCGCCGGGTATTCGCCGTCGATCACACAGGTGATCCGATTCCGGGAGGCGCTCGAGGCGACGGGCTGCTTCACCCTCGTCGAGACCATCGAGGTGCTCCATCGCGGTTGGTACGTCGATGGCGCCGCGGTGCGACCCGACCATCGGATGGTGGCCCACACCGGGTTCCTCACCTCTTCCAGACGGCTCGCGTGAGGGCACCGGATCGGTCGTGAACCGCCTCGACGTCGCTTGTGTCGCCCTGTCGGTCCTGGCTCTGGTGGGGGGATATCGGTTGGGTCTGGTGCATCGCCTCGCCGCCTGGGCGGGGATTGCGGCCGGTGGCCTGGCGGCGCTGTGGCTGATCCCCCGCATCGTCGGCAAGGTCGACCCCAACGCCGACTTCGCAACCGAAGGTCCAAGGCGGCTCCTGGCTGCGGCCGCGGTCCTCGGTGTCGGCGCGCTCTTGGGGCAACTGCTGGGAAGCCTCGTCGGCTCACGCCTGAGAAAGGCGGTCGCCGATCGTCGGCTCGGCCGTCACGACTCGGTGTTGGGCGCGGTCTTGGGGTTGGTCGGCCTGCTGGTCGGCCTCTGGGTCTCCCTGCCGTCGATGGCACAGGTACCGGGGTGGCCGTCGCGGGAGGCGCGGGGCTCGATGGTGGCGCGTTGGCTCAACGAGGCCCTCGGCTCACCACCGGGGTTGCTCGACAACCTGGGTCGCACGGTGGGAATCACAGGTCTGCCCAAGGTATTCGAGGACCTTCGCCAAACCCCCGAGGTCGAGGCGCCGCCCGGCGGTCCGCTCGTGTCCGCCGAGGTGCTGGCGCGAGCGGAGGCATCGACGCTGAAGGTGATGGGCCCCGCGTGCGGTCAGATCCAGACCGGTAGCGGCTGGGTAGTCGAACCGGGTCTGGTGGTGACCAACGCCCACGTGGTGGCAGGAACCGAGTCGGTGCGGCTCGAGGACGCCGACGGCACGCGCTTCGCGGCGGACGTGGTGGCATTCGACCCTCGCCACGATCTTGCCCTGATCGCCGCGCCGGGGTTGGCCGCGGCACCGCTGCCAACCGGCGACGTGGAACACGGCGACGTGGGCGTCGCGCTGGGCTATCCGGGAGGCGGGCCCTTCAGTGTCTCGAATTTCGTGGTCAGCCGGCGTATCTCGGCCATCGGGCGCGATATCTATGACCGCAGCTCGATCAAGCGTGACATCTATGAGCTGGGCGCCGACCTGCACCCCGGCAACTCGGGTGGCCCCATGGTTGATACCGGGGGGCGGGTTGCCGGGGTGGTGTTCGCGATCGCGCCCGACCGCGGGACGGTCGCTTACGCGATCACCAACGATCAGGTTCAGGAGTTGCTGGGAACCCAGCGCGACGAGTCGACCTCGACGGGGCCCTGCACGGGCTGAGCGCTACTCGATCTCGATGTAGATGCACTCGCCGGGGCACTCCTCGGCGGACTCGATGACCGCTTCCTCTTTGTCAGCGGGGACGTTGGCGACACCTTCGGATCCGCCCGGATCGGAGAAGACCTTGTCGCCTTCCTTCACGTAGGCGAGGCCGTCGTCGAGGAGGGTGAAGACGTCAGGTGCAATCTCCTCGCACAGCCCGTCGCCGGTGCACAGATCCTGGTCGATCCAGACCTTCATGCCCATGGTGAGGTACCTGCCTTTTGTGGTGGGGGGACTCCGCTCAGCATATCCCGAGCAGACATTTTCCACGGAAATCGGTGAACAAATCATCGACGCTCCACTGTGGGCCGGCACGGCCGACAGGGTGAGCGGAATCACCGGGGCCACGGTGTAGGTTCGCTTTGGGCCCAGGGCCACCGAACGACTCGAGGAGGTAGGCGATCATGGCTGCCGACGAGACAGACGAACCGGAACCGACCGACGAGACCGAGGCACTCCGCGAGCAGGTCCGTGCGCTCGAAGACGAGGTCGAAGTGCTGGTGCGACGTCTTCAGGATGCGCCCAAGCGGGTGCGCACCCTGGAGGAACGCCTGTTGGAGACCAAGGGCCAGCTTGCCCAGGCGGTGAGCCAGAACGAGAAGCTCACCTTCACGCTGCGAGAGGCGCGCGACCACATCGCTTCGCTTCGCGACGAGGTGGACAAGCTCACCCAACCACCGGCCGCGTACGCGACTCTTCTCGGATTCAACGACGACGGGACCGTCGATGTGATGTCCACGGGCCGCAAGATGCGCGTCGAGATCTCACCGGGTATCGACCCCGACCTGTTGCGCCGGGGCCAAGAGGTGGTGTTGAACGAGAGCTTCAACGTGGTCATGGTGCGCGAACCGGAGGGCTCCGGCGAGGTGGTGCAACTCAAGGAGATGCTCGACGGGCGCCGGGCTCTGATCGTGGGACGCGCCGATGAGGAGCGCGTGGCGGAGCTGGGCGACGGGCTGTTGGACCAGAAGCTGCGAGCGGGCGACTCCATGCTGATGGACAACCGCTCGGGCGTGCTCTTGGAAAGGCTGCCCCGCCCCGAGGTCGAGGATCTGGTGTTGGAGGAGGTGCCCGATATCTCCTACGGCGACATCGGCGGCCTCGACGACCAGATCGAGCAGATCACCGACGCCGTCGAGTTGCCGTTCCTCCACCAGCACCTCTTCGCCGAGTACCGGTTGCCGGCTCCGAAGGGGATCCTGCTCTACGGTCCCCCCGGCTGCGGGAAGACGCTCATCGCGAAGGCCGTCGCCAACTCGCTTGCCAAGAAGGTCACAGAGGTGACCGGCAAGAGCTCACGCAGTTACTTCCTCAACATCAAGGGTCCCGAACTGCTCAACAAGTACGTGGGCGAGACCGAGCGCCACATCCGCCTCGTGTTCCAACGGGCTCGGGAGAAGTCCGAGGACGGCACGCCGGTCATTGTGTTCTTCGACGAGATGGAGTCGTTGTTCCGCACGCGCGGAACCGGGATCTCCTCCGACATGGAGGCCACGATCGTCCCGCAGCTACTCGCCGAGATCGACGGGGTGGAGACCCTCAAGAACGTCATCGTGATCGGGGCGTCGAACCGCGAGGACCTGATCGACCCTGCGATCCTGCGCCCGGGTCGTCTCGACGTGAAGATCAAGATCAACCGACCCGACGAGACGGCGGCGGCACAGATCTTCTCCCGCTACCTCACCACCGACCTTCCCCTCGACGAGGGGGAGGTGGCCACCTTGGGTGGGGGCGATCCCGCCAAGGCGACTCAGGCGATGATCGAGCGCACCGTCGAGGAGATGTACCGGACAGATCGCGGAAACGAGTTCCTCGAGGTCACCTATCAGCACGGTGACAAGGAGACGATGTACTTCAAGGACTTCTCCTCGGGCGCCATGATCGAGAACATCGTGCGGCGCGCCAAGAAGCTCGCCATCAAGCGTGAGCTCGCCGGAGACGAGCGAGGGATCCGCTGTGACGACCTGATCCGCTCCATCCACCAGGAGTTCAAGGAGCACGAAGATCTCCCCAACACGACCAATCCCGATGACTGGGCGAAGATCTCGGGCAAGAAGGGCGAGCGGATCGTCTACGTGCGCACCCTCATACACACCGCTGACGATGACGCCCAGGGTGGCCGGGCAATCGAGCGGGTCACCACCGGCCAGTACCTCTGAGCCTGCACAGCCCCCCACAGCGGCACACCTCCCCGAACCTGCGTAGGAATCCTCCACTCCGCGACGGATCCGTACGCAGGTTCGCTCATGGGGCCGCTGTGGGCGGCGGGACGCCCCTGTAGGGTCCCGCCCATGGCCATCCGCAAGATCCTCGGAATCGAGACCGAGTACGGGATCATCACGAGGGGCGCGGAGGAGTCGAATCCCATCGCCGCGTCCTCGACCTTGGTGCGCGCCTACGCCACGGAGGTGGCGGGCCAACCAGGTCGGACGCGGGGTGTGGGGTGGGACTTCGAGGACGAGATGCCCGGCAACGACGCCCGGGGCGAGTCGCTCGTACGCAGCTACGCGCCGGAGGTCGAGACACATCTCGTGAACGCGGTGTTGACCAACGGGAGCCGCTTCTACGTCGACCACGCCCACCCCGAGCTGTCGACGCCCGAGTGTTCCAACGCCCTCCAAGCGCTGCTGTATGACCGTGCCGGCGAGGAGATACTTCTCAAGGCCATGGCCGGGGCCCGCAACCTGCTGCCCGAGGGCCAGGAGATTCTCGTCTACAAGAACAACTCCGACGGCAAGGGCCAGAGCTACGGCACCCACGAGAACTACCTGCTTGCACGGTCTCTGCCGTTCGGACGGATCGTCACCCACGCCATCACCCATTTCGTGACCCGCCAGATCTACACGGGTGCCGGCAAGCTCGGAACCGAGGTTCCCGGCCACCGCACCGACGAGGTGCCCTACCAGCTCACCCAACGTGCCGACTTCTTCGAGGAGGAGGTCGGCTTGGAGACCACCCTGAAGCGGCCCATCGTCAACACCCGTGACGAACCCCATGCCGATGCCAAGAAGTACCGGCGGCTGCACGTGATCGTCGGTGACGCCAACATGAGCGAGGCGGCCACATTCCTCAAGCTCGTCACCACCGCCATGTGGTTCGCCGCGGTCGAGGACGGCGCAGTCGAGCGGGAATGGCGATTCGCCCGACCGGTCCAGGCTCTGCGCCAGGTGAGCCGCGATCTGGAGCTGAGCCAGCCCATCGAGATGGCCGACGGTACATCGATGACGGCGCTGGAGATCCAGTGGGAGCTGTTGGCGCTCTGTCGGGATTGGGCGGAGCGCTTCGGGCTCGACGCCGTCGGCGAGGAGGCAGGACGCCAGGGCCTGGCGCTGTGGGAGGAGACACTCGCCGGGCTGGAGGACGACCCCGCCAACGTCGCGGACATCGTCGACTGGGTCGCGAAGCTGCGAGTGATCGATGGATTCCGCCGGCGCCACGATCTCCGATGGAACGCAGCGAAGCTACGCGCCATGGACCTCCAGTACCACGACCTCCGCCCCGAGAAGTCGCTCGCTCGCCGGGTCGGGCTGCGAACGCTGCTGAGCCGGGAGGCTGTGGCGAATGCCATCACCGAGCCTCCGGCCGACACCAGGGCGTGGTTCCGGGGCCGGTGCCTGCAACGGTTCTCGGACCAGATAGTGGCGGCGAACTGGGATTCGATGGTCTTCGACGTTGGCGCCGCCTCGTTGCAGCGTGTCCCGATGATGGAGCCCAGCAGAGGGACACGCGACCACGTCGGCAAGCTGGTCGAGGAGGCCACCTCTGCCGCCGATCTCATCGCCCGCCTGGCCACCTGAGCGAGGCGGTGCAGCAGGGTTTTCGGGGGCTGCGCGGGTTTGGAATGCCGTCGCGCTACGTTGGGCTCAGTTCGGAGGTGTCTCATGCCAGAACGTGAGTTGAAGAAGAAAGCGGCTCCTCAACGTCGCGAAGAAGAAGTCGACGAAGCGCCCACCGCAACGGCGCAGGGCGACAAGATCAAGGCGGAGCTCGACGATCTGCTCGATGAGATCGACGAGGTGCTCGAGGCGAACGCCGAGGACTTCGTGAAGTCCTACATCCAGAAGGGTGGCGAGTAACCCTCCATGGCGATGCCCTTTTTCGCCCCGGGAACCGACCCGGGCCCCGACTTCGTCGCGCTGTTGCGCCGCGCGGCAACCCCTCTCCCCTCTGAGTTGAGGGGGCTGGACCCAACCCAGGTGGGTCACGGAACCACTTGCGTGGCCATCCGCTACGCGGACGGCGTGGTGATGGCGGGCGATCGGCGGGCGACGGCCGGCAACTGGATCAGCAACCGCCGCATCGAGAAGGTCTTCCCCGCCGATCGCTTCTCGGGCGTGGCGATCGCCGGCGCGGCGGGACCCGCCATCGAGATGGTGCGGCTGTTTCAACTCCAACTCGAGCACTACGAAAAGGTGGAGGGCACGGTCCTCAGCCTCGAAGGCAAGGCCAACCAGCTATCCCAGATGATCCGGGGCAACCTGGCGGCAGCCATGCAGGGCATGGCGGTGGTACCCATCTTCGCCGGATACGACCTCAACCGGGGAAGCGGCCGGCTGTTCCAATACGACATCACCGGTGGGCGCTACGAGGAGGCGGACCACACCTCCACAGGCTCGGGCCAGATGCACGCATCCACGGTGGTGAAGTTGGGCTGGAAGCCGGAGATGGGTCGCGAGGAGACCATCGATCTGGTCCTGCGGGCGCTGTGGGAGGCGGCTGATGAGGATTCGGCCACCGGCGGCCCCGACATGATCCGTGGGATCTACCCGATCGTCGCCACCATCACCGAGGCGGGCTTCGAGCAGGTGGACGAGTCCGAGCTCGTCGATCGGTTCCGGGCCCTGATCGAACGCCTCGAAGGGGGTGAGGGGTCGTGACCATGCCGTTCTACGTCGCCCCCGAACAGGTGATGAAGGACCGCGCCGACTACGCGCGGAAGGGAATCGCGAGAGGTCGCAGCCTCGTGGGCTGCACCTTCGAGGGCGGCATCCTGTTGTGCGCGGAGAACCCGTCCCAGATGCTCCACAAGATCTCCGAGATCTACGACCGCATCGCCTTCGCCGGAGTAGGCAAGTACAGCGAGTTCGACCAGCTCCGCATCGCCGGAGTCCGCCACGCAGATCTGAAGGGCTACGCGTATTCGCGGGAGGACGTCGATGCCCGGAGCCTCGCGAACCAGTACGCACAGATCCTCGGCCAGATCTTCACCCACGAGATGAAGCCAATGGAGGTCGACATCCTCGTCGCGGAGGTCGGCCACGAAGCCATCGACGACCAGTTGTTCCACATCCAATACGACGGGCTCGTGATCGACGAGTCGAACTTCACGGTGTTGGGTGGCGACGCCGAAGCCGTGAGGGAGCGGATGTCGGAGGGATTCGCTCCCGGCGCCGCGCTCGAGGCGGCCCTTGGTGCAGCGACGGGTGCGTTGGCCGGTCCCGATCGCACACTGTCGGCGGCCGAGCTGGAGGTCGCGGTGCTCGACCGGGCCGCCCCGCGGCGCTGCTTCCGCCGGATCGTGGGCGACGAGCTGGCGGCACTGCTCGAATCCTGACCACCCCTGACCGCGCGGGAGTGGCATAGGTGGGGATCGGACGATCCGGCACTAGCTTGGCCGAATGGAGCGGAGGATCTTCGGGCTCGAGAACGAGTACGGGGTCACCTGCACCTTGCGCGGCCAACGGCGGCTCAGCCCCGACGAGGTCGCCCGCTACCTGTTCCGCCGGGTCGTCTCCTGGGGGCGGTCCTCGAATGTGTTCCTTGCAAACGGTGCGCGCCTCTACCTGGATGTGGGCTCACATCCCGAGTATGCAACCCCCGAGTGCGACTCGGTACATGACCTGGTTGCCCACGACAAGGCCGGCGAGCGGATCCTCGAACAGCTCCTCGACTCGGCCGAACAGCGCCTCGGCGAGGAGGGCATTCGTGGAGACATCTACTTGTTCCGAAACAACACCGACTCCGCCGGCAACTCCTACGGCTGTCATGAGAACTACCTGACCTCGCGTCGTGACGAGCTCACCCACTACACCGAGGTTCTGATCCCCTTCCTGGTGTCACGGCAGATCTACGCGGGTGCGGGCAAGATCCTCCAGACCGCGCGAGGTGCGATGTTCTGCATCAGCCAGCGGGCCGAACACATCTGGGAAGGCGTGTCCTCGGCGACGACCCGCAGCCGGCCGATCATCAACACCCGTGACGAGCCCCACTCCGACTCGGACCGTTACCGGCGGCTGCATGTGATCGTCGGCGACTCGAACATGGGGGAGTACCCGACGTTCCTCAAAGTTGGTGCCACGGCGATCCTGCTACGGATGCTGGAGGACCCGACAGTGGTCCTGCGGGACATGACGCTGGAGAACCCGATCAGGGCCATCCGTGAGATCTCCCACGACCTCACCTGTCAACGCCGCGTTCGACTTGCCAACGGCCGTGAGGCGTCCGCCTTCGAGATCCAGTCGGAGTACCTGAACCGGGCACTGCGCTATGCGGAGACCCACGACCTCCAACCACAGGAGAAGCAGGCCCTCGAGATGTGGCAGCACGTCATGGCAGGGCTTGAGACGGATCCCTTCAGCCTCGACCGCGAGGTGGACTGGGTTACCAAGCACAATCTGGTCGAGCGATACCGAACTCGTGACAATCTCACCCTTGCCCACCCAAGGATTGCACTGCTCGACCTCCAGTTCCACGACATCAAGCGGTCGAGGTCGGTCTTCTACAAGCTTCAACGCCGCGGCCTCGTCGAACGCATCGTGACCGACGGCGACATCGCCGAGGCTGTCGAATCCCCTCCCCAGACCACCCGCGCTCGCCTGCGGGGCGAGTTCATCAAACGCGCCAAGGAACGCAAGCGCGACTACACGGTTGATTGGGTTCATCTGAAGCTCAATGACCAGGCGCAGCGCACCGTGTTGTGCAAGGACCCGTTCAAGAGCCACGACGAGCGGGTGGACAAGCTCATCGAGTCGCTCTGACCCACTTGATGGCCTCGGAACCCTCGGAACCCTCGGCTCCCCACCTGCCTCGGGCCTCCTCGCCTCGGGCACGCTCGCTCCGCTCCGCTCCCCACCTGCCTCGGGCCTCCTCGCCTCGGGCACGCTCGCTCCGCTCGCTACCTCACGCTCGGAACCCTCGGCTCCTATCTCGCGCTCGGAACCCTCGGCGCGCCGGATCGGCTAGAACACGGCGACGATGCCGACGTATCGAACCGCCACGGTCACCGAGATCATCGGCGAGCGAACCGGCCTGCAGCGGGTGCGGGTAAGCGGCCTTCCCCAAGGTGACCGCGCGTACTGCCTCACCCAGCTGGTTGGCACGGTTGCCGTCGGTGACGAGGTGGTGGTGAACACCACGGCAGTGGAGCTCGGGTTGGGCACCGGTGGGTGGCACGTCGTGCACTGGAACCGCTCACGGCACGAGCTGCACCACCCCGGCCCGGATCACATCATGAAGCTTCGCTACACCTCGCTTCAGCTCGACGCCGGTACCGACGAGCTGCGCCACCCCGACCTGGGCGACACCCTTGATGGAACCCCGGTTGTGGCATGCGTGGTCCACTCCCAGGTTGCCGCGGTCGCTGCCGTGGTGAAGCTGCTCGCCCCCGATGCCCGCGTCGCGTATGTGATGACCGACGGTGCCGCGTTACCGCTGGCGCTGTCGGATCTGGTCGACGAACTGCGCTCCCGGGCGTTGATCGACGCAACCGTCACCGCCGGCCACGCCTTCGGCGGCGATCTTGAGGCGGTCGGTGTCCCCTCCGCGTTGCAACTCGCCGTCCACGTGGCTCAGGCCGACATCGTCATCGTGGGCATCGGCCCTGGTGTGGTCGGTACCGGCACGGCCTTCGGGCACACGGGAGTCGATGCCGCGTGGGCACTGTCGACGACCAGCGCGCTTGGTGGCCAGGCCGTGTTGGCGGTGAGAGCTTCCGACGGAGACCCGCGACCGCGTCATCAGGGAGTCAGCCACCACACCGACGCGATCCTGCGTCTGGCCGGTGGGCCGGTGTGGGTCGCACCGATCCCCGAGGAGATCGCCTCCAGGCCCAACGCGAGGGTCCGCGTACTGGAGATCCCCGACACGGTTGGGTTGTTGGCGCGCCTTGGGCTGGAGGTCACCACGATGGGGCGGCTACCCGAAGCCGATCCGTTGTACTTCCAGACGGCCGGAGCGGCAGGTGCCGTGGCGGTGGACCTCATGGTGGATCAGCTGCAATGAACAAGCTCGAGCGTCTCCTCAACTTGACCGCAGCGCTGCTCCACACGAGGCGTCCCCTCACAGCCGAGGACATCCGGAACCAGATTCCCGGCTATCCGCCCAAAGAGGAGAGCTTCCGGCGCGCTTTCGAGAGGGACAAGGACGACCTCCGCGAGATGGGCATCCCGATCGAGCTCGTCGAGATCCTCGACCACGAAGTGCCGGTGATGGGCTACCGGATACCGCCCGAGCGCTACTACCTGCCGGATCCCGGGCTCAGTGCCGAAGAGTTGGCGGCGTTGCAGCTTGCAGCGACGTCGTTCCGGTTGGGGGAGGGAGGCGTCGATCTCGATGCCGTCCGCAAGCTGGGCGGCCGCGAGGAGGGATCAACCCCCGAAGTCGAGCTCGCGACGATCCCGCGACCGGCTCATCTCGATGTCCTCTTCGAGGCTGTGACCCTGAGGCGGGTGGTCACCTTCGACTACGGCGGCGACGGGCGGGAGGTGGAGCCCTACCGCCTCGACTTCCACAAGGGCCGCTGGTATCTGACAGGGCGGGACCGCAGCCGTGACGGCGACCGTCGATTCAGACTCGATCGCATCGAGGGCGATGTCGAGGTGGGGCATCCCGACGCCTTCCAGCGCCCCACGCACGTGGCCGGTAGACGCCCCGAGCCGTGGGAGCTCGGGGAGGGCGATCCGCTTGTGGCACGGCTGCTGATCGACGCGCACCAGGCTCCGCTGGCCCGGCATCAGCTTCCCGACGACATCCCATGGCAGCAACGCCCCGACGGCTCGGCGATCGCAACAATCGGAGTGGTGAACGTGGCGGGGTTCCGCTCGTTCGTGTTGCAGTTCCTCCACCATGCGGAGATCCTCGATCCACCCGAGCTGCGCTCCGACATCCAACACTGGATCCAGGACGTGATCACCCGTGGCTGAGCGCATCACCTCCTCCGCCCGCCTACGGCGGATCCTCGCGATCGTGCCGTGGGTCGCCGAAGGGGACGGACCGACGATCGAAGAGATCTCCGCCCGCTTCGACATCTCCCGCTCCGATCTGCTCGCGGATCTGTGGGTCGTGTTCATGGTCGGACTGCCGCCCTACACCCCCGACACCCTGATCGACGTGGTGTTCGAGGACGACCGGGTGTGGATCACCCTCGGTGACTACTTCCGCCGCCCCCTCCGCCTGACTGCATCCGAAGGCCTCGCGTTGTTGGCGGCGGGCGATGCCGGTGCCGACGCCTCCGGTGGAGACGGACCCCTGGCGCGGGCACTTTCCAAACTCGCTGCTGCGCTTGGCGTGAACCTCGGCGACGAGGGCGAGTTGGATGTCTCGCTCGGCTCGACACACCCCGAGACCCTCCGGCTGTTCAACGACGCCATCGCCCGAAACCGGGTCGTGGAGATCGAGTACTACACCTTTGGGCGAGACGAGGTGTCCCGGCGCCAGGTCGAACCGGCGAGGGTGACGGCCAAGGACGGGGCCTGGTACCTGGTGGCGTGGTGTCGGCAGGCGGCCGACGAGCGGGTCTTCCGCCTGGATCGCATCACCAGCGCGGAGGTGCTCGATGAGCGGTTCGAGCCACATGGGGACATGACCAGCGAGGTTGGCTATGTGGCTGCGGCCGACGATCTTCGCGTGGCGCTTCGCCTCGATCCCTCGGCTCGATGGGTGCCGGAGTACTACCCGGTGCTGAACTGCAAGCCCGCCAGAGACGGTGGGGTGACCGTGACGATGGCCGTGTCGGAACTGCCGTGGTTGGTCAGGCTTCTGTTGCGCCTGGGGCCGGCGGCGACTGTGGTGTCGGTGGAGGGTGGAGGGGGCGAGACGGTCGCTACGGTTCGCTCTGCGGTGCTGGGCGCCGCCGAGGAGATCGCTGCCCGCTACCGACAGTGAAGGGTCGCGGAAGTATCGTGCAGCGGATGACCGATGTCACCGTGCAGCTCGATCCGGTCGCTCCCGACCGGCAACCGAGCGCTGTGGCCATGGATCGGGCCCCGATCTTCGGTTCCCAGCCGCCGCGCCCCGACATCGCCCCCTCCGGCCACGAGGGAGGCGACGGCACTTCGATCTCACGGCGGCGCTGGTTGCTGGAATGGGTCGTGATCGTGTCGGTCGCGACGGTGCTGGCACTCGTCCTGAAGTTCGCTGTGATCTCCTCCTTCGAGATCCCATCGGGTTCGATGACGCCGACGTTGCAGCCTGGTGATCGGGTGCTGGTGAACCGCCTCTCATACGACGCCCACGAGCTCCGCCGAGGGGACGTGGTCGTCTTCGGCCGCCCGAAGAACGCGCCCCAGGGGGATGCGGATGCACCGAAGGACCTCATCAAGCGTGTGATCGCACTGGAGGGAGAGACCGTCGAGACCCGCGGCGACGATCTCTACGTCGATGGCCGCCGGCTTGTCGAGCCGTACCTCACCGACGGTACGCCTACCCAGGGGATCGAGGAACCGGTGCTCATCCCGGCGGACCATGTCTGGGTCATGGGAGACAACCGGACGAACTCCGCGGACAGCCGTGTGTTCGGACCGCTGTCCGAGGATCTGGTTCTCGGACGGGCGTTCTCACGGGTGTGGCCGCCGAGCCGATTGGGTTACCTGTGACCGCAGCGGAGACAAATGAGGAGCCGGTGACCGAGCAGTCGCCGACGCGCGGCCCCGATCCCGCCGTCCTCCGGCGTGCTCGAAGCCGCGCCATCAGGAGCTGGACGCTCACGATCGTTCTGGCTGTGGCCGTTACGCTCGTGGTGAAGACCTGGCTCTATCAGCCTTATTCGATCCCCTCGGCCTCGATGGTTCCCACACTGGAGGTGGGGGATCGGGTCGTGGTCTCCAAGCGCAACACCGAACCCGGCCGTGGCGACATCATCGTCTTCGAGCGCCCACCGAACGACTCCGCCAGTGGCCCCGACGCCCCTGATGTACTGATCAAACGGGTGATCGGGATGCCCGGCGACACCGTCTCCGCGGTCGACGGGAAGCTCTACGTCAACGACAAGCCCCTGCGAGAGGCATATCTCTCCGAGGGCACCTCCACCGACATCGCGGACCCGATCGAGGTGCCGAAGGACCACTTCCTGGTTCTCGGCGACAATCGACAGGTTTCCCAGGACGGCCGCGTGTTCGGCCCGATCCACCGCAAGCTCATCGTGGGTCGCGCAATCCTGCGGATCTGGCCGCCCAATCGGTTCGGCCGCCTCTGAACCCCCGAACCGGGCGAGGGAACCGCGCGAGTCGGTGGCGTCTTTCGCTCAATTCGGCCCCGTGGTTTTCGGAAGGCGCTACCGGGGATCGGTGTGGGGCGCCGCCGCGGGGTCCACGAGGTGCTCCACGTTTCGGCCCACCACAGCGTCGAGGCCGCTGCGGAGAAGCCGGGAGATGACCGGCGGGTGATCCGCGTCGGTCGCCCAGGCGCGCCGGCCGAAGCGGTGGGCCAACGCCACATGCCCCGAGGTCCAGTTGGTCGCCCTCATCTCGAGTGCGTCGATGTTCGCCGCCCGGAGCTGTGCGACCTGCCGTTCGAGGCTTCCCGCTGGTGGCGGCGCGTGGAGCACGAAGACGAAGTGAGCCTCTCGAGCCTCGTTGCTCCAGGCTGACAGCTCGTCGAGATCCGAATGACGACACCACAGGTCTCCACAACGCCCCACGGCGCTCACCTGTTGGATCAGCGCGTCGAACGCAGTCCGATCCTCGACCCTCGCGCCCAGTGCAATCCCGGACGGGATTTCCGCCAACAGGTCGCTCAGCAGAAGGCGCTCACCTCCCTCGGCTGTGTCGGCACGCCTCCAGCGGGGACCACGGAGGACGCGGCTCCTCCGACGAGCGACCACCAACCGGGCCGAGGGATCGCTCAAGACATCGAGGCCCAGACCGGTGGCGCCGAGGCGGGTGGCCAGGCGAAATGCCTCCAGGCTGTGGTCGGGGGCGTGGGCGGATGCACCGCCGTCGGCCACGAGGATCGCCGGGCCGTCCAGGGTGGGGAGCGAAACCGCCATGGCGCTATTTCAGCCTGCTCCCGAGGCAAAAGGTCAACCCGCAGGGTGTGACTGCCGAAGGAACAGCAGTTGTTCAATGGAGGCCGGGAAGATGGCGTTGATTCGTGCAACCTGTAGCGAGTGCGGGGACGTGGAGCTGCGATCGCGCGACCTCGAGGTGCGCATCTGTGCCGACACCTCGACCAGCACCTACCTGTTCCGGTGCCCGATCTGTCGGATGACGGAGGTGAAGGGCGCCGACGAGCAGATCGTCGACATCCTTGCCGCAGCCGGGGTGCGGTGTGTCGAGTGGCGGCTTCCCGCGGAGCTCGGAGAGCGGCCCCTCGGTGCGCCCATCACCCACGACGACGTCTTGGACTTCCATGAGATTCTCTTGGATGAGTCGTGGTTTGCGACTCTTGCAGCGATGACGGAGTCCTGACCGGAAGATCCGTCGGATCCCCGCTGGGGGTCTCACAGACGGCCACTTGTACACTCCGGCCATGGTCATCGGAGCTGTTGTCGCGTTGCTCGACACCCTGACCTTTCCCGAGCTGTTGACGATCCTCGTCATCGGCCTGGTCGTTCTGGGCCCCGAAAAGCTCCCCGGAATCGCCCGGCAGGTGGGCGAGTGGGCGGCCAAGCTGCGTTCGATGTCCCACAACCTCCAGCGTGAGATGGGCGAGGTCATGGACGACCCGGAGATGCAGTCGCTCAAGGAGCTGGGCGAGTTCGCAGCCCGCCCGAGGGCCAAGCTCGCCGAGTACGCACGCAAGGCAACCATGGAAGCGGACGAGGCCGAGAACACATCCGCGGAGCCCGAGACGACGTGAAGCTCCGCAAGAAGGCGCGAGTTGGCGCCGAGCGCGACAACGCACAGATGGCGCTCATGGACCACCTCCGTGAGCTGCGCAACCGGATCCTCAAGTGCGCGATCGCGGTGCTGGTCACCGGGGTCGTGGCCTACATCTTCTACGAGCAGATCTTCGACTTCTTCACACACCCTTACTGCGAGAGCGTGAAGGAAACCGATCGATCCTGTCGTCTCTACAGCTTCGACCTGCTCGGCGGATTCGTCCTGCGCATGAAGGTGGCCCTTGTCGCAGGACTCGTCTTGTCGCTCCCCGTGATCCTGTATCAGCTCTGGCGATTCATCGTGCCCGGCCTCTATCGCAACGAGCGCCGTTACACGGTCGGGTTCGTGGGGTCCTCGCTGTGCCTCTTCTCCATCGGCGGTGTCCTGGCGTACCACACCCTTCCCACGATGATCGCGTGGCTTCAGGGCAACGGAGGGCCTGTCACCTACGTGGCCGCGGCCGACAAGTACTTCTGGCTGACGACGCTGATGGTGGCGGCGTTTGGAATCGGCTTCGAGTTCCCCATCGTGTTGGTGGCGCTTCAGATGGTCGGTGTCGTAGAGCCTTCCACCCTCTCGGAGTTCCGCCGCCACGCGGTGGTCGGAATCGTGATCGCCGTTGCAGCGATTACCCCTGGCGGCGATCCGATCAGCCTCCTCGCACTCTCCGTTCCCATGTACCTCTTCTACGAGGTCTCCATCCTCATCGGCAGGATCCTCAAACGGCGTTCGTCGAAGGCCGCAGCCGCGGCCCACTGAAGGGCCCGAGACGATGACCCCGCACCGGTCGTTCACCCTCGATCGGTTCCAGCTCGAAGCGATCCGCGAGCTCGACCGCGGCCACTCTGTGCTGGTGGCCGCGCCGACCGGCTCCGGCAAGACGGTCGTGGCCGAAGCTGCGATAGACCTCGCGCTGGCGGCGGGCGGCAAGGCGTTCTACACGGCGCCCATCAAGGCCCTGTCGAATCAGAAGTACGTCGATCTATGCGGTCGGCTGGGACCTGGGAAGGTGGGACTGCTGACCGGAGACGTCGCACGAAACGGGGATGCGCCGATCGTGGTCATGACCACCGAGGTGCTTCGCAACATGATCTACTCCGGCTCCGACGCACTCGTCGGGCTTCAAGTGGTCGTGCTCGACGAGGTCCACTACCTCCAAGATGCCTACCGCGGCCCGGTCTGGGAGGAGATCATCATCCACCTTCCGCAGAGGGTTCGGCTGGTCTGCCTCTCTGCCACGGTCTCGAACGCCGCGGAGCTCGGCGAGTGGATCGGAGCGGTCCGTGGGCCGACCGCCACCGTCGTGGAGACAGAGCGCCCGGTGCAGCTCGAACCGCTCTACCTCGTCGGTGACCGAACCGCGGAGCAGTACCACCTGATTCCGGTTCTCGTGGATGGTCAGCCGAATCCGGCAGGCGCAAGGTTCACCGAGGACCCACGGCGGCTGAGCCGGACCCATCGGGGCAGGCCACGGCGGCGGTTCTTCACACCGCGCCGCGTGGAGACGATCGAGCGGTTGGCGGAGGACGATCTGTTGCCGACCATTCACTTCATCTTCAGCCGCGCCGCGTGCGACGACGCCGTTGGGGCCTGCCGCGACGCCGGGTTGCGTCTCACCTCCCCTGAGGAGCGCTCCGCCATTCGAGCGATCGCCGATTCCGGGCTCGAGTCGCTGAGCGACTCGGACCTCGACGCCCTCGAACACGACCTATGGCTCGAGTCGCTGGAGATGGGCGTCGCGGCGCATCACGCAGGACTTCTTCCAGCCTTCAAGGAGGTGGTCGAGAAGTGCTTCACCGCCGGTCTGGTGAAGGCCGTCTTCGCGACCGAGACCTTGGCCCTGGGGATCAACATGCCCGCGCGGTCGGTGGTCGTCGAGAAGCTCACCAAGTACAACGGCGAGCGCCACGAGTTCCTCACCCCCGGGGAGTTCACGCAGCTCACGGGCCGCGCGGGGCGCCGGGGGCTCGACGAAGTTGGCTACGCGATCGTCGATTGGTCGCCCTTTGTCCCCTTCGAACGGGTCGCGGACCTGGTGTCGAGCCGTTCCTTCCCGCTCAGCTCCTCGTTCCGCCCGACCTACAACATGGCGGCGAACCTGATGCGGCGCTATTCCCGGGAGGAGGCCCACGAGGTGCTGGGCCAGTCCTTCGCCCAGTTCCAGGCGGATCGGGCCATGGTCGGTCTTCAGCGGCGGCTCTATGAGGACCGGCGCCGCCTTGGGCTCCTCGATGATGCAGCCGGCTGCGAACTCGGAGACATCGCGGACTACGCGGCGTTGCTCGAACGCGTTCGCCGTGCCGAGAGACGGCAGGGCAGCGGCGCTGCGGCGGTGGCGCAGGCGGCTGGAATGCTTCGGCCAGGTGACCTGATAGAGCTGCCGGCGGGGGTCTCCGGCCGCCTCGGACCCAACGCGGTGGTCATCTCGGTGGCACACCGAGGCAAGGGCGCGATCCGCATCCGTGCCGTGGACGGCGCCGCGGAGCTGCACCGCTTCGACGCAGCCGACCTCGACTCACCGCTGCATCCTCACGGCCACGCCGATCTGCCAACCCCCTACGCACCGGAGAACGCCGACTTCATCGACGCCTGCGCGGCTCTGGTGGTCCTCGATGGGGCCATCGCGTCCCGCCCTCGGGCCACGATGGGAAGTGCAAGCGACCAGCTCACGGAGCTGCGTGAGGAACTGGCCAATCACCCCGCTCACGCCTGCCCCGACCTGGATGCCCACCTCGCCGCCATCGGCGAGCGGGCGAAGGTGCAGGCCGACACCGAGCGGCTACAGGCTGCGGTACAGCGCCGAAGCGGCCTGATCGCTGCACGCCTCGATGCCGTGGTGGATCTGCTGGGACACCTCGGATGCGCCCATGGCTGGGCTTTGACCGAACGCGGCGAGCGACTGGCGTCGATCTACCACGAGTCGGACCTGCTGATGGCTCTTGCTCTCGACGAGGGGATCTTCGACGGCCTCAGCTCACCCGAGATGGCTGCAACCGTCTCGGCGTGTGTCTACGAGGAGCGACGCAAGGACGTGGTTGTGAGTCCACGGGCCTACACGTCGCTGACCTCGCAGCGCCTCGGAGATCTGGATCGGCTCGCCAGAGAGCTGCGGGGCGCCGAACGCGAGCGGGGATTGCCGGTCTCGGGGGAGCCGGATCGTGGATTCGCACACCACGCATGGTCCTGGGCGCGCGGTGAAGAGCTCGTCGATGTGCTGGGCGACGACTTCTCGGCCGGCGACTTCGTTCGCAACGTGAAGCTGTTGATCGACGTTCTGGGCCAGATCGCCGTTGTCGCGCCGAAGTCTGAAACCGCATCGGTCGCTCGTGATGCCGCCCGATCGCTGCTGCGTGGTGTGGTGGCAGCGGGAGAGGCGACGCTCGCGTGACGATTCGCAAGGGAACGGCCTGGGGCGAGCCCGCGAGGCTGCCGGCCGATGCAGCGGTGGTGCGCAGCGATACCGATCTGGCCGCTGCGTGGGTGCAACACCGTGAGCTCCACGCCGAGGGGCCACTCGTCGTAGGTCTCGCTGGTGGCGACTTGCACCGCACCCTCGGGTCACCGCCGCCACAGCGGATACACACCGACGAGGCGTGGAGCTTCCCGATGGACCTGCTCCGAGTGACGCTCGACGACGGGGAGCTGTGGGCTGCGGCGCACGTGGTCGCGGGCGGAGACCCGATCTTTCGTGGATGGACGGTGGTGGCGATGAACGCGGCCTTCCTGGGTGACGCCAACCTCGGGCCCCGAGCGCATCCCAACGACGGGCTGATGGACCTGACCGTGGGCTCACTCGCTCCGATGGAGCGGCGTCGCGCGCGGGCACGAATGGGTCTGGGTACCCATGTTCCACACCCGATGTTGGCGGTGTACCGATCAAAGCAATGGGAGATCCGCCGTGACGCTCCGACTGCGGTTCGGGTCGACGGGCGGGCTGTCGGCAAGTCCGTCCTGATCCGGATCGAGGTGATCGCCGACGCTCTCGTGGTGGTGGCTTGAACGGCCTGGCCGCATCCGGCCCCCAAAGTCGGTCTCACATCGGTACCGTGAGCGCCCATGTATGGATGGCTGCTGGACGACTCGTCCGACTCGTATCGCTGGGGTGAGGTGGCCACCCCGGTGCCAGGTCCCGGGGAGGTGCGCATCGAGGTGCGTGCTTCGGCGCTGAACCACATCGACCTGTGGCTCACGCGCGGCATGCCCCGCCCGCGCTCGTTCCCACATGTGGCGGGCTCCGACGTAGCGGGCGTCATCGACGCCGTCGGCGAAGGTGTCACCGACTGGAGCGTGGGCGACGAGGTTGTGATGGAGGCCGCGGTCACATCCCACCGAGCTGTCCTCGAGCTCGGCATCGACAACGTCATCGACCCCGGAATGCACCTGTTGGGCGAGCACCGCTGGGGTGGCCATGCCGAGAAGGTCGTAGTCCCGGCCTGGCATCCGGTGCCCAAGCCGGCGAACCGTTCCTGGGCCGAGTGCGCCGCCTATCCGGTGTGTCACGTCACGGCGTGGCGGATGATGCGGAAAGGGAGAGTCGGGCCGGGCACCAGGGTTCTGGTGGTGGGCGTGGGCGGAGGGGTCGCCGTCGCCGCGCTGATCATCGGCCGCTACCTCGGAGCCGAGGTGTTCGTCACCTCCCGTGACGCTGCCAAGCGTGCTCGGGCCCTCGAGTTGGGCGCAGCCGATGCCTTCGACTCCGCAGGTCCCTACCCGGTGAAGGTGGATGTGGTCATCGACTCTGTGGGTGCAGCCACGTGGGAACCCGCGATCCGCTCCCTCGCCAACGGGGGTCGCTATGTCACCTGTGGGGCGACCGCCGGGATCGAGGTGCCGTTGGTGCTGCCACGGCTGTTCTTCAAGCACCACGAGATCATCGGAGTCACTACCGGGTCCCATATCGAGTTCGTCGAGGTCACCAAACGTATCGAGGACGGCCTGGCGGTGCTCATCGACGAAGAGTTCCCGATCGAGGCCTATCCCGACGCCCTGGCCAAGCTCGCCAAGGGGGACCAACTCGGCAAGCTCGTCATGGTCCACTGATGGATGTCTCGGGGGCGAAGGAACGCGTCAGGGCGGAGGTCGGACGCTTGTCGGACCGGCTCTTGGACGTGAGCCACCGAATCTGGGACAGCCCTGAGCTCTGCTACGACGAGCACCACGCCCACGACCTGCTGACCGAGGCGCTGGAGGGTGCCGGTCTCGAGGTGCGTCGCGGCGCCTTCGGACTGCCGACCGCGTTCGAGGCATCGGCGGGCACCGAGGGGCCGACGATCGCGATCTGCTGCGAGTACGACGCGCTTCCGGGCATCGGCCACGCCTGCGGGCACAACGTCATCGCCGCCGCCGGCCTCGGAGCCGGTCTGGCCGTGTCCTGCCTGGCCGATGAGTTGGGTGGGCGAGTGGTCGTGTTGGGGACACCGGCGGAGGAGGGTGGCGGCGGCAAGATCCTGATGATCGAGCGGGGCGCGTTCGACGGGGTCGACGCGGCGATGATGGTGCATCCTGCCGACGCCGATCTGGATTCGTTCTGGGCGATCGCCATCCACGAGCTTCGCTGCACCTTCCACGGTCGCGCCGCGCATGCGGCAGCAGCTCCGGAGAGGGGCGTCAACGCCCTCGATGCCGCGGTGCTGGCCTACATGGGCGTGGCAGCGTTGCGTCAGCACATCGCGCCCCACGAGCGAGTCCACGGCATCTTCACCCACGGCGGGGACAAGCCCAACGTGGTGCCGGAGCTCGCATCGATGCAGTGGTACGTCCGCTCTGCGTCACGCGAAAGCCTGGCCGCGCTCGAGCCGAGGGTGCTCGCAGCGATAGAGGCCGGCGCCTTGGCGACCGGTGCCGATGTGGACTTCGACTTGCATGACCCGCCCTACAGCGATCTACGGGACAACGCGCCACTTCTGGAGGCGTACGCCTCGAACTCCGCAACACTTGGTCGGGTGCTGCGATCCAAGGCGACCCGACCCGAGTTCCTCGGAAGCACCGACATGGGCGACGTGAGCCACCGCGTCCCGGCCATCCACCCCATGATCAAGGTGGCGCCAGAGGGTGTCGCGATCCACAGCCCCGAATTCGCCGCCCATGCTCGGGGGGAATCGGGAGATCGTGCCGTGCTCGACGGCGCAGTCGCCATGGCACAGACGGTCGTCGATCTGTGGACCGATCCCGCGCTCCTCGCGCGAGTTCATGCAGCCTTCGACCACCCTGAGCGGTCGCCTGCCGGGCGCTGATGCGCCCCTAACCTGCCATGCTGTGAACCCCTACGTGGCAGAGGACTTCACGGCGTCAGAGCAGTCGATTCTGCGCCGGTACTTCACCAACCTCGACGGGCCCGTCTTCGCCCTGGTCAACCTCCCCGAGGTGGTGAAGGGCGCGCTCTTCGCCCGCTATTCGCGATCGGCCAAGTCGCTGCGGCGCCTGTTCCTCGACGAGTTCGTGGGAGAGCTGGAGGTGGCCGGCGACGTCACCGTCGACGCGACCATCGGGGTGCAGCGTGCCGAAGCCCTCTACGAGAAGGTGTTCGTGGAGTACGGAGACGACTCTGTTGCGCAGCTGGGCGGAGTGCATCTGGCCTGCGAGCAGGCGTCGAATCTCCTCACGAAGGTCCTCGAGTGGGGCCGGTTGATGTCCTACCTCGAGCAGTCCACCCGCTACATCGCCTACGACACCCGCCTTGGGGGCCGTTACCGCTATCACCGCGATGAGGCCGTGTTGAGCTCGTCGTTGGGAGCTCGCTTCGTCGGTGACATGGATCTCATGTTCGACACCTATGCCGAGCTGCTCCCGGTGCTGGCCGACTACTTCCGGGATCTCACACCCAAGGACCCCGCCGACAGCGACTTCGTGTACCGGCAGGCAACACGGGCCAAGGCGTTCGACGCGCTGAGGGGCCTGCTGCCCGCTGCCGCGCTGTCGAACGTGGGGATCTACGGCACCGGCCAGGGCTTCGAACAGCTCCTGTTGAGGATGCGCGCCTCGCTGCTGCCGGAGGTGGTCGACTACTCGCAGCTGATGCTCGATGAGCTCCGGAAGGTGATCCCGTCGTTCCTGCGTCGGGTCGATGTGGCCGACCGCGGCGGCGCCTGGAGCAACTACATGGGGGAGAACCGTGCAGCGATGCGCGACATCGCGGCACGGCTGTTGCCATCCGACGCGGGGCCGCCGACCGACTCGAAGGTGACCCTCGTCGACTTCGATCCCGACGGCGAGGTCAAGGTCGTCGCCGCGATGCTCTACTCGTCGTCGCACCTTCCCGAGACGGCCATCGAGGATCGGGTGCGGGCCATGTCGGTGGAGGATCGACTCGCGGTCATCCGTGCCTACGTGGGCGATCGCCGGAACCGGCGGCACAAGCCCGGACGTGCTCTGGAGCGTGCGGGATACCGCTTCGACGTGCTGTCGGACTACGGGGCTTTCCGTGACCTGCAACGGCATCGGTTGCTGACCATCGAGTGGCAGGACCTTTCGCCGCTACACGGGTTCGTCCGACCCGAAGCGGTGGCCGATGCCGGGGCGATGGAGCGCTACGACGCCGCCATGGCGACTTCCGCCGAGTTGCACGACATCATGTTCGAGCAGTTCCCTCAACAGGCGCAGTACGCCGTGGCGCTGGCATATCGGGTCCGATATGTGATGCAGATGAATGCCCGCGAGGCCATGCACCTGATCGAGCTCCGCTCGGCTCCTCAGGGCCATCCCGCGTACCGCAACGTCGCCCAGGACATGCATCACCTGATCGCCGAAGGCGCCGGTCACCGGGCGATCGCCGAGATGATGCGCTTCGTGGACCACAGTGCGGAACCCGAGCTCGAACGGCTCGAAGCCGAACGGCGTGCCGAACTCCGTCGCGCCGCCGCGGCGCCACGTTACGACGTTGGTTGAGCACAAGTGCCAACCGGGCGAGACGAGCTGTGCCATTATTCCCGCCGCGTGCGGGGCAGTCCCGCCGAATCGAGGACGCGATGGCAGAGGACAACGAGATCGATGAGGAAGAGCTCCTCGAGGACGAGGAGTTTGACGAGGAGGACGAGGAGTTCGGCGACGAGGTAGTCGATCCCGACATCGAGGGAGACGACGACGGCGAGCTGGGCGATGACGGCGAGCTGGGCGATGACGACGCGCTCGAAGCCGACGACGATGAGGAGCCGGCCGTCCCGCGAAAGCGGCCCACGGGCGGAGAGGACGAGGAAGAGGACGAGGACGACGACCCCGACGACGTGGAAGCCGACCTCGACACGATCCTCAAAGACCGGATCGCGTCGGGCGACGACCTCGACGACGAGGAGGAAGAGGAAGTCCCCGATCGCACGGATCCCGACAACGCGGATGGCATCACCGCGAAGAAGGAGGGGGAGTTCACCTGCACCATGTGCTTCCTCATCGTTCACCCGAGGCAGTTCGGTCGCAGGGATCACCCAACATGCCCTGAGGGATATGACGACTGCCCGTCGATTGCGGCCGTCGCCGCCATGGACTGAATCCTTCGACGTGCGCGTCGGGGCGGCTCGCTGCAAAGATGCGCGCATGACCGAACAGAGCGCCATCGAGGGCCTCCGCCGTGCCGCGGAGGATCTCGCCGGTGAGATGACCGCTGTTGTCCCACGTCTCGTCGAGCGGAGCCGTGAGCAGCTCGCCGTCGCCATGAGCCTGATCGGGAACTTGTCGTGCCCGGGAAAGGCGACCCAGGAGCCCGAAGCTCCGGCTCCGCCCCCAAAGCTCCACGTGGTGGGCAACACCGACGACGAGATCATCGTGGCCACGACGCCTCCTGCCAAGAAGGCGGCAAAGCCGTCCACTGCAAAGGCTGCCGAGACTGCGAAGCCGGCGACGAAGAAGGCGCCGTCCAAGGCGGCGGCCAAGCGTGCTCCCGCGAAGGCGGCGGCCAAGCGTGCTCCCGCTAAGGCGGCGGCCAAGCGTGCGCCGGCCAAGGCCGCGGCCGTGGCCCCACCGCCGGTTGTCGGTGATGGCCTGGCCATCCCCGACTACGACCAGCTTGCCGCCTCGCAGGTCATTCCCCGCCTCGACAGCCTGACTCCTGCCGAGCTGGAATCGATCCGGCTCTATGAGTCGGCGCACCGTTCGCGTCAGACGATCCTCGGGCGGGTAGCACAGCTCCAAGGTTCCTGAGGGCGTGGTCGGGGCCCGCGTAGCGCTGGTCTCCGACCAGGTGAACCTGGCCCGCCTTCATGAACGAAGTCGTGCCGAGGTCGAGACGCAGCGTGGAGGCCGGCGGTATCTGGAACTGCTCGCGGGCTGCCACGACACGTCAACCATCAGCCTCGTGGGCCTCGTCGAGGCGTCTGTGGTCGGGTTCGCCCTGCTTCGCCGAGATGCCGCCACCGCGGTTCTAGACGCCATCTACGTCGAGGTTGAGGCCCGGGACGTGGGTGTCGGCCATCAACTCCTGGAGCGTGCCCTCTCCACCGCGCGCGACTGGGGGTGCACCTCGCTGGAATCCGTCGTGTTCGCAGGCGACCGGAACACGAAGAACTTCTTCGAGGCTCACGGCATGGCGAGCAGGCTCCTTCAGGTGAGTCGCCCGCTGTGACGACCATGCCGAGGGCCCGGCCCGAAGCGTGCGTCGCAGGAGTCGCGGTGAGTGGTGGTGAGCTTCTCCTCGTCCGGCGAGGGCATGGGCCCGCAGGCGGACGATGGAGCCTGCCGGGGGGACGCATCGAGGGCGGTGAGACCGCTGCGGAGGCCGTCGTCAGGGAGATCGCAGAAGAGACCGGCCTTGACGCCGTGTGCGGACCGCTGTTCGGGTGGTTCGAGGTGATCGACGACTCGTACCACTACGTGATCTTGGATTTCGAGGTGACCGTGCTGGGCGGTGAGATCGCCTGCGGCGGCGACGCCGCCGAAGCGGCATGGGTGCCATTCGAGGCCGTCTGCGAACTACCGCTCACAGACGGCCTCGCGGAGTTCCTGGCCGAAGCCGGCGTGTTGGACCTGATCGTCTGAACGCCGAGGCTCAGCGGCCCTTCCACTGCGGGTCGCGCTTCTCGATGAACGCGGTGAGGCCCTCGGTGAAGTCCTCGGTGCTGAACATCTTCATGATCCCCTCGCCCGACATCGCCCAACCGATCTCATCTGGCTGATCGGTTGCCTCCAGCACGATCTTGCGGCTCTCTCGAACCGCGAGCGGCGCCGCTGCCGTGATCTGGGTTGCAAGCTCCAGGGCTGCCTCAAGGGCTCCGCCTTCCTCGCACAGCGTGTTGACGAGTCCGAAGTGATGCGCCCGCTCGGCGGGGAAGTCGAGTCTGCCGGTGAGGGCGAGCTCCATCGCGATGTTGCGGGGGAGCTTGCGTGGGAGGCGGAACAGACCTCCCGCAGCCGCCACCAGATTCCGCTTCACCTCGGGGATGCCGAAAACGGCGGTGCGGGAGGCGACGACCAGATCGCAGGCCAACACCAACTCGGTGCCACCCGCCAGGGCGGGGCCGTCGACCGCAGCGATCAGCGGCTTTGTCCGCTCCCGCTGCACGAGACCACCGAAGCCGCCCCGTTGAGTCTGCATCCCGCCGGGATCGACGCTCATCTGCTTGAGGTCTGCGCCCGCACAGAAGATGTAGCCCTTCTCGGTCTTGGCCCCCGTCAGGATGGCGACCCACACATCGTCGTCCTCCTCGATCTGGTCGATCGCGGCTTCGATGCCGGTGGCCACCTCGGTGTTCACCGCGTTCCGTGCGCTCGGTCGGTTGATCGTGATGATGCCGACGTTGCCCTGCTTCTCATAGTCGATCATGGCGGTACGTTAGGAGAACTTGACCGAGCGGTCTACTTCGTGGCGGATGGGTCGTAACGTGGGTTCTCATGGCCGAAGCACGCTGCATCATCTTCGACCTCGACGGCACACTCATCGACTCCGACCGGGCTCTGATCGAGCCCTTCCTGCAACTCGGGGTTTCCCTCAGCGAGGTCACCTTCGGGCACCCGGTACAAGACGAGTGTGAACGGCTCGGGTTCAGCGTCGAGGAGTACCTGGCCGCATACGACGCCTCGTCGGTGCAGCCGTTTCCAGGGGTCGCCGAGATGTTGGATGCCCTCACCCGCTGGTCGATCTGTTCCAACAAGGCGCGGACCTCGGGCCTCGCGGAGCTCAACCGTCTCGGGTGGGCACCCGAGACGGCGTGGTTTGCCGAGGACTTCGGCTGGAAGGCGAAGGAACTCACTCCGGTGCTGGCTGCGCTGGGGGTTGCGCCGGAGGATGTCTGCTTCGTTGGGGATACGCCGCACGACCAGCAGTGCGCTGCGGAGGTTGGTTGCAGGTTCGCCTGGGCCGGATGGAACCCCCGAACCCTCGCCGCCTCACCCCAGGGCGTCGTCCTCGCTCGGCCCGGCGACCTGTTCGACCTGGTCGACCTGCGCGGCTGAGATCTCCGTAACCTCAGGCTCCCGAGGTGCGGCGACGGACGAATCCGCGGCCTCCGCCTTCGGTGTATCCGCGGCGACCGCTTTAGGGGTGCGCTTCGCACGTGCGGGACCGGGACGGCGCTTCGCGGACTTCGGTACCGAAGCTGGATCGATGCCGAACGCGGCAACGATATGGGGGAGGCGATCCGCGACGGCCTTTACCGCGTCGAGGACCGCGTCGGGTGCGGGATCCGGCAGGGTTGCAGGGTTGACGGAGTTGCGGACAGGGGAGAAGGACAGTGCGTCGAGCATGGTCGACCAGCGATCCGCCGTGATCTCGGCGTTGAGCGCCGCCGACGCCTGCGACACGAGCCGCTCGACGATGGGACCAGGCAGGGGAACCCCGGCCTTGGGCGGGCGCGAGCTCACGCGAAGAGCGCGGACGATCCGCTCCTGGTCGAGGAGCTCTTGGAGCTCGGCCAGCCAGGCGGTGTGCTCCTCCTCCACGCGGCGGCCGAGCGCGTCCTTGAGCTGCTGGCCCAGCGTCCGACTCTCGTCATCCCTACCGGCATCGGCCGCGACCACGACCGAGCGGAGGTCGCGCAGGTCGATCTCTTCGAGGATCTTCAGCGCGGCATCCGCCCTGTCGCGCCACTCAGCAGCTCGGAGCTGGGGGAGGAGTCGCTCGGCCACGGCAATGAGCTCGTCTCCGGCGATCTCGGGACGACCCGCTTCACGGTTGCGTTTGTTCTGCTCGTCGAGTGCCTGACGTACCGCGGGTACACCCCCTTTGAGCACCTGCTCCGCAATTGGTCTGAACGGCGCGTCGATCGATTCCAACACGGCGTCGCGGTGGGTCCGCAACGGGCGGATCCGCTTGGGCTTGGGTCGTTCCTGCACCGGCGGGCGAGGAGCGCGCCGCTGGGGTCGATCTCCGGCCGAACGCGTGCGGTCCCGATCACCCCGATCACCCCGATCATCCCGGGGTCGCCGATCTTGGCGATCGCGACCTCTCGGGCGGTCGCGATCGCCGCGGCCCTTGCCGACCAGGCTGGTGGAGACGAGTTGGTCGGGTGCCGGACGTCGCTTCAGCTCGATCCGTTCGAAGCGATCGACTCGCTCTCCCTTCGGCGGGAGCACGGCGGTGATCTCGATGCCGTCGAGAAGCTGGTCGGCCTCCACGCGGAGAACGTCGCCGACCTTCGAGCCGTCAGGCAGCAGCGACTCGGCGATCTCGCCCTTGGGCTGACGGGCACCGGCCTTGCGCCAGGTCCAGATACCGTCGCCACGAGAGCTGGTGAGTTCGACTTCGAGTCTGGGCATAGTTCGTCAAAGCTACCGCCGCGAGCATCCGCCCCTGAACCCTGTAGACCCACACATTGCTCAAGGGGGCGTTCACGACGCCGATGAGGTGGATGATGTGGAAGGACCTGACCGCGGGGCAGCGATGACCGAGCCGGACCCCCCTCGGTCGGATTCGCCCCCCGAGACCCTCGACGCGGTTGTCACCGAGATCGTCGAGGATCGGGCAATCGTACTCGTAGGTGAGGCCCAGGAGACGTGGGACTTCCCGCTGGAGATGCTTCCCGAACGAGTCGTGGTCGGCACCTATCTGATCGTCGAGATGGTCGAGGGCCGACCAGCGGGTGCGGCCCTGCACCGCGAGCGCGAGGCCGTCTCGCGCAGCAGCCTTGACACCCGACTCGCCCGACTCGCCCGCTACGAGCAGCTGATGGGCCATGAGGTTCGGATCGAGTGAGGCGAGGGCTCAGTCGCCGAACTTCCGAGCAAGATCGAGAAGCGCCTGCTCGACCACTTCGGTGAGGGCCGGGTGGGGATACATCTGGCCGCGTGCCATCTGCTCGACGCTGAGGTCTGAGCAGAGCCCCTGGACCAACTGTTGGATCAGGATCGACGCGTGCGGGCCGACGATGTGGGCTCCCAGCAGTCGGCGAGTCGCGCGGTCGGCGACGAGCTTGCAGAAGCTGTGCTCATCATCGAGAGCCCAGCCATAGGCGGTGTCGCCGTAGCGGCGGTAACCGCAAACCACGTCGTAGCCCGCCGCGCCGGCCTCCGGTTCGCTGAGCCCGACCGCCGCCACCTGAGGCTCGCCAAACACGGCGTGGGGGACGAAACGCTGCTCCACGCGCATCGGCGACGCGGGCGACAGGAGGTTGTGCTGCACGACACGCGCCTGGTGGTTGGCGACGTGCTTGAGCATCGCGGAACTGGTCGCGTCGCCCAACGCGAATATGCCCGGCACTCTGGTCTCGAGGGTTGCGTCTGTGGGGATGAAGCCCCCCTCGTCGAGCGACAGGCCTGTCGCCTCCAGGCGAAGTTGGTCGCCGTTGGGGATCCGGCCCGTGGCCACGAGGATGAGGTCCGTCTCCACCTTCGTGAGCCGTCCGGATGAGTCCTCGATCGCGACCAGAGCCGATTCGCGTTGGCCTGTGACGCCACGTACCCGGGCATGGCGGTGAAGGCGGGCACGGGTTTCGATCGCGGCGGTGGCCGCCGCGGACACATCAGGATCGTGATGGGTGAGGACTCCATCGCCGCGGGTGACCATCACCACCTCGGTGCCGAACGCGCTGAACACGTGGGTCATCTCCGTCGCGATGAACCCCGCCCCGATCACCAGCATCCGTCGGGGTAGCTCGTCGATCCGCATGACCGTGTCCGATGTGTGGAAGCCGAACTCGGCGAGGCCGGGGATCTCCGGCACCTGGGCACGTGCGCCCACGGCCAACACGAAGCGGTCTGCGGAGAAGGTGCGCCTTCGGCCGTCGACCTCGACGGTCATCTCCTTGTCGCCGCTGAAAGAGCCGTCACCGGCGAAGACGCTGACTTGACGTTGGCCACTGCGGTAGCGCTCTCCGGAGGCTGCGATCGCGTCGATCCGCCCGAAGACGCGGTCACGAAGATCCCTCCACCTCACTCCGTCGAGGTGAAGATCCACACCGAGGCGACGCGCTGCTCCCACCGCGTGTGCCATGTCGGCCGGCACCACCAGCATCTTGGTGGGGATGCAACCCCGGTTGAGACAGGTGCCTCCGAACACGTCTCGTTCGACGATTGCCACCTTCCAATCCTCGAAGCGGTCATCGAGGATGGAGTTGCCCGAACCGGTGCCGACGATGGCGAGGTCGAAATGCTCAGTCATGGTGCTGCCCACTTCAACACGTTGAACCCCGTGCCGGCCACCGCCGCGTCGTCCAAAGTAGAACGCGTTACAGTCTCGCTGCCCACACCGACCCGGGGGAGCAGATGAGGCTGGCGTACACCGACGAGCAGGAACAGCTCCGCCAGGAGCTCTCTGCGTACTACGACGAGCTGTTGACCGACGACATCCGCGAGTCGCTGATGGCCGAGCACGGCGTAGGACCCGTGCACCGCCAGGTGGTCAAGCAGATGGCCACCGACGGCTGGCTGGGCATCGGTTGGCCCAAGGACTACGGCGGACAGGGCCGCAGCCAGATCGAGCAGTACATCTTCTTCGACGAGTCGATGCGTTCGGGTGCTCCGGTGCCGATGCTGACCATCAACACCGTCGGGCCCACGATCATGGCGAACGGCACCGACGAGCAGAAGAACTACTTCCTGCCGAAGATCCTCGCCGGCGACCTCCACTTCTCGATCGGCTACTCCGAGCCGGAGGCCGGCACCGACCTCGCCGCGCTGCGCACCCGGGCGGTGCGTGACGGCGACGAGTACGTGGTGAACGGCCAGAAGATGTGGACGTCGCTGGCCTCCGACGCCGACTACTGCTGGCTGGCGGTTCGCACCGACCCCGAGGCTCCCAAGCACAAGGGCATCTCGATGCTCATCGTCGACCTGAAGAACACCCCGGGGATCACCGTCGAGCCGTTGCACCTGCTGTCGAGCCACGACATCAACGCGGTCTACTACGACAACGTCCGGGTACCCGCGAACATGTTGGTGGGCGGCGAGAACAACGGGTGGAACCTCATCGTCAACCAGCTCAACCACGAGCGGGTGACACTGTGTTCCGCCGGCCTGCTGGAGCAGAGCTACCAGGAGACCCTCCACTACGCACGCGAGACCACCACAACGGGCGGCCTCAGGGTCATCGACGAACCGTGGGTCCAGACGAACCTTGCACGGGTCCGGGCCGGGCTGGACTTCCTGCGGCTGATCAACTGGAAGGTGGCGTGGACGGCCACCCAGGGCGGCATGGACGTGGCCGACGCCTCGACGATCAAGGTGTTCGGCACCGAGTTCTACCTCGAGTCGTTCAGGCTGCTGATGGAGATCCTCGGGCCGCGGGCCTACCTGGAGCGCAACTCGCCCGAAGAGGTGCTGAAGGGGCGGCTGGAGATGAACTACCGGAGTCTCGTGATCCTCACCTTCGGGGGTGGGACCAACGAGATCCAACGTGATCTGATCGCTATGTTCGGGCTCGGGCTGCCCCGGGCACTACGAGGCTGAAGGGGCACGACGATGGATTTCTCATTCACCGACGAGCAGCAGGCGACCGCCGATCTGGCGTCGCAGATCCTGGGCGACCGCTCCACCCACGAGCGGCTCCGCGAGATCGAACGCTCCGGCGAGGCGCGCTTCGACCGCGACACGTGGGGCGAGCTCGCCAAGGCAGGGCTGTTGGGCATCGCCGTTCCCGAGGCCTGTGGGGGAGCGGGCCTCGGCCTGTTGGAGTTGGCGGGGATCCTCGTGGCAGCGGGGCGCACCGCTGCCGCCGTGCCGGTGTGGGAGACCCTCGCGCTGGGGGCCCTGCCCATCGCCCGCTTCGGAACCGAGGCGCAGCAGACGGAGTGGCTGAGCGGGGTGGTCGACGGGTCGAAGGTCCTCACCGCCACCTGGCACGAGGACGATCGCGACCCTCACGCCCTCGCGACGCTCGCGTCCCACGGCGCAGATACGGTGACGTTGAGCGGGACGAAGATCTGCGTGCCGGCGGCTCAGCTCGCGGATGGGTTCGTGGTGCCGGCCGTCTCCGACGACGGACCCGGCCTGTACCTGGTGGCCAGCGGCGACGGTGTGCAGGTCACACCGATCGTCACCACCGCCGGGTCGCCCGACGGCGAGGTGCGCTTCGACGCCGCCCCTGCCGAACTGCTGGCACACGGCAGCGACGCGATCGAATGGGCTTACGAGGTGGCCGTGGCCACCCAGAACGCCGTGTCGTTGGGCAACGCCGAGTCGATGTTGCGCCTCCTCGCCGACTACACGAAGGAACGCAAGCAGTTCGATGTGCCGATCGCCACGTTCCAGGCGGTGGGCCACCGCGCGGCCGACTCCTACATCGACACCGAGTCGATCCGCCTCACGTGCTGGCAGGCGTTGAGCCGTCTCGCGGAGGGCCTCGACGCATCGGAGGAGGTGTCGATCGCGAAGTTCTTCTCTGCGTGGGCGGGCCAGCGCATCAGCCTCGCGGCCGCGCACCTCCACGGAGGGGTCGGCGCCGATCGGGACTACCCGCTGGCCCGTCACTTCACACGGGCGAAGGAGCTGGAGTTGCAACTGGGCGGGGCGACCGAGCACCTCGTGCGCCTCGGCCGCCACATCGCGGCCTGACCGGGCTTTTCTCAGCAGCGTCAGGCCGAGATCCCGGTCTGACGCTGCTGAGAACGGGATCGGCGCGTCCGCCGCGCGCGGCGGGATCGCTAGAAGCCGGCGCGGGGCAGAACCGTGAAGCCGATCGTCGCGATGTGCAGGCCGGCGCCGACGACTGTGAACGCGTGGAACACCTCGTGGAAGCCGAAGACCCGTGGCCATGGGTCGGGTCGCTTCACCGCGTACACCACCGCACCGAGGGTGTAGGCGAGGCCGCCGCCCAGCATCAGCGAGAAGCCCAGAGCCCCCAGGCCGTCCCACAGCTGCGGCATGGCGATCAGGGCCGACCACCCGACGATGGCGTAGATCGCGGTGAACGCCCACCGAGGAGCGTTGAGCGGCACCCACTGGATCGCGATGCCGACGGCGGAACCAACCCACACCGTGGTCAGCATCGCGACGCGGACCCAGCCGTCGAGGCAGAGCGCAGCGATGGGGGTGTAGGTGCCTGCGATCGCGAGGAAGATCGTGGAGTGGTCGAGCTTGCGCATGCGGGCCAGGGCGGTTGGGCCCCAACGGAGCCGGTGGTACAGCGCCGACACGCCGAGCATGGTGCACAAGCCGATCACATAGATGATCACCGTCGTTCTGGCTGCGGCGCCGGGGGAGAGGCCTATCTGCACGCCGCCGAGCGATGCCGCTGCGACGAACGCCACGACGTGTGACCAGCCGCGCAGCAGTGGCTTGACGTGGACCTCGTCTGGCTGTTCGGTTGAGCTGTGCACGACCCACGACCGTAGCCGTGGAGAGCCGTGAACCGCAGGCGGCACCCCGATAGATTCGTCACTGTGACGAATCCACCCAACGGGACACCGAGAGCCGGCCGAGACCGGTGTGGTTGGTGCGGGATGCCAATGGCGACGGTCGAGGGATCGGTCGGCAGGCCGAAGCTCTATTGCAGGAGGTCATGTCGACAACGTGCCTATGAGGCTCGGCGACGAGGCGCAGAGCTGGGACTGGCCGAACACGAGTTGGTCATCACCCTCCGACAGCTCGACGAGCTGTCGGATCAGCTCTACGTGTTGCGTTGCGCCATCGACGACGCTGGGCGGGCCGCCGATGGCATGGTCGACCTCGACGAGGCACGGCGGCTGATCGACTGGATCGCCACCGCAGCGGAACCACTCTCCACTCGATCCCCCGAAACGCCGTAAATGTACATTCTGTAAAGTAGCGGTGACGAGTTCCGGATTCGGCCCGCAGGTACCCTGCCCCGGCGTGATGCCGGTGTTGAACATCGACCAGTTCCTCGCCGCTGTCGACCGAGCCGTCGAGGGTCGTTACCAGTCTGCGATGGCGCGGGTCGAGCGGCTCCGCAGCACCGAGCCCGACGCCCACCCACGTCGGCTCACCGCGCTCCTTGTCAGGCGCACCCAAAGTGAGCTCGGTGCAGTCGCCGCAGTCTCGGGCGCGACCGCCGCCGCACCTGGAATCGGAACTGCGACCACCCTTGCCACCGCCGCGGCCGACGCGACCTGGACCATCACCAGGCTCGCGGAACTGATCATGGCCATCGGAATAGCCCACGGCCACGACGCGCCTTCCATGGAGGAACGCAAGGCGTGGGTCCTGTCCACACTCGCGATCGCGAACGGCGCCACCGGCACTCTCGACGATCTCGCCGGCAACTGGAGCCGACTCGGAGGCGTGAGGCTGTTGGCGCAGCTCGGCCCTGCCCGCCTCGATGCGTTCAACTCGGGTCTGGTGACTCGCCTTGCAGGTCGACTCATGGCCAGGGGCGCCGCGCTGAGCGCGAGTCGGCTGGCCCCCTTCGGCATCGGCGCAGCCGTGGGAGCGGCGGGCAACATCGCTGCCACACGCCTCGTCGGTCGAGCCGCCGCCGATCTGTTCACAGCCACGCCGCTTCGGCGGCGCTACGAGGACGTGTTGGACCTCGACGGCGAAGAGGTGACCGTGGAAGGATCCTGAGGCCAGCCAAAGCTGGGCTGAACACCCTTCGCGATCGGGGCCGCCGCGTTACCCTCGGCGTCCCAGCCCCGGAGGTTCCAATGAGCACGCTCACCCCTGCCATCATCGACGGCACTGAGGTACTCAACGACGAGGTCACCGAGGTTCGTTCCCCCTACGACGGACATTTGGTGGGTTCGGTGCCCGCCCTGACCGCCGCCCACATCGACGAGGCGGTGGCGGTGGCACTCGATCGTCACCGCGGCGGCCCACTCCCCTCCCATAGGCGCGCCGAGATCCTCGACCGTGCGGCGGAGCTGCTCGCTGCGCGTCTCGATGAGTTCGGACGCTCGATCTCGGAAGAGTCGGCCAAGCCCATCACCACGGCGATCGTTGAGGCCGGTCGCGCAGTCGACACCCTCCGCTTCTCCGCCGCGGTGGCCCGCAGTGCATCGGGCGAGGTGATCCCACTCGACGCGAGCGCCGTCGGGGTGGGCAAGCTCGGTTTCGTCAAGCGTGTGCCGGTCGGGGTCATAGGGGCGATCAGCCCGTTCAACTTCCCCCTCAACCTCGTGTGCCACAAAGTGGCACCGGCCATCGCGGCGGGTTGCCCAGTGGTGCTCAAGCCGGCGTCTGCCACTCCCCTCACGGCCCTTCGCATCGCGGCCCTGCTCGAGGAGGCCGGGCTTCCCCCGGGTTGGCTCAACATCGTCACCTGCCCGGGCTCGGTGGCGAACCACCTTGTCGAGCATGAAGACGTGGCGATGATCACCTTCACGGGCAGCCCGGAGGTTGGCTGGGGAATCCGGGCGGCGGCACCTCGCAAGCGGGTGTCGCTCGAGTTGGGCAACAACGCTCCGGTCATCATCGAACCTGACGCCGATCTCAACGCGGTCGCAGCGAAGGTAGCGGTCGCCGGTTACTCCTTCGCCGGGCAGTCCTGCATCTCGGTGCAACGGGTGCTCGTACACGCTTCGGTGCACGACGAGCTGCGCGACCTGCTGGCCGAGCGGGTGGCCGCGCTCGTGGTCGGCGATCCCGCCGACCACGCAACGAACGTCTCTGCGCTCATCTCCGAACGGGAGACACGGCGCGTGAAGTCGTGGATCGACGAGGCCGCCGGAGCTGGTGCGAGAGTGGTCGCCGGTGGTGAGATCCGCCCTGACGGCGTGCTCTGTCCGACCCTCGTCGAGGGCGTCGAACCCGATATGCAGCTCTCGCGGACCGAGGTGTTCGGACCCCTCGTCGGCTTGGCGTCCTATACCGACGTCGAGGATGCATTCCGCGCCGCGAACGACACCCGCTACGGACTCCAGGCGGGGATCTTCACATCGAAGCTGGCGACCGCGCTACGCGCTGCGGAGGTTCTCGACTTCGGCGGCGTGACGGTCAACGAGGTGCCAACCTGGCGTGCGGATCACATGCCCTACGGTGGGATCCGCGACTCGGGCAACACCCGCGAGGGTCCCGCATACACGGTCGAGGAGATGACCGAACGGCGCCTGGTCGTGATGCAGCCCTGAGGCCGTCGCAAGGCGATCAGTTGAAGATCGGGTCGTCGGGATAGAGCGACAATCGCCCGATCCGGCCCCCCTGGCGTCGCAGCACCTCCCGCCACAGCTCTGTCGGGTCCGGACCGAACACGTCGCCGTCGAACGCCTCGACCACGAACCACGAGCCGACGGCCAGTTCGCCTTCGAGCTGACCCGGCGACCAGCCGGAGTAGCCGGCAAAGAGGCGGAAACCGTCGGGGCTGTCGACGCGACCCTCCATGAGGGCGTCGAGATCGATCATGGCGATCCGTTCGCGGTCGCGACCCACCCCGATCACGTGGTCGGAGGAGACGGGCCCGCCGACGAAGAACACCTCGGGGGCACTGACCATCGAGGCAAACGCCGGGAGATGATCCGCGACGGGGGTGTCGGTGGGACGGTTGACGACTACGCCGAGTGCGCCCTCATCGTTGTGCTCGATCATGTAGACGATCGTCATGTCGAAGTTCGGGTCGCCGAGGTTCGGTGAGGCGATCAGGAGGTGGCCGGCTGTTGAGTCCACCGCACAAGTCTCGCGCCCAACCGACTCGACAGGCGCCTCACGCCATGGAGATCACTGGACCTCGAGGCTGGACTCGCCGTTGGTGGCCCACCAGCTCGCGGTCATGTTGATCTGGTTTCCCGAGAGCGGCTGGAACGTCTCGAAGAGACGCTTGTACCCGGTCAATTCGATGAGCCAACGGTCGCCGATCTTGCGGTAGCGGTCTTCGTAGAAGCCTCGGCCGACCATGTAGAAGTCGTAGTCGACATCGATGTTCACGTCCTCCATGGCCCAGGTGGCCGCGGCAAGGTCTTCCCCGAGCAGTTCGATCTCGGGATGGTGCACATGGTGGCTGGTGTGCAACGCCGGGCGATCCATGTTGCGCTTCAGGAAGTCGATGATCGCGTCGCGGCCCTCGTAGCGGTACTTGTTGCCGCTGTAGGCCGACACGGCCCCGTCGGGGACGAACAGCTCGTACATCTCGTCCCACCGCTTCTGGTCGAGGCATCGCAGGTACGCGAACTTGAGGGCCTTGATCGCCTCGTGTTCCAGCAGAGACGCCAAGTCGGTGGGAGCGGCCATACCTGAAGCCTGCCACGATCGCCCTACTGTGGGCAGCCATGCCCATCGCCTTTCTCTTCCCGGGTCAGGGGTCACAGACTCCGCGTTCCGGCGCGGAGTGGCAGGACACGCCACAGTGGTCTCTCGTCGAGGCAGCGTCGGAAGCGGCGGGGCTCGACGTGGCGCACCTCCTTCTTGTCGCCGACGCCGAGGAGCTTCGTGACACCGCGAACGCCCAGCTCTCCACCTATGTGGTGTCGATGATGGTCGTCGCTGCTCTGAGCGACGGCGGCCTATTGCCCACACACGTCGCAGGCCACAGCCTCGGCGAGTACACGGCGTTGTCCGCAGCCGGGGTCTTGTCGCCGGGCGACGGCGCCCGTCTTGTTGCAGCTCGAGGCATGGCCATGCGTTCCGCCGCGGCAGCCAACCCCGGGACGATGGCGGCGATCATCGGTCTCGACGTTGACGCTGTGGCCTCGGTCTGCATCGACGTGGGTGCCGATGTCTGGGTGGCGAACGACAACGCCCCGGGTCAGGTGGTGATCGCGGGCAGTGCCGACGCGGTCGAATCCGCAGGAAGCCTGGCCAAGGAGCGAGGCGCGCGGCGACCGATGCCTCTACAGGTGGCCGGGGCGTTCCACACGCCACTGATGGCGCCGGCACAAGACGCCCTCGACGCGGCGTTGGCCCAGACGCCGTTCCACTCCCCCACTCTCCTGCCCTGGGCCAACGTGGATGCGTCAGACCATTCGCAGCCGGGCGACTGGCCGGGTTTGTTGTCAGCCCAGCTCTGCTCCCCGGTCCGATGGCGTGAGGAGATCGCGGCGATGGCGCATGCCGGCGCGGACGTCTTCGTGGAGGTGGGACCCGGCAACGTCTTGTCGGGGATGGTGAAGCGGATCGCGCCGAACGCCGCCCGCCACGCCGCCGCCACGCCCGGTGCCGTAGGGGACCTGGTTCAGAACTTGCGGTAGTTGGGCGCCTGCTCGGTGATGGTGATGTCGTGGGCGTGAGACTCACGTAGCCCCGCAGCGGTCATTCGCACGAAGGTCGTGTTCTGCTGGAGCTCGGCGATTGTGGCCGAGCCGGTGTAGCCCATCGCCTGGCGGAGCCCACCGACGAGTTGATGAACGATGTTGTCGAGCTTGCCCGTGTAGGGCACACGGCCCTCGATGCCTTCGGGCACCAGCTTCTCGGAATCGTCGATGTGGCCCTGGAAGTAGCGGTCCTTCGAGTAGGAGCGGGTCTTCATGGCTCCGAGGGAACCCATGCCGCGATACTCCTTGAACCGCTCGCCCTGGTACAGCACCACTTCACCGGGGCTCTCCTCGGTTCCGGCCAAGAGGCTGCCGAACATCGCCACGTCGGCGCCGGCAGCCAGGGCCTTGGAGAGGTCACCCGAATACTGCATGCCACCGTCGGCGATCACCGTGACACCACGGCGGTGCGCGGCACGGGCGCACTCGAAGACGGCGGTGATCTGTGGGACCCCGATACCGGTGACCACACGCGTCGTGCAGATCGAACCCGGCCCGATGCCCACCTTGATGGCATCCGCGCCCGCGTCGATGAGCGCTTCGGCCGCCGCCGCGGTGGCTACGTTGCCGGCGACGAGAGGCCCGTCCCACACCCGACGCAGCTCCCTGACGGTAAGGCCGACCTGGGTGGAATGGCCGTGCGCCGTGTCGACGACCAGAGCATCGACACCCGCATCTATGAGCGCCTTGGCGCGGTCGAGCGCGTCGCTGCCGGTGCCGACGGCAGCAGCGACCCGGAGCCGACCGTCGCCGTCCTTGGTCGCGGAGGGGAAGTCGATCTTCTTCTGGAGGTCCTTGATGGTGATGAGGCCCCGCAGGAACCCGTCGTCGTCGACGACCGGCAGCTTCTCCACCTTGTAGCGACGGAAGAGCTGCTGGGCCTCCACCAGGGTGGTGCCGACGGGGGCGGTCATGAGGCCCTCCGATGTCATCACCTCCGAGATGGCCCGGCTCGGATCGTCCTCGAAGCGGAGGTCGCGGTTGGTCAGGATCCCCACCAGGCGGTTCGTGTCGTCGGTTATCGGAACCCCGGAGATGTGGAAGCGCGCCATCAGCTCGAGCGCCTCCTGCACTCGTTGGTGAGGACGCAACGTGACTGGATCGGTGATCATGCCCGACTCGGAACGCTTGACCCTGTCGACTTCGTGGATCTGATCCTCGGTGCTGAGGTTGCGGTGGATGACACCCAAGCCTCCGAGGCGCGCCAACGCGATCGCCATGCGGGATTCGGTCACGGTGTCCATGGCCGCAGACACCACTGGGATCGTCAGGCGGATCTCGGGTGTGAAGTAGGAGGAGGTGTCGGCGTCCTGTGGAAGTACGTCGGATGCCGCGGGCATCAACATCACGTCGTCGAAGGTCAGACCGAGCCGGCCGAATCGAACCTGGAGGATGTCCTGATCGGTGGCGTCGGGGTTCATCAGGGTGTCGCCACCGGTCGGCTCGAGGTCATCGGGGTCGAGCATGTGGGTGAACCTCGCTTCAGCCGTCGGGACGCCAGATTACCTGCATGCCCCGTCACCCAGAACACGACCGAGGTGGGTGCTGCGTTGGTTGCCGCTCGTGAAGCCTCCGGCGAGACGATCCCAGGAAGGTCGGCGCACCATCGCCCACAACCTCGGCAACTTGGCTGAACCGGCGCCGGGACTCGTCGGTGAAGGGCGGATCCGTGCGCAAGTTCGATGGGATGGATGAAACGCTCAGGGAGCGGTCGTGTGAGCCGTCACCCGCTCGATCAGTGACCGCACGATGCCCAGCGGCAGCCCAATGACCCCGTCTCGGCCAGAGCCGCTCACCGCGTCGATGAGCCCGGCGTCGTCCTCGATGCGGTAGGCACCCACGCAGTCGAGTGGTTCGAACCGCTCCACATAGGCGCGTGCGGCAGCGATGTCGTAGGGAGCCATTGTGATCAGGTGGCGGTCAACCGCGAAGGCGACGGGACCGACGGGCGCCACGGTTGCCACGACTCCGTTCACCAACTCGTGGGTGCGCCCCGACATCGAGGCGAGCATCTCGACCGCCAGATCGGCTGTCAGCGGCTTCGTGAGCAACCTGCCATCGGCGACAGCCACCTGATCGGCGGCAACGATCACAGTGCCGGGTGCCACGTCGCCGGCGACCGACGCTGCCTTGTGCCTCGCCACCTCCACCACGTAGCGGTCCACGCCCCAGGCCTCGAAGTGCTCGTCGAGGCTCCGTTCGTCGAAGCGGGGTGTGCGGACCTCGGCATCGATGCCGGCTTCCTCCAACAGTCGGGCCCGATAGCGACTGCCTGACGCGAGCACCAACGATGGCATTCCGGGCCCCATTGAACATCTCAGCGTGGATGTGGCGCGAGATCGAGCGACACAACCCAATCCCGGAGGGCGGCGATGCTCTCGGGCGTGCGTTGATGGCCGATGTCCAACTCGTCGAAGCGCACGTGAGCCTTCACCCCCTCAAGCAGCGCCACCAGATCGCCGGCGACGAACGCGGGGACGACCTCGTCGTGGCGACCGTGTTGGACGAGCACCTCGACGCCTCGGAGCCGCTCCAGAGCCCACTCGCGTAGTGGTGGGTCCGGAAGGAAGCCGCTGACGCACGCGATGCCGGCAAGGGGCGCCGCCGCGGCGGTCGGACAGGTGAGAGCCGCCAGCAACGCTGCGGCACCCTGGCTGTAGCCGACGGCGACCACCGAAGCGGGCTGGTCTTCCACCAGGCCACGCAGGAGCGCAGCGACGGTCTCGGCTGCTTCGAGGATCGACTCCGGGGCGTCGTCGAACCAGGCGAGCCCCCCGTCCACGGTCAAGGGACCCGCCGGGATCACGTGATGGAACTCGCGCGACGGATCGATCTGCTCCGCGAACTCCGCCGCGTCGGCAGGCGACGAAGCGTGCCCGTGGAGCACCACGAGCATCGGAGGGGCTACAGAACCGGCGACCACTGCCGACGGTTCTAGTACGCGCCGGTCGCTCCTGAGGACACACCGGCCCACCTCTTGTGCTCCGCCGTTCACGCTCTCGACGCCGCGGCCCTGCCGCCGACGCTGCCGACAGGCGGTTGCGCGCGCTCGTGGACGCCCACACCGCGGCCGCGTTCCGAATCGCGATCTCGGTGGTTCGGGACTCCGCGTTGGCCGAGGACATCGTGCAGGAAACGATGATCAAGGCCTGGCAGCACCTGGAGGACCAGTGCGACGTGCGTGCCGAACGAGCGTGGGTCCTGCGAATCGCGCACAACACCGCCGTTTCGGCACTGCGCCGTGTCCGGGACGAGGCAACGGATCCGGACCTGTTGCCGGCCGGTCAGGATCACCGCGATCCCGCGCGCCACTTCCAAGGACGTGCCGACCTCCAGGCCCTGCGGGAGGCGTTGGATCGACTCGACGAGCTGAGCCGGACGGTCCTGGTCCTTCGAGATGTTGAGCAGTTCTCATACCAACAGATCGCCGACGCGCTCGACGTGCCGATTCCGACGGTCAAGACACGGCTGTTGCGCGCCCGGCGCGAGGTGCAGCGATTGGTCAACGTGGAGGAGCTCGCATGACTGACGACGAGCTGGTCGAGGACGGCTTCGCCGAGGGGATCGATGATCAGCTCGCCGAGAGCGAAGCGCAGTTCGGTTGGGAGCTCCGGGCGATGCTGGCCGAGGTGCTGGTCGTCCCGGAGGGCCTGACGAGCCGGATGGCCGCGGATGTGGGCGCAGCGCTGCTCACGCGTTCGATGCCGGCAATCGCAGTGGATCTTCTCGGCCTCGGCTGGCACACGTTGCGTTACTTGACCGGCAGCACTGAAAGGGAGGTTCGGCCATGACCACCAACCACTGGATACTCGCACTGGTCGTGTTGGCCAGTGGCCTTCTGTTCGGCGAGATCGCGGGGCGCATCATTCGCGGTTCCATGGCAAGACCGAGGCGAAGCGCCACGGCACGCGAGATGGCACGCCCCGTGGGAACGATGGTGTTCTGGGCGGGAACTGCGATCGGCCTGTTCGCCGCGGTCGCAACGGCGAGTCCCTCCACGATCCACGACGTGCCGGACAAGTCGTTGGTGCTGTTGCCCAACCTCCTCCTCGCCGCAGCGTTCCTGATCGTCGGACATGCGATCTCCTTCGTCGTCTCCGCCGCCGTGGGTCAGTCGGCGTTGCGCGCAACCGGAGTACGCCATCGATCCCTGGAACGGCTCCTGCGGATGGCGATCATCGCTGCGTCGGTCGTCCTCGCGCTCAGCCAGGTCGGCGTCGACACCTGGATCCTCGTAGTGGTGCTCCTGGTGTTGCTCGGGGCGCCCGGTCTGGCGCTGGCGTTGCTGAGCGGGCTCGGAGGCCAGGAGGTGGCGGCCAACCTGGCAGCCGGGCGAGCGCTGCGGGCGCAGCTTCGCGTCGGTGCGCAACTCGTCTGTCGCAGTGTCGATGGACGGATGGTCCGTGGCGAGATCGTCGAAGTCCATCCTGTGACCGTGGAGCTGCTGACGGAGGACATGGCAACGCTGCACCTTCCCCTGCGCGTGCTGCTGGAGACCCCCTTCGAAGTTCAACCTGTCCGGACCCGCTCCACGGGCTGAGGTTCCCGGGCGCGTGGTATCTCGCGACTTTCGCGTGCCTCGGTGCGTCCTTCTCGGACAATTCGCTGAACTGGGCGTCTGGTGCGACCTCCAAGTGGCGATCAACAACCAAGTGTCCACCCCGCCGGTCGTGGTGCCCGGCGGGGTGAGTCGCGCCACGGCTCAGGCCGACGCAGCCTCCAGCGCTCGCCGGGTGAGCACACGGCAGAGGTGCTCGCGGTACTCGACGCCGGCTCGCAGGTCCTCAACCGGAGCAGTCCCGACAGCGGCCAAGGCGGCGGCCTCGTCGATGGAGGCTCCCCCCGCGAGCGCCAGTTCAACAGCCCCCGCCCTGAGCGTGGTGTGACCCATGCTCACCAGAGCGACCCTGATGGTGCCTCCGCATCGGGCAGCGAGCACGCCCACGGTGGCCCAGTCCTGCGCCTGGCGGGTGAACTTCTCGTAGCCGCCCGCCCCTTCGGTGAAGGGAATGCGGACCTCCACGATCAGCTCGTCCGCTGCGATCGACGTCTCGAAGTAGCTGCGATAGAGCGCGGATGCGGGGATTTCCCTCCTGCCTTGTGGCCCCACCACCACAATCGTCGCGTCCAGCGCCACGGCGACGGCGGGCAGGTCCGCTGCCGGGTCGCCGTGGGCCAAGGTTCCACCGAACGTGCCGCGGTGGCGGATCTGGGGATCACCCACCTTCTTGGCGACTTCGCCGAGTAGGGGACATCGCTTGCCGACGAGTGGATCCCTCTCCAGATCGTGGTGACGGGTCAGGGCACCGATGACCAGGTGTCCCTTGCCCTCCCGCACGAACCGGAGATCCGGAACTCGGCCAATGTCGATCACGGCTTCCGGCGCCGCCAGACGGAGCTTCATCATCGGGAGCAGGGACTGGCCACCGGCGAGGACGGTTGCCTCGTCTCCAAGTTCGCTCAAGAGCGCCACCGTCTCATCGACGGTCTCGGGGCGGTGATAGGCGAAGGCTGCGGGGATCATCGGGGACCCGACGCGGCTCGAACGGCACGGACGATGTTGTGGTAGCCGGTGCAGCGACAGAGGTTGCCCTCGATCCCTCGTCGTATCCGGGCTTCGTCGGGGTGTGGTTCATCGGCGAGCAGCGAAACGGAGGCCATGACCATCCCGGGGGTGCAGAAGCCGCATTGGAGTGCATGGCTCGCGCGGAACGCTTCCTGTAGTGGATGGAACCCCTCCGCGGATTCGAGCCCCTCGATGGTCACCACTTCGCACCCGTCGGCCTGAACCGCCAACACCGTGCAGGACTTGACCGATAGACCGTCGAGCAGCACCGTGCACGCCCCACACGACGAGGTGTCGCAGCCGACGTTGGTTCCGTTGAGCCCCATCGAATCGCGCAGGTGATGCACCAGCAGCGTCCGGGGCTCGACATCGTGGGAACGGGTCTCGCCGTTCACCGTGATCTGGATCCTCACCTTCGACCGGCCTCCATCCTCCACGAACCGAAACTAGCCAATCGATCGGCAGATGCAACGAGGTGACATCCGTCACGACTGCCTGTACTGTCGTCGTTGGAGCACAGCTTCACAACGGTTGGCAGACGCCACTCAGTCGTCCCCACCACGCCTGAGATGCAAGCCGACCGAAATCCGGCCAGGTCGTGCCAGTAGTTCGGGGGGTTCCGCTGGCACGACCTCCGGGAACCCTTCGTCGCCGGAGGCGAGATGCCAGAAGTAGAGGTCACGGTCGAAGAACTGCCGACGACGATCGCCGGACGCGTCGCACGCCGACTGGAGGCGGGTGGCGTGAAAGCCAATCTCCGCCGGAGCGGCTCTGGAATCCGCTTCGAGCTCTCCTCCGACGAGTTGACGGAGGGCGATCTCCGCGCGGTGCTCGCTCGGACGCTGGTACAGATCGTCGGCCACTTCGACGGTTTCGCAGCGGTCTCCTGAGCCGACGCTACCTGGCTCCCGGGCACGCGAAGTTCACCCGTCACGATCTGTTCGGGACCGGTACAATGCGGTTGCCGGTCTTCGAAGCAAGCCGCCCCTTGCCTTGGAGGCCGGCACCTTCGCGCCCGGCCCCGACGCGTCGAGGATGCGACCAGAATGTGGCGGTGCAGATCACAAAGCTCAGCGGTGCGGACGGATTCATCCTGGTGGACTTCGAGGATGCGCCACATGCCGGCGGCATCGTCAGGCTGGCCAAGAAGGTGCTCGTCGATGGCGCAGTGAACCTTGCCCGTCACCTCACCTACGGCTACGCGGTCATGCAGGTGGAGGCGTCGGGCGCTTCCGCCGGGATCAACACCGACCCTGACGGCCGTGCCGTGGCCCTCGGCGCCTTCGTGGAGGAGGCCCGCCGGTCATCGGTGTGCTTCGACCCGGGCAAAGGGGTGTCCGTCGATGACCTCGCTCCCGTTTCGGAGCACGACAGCCGCAGTCCCCTCCACCTGGGGCTGGCCGAGCACCTGCGCGGCACCTCCATGTGCAGCGCATTGGGGGCGGTTCGGGGAACCAGCGGTCTGAGGGTCTGCACCGAGGTGGATCTGCCTCCCGCCGTAGTGGCGCGGTTCGTTGCAGCGGGGCTCGAGGTGGACCACGCCGGGGCGGAGGGAATCGGAGCCCCCTGCGACGTACTGATCGTCGGATCGAAGCCCGCACTGCTGGACCACGACAGCATCGCCGGCGTGCAGGCGTCGGTCATCGTTCCGGCAGCACCGTTGGCCGTCACGGCACGCGGCCTTGCCGTCGCTGCTCGCCGTGGGATCGTCGTGCTACCCGACTTCGTCACCCTCGCCGGGCCGCTCCTTGCGCACTGGCCGGACCAGGCCGCAACCACAGACTCCCTCGATCGGGAGGTTGCGGCCAGAGTCGACATGGTGATCCGCGCTGCGGCCGATCACCCCGAGGGGGCCTGGCTGGGCGCAGCCGAGGAAGCCGAGCGGTTCATGTCGACCTGGCGCGACGAACTGCCCTTCGGAAGGCCGATCCCGTGACAGAGGGGCAACAGCTCGTTCCACTCCCCCAACAACCCGCGGGCGTCGGCTGGCCGACTTTGACCTGGGCCACCGGCGAGCAGCTGACCGGCGACGCTGAACGGCTCGACGACCTGCTCACCGACGCGTTCGCCCACAACCCCAACCCGAGCCTCGCGCTGTCCCTCGCGGTCGTGGTCGTGCAGGGAGGTCGAATCGTCGCGGAGCACTACGGCGGAGGCGCGCGCTCGACGACCTCGCTCATCTCGTGGTCGGTTGCCAAGTCCTTGACCCACGCAGCGCTTGGCATAGCGGTCCGCGACGGGCTGATCGACTTGGGTGAATCCCCGAGGGCCGACGAGTGGTCAGACGACGACCCGCGCCGCCACATCACCTTCGGCGATCTGCTCGAGATGCGCTCGGGGCTCCGCTTCGCCGAGGACTACGTCGAGGCAGGCGACTGCCTGGAGATGCTCTTCGGTGCCGGAGGGCGCGACATGGCGGCATACGCGGCCTCCCTGCCGCTCGACCATGAGATCGGAACGGTGTGGAACTACTCGTCGGGCACCACCAACATCATCTGCCGCGCTCTGGGCAGAGCAGTGGGCGGTGGTCGCGAGGCAATGGAGGCGTTCCTCAGACACGAGCTGTTCGACCCGATCGGGATGGCATCGGCTGCGCCCCGATTCGACGAGGCGGGCACTTGGGTGGGGTCGTCCTACGTCCACGCGACGGCGCGCGACTTCGCCCGCTTCGGTTACCTGTACCTCCGTGACGGGATCTGGGACGGACGTCGCATCCTGCCCGAGGGCTGGGTTGACGACGCACGCGTGCCCAGATCCGCCGACCCCGACAACCCTCAGCACTACGGCCGTCACTGGTGGGTCGCCGACGACGATCTGGGCACTTTTTGGGCGAACGGCTACGAGGGCCAACGTGTGATGGTCGTCCCCTTGCTCGACGCGGTTGTGGTGCGCCTCGGCAAGACCCCTGTCGAACACGTAACCGAGCTCCGGCGCTTCTACTCGGACCTCCTCGACGCTCTGCGTTGAGGGACGCGGAGCGGGCGAGGCCTGCCAACGCATGCTCGGGTAGCCTCGGGTCGCACAATCGAAGCTGTCGACGGCAAGCGCGAGAGTCCCGATCCGATCGGGCACCGTAGGAGCAACCACCCCGGAATCTCTCAGGTCCACGCACCGCCTGCACGAGGCGACTCTGGAGCGCGGCGACAGAGGGGGAACCGACCCAACGGGAGGATCCATGACCGCGCAAGAGCCCGAACGCTTCGTCGATCGACATATCGGACCGAACGACGCCGATCGGCAGGCCATGCTCGACTCGCTCGGCTATCGGTCCCTCGACGAACTCCTCGAAGCCGCTGTACCCGCCTCGATCCTCGAACGGCAGCCACTTCGTCTTCCCGCGGCGAGTTCGGAGACCGAAGCCATCGACGAACTGCGGGAGATCGCAGGTCGGAACCGGCAGGTCACGTCCTACATCGGCATGGGCTACTCGGGCACCATCACGCCGACGGTGATCCTCCGCAACATCCTGGAGAACCCGGCTTGGTACACGGCATACACGCCCTATCAGCCCGAGATCTCCCAGGGCCGACTCGAGGCCCTGCTGAACTTCCAGACGATGGTCTGCGACCTGACCGCCATGGATATCGCGAACGCGTCGATGCTCGACGAGGGCACCGCCGCCGCGGAGGCGATGACCATGGCGCGGCGTTCTTCGAGGTCGGACTCCGACAGGTTCTTCGTGGACACCGACTGTCACCCTCAGACGATTGAGGTTGTGCGCACCCGCGCCGAACCACTGGGCATCGAGGTGATGGTTGGCAACCCAGTCGAGGAGTTCGAACCTGAGTCGACCTTCGGGCTGTTGGTGGCCTCTCCCGGATCCAGCGGCGCGGTGGTCGACCTCTCTTCGATCATCGCCACCGCGAACGCGCACGGCGTTTTCGTCGTGGTCGTGGCCGACCTGCTTGCCTGCACTCTCCTGACGCCACCCGGGCATCAGGGTGCCGACGCGGTGGTCGGTTCCGCGCAGCGATTCGGCGTACCGATGGGCTTCGGGGGGCCACACGCGGGGTTCCTCGCCACTACCGACGCGCACAAGCGGACACTTCCGGGTCGTCTCGTGGGTGTATCGGTCGACGCGGCGGGTCGCCCCGCCTACCGCCTCGCGCTCCAGACCCGCGAGCAGCACATCCGCCGCGAGAAGGCCACCTCGAACATCTGCACTGCTCAAGTGCTGTTGGCGGTCATGTCATCGATGTACGCCGTGTACCACGGGCCCGACGGACTGCGTCGCATCGCAGAGCGAGTGCATCGACTCACGGGCCGGTTGGCCGCAGGCCTTCGCTCGGCGGGCGTCGAGATCCTCAACGAGCGATTCTTCGACACCCTCACCATCCGGGTGCCGCAGAGTGCAGGGGAGGTACTCGAAACAGCACTCCACGCCGGATACAACCTCCGAGGGATCGATGCCGACACGGTGGGCATCTCCTTCGACGAGACGACGACCGACGCCGATGTCGACGCGATCCTCGCCGTATTCGGTGCCGCTCCGGTGGACGAGGTGATCGATGGTCTCGGCGGAGACCGTCGCGTCACGGAGTACCTCACCCACCCGACCTTCCACCGCTATCGCTCCGAGACCGAGATGCTGCGCTACCTGCGCCGTCTCGCGGACGCGGATCTTGCTTTGGACCGTGCGATGATCCCGTTGGGCTCCTGCACGATGAAGCTGAACGCCACGAGCGAGATGCTCCCGGTGACTTGGCCGGAGTTCGCCTCGCTTCACCCCTTCGCCCCCGAAGGCCAATACGACGGCTACGTCGAGCTGTTCAGCCAGCTCGAGGACTGGCTGGTGGAGATCACCGGCTACGACGCCGTCTCCTTGCAACCGAACGCCGGCAGCCAAGGGGAGTTCGCAGGGCTGTTGGCCATCCGCGCGTATCACCGCAGCCGAGGCGACGAAGGTCGGGTGGTGTGCCTCATCCCCTCCTCGGCGCACGGGACGAACGCGGCTTCTGCCGTGATGGTCGGCATGCGGGTGGTGGTCGTGGCGTGTGACGAGGCGGGCAACATCGATGTGGAGGACCTTCGGACAAAGGCGGAACATCACGGCCCCGAGCTCGCCGCGCTGATGATCACCTATCCGTCAACCCACGGTGTCTTCGAGGAGTCCGTCGGCGAGATCTGCGCCATCGTCCACGACGCGGGAGGTCAGGTCTACCTGGACGGGGCGAACATGAACGCTCTCGTCGGCGTCGCGAGGCCCGGCCGATTCGGCGCCGACGTGAGTCACCTGAACCTCCACAAGACCTTCTGCATCCCCCACGGTGGCGGCGGCCCCGGCGTGGGTCCGATCGCGGTTCGTTCCCACCTCGCGCCGTTCCTACCCGGACACGGCCTGGTTGACCCGGCGCAGCGCCACCGGGTGGGCGGCGGGGATGCGCCAACGGCTGTGTCTGCGGCACCTTGGGGTTCCGCGTCGATCCTGCCCATCCCGTGGGTCTACATCCGGATGATGGGGCCCGAGGGCCTGCGAACGGCGACGGCATCGGCGATCCTGTCGGCCAACTACGTGGCTCGACGACTGGGCGGTGCGTACCCGGTCCTGTACACGGGGCGCAACGGGCTCGTCGCACACGAGTGCATCCTCGACATCCGACCCATCGAGAAGGCATGCGGTGTCGGTGGCGAGGACATAGCCAAGCGATTGATCGACTACGGATTCCACGCACCGACGATGTCGTTTCCGGTGGCGGGAACCCTGATGGTGGAGCCGACCGAGTCCGAATCCCTCGCAGAACTCGACCGGTTCTGCGACGCCATGTTGTCGATCCGCGGTGAGATCGAGCGGGTCGAGTCGAGGGAATGGCCGCTGGCCGACTCGCCGCTGCGCAACGCGCCTCACCCAGCCGATGACCTCCTCGGGGAGAAGTGGGAACGCCCCTACCGCCGGGACCAGGCTGCGTACCCCGTGCCGGGCCTCCGTAGTTCCAAGTACTGGGTTCCGGTCAGCCGTGTCGACAACGGCTACGGCGACAGGAACCTGGTGTGCGCATGTCCAAACGTGGAGGATCTCGCCGAAGGGTGATCCCCCCACTCCGACTACATCGCCACCCCGACGAGACGGCCTACGCCCAGCGACACCGCCATGGCCAGGCCGCCGCCGACCAGGACGCGCAGCGCCGCCCTCGACACGACACCACCGCCCAGCCGGGCGCCCGTAGCACCCAGCGCGGCGAGCGCCACCACCGCCACCACCACGATCGAGGTGACGCGGTTGGCGGAGGACGCCACCGTGCCGGCAAGCAGTGGCAGCGCCGCTCCCACGGCGAAGGAGCCCATCGAAGCGAACGCTGCCTGAAGCGGATTCGCGGGGCGGTCGGGGTCGAGGTTGAGCTCGTCGCGGAGATGTGCGCCCAACGCGTCGTGATCGTGGAGCTGCTGGGCCACCTCGGCGGCAAGTGGCCGATCCAGTCCACGTCGAACGTAGATCTCGGTGAGCTCCCACAGTTCGCCTTCAGGGAACCGAGCCAGTTCAGAGCGCTCGATCGCCATGTCGGCCAGCTCGATGTCCCGCTGGGAGGACACCGATACGTACTCACCTGCACCCATGGACAACGCACCTGCGACGAGGCCCGCCAGCCCGGCGACAAGCGTGGTTCGCCAAGTGGCCGAGGATCCCGCGACGCCCAGCATGAGACTTGCCGTGGACACGATCCCGTCGTTGGCACCGAGCACCGCGGCCCGCAGCCATGCGGCGCGGGTGGAGCGGTGGCGCTCCCCTACGTAGCCGACATGGGTCATCGCCTCACCGTAGTGCCGCCGCGAATCGCCAACGCCCACCGTCGGTGGGAGAATCTGCGGATGGACATCCGGCACCCAGGCGGGATACTGGGCTGAGATGAAGAGTCCACTTCGCGCTATCGCCGCGCTCGGCGTCGCCTTCGCCATCCTCGGGGGCTGTTCGTCCTCGGTCGAGGTCGACCGCGTCACGTCCACCACGAAGAAACCACCGCGTTGGGTGACCGAAGGTCTGGCGCTCGCTCGCTCCGAGAGCGCAAAGGCACTGGAGCGAGCCGTCCTGCCGGACGCTCCCGCGCTACAGCCCGAACCGACCGATGCCGGAAGCTCGCTGATGCCGGAGCCTCAGTTCCTCGCCGCGTTGGGGGCACTCGGCCTCGACCCGACGGCGGCATCGTGCATCTACCAAGGGATCGTCGGCACACCGCTTGCCGACTCGGTCGGACAGCTGCTCAGCGTCGCGTCCGACCCCATCGCTGCTGCAACCGCCGGTGCCATCGACGAGGGAACCCAGCGTCAAATGCTCGTGGCGTTGGCGCCGTGTCTCGACACCAACACCCTCCTCACCGTGCTGGCCGCCGTCTCTGGCATCGGCGGCACTGCGCCGAGCGGCGACGGCAGTGTGAACTCCCTCATCGCCGCGGTCGGCGGAAGACTCGCCACCCAGGTCTCGGGTGCCGACGCGGCGGCGATCGCGAAGGCGGCCGGCGTGAACCTGAGCCCGGAACAGATCCAAGCGCTCGTGGCCGCGATCGCGGCGGCCAAGCAGTCGGAGGTGCTCGACCCCTCCAAAGTGGACTTCTCCACACTCGATGTCTCCAAGCTCACCAAGGAGCAGATAGTCACGCTGTTGGCGGCTCTGCTGCGTGGATTGACCCCTCAGCAGCAGGAGCAGCTCAGCAGGCTGACGGCGATCGACTTGAAGTCGCTCAACCTCGATGTCGACGTGTCGGCGCTTGACCGGCAGGAACAGGGCGCGCTGTTCGTGTTGCTGCTCCCGTTCATCTCGGCCGGCGTGGCAATGCCCACAGGAGCACCGCCGCCCGGCGTGGATCCAGGGCAGATCTACATCCCGCCAGGCATGGACCTCTCCGCCATCAATCCGCTCAACTTCGTGAGCAAGGAGAATCTCATCCGGGGTCTCGGCGAGCAGTACGACGTTCCACCCGCGCAGGCTGCCTGTCTCTATGACCGCCTGCGACTCCTCGACCCCCGTCTGATCGGCGAGGCGTATCTCGGTCTCAGCGAGCAAGGCGCCGCCCAGATCGCGCTCGCCTTCATCAGCTGCGCGGTCGTGCCTTCCTGAGGTCGTCCGAGCGGGGCCGCTCGCTTCGGTAGCGTGCCAGGCGTGCGTGGAGACATCCGCATCGTCGTGGTGGCAGCCGCGCTCCTGGGCGTCCTGGGCTGGGTGAGCCTGGCCAACTCCGACGAGACCCGATCGAGCCTTGTATCCGATGGGGACGCCGCGACTCCACGACCTCGGAGTACCGACGGGGGCTCCGGAGCGCCGAGTACGGCCAAGTCATCCGCCGGCCCATCCACCACGCGGTCGACCACGACGACCACCTCCCCCACCACGACGACCGTTGCCGGCCCGCCCGCTGATCAACGCCAACTCACCCTCGTGGACACGATCCGCGGTGAGCTGACACCGAAGTCGATCGTCTATGACGGCCGGGGCCGGATGTTCGCCCAGAACATGGTCTACAGCCACACGGTGAACGTGTATGACCGGTCTTTCGCCCGAGTTGCGCAGCTCAGCGACTCCGTGGACCTCGCGGCGTTCGGCAGGCCTGGCATGCACCAGGGTGGCCCCGTCGAGGCAGCACTATCGGCAGACCGTGCCCACATGTACGTGACGAACTACCAGATGTACGGAAGCGGTTTCAGCCGACCGGGAAACGACAAGTGCGCCAAGGGGAGCTGGGATCCGTCCTATGTGTACCGGGTGTCTCTGGACGATCTTGCGATCGACCAGATCATCGAGGTCGGTCCCGTTCCGAAGTACATCGCGACCTCCCCCGACGGCCGGTGGGTTCTCAACTCGAACTGGTGCGGGTACGACCTGAGCGTCATCGACGCGAAGGCCGGCAAGGAGCTGCGCCGCGTCGAGCTCGGCCGATTCCCCCGGGGCATTGCGGTTCTCCCCGATTCCTCGAAGGCGTACGTCGCGATCATGGGGTCGAGCGACATCGCAGTTGTGGATCTCGGCAGCTTCGCCGTCTCGTGGATCCGAGGGGTCGGCCAGGGCCCACGCCACCTCGTCGTCAGCCCCGACGGCCGGTTCCTCTACGCAACCCTCAACAGCGCAAACCAGGTGGCCAAGATCGACGTGGCGACGAACCAGGTGATTGCCAAAGTGGCCTCGCCGTCACAGCCGCGCAGCATGGACATCTCCACCGACGGCACCGCGCTGTACGTCGTGAACTACGAGTCGGACGCGGTCAGCAAGATCCGCACCTCGGACATGTCCCAGACCCAGCGGGTCAAGGTGAACCACCACCCGATCGGTATCGCCGTCGATCACGGCACCGGCCGAGTGTGGGTTGCCTGCTACTCGGGGTCGATCATGGTCTTCGACGATCGCTGATCGGCTCGCCGGGCGCGCGAAGGCGCTACCCGCGGTGGCTCACCGGGCATCTTCGGATACACCGGTGGCCAGGGGGCGTCGAGCAGTCCGCCCGCCAGGTCGCGGCGTGATATCTCCAGGATCGGCTCCAGCGACTGTGGGGCCACATT
>JADLFH010000111.1 GCA_020845705.1 Microthrixaceae bacterium | reverse complement strand
TCAGGTCGCTCTGCACGCGGGGCACGGAACGTTCCACCACCAAGGTGGAAGCATCCACGATGGTGCGCCGGTGCTTCGGCGAGCGCACCAAGTAATCGGGCCAGTAGCGGAACTGCACCAACGTGCCCTGCGCCGTAGCCACCGGCATGTAGTCGCGGCACCAGATGTTGTGGGCCACGCCTTGGATGCAGCCGTACCGGATGCCGATGCGGTTCATCACCCGGTAGAAGCCATCGTGGAAGGGGTGTTGGGAAAGGAGGCCATCGGCCACCCAAAGGATGCGGGAGAACATGGCCGCAAAGAAGGGGGTGGGGGTGCGTCAGAACGTGACGGAGGATTTTCTACATTGGCCCCACTCGTTGATACTCACCTCACAGCGCACAAATGGAAGGGATCAAGGAATCGTTCCAGCACATACGGAACCACATTGAAAAGGAGAGCGGAAAGGTTGTCGGATCGAAGGAGGAAGTAGCAAAGTCGATCGCTGCGGCTGAAAAAGTCGCGGGGGCGATGTTAGGGTGTACCCTACAGGTCAAGCAGAAGACCTTCGTGATCCGAATGGTCGAATTGTACTATGGCGGCGTCGGTGATGAGGCTCATGATTGGTACAGGAACCGATTCGTCTACAAGACTTCCAAGTACAAGGACCGCTCCTCAGTTCAGAGTATGGATGGGTTCCGGGTCTACATCGCCACAGACGACATGAACGACACCTACAACCGATGCGATATAGTGGTCGGAAATGAAGGTGTGCCGGTAAGCCTTCTCATCCGCAGTGTATGGGATCGTGACCACAACAGGATCGGAGAGGCAGGTGGTAGTCCTTTCCTTGTGCTGAAAGCACTCGGTCTTGACCCAAGCCACCACAACCAGCCCATTGCTATCGGCGACGATGTGGATAGTTCCGAACTCAGACTGTGGAATACGCAGAGCGATGTGTTCAAGAGCGGGTATGAGATCCGCCGTCAGAGAAGGAAGCAGGGGAGCGGCATCATTCCGGGTATTGAGGATGAGGATCGCCTGAACTGCGAATGGAACTTCTACTTGGCCAAGTGATCCTCTGCGTTCGCTGTCCGATGCTCTTCCCTGATCGCCTCCGCAAGGCTT
>JADLFH010000110.1 GCA_020845705.1 Microthrixaceae bacterium | reverse complement strand
GTTTTTTTAAAGAGACTAAATATGGGGATGAAGTTGCAATCTGATGCGACCGCTAGTTACGGGGCAGTTTTAGATGGAGTAAATATAGACGAGCTTCAGCATAGCCAGCTTTTGGCCTACAAGTCAGCCTACAATACTTATATTAACAACGGTTTACCTCCTGGTCCTATTAGTAATATATCAGAGACTGCTATTACGGCAGTATCTAACCCCGCAACGACAGATTGGCTGTATTTTGTGTCTGGTGACGATAAAGTAACATATTTCTCTAAAACTCTAGAAGAACACGAGGCTTTGGTTCGTCAACATTGCTCTACTCTATGTGGCAACTAGATTTTATGCTTATAACCTAACATTTTCTAATAAAACTCTTGACAACAATAACCCTTATGCTAGACTTATGCCTATATAAGCATAAGCTAATAGTTACTATAAGCATAAGCTAATATAGCACCTTGTAATAAAGAGAGATCAAAGAGAAACATATCTCATAAAAAGAGATAGAGGAGATAACTATAAATAATGAATAACAATATACTTGTTAGTAAAACTAAAACACTAACTAATAAATTAGCACCCTTAGTTAAAACAACTAACTATTTAGCAGTAGCTATAGTATTAGCTTTATCTACTACATTAGCCTTAGTACTAACCTTAATACCTACTAATAAAGCCTATGCCATAACTCCTCCAGATTCTTGCTTTAACTTTAATGCCGGTACTAATACCATTACAGACTACTACGATAACGAAAACAACAACCCTAGTGATCCAGCTTGCCCTAAGGCTGTAGATATACCTAGTACTATTGGTGGGACAGCAGTTACTACTATCGGCAACTCTGCTTTCTCTGGCAACCAACTAACTAGCGTAACTATTCCTAGCTCGGTTACTACTATCGGCGACGAAGCTTTTTCTTCCAACCAACTAACTAGCGTAACTATTCCTAGCTCGGTAGCTACAGCTGGTAGTGGTATCTTTGGGTATAATCCTATCACCTCTTTCTCTTACAATGGCACCACCTATACTTCTTCTGATCCTATAACTGATGATTGTTATAACTTTAATTCTGGTACTAATACTATAGAAGGCTTTTACTTTGCAGATATCACTAATATGAATGGTGGTGGTCAAGCTTGTCTTAATAAGACACTAAATATACCAAGTACTATTGGTGGCGAAGCTGTGAATGTGATAGGAAACGAGGCTTTTATAGCCAGTAGCTTAACTAGCGTAGTAATACCTAGTTCGGTAACCAGTATTGGTAACGCTGCCTTTTACGGCAACCAACTCACTAGCGTAACTATACCTAGCTCAGTAACAAGTATTGACGACAACGTCTTTGTTGATAACAATCTAGAAGAAATTATAGTCGGTTCTGGAGTAACCAGTATTGGCGATATGGCTTTTGCTGTTCAATCAAAGCCAGGAGGTACGAGCTTTATAGAATTACAACTTAATT
>JADLFH010000022.1 GCA_020845705.1 Microthrixaceae bacterium | reverse complement strand
TGGGTGATCGGCGTGATCCTGCTCACGCTCACGCTGCTGCTGTCCTTCACCGGCTACCTCCTCCCCTGGGACCAGCTCGCCCTGTGGGCGGTGACGGTGGGCACCAACATGATGGGCTACACGCCTGTGTTCGGCGGTGAGGTGCGCTTCGTGCTGCTGGGCGGCGCCGAGATCGGCACCGACACGCTGCTGCGATGGTACGTACTCCACGTCTTGTTCTTCCCGTTCATCATCGTGATCTTCATGGCCATCCACTTCTGGAGAGTCCGCAAGGACGGCGGCATCTCCGGGCCGCTGTAGGGAGGCGTGTGACATGACAGAGATCCCAGAGCACCTCCTCAAGCGGGCGCAGGCCGCCAAGGAGAAGGCCGCTGCCAAGGCATCCGAAGGCGAGGCCGCGGCTCCCGCCGGCGACGCCCCCGCCGCCGCGTCCGACTCCCGCATCCCCGCCCATCTCCTCGAGCGCTCCAAGGCGGCCAAGGCCAAGTCGGCCGGCGGCGCGGCCTCCGCGGGCGACGCCGCGCCGGTCGCGGCTGCAGCCGGTGGCGGGGGAGTGGCCACGCTCGCGGCGCCGCCTCTGGCGGCCGGTCCGGGCGGGCACACCCAGCGGCTCCTCACCGTCGTCAAGTCGGGCTCCATCCAAGACGTCAAGGCCAAGCCGCAGGACAAGGTCCACGTGTGGCCCCACCTGCTGGTCATCGAGTTCGCGGCGGCGCTGCTGCTCACCGTGTTCACCACGGTGTTCTCGATCTTCGTCAACGCCCCGCTGTTGGAGCTGGCGAACGTCAACCAGACGCCCAACCCCTCCAAGGCGCCGTGGTATTTCCTCGGCCTCCAGGAGCTGCTCACCATGTTCCACCCGATGGTCGCCGGCGTGACCATCCCCGGCATGGGGCTCTTCCTGTTGATCCTCGCCCCCTACGTCGACCGCAACCCGTCCAACAAGCCCGAGGACCGCAAGTTCGCGATCTCCCTGATGACGGTCCACCTGATGTTCTGGGCGACGCTCGTGATGATCGGCACGTTCTTCCGTGGTCCCGGCTTCAACTTCACCTTCCCGTGGAAGGACGGGCTGTTCTTCGACCTGTGATGGTCGTCGAGTCGCCGTTCCCCACCATGTCGAACTCGCTCCACCCCGCCCCTGTTCACCCCGTTCCGAGCCCCCGAGGTAGGTCATGACCGGTCTGGTCGTCATCGCCGTCGTCGTGCTGGTCGTCGCCGCAGCGCTCGCCGTGTTCTCCGCCGCCCGCCGCCGCGACACCCAGGCCGCCACCGGCACGCTGTCGCGTGAGACGCTCTCCCGCGACGCCAAGCGCCGCAAGGCCGAGCAAGCCGACACTGCCGCACCTGGCCTCAAGGGCCGTGAGATCGAGCGGGCCGCGATCATCGCCCGCACCGGGCAGGCCATCGTCCCGGCCTCCTCCACCGCCCCAACGGTGTGGGTTCCCCCCGATCCCGAGACCTACGGCGTCACCCGCCGGCAGTTCCTCAACCGCTCCATCGTCGGCCTGATGGGCTTCTCCATCGCGGCGTTCGCCGCGGCGTCGTTCACCGCGTTCCTGTGGCCCAGCGGCAAGGGCGGGTTCGGGTCCAAGATCCGCCTCGGGAAGCTCTCCGACATCAAGGCCGAGATCGAGAAGAACGGCAACTTCCTCTACAAGCCCGACGGGCGCATGTGGGTGGTCGAGTACCCCTCCGCTGCGTTGCCCAAGGCCGAGGTCGCCTACAAGGGCCAGCCGATCCTCGACGGGATGAAGGCCGGCATCGTGGCGCTCTACCAGAAGTGCCCGCACCTCGGCTGCCGGGTGCCGTCGTGTGCCACCTCGCAGTGGTTCGAGTGCCCCTGCCATGGCTCCACCTACAACCGCGTCGGCGAGAAGAAGGGCGGCCCGGCCCCCCGTGGAATGGACCGCTTCGCCGTCGAGGTCTCGGGCGACATCATCACCGTCAACACCGGACTGATCGTCCAGGGCCCGCCCATCGGCACCAACACCACCGGCCAGGAGGCCGAGGGCCCGCACTGCATCACCGGAGGGTCCGGCGGCCACTAGGCCCACGCCGAACCCCTCCTCACGTTCCACGCCAGACGCACCCACGATCACACGAGAGGCTGACCCACCCAGATGCTCGCAGAACAGACGACTCAGCGGGCCATCGGACTCGTCGTGGTCGCCCTCGTGGCCATCGGCGGCGTCTTCTTCGTGTGGTGGACCGTCTACCGCGGTCGCAAGGAGATCGGCTCGGAGATCGAGCTGGCCCCCAACCGCAGCGCAGACCTCGACGACACCACCCTCGAGGGCAAGCGGCTCAACGTCGCGTTGTGGTTCTCCCTGGGGATGCTGGTGCTCATCGCCGTCATCCTGCCGCTCTACTGGATGGCCGAACCGGGCCGCCAGGACGGGGCGGTCAAGAGCTACAACGAGCTGTTCATCGCTCGTGGACTCGAGATCTACGTGAACGGCGCCCAGTGCCAGGGTTGCCACGGCCCCAACGGCACCGGCGGCGTCAAGGACTACATCATCAACGACGAGGACGGGCAGTACCTCCAGAGCGTCAACTGGGCGGCCCCGGCTCTCGACAACGTCCTCTACCGGTTCTCCCAGGACGAGGTGAAGGACATCCTCACCTACGGCCGTCCCGGCACACCGATGCCGGCGTGGGGCACCGAGGGTGGTGGCCCCCTCACCACCCAGCAGCTCGACGACGTCATCGCCTACCTGTGGTCGGTGCAGCTCAAGCCGGCCGACATGACCACCCAGGTCGACAACGGCATCAAGGCGGTCGACGAGGCGCTGTACAACCGGCTGGTCGCCGTGCGCGACACCAACCGCAAGGACCCGCGGCTCGATCCGGCGAGCGACAAGTACG
>JADLFH010000109.1 GCA_020845705.1 Microthrixaceae bacterium | reverse complement strand
GCGCCCACGCCAGTCGCCCGGCCAGCGCCGGATCGCAGGTGTGCAGGATGGTGTTGGTCGCGACCACCCGGGCGAAGCGGGCCGGGTCGCGGGCCAGCACACTGAAACCGATGGGCCCGCCCCAATCCTGGGCGACCAGCGTCACGTCCCTGAGGTCCAGACCGGTCACCAGGGCGTGCATCCACTCCACATGGCGGGCGAAGGTGTAGTCCGTCGGATCGGCGGGCTTGTCGGACCGGCCGAAGCCGATGGTGTCCGGCGCGATCACCCGCAGGCCGGCCGCGATCAGTACGGGGATCATGTGCCGGTACAGGAATGACCAGGTGGGCTGCCCGTGCAGCAGCAGCACGACGGGGGCGTCGGCGGGCCCGGCGTCGACGTAGTGCATGCGAAGCGACGGCAGGCCGGCGGCCTGCACCTGCGCGTAACTGGGCGCGAACGGATAGTCGGGCAGCCGGTCGAACCGTTCGTCGGGAGTCCGCAGCACAGGCATCTTCGCAGGCTAATAGGCTGCACCCATGCGAGTCGGGGTGCTGGGCGCCAAGGGCAAAGTCGGGACCACGATGTGCGACGCCGTGCGCGCCGCCGCCGATCTGACCTTCACCGCGGGCGTCGACGCCGGGGATCCGCTGAGCCTGCTCACCGACACCGGCACCGAGGCCGTCATCGACTTCACCCACCCCGATGTCGTGATGGAGAACCTGAAGTTCCTGATCGACAACGGGATTCACGCCGTTGTCGGCACCACCGGCTTCACCGACGACCGCCTCGCGCAGGTGCGCGACTGGCTGGCCGAGCGGCCCGCCGCCGGGGTGCTGATCGCGCCGAACTTCGCCATCGGGGCGGTGCTGTCGATGTACTTCGCCCAGAAGGCCGCCCCGTATTTCGAGTCCGCCGAGGTGATCGAACTGCATCACCCGCAGAAGGCCGACGCGCCGTCGGGCACCGCCACCCGCACCGCGCGGATGATCGCCGAGGCGCGAAAAGGCCTGCCGCCCAACCCCGATGCCACCAGTACCGGCCTGCCCGGTGCCCGTGGGGCCGACGTGGACGGTATCCCGGTGCACTCGGTGCGGGTGACCGGGCTGGTGGCCCACCAGGAGGTGCTGTTCGGCACGATGGGGGAGACGCTGACCATCCGCCACGACAGCATCGACCGCACCTCGTTCGTGCCCGGGGTTCTGCTGGCCGTGCGCCGCATCGCCGAGCGGCCCGGCCTGACCCTCGGCATCGAACCGCTGCTGGACCTGTGATCGGCCGCGTCCCGCTGCTGATCGCGTTCCTGTGCGCGGCGCTGCTGGTCTACTTCGCTCTGCTGGCCCGCACGGCGCTCGCGCTGTTCCGCGACGGCAGCCCCGCCGCGATCGGGCTGGGCGTCGGGGTGCTGATCCTGCCGCTGGTCGGCGCCTGGGCGGTGCTGGCCACCCTGCGCAACGGCCTGGCCCACCAGCGGCTGGCCCGGGAGGCCGCCGAGGACGGGATGGACCTCGACGTGTCCGCCCTGCCGACCACGCCGTCGGGCCGGATCGACCGCGACGCCGCCGACGCGCTGTTCGCGACCGTGCGCGCCGAGGTCGAAGCCGACCCGGACGACTGGCGGCGGTGGTACCGGCTGGCCCGGGCCTACGACTACGCCCGGGACCGGGGCCGGGCCCGGGACGCCATGCGGCGCGCCGTCGAACTGCACGCCGGGCAGGCCGGCCGGTGAGCACCCTGCTGATCGTCCACCACACCCCGTCGCCGCACTGCCAGGAGATGCTGGAAGCCGTCGTCGCCGGGGCGACCGACCCGGAGATCGTCGGTGTCGAGGTGATCAGGCGCCCCGCGCTGACCGTGTCGC
>JADLFH010000108.1 GCA_020845705.1 Microthrixaceae bacterium | reverse complement strand
CGCGGGACCCCATCGGCCGTCATTGGTTCAATTCAGCCGCCATCTCGTCAATCAATGCCGTCAGCTCATCGCCGATCCGCAAGTACGCCTCTACCAGCGAGCTGCATCTTCTTCGCGCCTCAACTTGCTTGAGGAAGAGGGCGCTTGTCTTGTCCGATTGCCTCTCGCAGACGGCCAGGGTGAAATCCAGGTGCGCGAAAAACGCTTCGTTCACGCCCCTGACGAAGCACGCCAGGCGTTTGCCGTATAGTTCTTGCGTCGGGGTCATGTCATGCTTCAAGCCATCAAGGATGCGCTCCAGGCTCTGCGTCTTGTCCTGAGCCTGCTTGCAGGCGTTGCGTATCGCGGCCAAATCGTTGGGCGTCACCTTGCCATCAAATACTTGAGGCGTGCGTAGCCTCACCGTGTCGAGTTCATCGATCCAATCCATCGCAGTCACGGCGAATCCGCCAAGGGCTTGAGTGATACGCCGCTCTTTGTAGATGTCACGCATGGAGGATCAGTATCCACGAGCACCATTCCCTCTTCAACCCACAGTCTGCGTGCCGGGGCTTTGGATTCGAGAGGCGGCCACGCGTATTGAACTGAAGAACCATGGGGCACGCGTTATGTCCCGGCTGAAGACCCTACCGTCCGCGTCGCCGCCAATAGTGCGAACTTGCCATCCAATGTTTGAGGCGTATGTTTGGGGCAAAGACAGCTTACCCAAGGAAACGATACCATGCCAAATGTAGCGAAGGTGCTTAAAGAAGAGATCTCCCGGATCGGCCGCAAGGAATCCAGCGCGTTGGCCAGGCCACTCCAGCGGCGGATCGTCCAGCTCGTGCATTCCGCCGCCGACATGAAGAGAAGGCTGGCGCTGCTGGAGGCGGCGAACAAGCAGCTCCAGTCCAGGCTGGCGAGGATCGAGGGCGCACAGCCGGCGCCCGCTGCCGAACAGGATTCCGCCCGAGGGTGGATCTCCGGCAAGGGCGTGCGAAGCCTCCGCAAATCGTTGGGGCTTTCCGCCGCAGAACTGGGGGCCCTGGTCGATGTTTCGGCGCAGTCCGTCTATAACTGGGAAGCCAACGCGGGCATGCTGAAGCTGAGGGACGCCTCCAAGAACGCGCTCATGTCGTTGCGCGGGATTGGCGCACGGGAGGCTCGGCGAAGGCTGGCGGAGAAGGCGCCGAAGCGGGCAACTGTGAAGCGCGGGAAAGCGAAGTAGGCCGTCGAAAGAGAGTCGTCCTGGCCGCCAGGGCATGCGGCGCAGGCAAGGGAAAGCAGTGTTCGTTCTGTCTTCTGGTCTTCCTTCAGGCCTCACTTGCCGGCCTATAACGTCACGGGCCGCCATCCATTCTGCGGCGCATCCTCCGCGCCCAGGAGCGCCGGGATGGTATTGGCGTCGAACCCCGAGCAGGCGATCGCCACCTCGATGTTCTTCACGGCGGTGTTCATGCTCTCATAGCCGACGTGCAGGATGCGCTTCGCGGTGTCCGCGATGACGGCTGGATGGTCACCGCCAATCCGGGCGTAGCCGATGGCGCCGACGACCACGTTGGCGTCCCGACGGGTCTTCATGCCGGGGATCGAGATCTCGGCCGTGTGCCGTGATGGCCAAACGGAGAACGCGCCCTGCACCGTGGGCACCGGCGGTGACGGGTTGAGCCCGGCCCGGACGACGGTCGCGTCGAAGCCCACCGCCTTGAGGCTCTTCAGGATGTCCTTCTGGTAGGCGGGCGAGGTCACCCTTTGCGATTCGTGGTAGAGCACGATGTGGCGCAGCAGGTCCACCTCGACTTCGTGTTGCGTACCGTCATATTCACCGATCACTTCATTGAGAGCGGCGTTTGTCACTATGCGGACGGCCATTGCGTCCGACATGCCCGGAACGGAAATATCCGTCGTCCGAGTCCTCGACTGGCGGCACGAGAGCAGCGCGAGAGCCGCGAGCGCGACGACTGCCGCGCTGATGTATCCTGATCGTTTCATCGTGTTCTCCT
>JADLFH010000021.1 GCA_020845705.1 Microthrixaceae bacterium | reverse complement strand
ATCCGCCACCGGGCATCGGCCCCGACTCATGCCGATCCGAAGGCGGAGGCGAACCCCTCACCCGCTACGGGCTCGACATCCTGTTGCACCACCTCCTCCAAGCAGCCTGACCGCGCGCTAGACGGTCAGTTCCAAGTGGTTGTCAGTGGTCGTAGCGGTCGCGGTACGGGTGGCAGACACTGAACTTGCGTACGTTTCCGTCGCCAGATGTCGGATCCGTACGCAAGTTCGCCTTGGAACTATTCGTCTAGGGGTTGCACGGCGGTGCCCCCATGCGGCTGCCGCCAATGCGGCAATCCCGCCGACGAGTACTCCCGCCCTGGGAGTCAGCGAGTCGCAGATCCACCCGAGGATCGGGCCGCCGATCGGAGTGGATCCGAGGAAGACCATGGCCTGGAGTGCGAGGACTCGACCCCGCATGGTGGGGTCGCTGTAGAGCTGAACGATCGCGGTGGCCGATGTCATGAACGCTATGGAGGTGATGCCGACGATCAGGCCCAGGGGATAGGCCCACGTGAGGTCGGGGGCCGCGGCGAACAGCAGCATCGACGCGCCAAAGGCTGCGGCGGCTCGGACCACGGTTCGGACTTCGATCTCGGAGCGACGCGCAGCCGCCAGGGCGCCGAAGAGAGATCCAGCGCTGAGTACCGAGAAGAGCATTGTGAAATCACCTTCGGTTCCACCGAAGGTCCGCTTCACGAGCAAGGGCATTACCACCGAGTAGTTGAACGTGAGCATTCCGATGACCGCCGTCATGACCAAGGGGATCCACAGCTCCTTGACGGAGCGCACGTATCGCAGCCCGGCGCGTACCTGGCCCCTGCCCTTTTCGGCCTGGCCCTCACGGCGGATTTCCGATGGTTTCATGAGCCCGTATCCGGCGAGCACCGCAACGTAGGAGAGGCCGTCGAGCAGGAAGCACCACGCGTAGCCGACGGTCGAGATGAGAAGACCGGCAAGCGCAGGACCAACGATGCGGCTGCCGGTCATGAGCGCGCTGTTGAGGCCTACCGCGTTGCTGACGCTGCTCTCCGGCACCAGTTCGACCACGAACGCGCGGCGCGCTGGGTTGTCGAAAGAAGTTGCGATACCCCCGAGAAGAGCGACCGCGAACACGGCCCCCACCGGTGGGCGATCGACGTAGGCGATCGCGGCGAGTGCGAAGGACTGCAACATCGCGAACGCCTGGACGCCGATGAGCAGCTTTCGCTTGTCTGAGCGGTCTGCCACCAGGCCGGCCCAGGGGCCGAGGATCAGCACTGGCGCGAACTGGAATGCAGTGAGCAGTCCCACCATCACCCCTGAGTGGGTCAGCCTGAGTACCAGCAGCGTCTGGGCGATGAGGGTCAGCCAGTTGCCGACTTGGGAGATGCTCTGGCCGGCGAAGAAGAGGCGGAAGTTGTAGATGCTCAGTGAGGAGAACGTGTCTCGGGTGGCGGTCGCTACTCGAAGTTTCATGGGGGGCTCGCGGATGTGGTGTCGGTGGGTGTGGGGGCGACGATCGACTCCAGCACGGCAACCGCCTCCGCGACGCGACGGAGATCGTCGGGGGCCAGCTCCCCCAGCCGGCTCGCCAACCATTCGGTGCGCCGGGTACGCGCGGCGTCGAGCCGGCGACGACCTGTGGCTGTGAGCTGAACGCGGCAGACCCGCCTGTCGTTGGGGTCGACCTGTCTGACGACAAGGAGGCGGTCGGCGAGCTTGTCGACGAGTTTGGTGACGGTTGGAGCGGAGACCTGCTCCGCCGCGGCGAGGGCGCCGAGGGTCATCGGACCCTCACGGGCGATGGTCGCCAGCGCGGCGCCGAGTGATGGTGACAGCCCGCTGTCGTCTTGCTGTCGGAGCTGACGGTTCAGGCGCGCGATGAGGAAGCGGAGCGAGCCTGCTATCTCGACGACCTTGGGATCTGCCATGTCTCCATGGTACCCACAATGATTAGCTAGGCAAACTAAATATGGGCTGCTAGTCGGCGCAGCGCGGCGCGGTCGGCCTTGCCTGAAGAGGGCAGAACCGGGATCTCATCGATCTGCTCGACGCGCTCGGGCCACTTGAACTTCGTGACGCCCGTCTCTGCAAACCAGTCGCGGCATGCCGCCAAGTCGAATGTCCTGCCGGAGGACGCGACCACGAAGGCGCAGGCCCGTTCGCCGAGGCGCGGGTCGGGGTAGCCGACTACCACTGCCTGGCGAACCTCGGGGTGCGACTCCAAGACCGCTTCCACCTCTGCGGCGGAGATGTTCTCACCACCGCGGATGATGATGTCCTTGATGCGTCCCACCACCCGAAGCCACCCGCCCTCCTCCAGGGCCCCGAGATCGCCGGTGCGGAACCAGCCGTCAACGGTGACGGTTCCCTCGTTACGGGAGGGGTCGGTGTAGCCGACGAACAGCTCGGGGCCGCGAACCCAGATCTCCCCTGCCTCGCCCGGGGCGAGCTCCCGGCCCGTATCCGGAGCCACGAGCCGTATCTCGATGTCGGCCGCCGCGCGGCCGTCACAGTCGACGGCTCGTTCGGGAGGGTCACCCGCATGCCAGGTGCTGACCACGGGCGCCTCGGTCGATCCGTAGGTGCGTTTCACCACCGCGTCGAATCGACTGGACGCTTCGGTAGCGAACGACGCGGTCACCCCAGCGCCACCACAGGAGATGAGTCGCAGGCTCGCCACCGCCTCGGGAGAGAAGTTGGGGGCGGCCAGCATGGTCTGGAAGAAGGTCGGCGGACCCATCATGAAGGTGACTCCCTCCCGGCGGATCAGCTCGAGCGCCTCGGTGGGCGACCACTTCGCCATCAGCACCGAGCGCAGCCCCCCGGCCCCCGGCAGCATCACTGCATTGCTGAGACCGGAGATGTGGGCCATCGGCGCGGGCATCAGGACCACATCGTCGGAGTCGAGCCCGTGAATCCCAAGCAGCGACGTGGCCTTGTAGGCGAGCGCGCGGTGGGTGTGCATGACTCCTTTCGGTCCGCCGGTGGAACCCGAGGTGAACAACACGACGGCAACGTCGGTGGGTTCAGCGGTGATCGAGTTGAATGGCGGAGCCTCCAGAAGCTCCTCGAACCGACCGTTGCCTCGAACTTCGAGTACGCCTGTGACCGAGGATGCTGGAACGTCCGGAGCCGCCACGACCATCGAGGGGTCGACGTCTCCGATGAGCCTGGCGACCTCTGCCTCCCCTGCGAGGTGGTGGATTGGCACCGCCACCATGCCGAGGCGCCAACATGCCCGGTAAAGGGCGATCGTCTCCCACCAAGACGGCATCTGGAAGGCCACGGCGGCACCGCGGCTGAGGCCGGCGAGTCGCAGGCCGCCGGCGATTCGACGGACACGATCGGACAGCTCGCTACCTCTGAGGCGGATGTCTCCATCGACCACCACGACCCGCTCGGCGAGCGATTCGCGGGCTGTGACCTCCTCGATGAGCGCCTCGATGGGGGGCTGGGATTCGAGCGCGGGATGGCGGCTGCGTGCCGCGTGATTCCATGTGGGCGAGAGCATCACGAAACCGGTTTCTCGTGTGTGGGTGCATGGACGACTGGTGAAGTGCCCCTGCGTGTCGGGGCTTCAGTGCCACAGGCTGCGGATACGGTCCGAATGTCGCTCGCCGGCTGTGACGGACCGGGGTTCCGCCAGGTGCATGGGGCCACAGGCGGGGGGGTGTTGACGTCGGCGGCGTGATGTTGGCCGCCGGGGCCTGGGGTGGTCAAGTGGTGAGGGTGCGCTTCTGGTGGTTGCGGTAGCCGTCGCCATCGACGATGAGCTCGTAGGCGGCGGACTTGAGCCGATCTACAGCGGATTGTGCGAGGAGCGGGTCGGCTATGAGCGCGAGCCACTCGTCGGGACCGGTTCTCGGTTGGAGGTCACGATCATCGACGCGCTGCGGTCGACGCGCGGGCGTCTTGCGAACCTCCGCGTCGTGGCTGTTGTCGAGCCGGGCAGCTCGTAGGCGCTTGCGGGCAACACGAGCAACATCGTGCTCGGCGGCTCCAGCTGCCGTGTCGGGAAAGCGGGTGTCTGCCAGGCTTCCCCGAAATGCGCTCAAGCGGTGTGAGGGTTTAACCCATGGACGACAGCCACGAACCGTTCCGCCCCGGCTATCACTTCTCCCCCGCCCGGAACTGGATGAACGACCCGAACGGACTCGTGTTCCACGACGGCGTCTATCACCTCTACTTCCAGCACAACCCGCTCGGCGACCAGTGGGGGAACATGTCGTGGGGCCATGCCACCAGCGCGGATCTCATCCGTTGGGTCGAGCAACCACTCGCTATCCCGCAGACCCTCGACAACGACGGACACGCCATCGAGGACATCTTCTCGGGTTCGGTTGTCGTCGACAACTACAACCGAAGCGGCCTCGGCACAGCCGGGAATCCTCCGCTGGTGGCCCTCTACACCAGCGCCTACACGCTCGCCCATCCGCAGTGGCCTCTTCGGCAGGCCCAGTCGCTCGCGTATTCCACCGATGGCGGATTCACCTGGACCAAGTACGACCGCAACCCGGTCGCGGATCGCGGCTCCACCGACTTCCGGGACCCCAAGGTGTTCCGCTACCGCAAGGCCGACACCCGAGGCGGGTACTGGGTGATGGTGGCGGTCGAGGCGGTAGACCGACAGGTGGTCTTCGCTCGATCCGACGACCTCAAGACCTGGGAGCACCAGTCGGTCTTCGGGCCTGCGAACGCCGTCGATGGGGTCTGGGAGTGCCCGGACCTCTTCGAGTTGCCGGTCGACGGCGACCCGGACAACACGCGCTGGGTGCTGGTGGTCAACCTCAACCCGGGCTCGGTGGCCGGCGGCAGCGGCGGCCAGTACTTCGTTGGGCACTTCGACGGCGTGGAGTTCACCCCTGATCCCACCCACGCCGGGGAGCGCCTTTGGCTCGACTGGGGCCGCGACTACTACGCCGCGGTCTCCTACGACAACGTCCCTGACGGCCGACGGATCATGACCGGTTGGATGAACGACTGGACCTACGCGCTCTCCGTTCCGACTTCCGGGTGGCGGGGCAACATGACACTGCCCAGGGAGGTGGCCCTCACGGAGGTGGGCGGTCGGATCGAGTTGAGCCAGAGGGCGACCCACCAGATCGAGGATTACCGCTTGGGCGAGCAGGCCCTGGTGCGGTCCGGCATCGAAGTGGCCGAGGGGACCCACCCGCTGTCGATTCTCGGTGACATGTTGGAGATCGACGTGGAGCTCGAGATGGGTGACGCCCAACGTGCCGGTGTCGTCGCCCGCATGTCGGATGGCTTCACCGCCGATGGCTCAGGACCCGCCGACCATGAAGAGGGCACGTTGGTGGGCTATGACGCTGAGACCGAGTGCGTGTTCGTGGATCGGACCCGATCCGGCGTGGTGGGTTTCCACCCGGCCTTCGCCACGGTGTCGGCGGCTCCCGTTTCCGTCGCCGACGGGGTTGTCAGCCTGCGCATCTATGTGGACCGCGGGTCGGTCGAGGTCTTCGCCGCCCGCGGCACACGCACCATCACCAACCTGATCTTCCCCGACTCCCGGTCCCAGAGAGTGGCGCTGTTCTCCGAGGGTGGCACGGCGAAGATCCGACAAATCGCCGTGATCCCGTTGCGGCCGTCACGCTGAGATCCCCGGGGCGCCCGGGGTGTTGAGGGCCCGATACGCTCGCCGTTCGCACGGTCGGAACCAACCGTGATCCACTGATCTGGCCGGCCGCAGTGCCGGCTGGAATTGGGGGCCGAGATGGGTGCGGCGAAGCCCGTCGCCGCAGTGCGGTCAGGAGCGTCGCGTTACCGGCGCCGCACCGACGTGAACGGATCGCTCGACGACTTCGCGCCGGGGCTCCACATGACCATCGGCCATTCCCGCATCTACCAGGACGAGCCGTCCTTCTTCCTGGCCGACACGATCCTGATCTGGCACGCGAACCCCATCCTCACCTACGTGCCCCCGGAGCCCGATGGTGCCGCCCGCGTTCCTCTGGTACTGGCACTTCGTCGGCCGGGAGCCGTGGAACCGGCCTGGCTACGGAGACACGTCGATGAGCCGCTCCGTCGGCGAGTACCTCGACGACGCCGTTGCGGAGGGGTGGTGGCAGACGGTTACCCCACTGGGGCCAGACACGATGGGTCGTCGCCACCCGCCGAGGCCGACCTCGAAGCGCTGCGCCGCTGGAACACCCGAGTCGAACGCCTCCTCGGCCGCTACCGAGGTAGGTCGTGCCGATGGATACGGTCGCGCCATGACCTCCAGTCCTCGTGACGATCTGTCCGCCTTGATCCGGAGCCTGCGCGGCGACGGGTCGTTCGCCAGTAGGCGGAGCGCGCCGACTCGCGATCTGTCGATCCAGGTTGACGGTGTGGGTGAGTTGAGGTTGCCGGTCCCCGCCACGCAGGCCAGGCAACTCCGGCTTGTCGCCCGACCGGCGAGGTACGGCCATGGCGAGGAAACGATCCTCGACCGGCGCGTTCGTGACACCTGGGAGATCCCGCGATCGAAGGTCCGGATCGACAAGCGCCGATGGAACCGGACTCTCCATCCGATGCTGGACTCGATCCGCGACGACCTGGGTCTGCCGCCGGGTAGCTCCCTTGACGCGGAGTTGCACTCCATGCTCCTCTACGAACCGGGGCAGTTCTTCGCTCCACACCAGGATTCGGAGAAGGGCGACCGGATGATCGGCACGCTGGTCGTCATGCTCCCGTCGAGGTCCACCGGCGGGGAACTCGTCATCTCCCATCGCGGCGAATCGGTCCGATACAAGGGGTCGGCGTCGTCGCTGAGCTTCGTCGCATTCTTCGCAGACACCCGACACGAGGTCCTACCCGTCGAGACCGGCCATCGAGCAGTGCTCACCTACAACCTCCACCTCAAGGGAGAGACGAACGCGACGGTGGCCGATCCGGCGCTCACTTCGGCGGCAGCCGAGCTACTCAACCGGCATTTCGCTCACACACCGGAACCCCGTTGGAGGGGTGACCGGGAAGCACTGGCGCCGGCTGATCGGCTGGTCATGCTCCTCGATCACCAGTACACGCAACGGGGGCTGCGCCGGTCACACCTCAAAGGTGACGACGCTGCTCGGGTGGAGATACTCCGCCAGGCGGCCGAAATCGCCGGCTGCCAAGTGGCGATCGCCCAAGCGGAGATCCACGAGACACGCGAGTGCATCGAGGAATGCCGGCCTCGTTGGGGACACGGGCGCTGGTCGGACTGGGACGACGATGATCTGGAGGAAGTATCCGAGGACGAACTGAGTGTCGGTGAGGTCCTCGATTCGGACATCGAGATCTCGCCCGCCGCCGATGAGACCATGCGGTTCGACCCGGCGGTGAGCTACGCCGAGCTGGCAGAAGCGACCCCCACCGGCGAACTGGCCCCCTACAACTCGGAGTACACGGGCTACATGGGCAACTGGGGCAACACGATGGATCGCTGGTATCGCCGCGCTGCCGTCGTGATCTGGCCGCTGTCACGCAGAGTCCCGTAGTGCGCTACCGGCGCGGCGGACCACGGCGTGGCCTTCGCGCTCGAGCTTCGCGATCGTCCGGTGCTCCGAGAGGTTCTCCCCGACTCCGACAACGAGATCCGCTCCCACAGCGGCCGCGAGCTTCTCCAGTGTCTCAAGCGTCGGGCGCGTACCACCGCCTTCCATGCGGAGCACGGTGACTCGCCTCGCGATCACGAAGAAGTGGAAGCAGATGGCGCAGAGGGCTTTCCGCGACTACCCGTACGCGACAGCACCAGACGGACGAGGCGACCACGATCCGTGAGAAACCCCTCTGACGCTCATGTCGTCCAGTCCGGTCTCGTGTCGTCGTGCCCGGGGTGGGACTCGAACCCACACGCTCCGTGAGGAGCCGAGGGGTTTAAGCCCTCTGCGTCTGCCAATTCCGCCACCCGGGCGAGTGGGGTGGAGTAACGGTAGATGCCCGAGCGCGACGGGTCGTCCCGCTAGGGGGAGGCGCCAACTCGGGATGTGACTGACGCCACACGCGCTGAAGCTTTGTCACACGGGCCGGAGCCGCTAGACGGACTACCCATGTTGGAACGAATCGCGCGGTCGTCGGTCCGACACAGGCGACTCGTGCTCGTTGTGTGGATCGTGGCGCTCGTCGGCTTCTCGCTGCTGGCCGCCACCGCGGGCGGCAAGACCTCGATGGACTTCAACCTGCCCGAGAGCGACTCCCAACAGGCCGTCGACCTCTTGAAGGGCTCCGGTGGTGGGCTGGAGAACGAAGTGGGCAAGGCCGTGTTCGGCGCCGACGACGTTACCGACGAGTCGGTGGTGGCGCGGGCTACAGAGTTCCTCGATCGCCTCGCGAAGGTCGACCACGTTGCCCGCGTCGTCAGCCCCTTCAGCGACGACCCCACGGCACGGCTCCAGATAGCACCGAAGCGAACCGTCGCCTTCGCCCAGATCCAGTTCGACGCCCAGTTCCCCGATCTGCCCGCAGAGCTCGGCGCCGACATAGAGCGGCTCGCCGAGCCCTACCGGAGCGACGGCCTTCAGGTCGAGTTCGCCGGCACGGTGTTCCAACAGCGCGAGCCGGGTGGAGCCTCAGAGCTCGTGGGCGTCATTGCCGCGATCTTCATCCTGTTGGTGGCTTTCGGCTCGGTGATGGCGATGGGGCTGCCGATCCTCACGGCACTCTTCGGGGTTGGGATCGGCCTTGCCCTCGTGGAGTTGCTGGCCAACTGGATGACGGTGCCGAGCTTCGCCTCCCAGCTGGCGGCCATGATCGGAATCGGCGTCGGCATCGACTACGCGCTGTTCATCGTCACCCGCTACCGCCAGCTACTCCACGAGGGTCGCGAGCCCGAAGCCGCGATCGTCGTGTCGATCAAGACCTCGGGCAAGGCGGTCGTCTTCGCCGGCTGCACGGTCGTGGTCTCGCTGTTGGGCATGTTCCTGATGAGGCTCTCGTTCGTGAACGGGCTCGCCATTGGGGCCTCACTCGCCGTAGCGGTCACCATGGCCGCGTCGGTCACGTTGCTTCCGGCCGTCTTGGGGTTCGTGGGCCACAAGATCGACGGTCTGGCGCTGCCCTGGTCGAAGCGGACCGCCGACAACGAGCGCAACGTCTGGTACCGCTGGAGCAGGTTCGTGCAGCGCCATCCCGTGGTGATGGCGCTCGCCGGTCTCGCCATCCTCGGGGGTCTCGCCGTACCAGTGCTCGACATCCGCCTGGGCAGCGCGGACGACGGCAACCTTCCCGAACGGCTCACCCTCCGACGGAGCTACGACCTGTTGACCGAGGGATTCGGCCCCGGCTTCAACGGTCAGATGCTCATCGCCATCAGGGTGCCCAACGACGAGGCGGCCACACGTCTGAGTGCTGTCCGCGACGCGGTGGGCAAGACCAAAGACGTCATGTTCGCGACCCAGCCGCAATGGCAGCCGGGTTCGCGCGTCGCGGTCATCGCCGTGTTCCCGACAACCTCCCCACAGGACGAGGCAACTGTCGAGCTCATCCACCGGCTCCGCGAGCAGACGCTGCCCGAGGCGGTCGCCGGCTCCGGGCTCGAAGCACACGTGGGTGGTCTCACAGCGCTGTTCGACGATGTCGTCGTGGTGTTGGGGGAGCGGCTGTTGTTCTTCATCATGTGTGTGCTGGCCGTGTCGTTCCTGCTCTTGATGGTGGTGTTCAGATCGATCTTCGTGCCGCTCAAAGCGGTCGTCGTCAACCTCCTGTCGATAGGCGCCTCCTATGGCCTGCTGGTGTTGGTGTTCCAGAAGGGCGTGGGTGCGGAGCTGGTCGGCGTCGGCAAGGAGGGTCCGATCGAGCCGTTCATCCCGATGATGATGTTCGCCATCACCTTCGGGCTCAGCATGGACTACGAGGTGTTCCTCCTGTCGCGGATCAAGGAGGAGTACGACCACACCGGGGACAACGCCGAGTCGGTCGCCGACGGCCTCAGCCACACGGCGAGGGTCATCACCGCCGCAGCGGCGATCATGGTGTGCGTCTTCGCGTCGTTCGTGTTCGGCGACGTGCGCGTCGTCAAGGAGTTCGGATTCGGTCTGTCGGTGGCGGTGCTCATCGACGCCACGATCGTCCGCATGCTGTTGGTCCCCGCCACCATGGAGCTGTTGGGCGATGCCAACTGGTGGTTCCCGCGCCGACTGGAACGCATCGTTCCGCGGATCCACATCGAAGGCGACCCCCGAGACCGCGCCCCTACCGTGGCCGGGTCAGATCTCGTCGGGTGAGCGGATCCCCAGCAGGTCGAGCCCCGATTCCAGCACCATCTCGGTCGTACGGCACAGAGCGAAGCGCAGCTCCCGCACCGGCGGCTCGGCCTTCAGTACCGGGCTGTTCTCGTAGAAGGAGCTGAACGCCCCGGCCACGTCCAGCAGGGTCCGGCACAGGTGATGGGGCTCAAGGGTCTGGGCGACGTCGAGCAGGGTTCGGCGAGCGTGTGCCAACTCGATCGCCAGCGCACGTTCGGAGTCGTTCCCGAACGCGACATCGGGGGCGACGGCGGAATCAGCGACCATCCCTTCGCTGCGAGCACGTTCGAGGATCGACGAGATCCGAGCCCTTGCGTACTGGAGGTACGGGCCGGTGGCGCCCACGGTGGCGACCATCCGGTCGAGGTCGAAGCGGTAGTCGTTGCGGCGGTCGTTGAGCAGATCGGCGAACTTCACCGCGCCGATTCCCACGGCCCGCGCAACTGGCGCGCGCCGCTGCGCGTCCCAGTCGTCGTGGCGTATCCGGACCTCGTGATCGGCCCGGTCGATCGCCGCATGGAGCAGCTCCACGAGCCGCACCGGGGCACCTGCTCGCGTGCGGAGGATCTTGCCGTCGTCGCCGAGCACCGAGCCGAACGCCACATGCTCCACCCGGTGTTCGGGCGTCACCCAGCCGGCGGCTCCGGCGGCCGCGAAGATCATGCTCAGGTGCAGGTTCTGGGGAAGCCCCACCACATAGAGGATTCTGGTCGCCCCCTCCACGCGGATCCGCCGGCGGATCGCGGCGAGGTCGGTGGCCGCATACCCGTAGCCGCCGTCGCTCTTGCGCACGATCAGCGGAAGGGGCTCTCCGTCGCGGTTGGTGAACCCGTCGAGGAACATGCACAGGGCGCCGTCGTGCTCGACCAGTAGACCTGCCGCGTCGAGTTCCTCGACGACGTCGTCCAGATCGGAGTCATAGGAGCTCTCGCCACGGATGTCGTCGTCGGTCAACAACACGTCCAGAAGGTCGTACACCTCGTTGAAGTAGCGGGCCGACTGGGTCACCAGCGCCTGCCACAACGCCCGTGCGGTGGGGTCGCCGGCCTGCAACTTGACCACCCAACCGCGAGCCTCCTCCGTGAACGCCGGATCCTCGTCGAAACGGGTGCGTGCGCGTTGGTACAGGTCGGTGAGGTCGGCTATGTCGAGCTGGGCGTCGGGTCCCAGCCCCTCGGCGCTGAGCTGTCCGATGAGCATGCCGAAGGGCGTGCCCCAGTCGCCTATGTGGTTGCGACGGACGACGCGGTGGCCGAGGTGGCTCAGCACCCGGCACAACACGTCGCCGATGATCGTCGAGCGGAGGTGCCCAACGTGCATCTGCTTGGCGACGTTGGGCGCCGAGTAGTCGACGACGACCACGTCGCGGTCGCCCTCCGCTGCGAGGTCGAAGGGTGCTCCGCTGCGAAGAGCGTCGGCGATCTCGGCGACGAGGCCGGCGTCGGTCAGCGAGAGGTTCACGAAGCCCGGCCCCGAGACCTCCAGGTCGCGCACCAGCTTCGATCCTTCGAGCCGACCCACGACCTTCGCCGCGAGCTCCCGGGGTTGGGTGCCGAGCCTCCGTGCCATCGCGAGGGCGAAGTTCGCCTGGAGATCTGCGAAGTCGGAGCGGCGCAACAGGGGATCGTGGTGGCCCTCGTCGCCCACAGCCGCGCCGATCGCCGCGGACAGCTCCGCCTCCACGTTCTCCAGCAGACCCATAGGGGCGCCGACCCTACTCCCTCAGAGAGCGAATGCCTCCCGGTCGTCGGCGGGGTCGTAACGCCACACGCCCACCAGTGCGAAGATCGCTGCGAAGCCGACCAGGGCGAGAGCAGCACGGCCGAGCTCGCCTGCGGAGGCTCCACCCTCGATTGCCTTGCGGTAGCCCTGAAGAGCCCAATAGGCGGGAGTGGCGGGGGCAATCCACCTCGCCCAGTCGGGCAGGACCTCGAAGGGGACCAACCCGCCACCGACTGCCGTCATCGCCAGCGCCCCCACGTAACACCATGCGTTGTACAGCGCGTTCGACGACGACAGGCTGAATCCCAAGAACGCGTAGGCGGCGCACATCAGCGCGAAGCAGATCGACAGCAACACGATCCACGCGGAGGATCCGCGCAGCTCGAGCCCGAAGAACGCCACACCCGCGCCGAACACGAGCGTCAGGTGTGCCATGAGGTGGAGGAACATGACGGTCGCCTTCGCGGAGAGGGTCTCGACGGAGCGGACCCCGTTCACCCGAAGTCGGTCCCACATCCCGAAGCCGAAGTCGTCGAAGGCGGTGTAGCCGAAGTACACCAGCACGACGAAGGAGAACAACACGGCCATGCCAGGGACCGCCTGCTCGCTGCCGTCTGCGCCGATGCGACCGGTCAACTGGAGGGCCAGAGAGAAGGTCCGCCGCAGGAACACCACCAAGCCAATGGCCATGGCTACGAACACGAGGCGTGGCACCACCGACTTCAGTGCCCGCCGTAGTTCGTGCCGCACGAGGATCGTGTAGCGGTTCACTTCGAACGGCCGATCTTCGCCCGGGCGGGGTCGAAGCGCCACGCGCCGATCGCCCCGAAGGCGACCGCGAACGCGAGCAGCACGAGGCATGGCACGGCCACGTCGTCGAAGCCGCCCCGGTCGAGGATCACCGAGCGGGCACCCTTGACAGCCCAATAGGCGGGACTCGCCGGCGAGGCCTTCTCCGCCCAGCTCGGTAGCAGCTCACCAGGGGTGATCGCTCCGCCGAGAGCCGCCACGAGGAGCGCGCCGCCGTAGGTCCAAGCGTCGAAGGTCGCTTGCGAGGGGCACAACACCATCCCGCAGAACCCGAACGCCATCGTTGCCAACAGGTTCACGACGGCCAGCAGGATCAACGCCGGGACAGAACCCGTCAGGTTCATCCCCAGCACGAGCGACCCTCCGACGAACAACACCACGTACTGGGCGGCCAGATACCCACCCCACATCAGGCCCTTCGCGCCGAGCACCTCGCCCGTTGTGGCAGGCGTCGCTCGCACCCGGTCCCAGGTCTTCCAGTTGTGCTCGGCGAAGATCCACAGCCCTATGTGCTCGGCGAACATGTACCCGAAGAGGATCGCCTGCGCGGGAACGACGAACTCGGCGCCGGTGGTGTTGAAGTAGCCGATGTTGCTGAAGAAGAGCTTCATGGCGTCGCTCAGGAAGGCCATGAGCAGGAACGGCAGCGCCAGGTAGATGAGCAGGGGCACCGGGAGCCTGCGGATGTAGAGGGTCTCGGCGCGGATCAGCGATCCCAGGCGCGCAACCCGCCGGCTCACTCGTCGTCGTCCTCGCTGTAGCGGCGGCCCGTCAGGCGGAAGAACACGGTGTCGAGGTCCGACTCGTGCACATCGACGGACTGGAGGCGCTCCGCGTGCATTCCGAGCGCGAGCACTATTCGTCCCACATGGCGACGCGGGTCGGTGACCGCGACGCGCAACATGTCATCGACGACGTGTATCTCTGCCGTGTCGAAGGTGAACCCCGACGGCGCCGGGCCGTCGAAGCGCAACTCCACGGCGTCGGCGCCGTGTCGGCTCAGCAGTTCGGCGACGCTGCCGCGGGCGATCACGCGACCGCGGTCGAGGAAGGTGACCGAGGCGTGCAGTTCGGCGACCTCGGCCAGGTAGTGGGTGGAGTAGAGGATCACGGCGCCGGTCTGGGTGGCGGTGGAGCGGACGACATCGAGGATGGCCGAGCGAGTGGAGGGGTCTACCCCGGCGGTGGGCTCGTCGAGGATGATGAGCCGTGGTGTCCCAAGCAGGGCGATGGCGTTGTGCACACGGCGCCGCTGGCCACCGGAGAGATCACGGACTCGCCGCCCGAGCAGATCACCGATGAGGAAGGCCTCGGCGACACGGTCGATCTCACGGCGAAGATCGGGACCTCGGATCCCGGCGAGCTCACCGAAGAGACGCAGGTTCTCCTCGACGTGCATGATCGGGTAGAGCGCCTCCTCCTGAGGCGCGTAGCCGATGCGCGGCGTGCTGTCGTCCCGGCGCCCCAGCAAGTCGGCGCCGTCGAGGTTCGCCTCGCCGAAGTCGGGCTTGATCAGGCCCACAAGGCACGACGCGAGGGTGGTCTTGCCGGCGCCGTTCGGTCCGATCAGAGCAGCGATGCTTCCCGCCTCGACCTGGAGGTCGACATCCTCGAGTGCCGGCACGGGAGGCGGGCCCGGGTAGGTCTTGCCGATACCGTTGACGATCAGCATCTCGGCGGTCTCAGTCGGTGGCGCTAGCCCGGTCGGGCGTGTGGTGGCGCCGCGCTCCACGACTCCGCAGGCCCAGAACACGGAGCACCCCGCTCCACATGAGAGGGACCGCGGCGATCAACAGCCGGATCGAACCCCCTTGCATGGACAGGACCGAGGCTCCGCCGTCCGGAAGGTGCTCGTCCCACCAGTCATCGATCATGGGGTTGCCACAGCGGGTGTGGAACGGCGGGACCAGCTTCTCGTCGATGCTCGAGATCAGCGAGGTGTCGGGTTCCCAGTCGTAGGTCGGGTAGAAGGTCTCCACGTAGCGGTGAACCGCTTCCACCAGATCCGGGTCGGGGCTGGCTGCCGGGTCGATCGCTGGGTAGAAGAACCGCCGATCCGGAGTGACGCTGTAGACCCCGTTCATGGCCACGGGGTTGAAAACCCGACTGACGAGGTAAATGCGCACCGATCGTTCGCGCCAGGCCGCTCTCATCAATGCGCGCATCGTCAGTGCGAAACCGATGTTGGAACCCTGGAGATCCGCCCGCACCACCGTCGCGT
>JADLFH010000107.1 GCA_020845705.1 Microthrixaceae bacterium | reverse complement strand
GGGAAAAAAGGTTCGCGGATTTCATTCAAGCCTATGTTTAATAATGTCTTTATTTCATTCCTGTGCTGGATGGCCGCGCGCAAATCAATGCCGCGCCAAGCGCGGGCCGCGCGCGGATGCGGCACGCGCTTTCCCGATCGCCGACTGCTTGCGCCTCCTCAATCGAGCAAGTTACCCTGCGACCGGCGGCGAATATCCGGGTTGCGGAATCGCGTGAATCCAGCGCCTATTTCTTGGGCGCCGATTTCCGCTTCGGTTTATCCGCGCTCAGTCGCAGGCTGACATAGGAGCCAGGCGCGTCCTCGATCACCTTGAGCCCACCGTCGCCGGGCACGCGTGCGGCGATCTTGGCGCCGCCGTTGTTCGCGTCCATCCAGCTCTGCCAGTCGGCCCACCAGGAGCCCTCGTGGCGCGTCGCCGCGCTCAGCCATTCGTCGGAGCTTTCCGGAATCTGCGGATTGGTCCAGTAGCAGTACTTGTTCGCCGCGGGTGGATTGACGATTCCCGCGATGTGACCTGAGCCGCCGAGCACGAAGCGCACTTTTCCGGACAGGACGCGCGCGCCCTTATACACCGACTTCCACGGCGCGATGTGGTCCTCGGCGGTAGAGATGAAGTACGCCGGTATGCTGATCTTGCTGATATCGACGGGCACGCCGTCCAGTTCGATTCCGCCCGGATCCTTGAGCTTGTTGGCCAGGTACATATTGCGCAGGTAGAAGCTGTGCATCTTCGCCGGCATGCGCGTCGAATCCGAGTTCCAGTAAAGCAGATCGAAAGGGAACGGGTCTTTTCCCATCAGGTAATTGTTCACCACGAACGACCAGACGAGGTCGTTCGAACGCAGCAGGTTGAAGGTACCGGCCATCTCCGAGCCTTCGAGAAACCCGCGCTCGTTCATGCGCCGCTCCAGGTTTTCTACCTGCTTCTCGTCGATGAACACCCCCAGTTCGCCGGGTATCGAAAAATCGAGCAGCGAAACGAAAAAAGTCGCGCTGGCGACGCGCGTGTCCTTTTTCGCGGCCATCACGCCCAGCGCCGCTCCGAGCAGGGTACCGCCGAGGCAATAGCCGATCACGTTCGCCTGCTTCTCGCCG
>JADLFH010000020.1 GCA_020845705.1 Microthrixaceae bacterium | reverse complement strand
TTCCAAGAGCCCCGCTCGCCGTTTCCAAGAGCCCCGCTCGCCGTTTCCAAGAGCCCCGCTCGCCGTTTCCAAGAGCCCCGCTCGCCGTTTCCAAGAGCCCCGCTCGCCGTTTCCCAGCAGCACTGGGCCGGAATTCCGGCCTGAGGCTGCTGGGAATGAGCCGGCGGCTCATAGCCTCGTGGCATGCCCGTCACCCCGGCCGACGACCTCCTCGCCTTCATCGACGCCGCCCCAACCCCATTTCACGCGGTCGCCGAGGCAGCCGGCCGTCTGCGGGCAGCGGGTTTTGCGGAGATGGACCCTGCGGCGCGGTGGCAGCCCGGGGGACCCGCGTTCGTCGCGCAGGCAGGTTCGCTGATCGCATGGGCCGCCCCCGAGGGAGACCCGGCTCGGCCGATGCGCCTGATCGCCGCACACACCGATTCGCCCAACCTGCGGATCAAGCCCCGCCCCGACATCGGAGCCGCCGGCTTTCGCCAGCTCGACGTGGAGCCCTACGGCGGTCTGCTCATGAACTCCTGGCTCGACCGTGACCTCGGGCTGGCAGGACGGGTAGTCGTACGGAGCGGCTCGCGGGATCTCGCCACCAGGCTCTTTCGCGACGATCGACCGCTCCTGCGAGTTCCGCAACTCGCGATCCACCTGGACAGGGAGATATCCGAGCGCGGTCTGCTGCTCAACCGTCAACAGCACCTGACCCCTGTGTGGGGGCTTGGCCCAGCGAGCGACGGTGACTTCGTCTCCTGGCTCGCCGAGGTGTCCGGAGTGGGCAGCGGCGACGTGCTGGGTTGGGACGCCATGTGCCACGACACACTCCCAGCTGGATTCATCGGCGCCAACGAGGAACTGATCAGCGCACCTCGACTCGACAACCTCTGTTCGTGCTTCGGGGCCGTAAGTGCCCTTATCGCCGCTGTCGATGCCTCAGCCGAGGTGCTTCCCGCCATCGCGCTCCTCGACCACGAGGAGGTGGGATCGGGCTCCGCTACCGGCGCCGACTCCGTCTTGCTGCGAAGCGTGCTGGAGCGTCTCGTCTCGGCGCGGGGCGGTGATTCCGAGGATCTGATCCGGTCGTGTGCCGCTTCGATGTGCCTGTCGGCGGACATGGCGCACGGCACGCACCCGAACTACCCCGACCGCCACGAGCCGAACCATCGGATCGCACTTGGCGGCGGCCCGGTGATCAAGACCAACCTGAACCAGCGCTATTCGACCGACGGCGAGACCGGCGCACGGTTCCGGCTGTTGTGCGACCGAATGGGTGTGCCCGTTCAGGAGTACAGCCACCGCAACGATCTGCCCTGCGGTTCCACCATCGGGCCCATCGTGTCTGCACGTCTCGGCATCCCGACGCTGGATGTGGGCATGGCTCAGCTGTCGATGCACTCGATTCGTGAGCTGATGGCCTCCGCCGATGTGGCGATGATGGTCGAGGTATTCGCCGCCTGGCTCACCACGTAAGCCCCGCTGCCTCAAACCCCGGCCCTCGTTGCCTCAAACCCCGGCATGAGGCAGGGAAGGCCGGTTTCCGGTCCGTCATGCCTCAAGAATCGGATTGAGGCATGAGGGACCGGCCATCTCGAGCTCACTGTCACAGCATCTCAATATCTTCCAGCGCATGACAGAACGAGATGACCTCCTTGCAATTGTCGCGGCCGCTCAGGCAGGGGCATTCACCCGTGCCCAGGCGATCGACCGGGGCTACACCCCTTCGGCGGTGAAGCGCCGAGTGGCCTCGGGTCGCTGGAGGCCCGACCTGCCAGGGGTGCTCGTGATCCCGGGAACCCCCGAGTCCGAGACCCAACGCAACTGGTGCATACAGCTATCCCTCGGAGAGCGCTCGGTACTCTCCCACCAGACGGCCGGCCGAATGTTCGACCTGCCCGCCATCGCGGCAGAGACCCAAGCCTGCATAGTGCCCCACTTCGATCACAGACGACGTGCCGGCGTTGAACTCCATCAGATGAAACTCGATCCCTGCGATGTCGTTGTCGTCGACGACCTCCGCTACACCGGCCTCGCGCGGACTGTGTGTGACCTTTCCACGATCCTGTCGCTACCCCGGGTCCGCACAATCGTCGAAGCCGCCCTCTTCGACCGGGGGTTGTCGCAGGCGGCACTCGGGATGGCCCTGTTGCGAGTGGGCGTGCTCGGGCGCACACGCGGAAGCCAACTCGGCGTGGTGCTGGACGAGCTCTCGCCTGGCGGAGCCATCGCATCGAGCCGGCTCGAAGTCGCTCTCAGCGAGATTCTGGAGCTGGCCGGCATCGGCCAGGGCACAACGCAGTACCCCTTGCCGAACACGGGTCGGCGCTCCGGCCTGACCGACCGAGGATTCCCCGAGGCCACGCTCCTCCTCGAGGCAGACGGTCGGCGTTGGCATGCTCGGCAAAAGGCGATGTCCGCCGATCACGAACGCGACCTCGAGGCGAGCCGGCGTGGCTGGCACACAATCCGGATCATGTACGAGCAGATCGTCAACGACCCGGCCGACCTCGCGAAGGCCATAGCCGAGACCTACCACCATCGGCTACGCGCTGCATGAGGCAGCATGGACCGGGCCGCTATGCCTCAAAGCGATCCTTGAGGCAGCGGGGGCCGGAAATCGGTCCTCCCTGCCTCATGCAGAGGTTTGAGGCAGCGGGGGCCGGAGGTTTGAGGCAGCGGGGGCCGGAGGTGGTTGATCAGCGGAATACGGCCCGCATGATCTTCGCCTTCCACAACGCGTACGGCGGGTAGAGCAGCTTGGGATCGAGGAACGTGGGCTTGCGAAGAACCGACTTGTGGTGGCTGAACACGTCGAAGCCGGCCTTGCCGTGATACGCGCCCATACCCGACGGCCCAACCCCACCGAAGGGCAGGTTCTCCGGCAGGATGTGCATCACCGAATGGTTGACACATGCACCACCCGAACTGGTGCGGGCGAGCACCCGATCGGCCGTTTCCTTCGAGCGCGTGTAGACGTAGAGCGCCAGCGGCTTGTCGCGATCATTGACGAACGCGATCGCGTCCTCGACCGAATCGATCGCAAGGACCGGTAGCACTGGACCGAAGATCTCCTCGGACATGAGGCCCGAATCGACATCGGGGTCCAGCACGATCGTGGGCGCAAGATAGCGGGTCGAACGGTCGTGGTCGCCGCCACAGACGACGCCGCCGCTTCCTGACACCAACCTGGTGAGTCGGTCGTGGTGCCGTTCGTTGACGATCCGGCCCAGGTCCGCGGTGACCTTCGGATCGGTACCGTAGAACTCGCGGATCGCGCCCTGGATCCGATCGACCAGCTCGTCGCGGACCGACCGCTCCACGAGGAGGTAGTCGGGTGCGATGCAGGTCTGGCCTGCGTTCATGAACTTCGCCCAGGTGATCCGACGTGCGGCGACGGCAAGATCGGCGTCGGCCGCGACGATGGTGGGACTCTTACCTCCGAGTTCCAGGGTTACCGGCGTTAGGTGCTTCGCCGCGGCGGCCATCACAACTCGGCCGACAGCCGTCGAGCCCGTGAAGAAGACGTGGTCGAAGCGGTTCTCCAGCAATGCCGTCGTCTCGGGGACACCGCCCTCGACCAGCGCCACCGCGTCGGGATCGACGAAACGGTGGAGGTGTCGAGCCAACACCGACGCCGTAGCGGGTGCCAACTCGGAGGGCTTGGCGACCACGCAGTTGCCCGCGGCGAGTGCAGCCGCCACCGGTTCCAACAGGAGCTGCACCGGGTAGTTCCACGGAGCGATCACCAAGACGACCCCGAGGGGTTCCTTGATGACCTCGGCAGTGCCGGGAAGCGAGAGCAGCCCCGGGAACACCCTGTCGGGCTTCATCCAGCGGTCGAGCTTTCGGGAGATGTCGCGGATGTGCATGCGCACCACCCCGATGTCGGTGCCGTAGGCCTCGAACGGTGGCTTGCCGAGATCCGTCCGCAGTGCCTCGATCAGTTCGTCCTCGTGGGCGACGAGGAACTGGACGAGGCCGGCGAGTTGCTCACGTCGCCAGGCAATGGGCCGGGTCCTGCCTGACTCGAAGGTCTGGCGCAGCCCTGCGATGAGTTCTCCATAGGAGGCGGCCATCGCCGCCGCCTGGTTGTCGGTGTCGGTCACAGACGGCCCTCCTCGATGAGCGTCATCCGCCGAGCGTATATCTCCCGATCACCGACGGTTCCAGCCCGCGCGGTACGTTCCGCTGGTGCTGTTGGACGACGCATGGCGCTGTCTCGGGATCGCACCCACATCGGACCGAAGAGCACTCCGAGTCGCCTATCTCCACCGGCTACGCGAGGTCCACCCCGATCGCTCGAACTCCCCCGCCGCGAACGACGCCACCGTCGCGCTCTTGGAGGCATACGAGGCCGTGCTTGAGGCGCTCGAGCAGCCACCCCTTCCCTCACCGACACATGCGCCTGAATCCAAGGAGGAGTCCGCCGGAGTCTCGATGGCGGGCAACGACACGATCGCCGTGGCTCTCCCTCCCACCGACGCCTACCTGGCAGCGCTGGACGCCGCCCACCGACTCGGCGAGGTGATCGGGGTCGAACCGCCATCGGGTTTGGTTCAAGTGCTGATGGAGCTACGAGATGCCGCGGGCAGCCGAATCATGTGCCAGCTACTCATCACCCTCCAGGGCCGCGCGACGGGTGTGACGGAGCTGTGCTGCGCAATCGAGCCACTCGATTCCTCGCCCTCACCGCCCATCGGCGCGGTCACCGAACTCCTCTTCGACGAACTCGTCGCCGGCGGTGCCGCACGCGCTTGACCAGTACCGTTCCGTGGAAATGAGCATCTGGGACCGGTCCGCTCCCATCCAACAACCATCTAGCCCACCACGACGACGAGCGTGGCCATGGCGGCCAACACGGCGTTGCGGACCACCGAGGCCCATCCGACACCGGTGTCGCCCCGCGCGCTCCAGGCGCCGAAACATGCACAACCCAGCGGTAACCCTCCCCGGACGACCCTCACCAGGATCACGCTGAACGCGCAGAGCATCGCGAGCGCCGCGGCCGCTCCCACAGGGGGCCACAACACCAACACAACAGCCGTGATGAGCTCCACAAGGGGGACGATCATCCCCAGAGGCGCGGGCCACCTGAGGCCCAGATCCTCGAAGCTACGCGTGGTGGTTGGGCGGTCCGCCAGCTTCGAGACCGCCGCGAGGGCGAACACACCGGCGAGCACGCCCGCCACCAGACGAGTCACGAGGTTCACGACGAGCGGCCTCGCTCCCGACGCCACGCGGAGATGGCGACTCCCATCGGCGTCGATGGGGGGCCATTGACGAACGGCCAGATCTCCTCCGCGATGCCACGCCAGTTGCGGGTTGCTCCGAGCTGGGCCAACACGCCGTAGAGGCCGAGGTTGATCCTCTGCACGATGACCATCGACGGCGGCACGTTCGCGGAGCGGATGACCTCCGCGTACGGGCCTGACAGGTCGAAGAAGCGACGGATCGACTCGGCCGCGTACCCGGGGGTGACCGTCATAGGGCCGTCTTCGAGAACGAGCTCGTAGAAGTGGCGGAAGTAGTCGTAGAGCAGATCCGGATCAAGGCGTGACGCACCCGAGATGAAGCCGAGCTCTTCGCACAATCGGGTGAACTCCTCCCGGTCGTCACGGATGACCATCGCGCTGATCAGCCGCTCGAACCACACGACCTCCTCAGGTGTAAACACCTTGCACAGACCGAAGTCGAGGAATGTGACCCTGCCACCGGGCTCGAAGAGGTAGTTGCCCGGATGGGGGTCGCCGTTGAACACGCCGAGCTCGTAGATGCCGCCGAAAGCGAACCGGTAGATCGTCTCGGCTGCGAGGTCACGCTCGGCCTGGGACCAGCCCAACAGTTCGGAGAAGGAGGCGCCCGCCGCGAACTCCGTGGTGAGCACCCGGGCGGTGGACAGCTCCTCCACCACGAGGGGGACGTGGATCGTGGGATGCCCTGCGAACGCCTCGGCGAACCTTCGTTGGTTGGATGCCTCACGCCGGTAGTCGAGCTCTTCGGAGATCCGCTCCTTCAACTCGGCGACTATCGGCTTGGGGTCCAGACCGGGGAAGAGCATGCCCAACGCGCCGAAGAGCAGGTCGCTGTTTTCCAGATCCGCCCTTATGGCCTCGTCGACACCGGGGTACTGGACCTTCACGGCAACGTCGCGACCGTCCCGGGTGAGGGCGCGATGCACTTGGCCGATCGATGCCGCGGCGATCGGCGCGTCCGACCATTCGGCGAAGAGCCGTTCGGGCGCCTCACCCAACTCGGTGACCAACACCTCCGACACCAACTCCGGCGCCATCGGCGGAGCATCCGACTGAAGCTGGGCGAGGGCGTCGCGAACCGGTTCCGGCAGGCCTTGGTCCAGATAGCTGGCCATCTGGCCGAGCTTCATGACCGCGCCCTTCATGTTGCCGAGGGACTCGACCACCTGCGCGGCGGTCCGGATCTCGTAGTCAGCCCGTGCCTCGGCCCTCCGGTCGGGCGGAGAAAACGCCGAACGCGCAGAGACTGCCGCGTAGCCCGCGCCAGCCCTCGACGTGAGGCGGATCAATTCCGCTGTTCGGGCCGCTCTTTGCGAGACGACCGCAGGCGACACCGAGGCGGTCCCGCGACGCCGCCACCATGCTGTGGCGGCACCGGCGGCAGCGAGAGCACCGACCGCGCCCAGGCCGGCGACCAGGGCGCGGCTGGGCCTCACTCCTCGGTTATGACGACCGAGTTGATCACCACGTCCTCTACCGGGCGGTCACCAGCGCCGGTGCGGACCCTCTCGATCTGGTCCAACACGTCCAGCCCGGAGATCAGCTTGCCGAACAGCGAGTACGACGGGGGCAGCCCGACGCCGCTGGGTCCGCTGACGATGAAGAACTGGCTGCCGTTCGTGTTCGGACCGGCGTTCGCCATGGCGAGCGAACCGATCTCGTACTGGCCACGCTGGGGCAGTTCATCGACGAACCGGTAGCCCGGGCCGCCTCTGCCGGACCCCTCCGGGCAGCCGCCCTGGATCATGAACCCCGAAATGACGCGGTGGAAGATCAACCCGTCGTAGTAGTGGTGCCGAGCCAGGTTCACGAAGTTGTTCACCGTCTCGGGCGCGCGCTGGGGGTACAGGAAGGCAACCATGTCGCCGAGCGAGGTGGAGATTGCCGCCTGGTACTGCTTGTCGGCATCGACGGCCATCTCGAAGGGCTCGGAGAACTTCGTCTTCCGCTCGGCGGAACCGTCGGCCGGAGGGGCGGGGGTGGGCATTCATGTGCCTTTCGATCGGGGAACGCCACCCTACTGCGGCGCGTGGGGCTCCCCGCCGAAGCGGGCGAGCACCGGGCCTGCCTCGGACGCCTCGAGCACGAGCACCGAGGCCTTCCCCTTCCTGGCGCCCCTCGTGGGCAGGACCACTGTCTCGGGTTCTGCTCCGGCAAGGTTGCGGGCCAGCGACACGATGTCGCCGAGACCCAGTTGGTCATCGACGCGTGTTCCCTTTGCCGCGGCACCGACGATCCGCAAAGCGGTGATGGGATTTCGGGTGTCTCCAACCGACTTGAGCACTGTGCGAATGAAGGTCTGCTGGCGCTGTTGGCGACCGAGATCCGCGGTCGGATCGGGTACCTCCTTGCCGCCGATGATCTCGACGTAGTGACGGGAGCGGACGTAGGCGAGGGCCTGGGGCCCATCGAGGCGAACCGGCCCGGAAGCGATGACGTTCAGCCCGGAGTGCCGATCCAGCGCCGGGTTCGGGAAGTCGATGCTCACTCCACCCATCGCGTCGACCATCCCCGAGAAGCTCACGAAGTCCACTTCGAGGTAGCGGTGGATCGGTATACCCAGGTTCGCAGTGGCCGTGCGCACCAGGTTCGCAGGGCTGTCGTTGTAGGTGGCATTCACTCGACCGGCGCGTCCGGTCTTCGAGTTGGTCACCCACAGGTCCCTCGGGATCGACATCATCGTCGCCGCCCCGTCACCTACTCGCAGCACGATGATCGTGTCCGCGCGCCGCCCCGAGACGTTCGTGCCGATCGCCCCGACGTTCGTGGTGTCCGCATCGACGCCGTCACGGCTGTCGCTGCCAACGAGGAGGTAGTTGACCGCCTCACCCTTTGGCGAAGCGAGCGCGCCGTCGAGGTCCACCCGGTACAGCGAGTTGAAGCGATACCAACCCCAACCCAGCGCGCTGCCCACCAACAACAGCACCAGGAGCGGGAAGTACAGGTAGATCCAGCGCAGCTTGGGCCGAAGCGCCCGCCGGAGCCGGTGTCTTGAGCGACTTCGGGAGCGGATCGGCGGAGGGGGAGTCGGCGCGGCGCTCCCCGCGGGGTTCCTCTTCCGCGAGCTCCGCGCATGCGGCGCAATCGGCGCGCTGGGCGCAACCGGCGTGCTGGGCGCAACCGGCGGGCGAGGGGCGGGGATCTCCTCCGGCGCTGGGACGTAGTACTGGCGCGGCGGGGCCCCCGGGTCGTCATCACGTCCGCTCACAGTGGTGATATTCCCACATCGAGTGGCTTGCACGGGTTCATAGACTCTTCGCACCGTGGCATCCGCGGATCCGACTCTTCTCCGGGCGATCGCCCTGACCATCGCCGAGACATTCCTCGGCGACCGGGCGAGCGCGGAGTCGGTTGCGTACTCGGCGATCGAGTGGATGGAGGCCAACGCCGAAAAGGTCGGCGACTCGCCCTTGGCTTGGGTCACCGCGATCGCCGTCGAGCGCTCCCTGGCCACGCCACCCAACCCGGATCGCCCCTACCACCGGGCGCGCGAGGTGCTGGCAGAGGAAGTGGCCGCTCAACCCGTCTCGACCCGGGTCGCGTTGGCGTTGGTCGGGATCTGCGGATTCGACCGCCTGACCGCTTCGCAGTACTCACGGCGTCGGGTCGAAGAGATCGACGCTCTGCTCGCCCCGTTCAGCGAGATCCTCGAAGACCTTGTGATTCTGCGCCGGTCCGAGCCGGAGCCGACAACGCAGCCCGGCGTGCAGGCCTTGCCTGAGACCCAGCCGGCGGCGCCGCCCACGCTCCTGGCGCCCCGTCTCCCCGCGAGCGTGGGGACGGCGTTGTCCATCCTCCTGGTGATCGGCCTCGTCCTGCTGGTCACGGTTCCACACGGTGAGCGCCCCACCTTTGCTGCTCCGAGGTCCGACCCCGGCGGCGCTCGAGGCGCCGCCTGCACTACGGACGGGTCGACCGACGCGACAACCCTTCAGGTGGGTGCCGGCAATCGACCTGCGCGTCTCGCGCTCCCGCCCGGGCGGATTCAGGCAGCGCCGCTGATCCTGCTGATCGGGGACACGGGCCAGTCGGCCGAGGATGTCGTGCATACAACCGGGCTCGAAGCGGCAGCGGCAACCCAGGGGATCGCAGTCATGAGCCTCGACGGCACCGCCCAACCCTGGAATGTCAGCGCTGTCGCGGACCGGGAAGACGACATTGCGATGGCGGCGGACGCGCTCTCACGCGCCGCCGAGGACTCTTGTCTGGATGTCGACAGAACCGTGGCGGTCGGGTTTGGCACAGGGGCCCATCTCGCCGCCGCCATCGCGTGCAGCGGCGAGGATCGGATCCGTGGCCTGGTAATGGTGCGAGGCGCCTATGCCCCTCCCTCCTGCGCCCTTGCGCATGGCATCTCGGTCCTGATCGACAGCGACACAACCGATGCGATCCTGCCCTTCGACGGCGGCTGGGGCATATCCGCCACGCGCGATCCTTCGTATGAGCCGGGCGCCAGCGCGGCAACCCTCGGGGCGTGGGCGACCTTGAACGAGTGCAGCACCGAGGAGACCCGAGAGGGCGACGCGAGCGGTATCGAGGTGACCGGGCGCGACTCGTGCAGGGATGGGGTTGCGGTCGTCTCGAGGACCAGCGTCGGCTACGGCCACGATTGGCCGCCGGAGGTTGCGGGTCCAGTGCTGGAGTTGACCCTCGGGCTGAAGTGACCCGCTCGCTCAGACGCTGAGAGGTGCCGCCGTGAACCACCGCAGGGGTCCGGCGGCGGGAACAGGTTCCGGAGAGGGGCGAACCGCTCCCCCGGCCCGCCGCACCAGCAGCAGGACTCCCTGGGGGGTTTCGCCGATCGAGAGCCCTACCAGCGGTACGGCAACCCGCTCATCGAGCACCGACGCCACCTGCCCGATCCGGTCACCATCCGCCTCCAGTTCACGGATCGATCTGCGGATCGCGGGGGCGTCGAGATCCATGGCTTCGCCCAGAACAGGCGAGTCGGCCAACTCCTCCGCATCCAGGCCCACAAGTCGACTGATCGCACACAGCCTCACGAGGATGTGTCGGCAGGCGCTCAGATGGTCGGACCCCTCTGCCGACCCGGCATCCACCAGATCCACCGACTCACTCCGATCGAGCACCAGATCCAGGCTGGCCACATCGCCCAGGCCCCGGCCTGGGAGGGCATAGAGCCGGCAGAAGGAGACGATCGACGCGTCTCCGAGCGACACGGATCCTCGCTCTACGTTCAACAGCTCGTCGGGAGTCCACCATCCCTCGCAGCGCCGTGAGATCGCGGTGAGAGTGGAGCCTGTGCCGACGCGAGTGGCATGGAGCGCGGCTCCGAACCGGCGGGGGGAGACCAGCGATGGAGTTACGTCGAACAGCGCCACTCCATGCCTATCGTCACCCCCGCGGCAACGATTGAGATTTGCCGCTCACCGCCTCCGGTGAACCCGGACCCATGAACCCGCGGCGCTCAGCCCTCGGTTGTGGTGGTGGTGTCCTCGGTCGAGGACGTTTCGCCCTGGTCGACTGCCGTTGTCGTCGTAGCCGCCGACTCGGCGACAGGAGCCTCGGTCGTAGTCGGCGTCGGGACCCCCGGATAGAAAAGGGTGGTGGTGGTCGCCTCGACCGATGTCGTGGTGGTCGTGGTCGTGGTGGGGATCGCCTCGCTGATGTCGCCGGTCACCTTCATGGGCGGGTTTGGGTCGGGGTGTGAGCACCCGGCGGCAGCGAGGGTGAGAACGGAACCGAATACGACCGCGGACAGCGGCTTGGGAAGCTGCACCATGGCGTCAACTCTGCTCGTTCGAGCAACCGAGGGGCAATTCTTCGCCCGTTCAGCTCGGGTGATAGGCCGCGTTCCACACTCCACCCGTGTCGGACATCACCTCACGCAGGGTGGGGCCACCCACAATGGCGGAACGGATCGCCGCGACCGTCGCAACGCGGTTGTTGACGAAGATCACGTCCTGATGCACCAGCGACGCGGCCGGATCCACCCAAACCGACGCGATCAACACCGCCGACTCGGCAGGCTCAGGGGGAAGGACCCCGACACCCACGGCCTCGATGATTCCCGCAGCAACCCCGGCGTGGGCCGCCCCGACCGTGAGCGTGCCATGGTCGTCTCCCGCTATTGCCACCGTGTTGACAAACAACGTCCACGGCTTCACCGGCAGCCCGGGCCGCGCCACCACTATGAACGGCTCGTGGCCCGTCGTCGGCGTCGCCAGCGCCGTCGCCCACGCCGTTCCAACCGGCCCGTTTCGGTCTCCGAGCATGACTTTGATGTTCGCCGCTGAAACGCCCGAGCCCTCGTAGCCCTCACCGATCAGGGTGGGCAGGTACGACGGTGGGGGGACCCAGCTCACCGGCGCGCCACCGCCTTGTCGTGTTGCTCCACGTCGATTCTCGGATGTATTGCATCCACCGTGTCACGCAACGACGCCGGTGCGCGACCGGTGCGAGCGGCGATGATCTCCGCGCAGATCGAGATCGCCGTTTCCTCGGGTGTCCGCGCGGCGATGTCAAGGCCGATGGGCGCCATCAGACGCCTCAGGTCCGCTTTCCCAACTCCGGCCTCGAGCAGTCGTTCGCGCCGTTCCTCGGTCGTTCGCCGACTCCCCATCGCCCCCAGATACCCGACATCGGTCCCGAGGGCGGCAACGACCGCAGGCACATCGAACTTGTGGTCATGAGTAAGCACACACACGGCGTCACGGGGGCCCAGTTGCGGGCCGATCCTTTCCAGGAGTCGCTGCGGCCAGTCGACGACCACCTCATCGGCGAGAGGAAAACGTCGTCGGGTCGCGAACATCTCGCGAGCGTCACAGACCGTGACGTGGTAGCCCAACACCTTCGCCACCCGGACCAGCGCCGCCGTGAAGTCGACCGCGCCGAAGATCACCATTCGCGGAGGCGGGGCAAAGGACTCGATGAACACCGAGACCGCCCGCTCACGAGCTTCACCGCGAAGGCCGTAGTGCCGGACCCCACAACGTCCCGCTGCCAGTTCCCCCAGCGCATCGCGCGCAACGACCCGATCGAGGTCCGAATCGCCAAGCGTTCCGGATTGGACCGGCTCCCCGCCGCGGGCGGCGACCAGCACCAGCTTCGCTCCCACGAGCGCAGGCACCTCCGCCTCGACGACCGTTGCGAGAACCGTCGCCTCGTCCACACGCAGCGCAGCCTGGAGCACTTCGAGGCACCCACGGCGCCGGTCCAACAGCTCGATGTAGAGATGGATCGTCCCTCCGCAGGTCAGCCCGACCGCGAAGGCGTCGTCGTCGGAGTACCCGAAGCTCACGAGACGCCCACCACCGGCCTCATGGATCCGCATCGCCTCGGCCACCACGGCACCCTCGACACATCCACCCGACACCGACCCGCTGACCTCGCCGTCGGCAGACACCGCCATCGCTGCGCCCGGCGTTCGTGGGCCCGAACCCTCCAGGTCGACCACTCGGGCCAGGACCACGGCTGTCTCTGACCGACCCCAGCGCTCCAAGTCGTCGAGCAGCTCCTTCACCGATTGGGAGGCTATCGCCGTCTCAGAGCCAGTCCCTGCGACGGAAGGTCACGAAAAGCCCTGCCGACACCACCACCATCAACACCAGCGACGCCCACACGCCCCAAGTGAGCGCGTAACCGGGGTACGGCACGTTCATGCCGTAGAACCCGGTGATCAGCGTGGGAACTGCCACGATCGCCGCCCAGCTCGTCACCTTCTTCATCACCTGGTTCTGGCGGTAGTCACGCAAGCTGAGGTTCGTCTCCACGATCGTGGCCACCAGGTCACGAAGCGCGTCGGTCGACTCGGTGACCCGCAACACGTGGTCGTACACATCCTGGTAGTAGGGGTAGATCGCCTCGGGAACCAGCTCGCGCTCACGGCGCATGACCGAGGAGACGGCCTCGCGCATCGGTACCACCATCCGATGGAAATGCACCAGCGCCTGTCTTGCCTCGAACCACTCCCGCTGGCGGCTTCGGTCCAGCGGGCGGTCCTCGAATATCCCCTCGCTCATCTCGTCGTAGAACGCGTCGAGCCGGTCGACTGCCTCGAAGTAGCCGTCGACCACCACATCGAGCAGACCCCACAGCAGGAAGCTCACCCCGTGGACGGCGAGGGTCGGACTGCGGTCCCACCGGGCCACGACTTCGTTGATGATCGCCGCGTCGTTCTTGTGGACCGTGACGATCCAACGCTTTCCTATGAAAGTGTCGACCTCGTGCTCGGTCATCCGTCCCGGGCAGTCGCCGAGTTCAACCGCGTGACAGGCCAGGAACACGTGGCTCTCGTATTGGTCGAGCTTCGGGCGTTGACGGTTGCCCAGAGCATCCTCCACAGCGAGCTCGTGGAGCCCGAGTTCGGTCGCCAGCAGCTGGAGCTGGCCCGTGGAGGGTCTGCACAGGTCCACCCACACGACCGTCGAGTCGTCCTCGAGCTGCTCGGAGAGCTCGTCGAGGGTGAAACCTTCGGCGATCAACTCGCCGTTGCGGTAAGCCCTGGTCTGGGTGGGGGCGGACATCTACCGGCTCCTTCAACGGCATGCGAGCGGGCGGCAGCCTAGGACAGCCCTGCCGGCGGGCCGGGAATCCACGTCTTGCGGACAGTCGCGTGGTCAGCCGGTGGGCGTTTCCGACAACAACTCGATGAGCATCTCGGCGAACCCGTCGTCCACGAACCGAAGCCGACCGGTTGCCAGCACGCTCATGGCCGGTTCGCCATCGGGTCGGTCCTCCACCTGAAGACATGCGACCGCGCCCTGCCTGGCGGCACTCGACGCGGATCGGCCAACCGCCAGACGCGCGGTCAGGCCTTCGATCACATAGGTGACCGGCTCCACAACGGGCAGAGCGTCGAGACTGAATCCCAGCCGTCCCACCTCGTTGCGAGCCAGCCGTCGCAGGCACGCCTCGTCAACCACGCGCATCCCGCCTACGCTGCGCCCCCGCCTACGCCCATTCCAGGGTCCCAGGTCCCTAACCCTCAGGGGCGGAGGTCCTCACGCTGGGAGAGCCTGGCGGCGTAGAGCGCAGCCTCGGTCCGATGTGACATACCCATCTTCGCAAGAAGGTTCGACACGTAGTTCTTCACGGTCTTCTCCGCCAGGCACATCTCCGCTGCGATCTGTCGGTTCGTCAGACCATCGGCGAGTAGGTGAAGGATCCGTCGCTCCTGTTGGGTGAGGTCTCGAAGTCGAGGGTCCTCCTCAGGCCCGCGACGCAACCGGTCCACCACCCGCGCGGTGAGCAGCGGATCGAGCAGAACCTCCCCGGCTGCCGCCCGGTGGACCGCAGTGACGATGTCAGCACCTCGGAGCTGCTTGAGAAGGTAACCCGCCGCCCCGGCCATCACCGCGTCGAGTAGGGCCTCGTCGTCGGAATAGGAGGTGAGCATCAGAACCGCGAGGTCCGGGTTCATCGACCGGAGCTCGCGACACACCTCGACCCCGCTGCCGTCGGGTAACCGGACATCCAGCACCGCCACGTCGACATCCACCAGCCGGACCCGATCCAGGGCGGTTGCCACCGAATCCGCCTCACCGACAACCTCAATCGTCCCGTCCGCCTCCAACAGGTCACGGACGCCTCGGCGAACCACCTCGTGGTCGTCGACCAGGAACACTCTCACAGCCATGTCCACCATCTTCGCGGCTCACGCCCATTGGGCGGGTACACCTCGTTGGCTTCTACACTGCGCTGCCCGATGAGCGTGAGCAACGCGACCGACGCAGCGGCAGGTCCGCAGCAGCTTCAGCACCTGCTGGACGCGGTGTTGGCGGTCAGCTCCGACCTGGACCTACTCACCGTCCTACGCCGGGTGACTGCCGCCGCAGCAGACCTTGCCGGCGCCCGGTACGGCGCTCTCGGAGTTCTGGACGAACGCCGTGAGACCCTCGCCGAGTTCGTGGCGGTCGGGATAGACGACGACACCCGCGAGCAGATCGGGGAATTCCCACGAGGCCACGGCATCCTCGGCACTCTCATCCACGATCCGCGGCCACTACGCCTTCCAGATCTGAGTGCTCACCCCGACAGCTTCGGCTTCCCCCCCTACCACCCGCACATGACGTCTTTCCTCGGAGTGCCGATCATGATCCACGGCGAGGCCTTCGGGAACCTCTACCTGTGCGACAAGGTGAACGGCGAGTCCTTCACGGATGTCGATGAGGACCTGGTGGTGACCCTCGCCGGCGCAGCGTCGATCGCCATCGACAACGCCCGCTTACACGCTCGTGTCGCCGAGGTGGCGCTGCTCGAGGAGCGCGATCGGATCGCACGTGACCTGCACGACACGGTCATACAACGGCTGTTCGCGGTGGGGCTCAGCCTCCAGGGAGCTGTGCGAATGAGTAGCGACGCGACGCTGATCAGCCGCATCGAACAGGCGGTGGACGGGCTCGATGCCACGGTCCGCGAGCTGCGCTCCGCGATCTTCGAGCTCCACACCAGCCACCTGGTAGGCCAGTCAACCCGTCAGGCCGTCTCCGATGTCTGCGCCGAGGCGTCACGCGCTCTGGGCTTCGAGCCCTCGGTTGTCGTGGATGGGCCGATCGACACCGCGGTGGTCGATGCCGCCGCCGAGCACCTCACCGCGGTGCTGCGAGAGGCGCTTTCCAACGTGGCCAAGCACGCTGCCGCGCACAGCGCGAAGGTTTGGATCCGCGTGGGCGGAGGCACGGTGTACCTGCGCGTCCAAGACGACGGAGTTGGCATCGACTCGCCCGACCGCGGGGGTCGAGGGCTCGACAACATCAGGCAACGGGCGCAACGGCTCGGCGGTTCGACGGTGGTATCGCAAGTACCAACCGGCGGCACCCGCCTGGAGTGGACGGTACCCCTCCACTGACGCCCAGGGAGCGACGTCTGCTCACTCGTCGCTGTAGAAGACGTTCTTCACCTCGGTGTAGTGGTCCATCGCGGCCATGCCCAGCTCGCGGCCGAGGCCGGAACGCTTGAAGCCACCAAAGGGCGCCTCGGTCCGGACGGATCGGGCCGAGTTGACCGACAACACACCTGTGCGCACAGCTTTCGACACGCGGATGGCGCGCCCCAGATCCCGTGTCCAGAGGGACCCGGACAGCCCGTAGGGGCTGGCGTTCGCCAGACGTATCGCGTCGTCCTCGTCGTCGAAGGGGATCACACAGGCGACGGGGCCGAAGATCTCCTCCTGAGCGACGCGCATGTCGTTGTCGACATCGCTCAGCACCGCGGGGGTCAGGTACCACCCGGGGCCTTCGGGCGCCTCGCCGCCCAGCACGCTCACAGCGCCCTCGGCCTTCCCGATCGCGAGGTACTCGAGGGAGGTTGCACGCTGGCCCTCGGAGATCATCGGGCCGAGCTGGGTGCTCTCGTCGAGAGGAGCGCCTACCACGAGATCCTCGGTGTAACGGGCGAAGGTCTCGACGAACTCGTCGTACACCGGTCGGTGCACCAGGAAGCGACTGCGCGCGCAGCAGTCCTGTCCGGTGTTGTCGAAGACCGATAGCGGAGCGGCGGCGGCGGCCTTGTGGATCTCCGCGTCGCCGAAGATGATGCAAGCCGACTTGCCACCCAGCTCCAGCGACACCCGCGTGATGTTGTCCGAGCTCGCCCGCAGCAGCTTCGCACCGGTTGCCGTCTCCCCGGTGAAGCTCAGCTTTGCCACTCTCGGGTCTGCCGCCAGAGCGTTGCCGACGACCGAGCCGGGACCGGGAACACATGACACCGCCCCCTCGGGCACGCCGGCTTCGACGAGCAGCTCGGCCAACATGAGCGCCGTGATCGGCGTCAACGAGGCCGGCTTGATGACCACCGGATTGCCACACGCCAGGGCCGGCGCCACCTTCCAGCAGGTGATCAGCAGCGGGAAGTTCCATGGCACGATGAGCCCGCACACTCCGATGGGATCGCGGTAGACGACATCAAGGCCGCCGTCTTGGACCGGTATCACCTGGCCGAAGTGCTTGTTGGCAGCGCCGGCGAAGTACTCGAAGACGTCCGCCGCCGTGTTCGCCTCCCATCGGGCGTTGCCTATCGGATGGCCTGCGTTGCGGCACTCGGCCACGGCGAAGTCCTCGGCGCGCTCGCGCAGCAAAGTGCCGGCTGCCAACAGCACCTTTCCACGTTGGGTGGCGTTGGTCCGCCGCCACGTACCCGTCTCGAACTCGGCTTGAGCGGCAGCCACCGCCAGATCGATGTCCGCGGGGGCACCCTGGGCGACGGTCGCCAGCCGTTCGCCTGTGGCAGGGTCGGCCACGTCGAAGGTTGCGCCGCTCGAAGCCGCCTGCCGCCTGCCGCCGATGACCAACTCGAAGCAACGATCGAGGGGACCGGAGCGCTGCACAGACATGTCAGCAGCGTAGGTGAGCTCTGGGCCCCACAAGCGCCGGCGGCTACCGTCGGCTCGTCAACCAAGGGAGTGAACGCACAATGGGACGCCTCGACGGCAAGGTCAGCATCATCACCGGCGGCGCGAACGGCATGGGCCGCCTCGCCTGCGAGCGTTTCGCCACGGAGGGCTCGGCGATCGTGGTGGCCGATCTCGACCCTGACGCGGTGGCCGAGGTCGCCGGTGACCTACCCGCCGCGGTCGGCGTCGCTGTCGATGTCCGCGACCCTGCCCAGGTCGAGGCGATGGTCAGCACCGCCGTTGAGCGGTTCGGCCGCCTCGACGTGATCTACAACAACGCAGGGATCTCCCCCGGCGACGACGACACACCTGAGCTCACCAGCATCGACACGTGGGATCTCACCTTCGACGTGAACGTCAAGGGCGTGTTCCTCTGCTGCAAGTACGCGATCCCGGCGATGCGCGACTCGGGCGGTGGATCAATCGTGAACGTCGCATCCTTTGTCGCCCACATGGGAGCAGCCACACCGCAAATCGCTTACACGTCCTCGAAGGGAGCGGTGTTGTCGATGACCCGTGAGATCGCTGCGATCTACGCACGCCAGGGGATCCGGGCCAACGCCCTGTGCCCCGGGCCGGTCCTGACGCCCTTGCTGGCGAAGTTCCTCTCCGACGATGCCAAGCGGCAACGCCGACTCGTCCACATCCCGATGGGGCGCTTCGGCGAGGCCGCGGAGATGGTCAACGGAGCCCTGTTCCTCGCGAGCGACGAGAGCTCCTACATGACGGGCCAGTCACTGCTGATAGACGGCGGCATCACTTCGACCTACACCACACCCGAGTAGGCACCGGGTTCCACCGCGACTACCACTACCCTCACGACGCGATGCTGAGTACAGAACAGCTCCGTGATCTCGTCGTCGGCGGCGAGGTCGACACCGTCTTGGTGGTCTTCGCCGACATGCAGGGCCGTTTCATGGGCAAGCGCGTGGTCGCGTCCTTCTTCGTGGAAGAGCTCGACCGCAACGGTGGGTCGATCGAGGCGTGCGACTACCTGTTGGCGGTCGACTTCGACATGAAGGTCCTCCAGGGGTTCCGCTTCACCAACTGGGAGACCGGATACGGCGACTTCGTCTGTCGACCGGACCTCTCCACCATGCGACTCGTCCCATGGCTGGAGCGCACTGCGCTGGTGATCGGCGATCTGGTCGATCACGACGGCGAGCACATCGTGGTTTCACCGCGGGCCATGCTCCGCCGCCAGATCGACGCCGCCGCCGCACTTGGCTACGGGGTGAAGGCCGGCACCGAATTGGAGTTCTTCCTCTTCCAGGAGTCTCCCCAGGAGGCATGGGACAAGGACTTCCGCGGCCTGACACCGTCGAGCAACTACATCATCGACTACCACATCCTCCACACCACCAAGGACGAGTGGCTCATCCGTCAGATCCGCAACCACATGGCCGCCGCCGGTATTCCCGTGGAGAACTCCAAGGGCGAGGCGGGTTGGGGTCAACACGAGCTGAACCTCCGCTACGCGGACGCGTTGACGATGGCGGACAACCACGCGTTCTACAAGAACGGCGCCAAGGAGATCGCCTCGCTCGCGGGGCGATCTCTGACGTTCATGGCCAAACCGAGCATCGACGACGCCGGATCGTCGTGCCACGTTCACTCGTCGCTGTGGGATCCGACCACCGACCGCTCACTGATGCCGACCGACGACGATCACGACCTGAGTGACACGTTCCGCTGGTACCTGGGGGGCATGTTGGCCACCGCCGCGGAGCTCGCCATCTGCTGGGCCCCGTTCGTGAACTCCTACAAGCGCTACCCGCCCGACTCGTGGGCTCCGACCGCGGTCGGCTGGGGCCGCGACAACCGGACGCTGGGGTTCCGTGTGGTCGGCCACGGTCAGGCGATGCGCGTCGAGAGCCGTGTGCCGGGCTCCGATTGCAACCCGTACATCGCTCTGGCTGCGACGATCGCCGGCGGCCTGCACGGCATCGAGAACCGCATCGAGCCACCACCGCCGTTCGAGGGGAACGGATATGTGGCGGACCTTCCACGGATCCCCCACACCCTGGTGGAGGCGATCGAGCTCTTCGAGCACTCCGAGGTGGCGCGCGAGGCCTTCGGCGAGGAGGCACACTTCCACCTGCTCCACATGGCACGCCAGGAATGGGCCGAGTTCAACAACACGGTCACCGACTGGGAACGGCGCCGCAACTTCGAGCAGGCGTGATCCGCTGATGCGGCCGACCATCGCGATCACCTGCCAGCGACTCGAGCCGCCAAGGGTGTGGAAGCTGGAGCCCGCGCTGGCGGTCATCTCCGACTACGTCGATGCCGTCTGGCGGGCTGGAGGCTTCCCGGTGCCGGTGTTGCCCACCGGTGATCCCGACTCCGAGGCCGCCGAGGTCCTCGACCACTCAGATGGTGTGATCCTCATCGGCGGCTTCGACGTGGACCCCCGGCGCTACGGCCGGGAACCGCACGAAAAGACGATGGCCGCGCCCGAACCACAGGAGCTCTTCGAGCTGTCGTTGCTGCGCCAGGCGTTGGACCGTGCTGTGCCCACGCTGTGCATCTGCCGTGGGCTGCAACTGCTCAACGTGGCGTTGGGCGGCACGCTCCACCAGCACATCACCGGAGCCGAGCACCTCGATCCACACGGCATCCCGAACGGCGGCGGCGGCGTTTCCAACACGATCATCATCGAGGCGCCTTCACTTGCCGCGGAGGTGCTTGGTGGCAAGGCGGTCGTGGGCCGCTGCCATCACCATCAGGCGGTTGACGAGGTGGCTCCCGGCCTGGTCGTCACCGGTAGGACCGCGGATGGAACCGTCGAAGTGCTGGAGGCTGCGGATCCCAAGGGGTGGCTGCTCGGTGTGCAGTGGCACCCGGAGGAGACCGCGGCCGCCGACGCCGCCAACCAGGCCCTCTTCGAGCACCTCGTCGAGGCAGCCCGCCGCTGACACCACACCACGAGTCCGCTACCCGAACCACCCCGTACCGGGCGAGAAGCACGCCCGAATCGGTTGGGATTCGCGCCCAGTTCGGGATCTAGGCCTTCGTCACGAAGGGCGGGGTGACGACCTCGGCGGGCACCGCCGTGCCACGAATGTCGATCGTCACCTCGGTACCGGGTTCAAGCTCACGGGTGAGGAACGCCAGCGCGATGCCACACTCGAGCACGGGCGAGAAGTTGCCGCTGGAGATGTGGCCCACCGCTGCGCCATCGAGGGTCACGGTCTGGTCCTCCCGTGGAGGCCTGCGGCCCTCGACTACCAGGCCGTGCAACAGCGGAGTGACGCCCTTCGCCTTTTGCGCCTCCAACGCGCCACGTCCGCGGAAGTCGCCCTTGGTCCAGGAGACGACCCATTCGAGTCGGGCGTTCAGCGGGGTGATGCCGGCACCCAGCTCATGGCCGTGCAACGGCAGCCCTGCTTCCAGCCGAAGGGTGTCACGCGCGCCCAATCCAGCGGGTTCGATACCCCGGGAGGTGATGGCCTCCCACGCGTCTGCGGCCCGGTCTGCCGGTACAGCCAACTCCACTCCGTCCTCACCGGTGTAGCCGGTGCCGGCCGCCAGGCACTCGGTGCCGTCGAAGTCGAAGGTCGCGACCCGGAACCGTCCCACCGCGGCGGCCTCGGGCATCACCCCGGCGAGCTGCTCACGCGCGGTCGGGCCCTGCACCGCGAGGACCGCCCGCGTCGAGGTCACATCCTCTCCCCCGCCGAATGCAGCCCGAACACGGTCGGTGTTCGAGGCGTTCGGCATGACGTCGAAGCACTCGTCGTCGCGCCACCACACGATGATGTCGTCGGCGACCGAGCCGTCGTCGTCGTCGAGGAGGTGCGTGTATTGGCACCGGCCCGGGGCGATCTTGTTGAGATCGTTGGTGAGCGTCGCCTGGAGCGCGTCGAAAGCGCCGGCCCCGCTTACACGGACCGTGCCAAGGTGGCTCACGTCGAAGACGACTGCCCCTCCGCGACACGCCCGATGTTCGTCCAGCGTGCCACCCCGATAGTGAAGGGGCATGTCCCACCCACCGAAGGGCACCATCTTCGCCCCGAGGGAGCGATGGAGCGCGTCGAGCGGTGAGATACGCAGGTCGACCATGGGTGTCGACCCTAGTAGGACGGCTCAGATGGCCTCGGCGTCAGCCGATTGGATGCGGCCATCCGCCTCGGCACGTCGAAGCTCCACCACCCGGGCGTCCAGTTCGTCCTTCAGCGGCCCCAACGCCAGGATCAGGTTGAGGACACCCTGGCCGTGCTTGACGGCGTCGATGAGTTCGTCGTCGGACTTCACCACCACGGTGCCGCTGCCGCTCAACACGATGTTGGCGGAGGCGACATCCTCGCCCAGATGATCGCGGATGTAGCGGAAAGCGCCACGGACCTGCTCCAGCTTCACCCCGCCGTCGAGAAGCTGCTTCACCACCTTCAGCTCGAGGAGGTCCCGGTAGCTGTAGCTGCGACGGCTTCCGCTGCCGGCCGCGTCCGCCACCGATGGCCTGATCAGATCAGTTCGTGCCCAGTAGTCGAGTTGGCGGTAGGAGATGCCGACGATCTCGGCCGCCTTCTTTCCGCTGAATCCGATGTCGCTGCCCTGAGTGGTCACGCATGCTCCCTGAGTGTTGGATCACATGGGGGGAATTACGACGGTGAAGCGTAGGACCCAAGCCTGCCAGTGGCAACGACCCACACGATTCTCAGCGCCACTGCGTGATTGCGGGGTGGCTTGGCGCACCTCTCACAGCACCGCCCGGGCCGCTGTGCCTCAAACCTCTTCATGAGGCGGAGGGGGCCGGAAACCGCACCCGTGTGCCTCAAGAATCAGTTTGAGGCAGGAGAGATCGGAGGTCTTTGAGGCAGGAGGGCCCCCCGTTCAGGAGGCGAAGTCGTCGGGGTTCACCGAGTCGATGAAGTGCCGGAACTCCTCGACCATCTCGTCGGGATCCACGTTCTCGTCGTCATCGACATCCTCGGGATCCTCCGGGTAGCCCGCCATGTCCAAGACTTCGGGCAACGCCAATACGGGGCACCCCACACGAACGGCGAGCGCCAAGGCATCTGAGGGACGACTGGAGATCACATGGGTTTCGCCGAACGCCTGGAGCACCAACTCGGCGAAGTAGGTCTGGTCGCGCAACTCGGTTACCACGACCTGCACAACCGTCACCCCCAGCGTGTCGAGCACGTTCTTCATCAGGTCGTGAGTGAGAGGTCGGGGAGTGTCGACCTGCTCCAAAGCAAAAGCTATGGCGGTGGCTTCCGGCGCCCCGATGAAGATGGACAGATACCGCCGCGCGCCCGTTGTCTCGCGCAGCAACACGATCGGAGTGTTGGTCGGCAACTCGACCCGGACACCGATCAACTCCATCGCGATGGGCTCGCTACTCACGTGGCCCACCCTACCTCCACCCCGCTGGACCTCAGCGTGGCTTGACGAGGGGGCCGAGCGCCTGGCGCAACAGGGCGATCCGAAGCGCCGCACCGGCCTCGGTCAACGACGCCAGTTCATTTGCCGCCTGCTGACGTGACGCGGGGTTCCTCAGCCGCAGGAGGGGCAGCGTGAGCTGCTCGAAGAGGGCCACCTCGCGCTCGGCCGCCAACTTGTAGCCGCGGAGGTGGCGGACCTCTATCCCCTTGTCGATGAACACCGCCGCAGCTCGGGCCACCTCCACGGCCGCTGAATCGAAACGGCGTTCCCCTCCAACCACCCGTGAGCCCACGAGCCCGAAGTCGACAAGCGCGGCCAACAGCTCGGAGGGCAACTTCGCCGCCTCGGCCACCTCGGCCTCGGAGAACGTGTCGCCGGAGGAATCCCCGGCGAGGTCCATGAGCGACTCGACCCGACGCGGGGTCGGCGGGCGATTCGGGCCCTCCTGAAGCGCCGCCAACCATGCAGCCGAGTCCGACCCCGAGGGCCGATCCGGCGACCGCGGGGCGACTCTGGCCGCGGCCGGATGGCGAGTGGGCACCTCGGACGACCCAACCTCGGGCACCTCCCGCGGCTCGGCCCCGGTGACGACATCGGAGGTGGCGACATCGTGGGGGGTGTCGACCGTTGCACCCGTTGCACCCGTTGCACCCGTTGCACCCTCGGCCCGTCCCACGCCGGCCGATTCCGTTGCGCCGGATCCGACGAGCGGTGGAGGGGGTTCGGCGTCTCCGAAGAGGGTGGGTTGCAGTCCGTCGCTGTGGTCCTCGCCCGCGTCAAGCTTCGCCTTGATGACCTTCAGCGGCATGTACCGCTCCTTCTGCTGACGCAGAACCCACTGAAGGCGTCGGATGTCGTCCTCGTAGAACTTGCGGTACCCCGATGCCGTGCGCTCCGGGTCGATCAAGCCCTGGCTCTCCAGAAAGCGGATCTTGGAGATCGTCACGTCCGGAAAGTCGAGTTTCAGCAAGGTCAGCACCTCGCCGATGGCCAGATGCGAGGGACCGTCAATCGCCGGCACCACTGCTCCCGACCACCACGACGAGCCGGAACTTCCCCACCTGGAGAAGATCGGCCTCGGCGAGCTCAGCACGTTCAACCCGCTCACCGTTCACGTAGGACCCGTTGAGCGAACCCACATCGACAAGCTCCAGGCCACCGCCGGCCGTGCGCCGGACCTCGGCGTGTCGCCGCGACACGGTTACGTCGTCGAGCAGCACGTCGCTGTCGGGATGACGACCGATCGTCGTGACTGCCGTGGAAAGGGCGTAGCGGGACCCGGCGTTCTGCCCTCTAACCACCACGATCATCGGGATGTCGCCGTCGGGCGGACTCGCCACCAACAGCGTCTCGGTGTGCTCGCCGTCCTGGGGAAGGGAGGCGCCGCACGTGGTGCAGAAGTTCGCGTCCACCGGATTCCCGGTACCGCATCGCGAGCAGACCAGCTCGTCCACCATCGCTCAGTCTTGGATGAGGGCCTGATACGCGGCCGGGTCGAGCATCCCGCCGACCTGGGAGGGATCGGCGGGTCTCACGACGCAGATCCAGCCGTCCCCGTAAGGATCGGAGTTGACGAGCTCGGGACGGTTCTCCAACTCACTGTTCACCTCTACCACCTCCCCGTCCACGGGGGCGTACAGGTCGGACACCGACTTGGTCGACTCGATCTCACCGAACGACGATCCGGCGGACAGCACGGCGCCGACCTCGGGCAACTGAACGAACACCACGTCGCCGAGGTTGTCCTGAGCGAAGTCGGTGATGCCGACCCGTAGCAGGTCGCCTTCGTTCCGCACCCACTCATGGTCGCTTGAGTACCGAAGATCCTCTGGGATGCTCATAGGTTCGCGACCCTACCGGACCGCCCGAAGCAGTTCAGACGCCTTCGCACGCGCAACGTCGCGAGGGCGTCAGCGCTGCATCTGACGGATCCGACGGGAGTACTCCTGGGCAAGGGACTTGGCATCGCCGACGTTGTCCCCTTCGGCCCAAATGTGGGTGACCGGTTCGTTGGGATCGGGCAACAGGAGCACCCAGCCGAGGTCGTGTTGAATCTTCACCCCGTCCACGAGCACCACGTCACGGCCCTTGCTCTGCTCCACCAACGACCGCATGACCACGCCCTTCGCCTCCCACGGCGTGATCACCTCGTCGTGCACTATGTGTATCGGCGGGGCCTGGCCCACCAGCTCGGAGAGCGGACGCCGGCGAATGGCGAGCAGATCCAACACCTTCAGGAACGCGGCGGCACCGTCCAATGCGGGGAGGAATCCTGGAAGAATGAAGCCCCCGGTGAGGTCGGCGGCGAAACCGACCCCGGGTTGGTTGGCGGCCTCGGCAAGCGCGGCGGCACCCATGCGGGTCCACAACACCTTGAAACCGCGCGACTCCAGCAGAGCAGCAACCTTCGCGCTTGCTGCCACCGGCAATGCAATGGTGTCGCCCAGCAACCGGTCGGTTACCAAGTCGAGCACCACGTAGAGGGCTTCGGAGGACGACAGCACATGGCCGGTGTCGTCGATGAGGGTGAGGATCTCACCGGAAGGATCGATGATCGCACCCAGGTGCGCCCCGGACGCGGTTACGAGCGAGGAGACATTCGCTGCGTGCGCACCCACGTCGAACGCGACCATCCCTGCGGTCGAGGCGAACGGGTTCACCGCGAGCACCTCGGCGCGCAGCTTGGCCAGGACGTTCGGCATCACATGGGCGACCGAGCCGTATCCGTAGTCGATCACAACCTTGAAGCGACGCTCCGCGATCGCCGCGATGTCGATGATCGATTCGAGCGACACGGCGTACTGCTCCAGCGCCCGGGGCGGAAGGTCGATGTCGCCGATGTCGGCCGGTCGAACCCGACGGAAGTCCTCACGTGCGAAGAGCCGCTCGATCTTGCGCTGCTGCTCGGCCGTGATGTCGGCTCCGCCGTCGCCGAAGAAGCGAATTGAAACGTTCTCGGGGGCCTCCTCGACGAGCCGCACCGTGATGCCGGCAGTCACGTTCGCCAGGCGACTGACGAAGCGGGTCACCGGGACGGACGCCACTTCGAGGTCCAACACGTCCACCCCGCCCGCGTTCAATCCGGCCATGACGGCGCGTTTGAGCATCCGAGCCGAGCGCGACGAGTCGCGCGAGATGACCACACGGGAACGCCTGGGCAGGTAGGTGGCAAGAGCGAGGGCGACCTTCGTGGCCAACTCCGGGGTCATGTCAACGTTCGCAAGGCCCACTACACCGTCGGGGCCGAAGAGGCTTCGAGCGCCTTTCGTCTCCCAGACGATCGACGAGTTGATCACCGCCCTCGCCTCGACGGTCTTGAACGGGTACACCTTCACGTTCGAGGTGATTACAGCGTCCTCGCCGACGAAGACCTCGTCACCCAAGACGGCGCCCTCCTCGCAGCGGACCCCGCGCCGCAGGTCCGATGCACGCCCCACCACCGACCCGCGGAGCTGCACCCCCTCGCCCAGGTAGGCGTTCTCCCCAACGACGCTGCGCTCCAACGCGGCGTCATGACCCACACGCACACCAGTGCCCAACACCACGTACTCACCGACGCGTACGCCGCTGTCGATGAAGCAGTTGTCCCCGATCACGGCGGGACCCGACACGAGGGCGTCGGGGTGGATTTCCACCCCTTCTCCCACCCACACCCCGTCTGACACCTCGAAGCCGGACAAGGTCAGCTTCACGCGTCCGTCGAGGATGTCCTGATGCGCGCGGACGTACGCGTCGAGAGTGCCGACATCCTCCCAGTAGCCATCGGCAATGGCGCCGACGATCTTCTCGCCCTGAGCCAGCAGCTTCGGGAAAATGTCCGAGGAGAAATCGCAGGCGGTCTCCGGTGGGATCTGGTCGAAGATGCGCGGTTCCAGCACGTAGATGCCTGCGTTGATGGTGTCGGTGAAGACCTCCCCCCAGGTGGGCTTCTCCAAGAAGCGCTCGATCGTTCCGTCCTCGCGCGTGACGACGATGCCGAACTCGAGCGGGTTGTCGACGCGTACCAGACCGATCGTTGCGAGCGCGTCGTGTGCCCTGTGGAACTCGACGATCGCACCCAGGTCGATGTCGGTGAGCACGTCGCCCGAGATGACCATGAACGTGTCGTCTGAGAGCTCGGCCATGGCGTTGCGCACCGAGCCCGCCGTGCCGAGCGGGGTCTCCTCGGTGGCGTAGACCATCCGGACGCCCAGTTCCGAGCCGTCCCCGAAGTAGGTGCGGATCGAGTTCGCCAGATACGCGACCGTCACCACGATGTCGTCGATTCCGTGGCGGTGCAACAGCTCGACGATGTGTTCCATCATCGGGCGATTCGCCAGCGGCATCATCGGCTTCGGTGAGTTCGATGTCAGCGGGCGGAGACGGGTTCCCTCACCACCGGCCATGATCACGGCCTTCATCGCCGTGAACCTATCCGCTGGCCGGCACCTACCTCCCCCGTTTCACGACGACGACGACGGGGTTCGACACCGAGACGTGCCCCGCGTTGTCGACTGCGAAGGCGCGTACCACCAGCGGCCCGTTGCGACGGGTGGGCACGAACGTCCCTGCAAGGGGAGCGCGCGACATGCCGGCCAGGGACGCGCCCGCGGCGAACAACGTCACCTTCACCCCCGAACCGGCATCGGTCGCGAGGCTCAGCACGCCGAAGGGTCCCCTCACACGGGTGCCGAACGCTGGACCGACCAGGCGAATCTCGGGGGCGTGGTTGTCGACGGTGAGATACACGCCATCGGTGCGTGTGCTGTTGCCCGAGCTGTCTGTCACCACCGCCTGCAGTCCCGTGGATCCGTCCGAGAACTCGCGGGAATCCCAGGGCACCACCCACACCCCGTTGGTTGGCGCCCATGCTGTACCCACGGCTCGGCCGGAGACCTCGAGGGTCACCGAGGCGACCTTCACGTCGTCGGTCGCGGTGACCGAACTGGAGGTGATGCCCGAAACCGTCATCGCCTCCCCCAGGACCCGGCCGCCCGGTGGCGTCAGGTCGCTCTGAGAGCTGAAGGTGCCACCCCCGCCGCCTCCGGGCCCGCCCGGGGATGTGCCGGGTGCAGGTTCGGCCACTATCGCGCTCGCCACGCGAATCTCGCCGCCGGCAACCTCACCCTCGGGTTGTATCGGCGACGCGGTATCGATGAGGGCGTCGCGTACCTGTTCTTCGCTCCAACCCGGATGTGCGGCACGAAGCAGCGCGGCTGCTCCGGAGACGAGCGGGGCAGCCGAAGACGTACCACGGAAGTAGACGGCACCGGCCGTTCCCGTGGCGATGTTCACCCCTGGGGCGGCGACATCCACCCAGTCCTCACCGCGATGGGAGAACGGGGCGACCGCCCCATCGGCGATCCCCTCGCAGGGGCCGCTCACAAGCGCGTGGGCAGTCGGGGAACAAGTTGCGGCGACCGCCAACACACCGGGGTATGCCGCCGGGTAGAACGGCACCATGGCGGCTTCGCCGGACTCGCCTTCGTTGAGGTTGCCCGCCGCCGCGACCACCACCACATCCTCGGCGCGGGCGTTTTCGATGGCGGTAGCCACGAGCGTGGACGAGCTGGGGCCTCCCAGGCTGAGGTTGATCACATCGGCACCGTGATCCGTCGCCCACTCGATCCCCTGGGCGATGCTCACGTCGGAGCCCTCACCTGCCTCGTCGAGCACCCGCACTGGCATGACCGAACAGCCTGGACATGCTCCAACCGCCGCGACACCGTTCGCTCGGCCCGCAGCCACGGTGGCCACCAAGGTGCCGTGCTCGTGGGCGCCCGCCTCTGGGGGCGACGGGTCGGCGGGATCGGCATCGTCGTCGATGAAGTCGTACCCGGCGACGATCGACGCGCCTGAGGCATCGACGAGGTCCTCGTTCGGATTCACCCCCGTGTCGAGCACGGCGATCTTCTGCCCTGCACCCGTGGTCCGAACCCACCCACCGGGGAAGCCGACCTGGGGGAGCTCGTACTGGACCCCATAGAGAGGGTCGGTGGGCTCGAAATCAAGCGCACGGTAGGTGACGCTCCGTTCTACGAACGTCGCACGATCGCCAAGTTCCTCCATCGCCTCCTTTGCGTCGGACGCATCGAGCGTGACTGTGGTGGCTCCCAACCTGGGAACCGATTCCACGGATTCGACGGCGAGTTCATCGAGGGCGTCGCCTATGTCGCGGGTCGACACGCCCTCGGCACGTCCGACAACCAACACGATCGTCTCGTCGCCGGGGCTTGGGGACTCGTCCGCACCCAGCGCCACGGTAGGCAGCCCCAGCGCGCACAGCACGGTGCCAAGCACGACGAGACGCCCCCTGGCGCGCCGCGGGACACCTTCGCCAAATCCCGATTTCCACATCATGCGCTCACCTCCCGCGACCCGCCCGGGTCCAGTGCGCTCAGCCCGTTCCGACCCGATCCTCCCGACTCTCGCCGATGGCCTCAACTCCCAACCGAAGGTACTGCCACCCCGCGAGGAGACTGAACACCACGCCGGGGATTGCAGCAGCGTACGCGAGCAACTCCCAGAGGTCACGCACCTCCGGGCTCCACGACCGTTCGGCTGAGAAGAGGAACCACGGGAAGGCACAGAGGTTGGCGAACGTGCCCACCTTGCCCCACCACGTGACGTTCATGCGCTTGCCGCTCAGCGCCAGGGTGATGATCACCCAGATCGACACCAGGACTTCGCGGGACACGATCGTGAGCGAGAACCACAGGGGGGCCGAACCATCGACCACGATGCTGAGGATCGCGACCACCATCAGAAGTCGATCCACCGACGGGTCGAACATCTTCCCGAAGGTGGAGGTCTGGTTGAAGCGGCGAGCGACGTGGCCGTCGACCCAGTCGGTCGCTCCCAGGGTGCCCAACAGCACTCCGGCCCAACCGCGGCTGTCGCGGGCGAACAGCAGGTAGACGAACAGCGGTATGCACAACGCACGCGAGCTGGTGATGAGGTTCGGCACCGTGAGGATGCGGTCGATCTCGAACTCGCCGGTGCTGGTGCCCTCGGGATGTTCGAACAGCTCGGGCACCGGTCCATCCTAGGCTCGGTGGCCATGGCAGACAGCGGGACCCTCTTCAGCAGGATCATCCGAGGCGAGTTGCCCGGACGGTTCGTCTGGCGCGACGAGACAGTCGTCGCCTTCCTCACCATCGCACCGATTCGTCCCGGCCATGTGCTCGTGGTACCGATCGAGGAGGTCGACCGCTGGACCGATGTCGCGTCCGCAACCTGGCTCCACGCGTGCGAGGTGTCCCAACACATCTCCAAGGTGTTGGAGTCCAACTTCGAATGCGCCCGGGTCGGGCTGATCGTGGCAGGCTTGGAAGTCCCACACTGCCACATCCACCTGGTTCCCATCCGCAGCGAGACAGACCTCAGCTTCGCGAACGCGGATCACGGCGCCTCATCCGAAGCACTCGACGCCGCTGCCGGATCGATCCGCCAGGCGCTTCGCGACGCGGGTCACGGCGAATCGGTCCCCGACTGATCTAGTCGAGCTCCACCTCGTCGATGAGGTGCGCGCCCCGGTGGCGGGCGTTGTTCACCTCGGCCGAGACGGGGTGGAACACGATGAGCTCCGGCGGTGCCGGCACGACGAGTCGACTCAAGTGCTCGATATCGGTGTTCGACGGGTCGAGCCACTCGTCCCACACGGCCGGAGCCAGGATCAATGGCATCCGATCGTGCAGCTCCGCCATCTTCGAGTTGGGTGCGCAGGTGATGATCGTCGCCGAGCGGATCACCACGTCATCGCCTGAACTGTCCGAGCCGCTCCACTGCGCCCACAGACCCCCGAAGGCATAGGGCTCTCCGTCGGGGCGGTGGATGTAGTACGGCTGCTTGCGCTTCTGGCCTGCCACCACCTTCCATTCGTAGAAGCCGTCCACGGGGACGATGCAGCGTCGCCTCGCGAAGCTCGACTTGAAAGCGCCTTTGGTGGCGATGGTCTCGCCCCGGGCGTTGAACATCCGGTTGCCCACCGACGTCTCCTTCGCCCAGGACGGGATCAGTCCCCAATGCAAGGGATCGAGGCGACGGGTCGTTCCCTCGGTGTAGACGACGTAGACATCGCTGGTGGGAGCCACGTTGAAGTTCGGTTCGAGGGGCGTATCGGCCACCTCGTCCACCCCGAAGTAGGCCGCGATCTCAGCAGGCGGCGATGCAGCCACGAAACGTCCGCACATGCGCCGGAACCTACCTCCCGGTCCGTAGAGTCGATTACTTGTGAGCGCAGACACGAAACCCTCCCATCCTGCGCGCCGGGCCACGGACCATCCGGTGGTGTCGGTGGTGACGCCCACCTACAACGAGGCTGACAACGTGGGGCCATTGGTCGACGCTCTCAACGAGGCGCTCGGCGATCTTCCCCACGAGATCATCGTGGTAGATGACGACAGCCCCGACCGGACCTGGGAGGTCGCGGGTGCCATAGCGGACGCCGACCCGCGTGTTCGGGTCGTGCGGCGCTTCGACAACCACGGCCTCTCCCCCGCGGTGATGGCGGGACTCGGCGCAGCGCGCGGCGAGGTGCTCGCCGTCATCGACGCCGATCTCCAACACGACGAGGCGATCCTTCCGGAGATGGTCCGCCGCGTGCGGGACGGCGAAGCGGATCTGGTGGTCGGTTCGCGTGCGACCGACGGCGGGAGCTATGGCGAGTGGGGAGCCGGCCGCCGGGTGGTGTCGTGGGTGGCGACGTTGATCGCACGACTGTTCCTGCGGGTGCCCACGACGGACCCGATGAGCGGATACTTCGCCCTGTCGAAGGCGACCTTCGACGAGATGGCGCCCCACATCAACCCACAGGGCTTCAAGATCCTCCTCGAGTTCATCGGCCGACGACGCCATCGACTGCGAGTCGCGGAGGTGGGCTTCACGTTCCGGAACCGGGTCGCGGGTGAGACGAAGATGAGCCCGTCGGTCATCCGCTCTTATCTGCTCGCGGTGGTTGAGTTGTGGGTGGGCCGGCAGGTGAAGGGCCAGTTCGTGCTCTACAGCCTTGTCGGGGCATCCGGCGTGGTGGTCAACCTGGTGGCGTTCGCCCTGGTGGAATCCCTCGACTTCGGAGCGATCAGCGTCGGTTTCGGACGGCCGCTCCGATGGTCGTTGCTGGTGGGGATCCAGGTCTCGATCGTCTGGAACTTCCTACTCAACAACTACTTCACCTTCTGGGAGCGCCGCTTCCGTGGGCGCTCGCTGGTCGTCGGGCTCGTTCTCTTCGAGTTGGTCTCGGCTCTGGGCGTGATCGTCCACGTATCGGTCTTCCAGTTCCTCGAGTCGACGAACTGGGGTGATCGGGCCTTGGGCGAGGACGCTGCCCGGATAGCCCATGACGGTGTCGGTTTCCTCGTCGCGCTCGTCTCCAACTACTACCTGAACGTCAACTACCTCTGGGGCCGGCGCAACTCGGTGTGATGCCGTGCGCGAATGACCGATTCCGCCGTCACCCCATTCCCGACATCGAACGGGCCCGGCGCAGGTAGTACCGCCAAGGCCGGGGGCGAAGGGCTTCACCGGGATGCCAAATCCGTAGACCCGACGCGGCCACCACGTGGTGGCGCCACTCCGTATCGGTGACATGGGTGAAAGCGTGCTCGGAGCGCACCGCTGCGCGTATTTCGAGGCGACGCTGGATCTGATCGGGATCGCGGAACTGGTAATGGCGATTCACCAGACGTGCATGCGGTGCCCGAGTCACCCATTCCGGCAGGTTCGTAGTGGTGCCACGCCACTCGCGCCCAGGCCCGTTCCGGAAGAATCGACCTTCCCGCCAGTCCACCACGAAATGACGGCGACGTTGTTCGATCGGCAGGTCGCGGTCATCGAGTCCCTCCTCCCATCGGGCAAGGTCGACATCGGTGAACTGGAATTGAGCCTGCCAGGTCGCCACCTGATCGAATCCCCGGCGACCGACCGCGGCCAGATGAGGCCGCGGATCCTCCATGAGGAACTCGTCTGCATCAAGTTGCAGGAACCAGTCCTCCTCCCCGAGCTCTGCGCTCAACTCCCCGTACATGAGGGAACGAAGACCACGGTGGTAGGGCTGAGGATCCACCCCCCACGCCAACACCCGGCCGGGGTTCTCCGAAGCGATCTCCTCTACGACGGCGAATGAGTCGTCGGAGCTGCCGTTGTCAAGGACCGCGATGCGATCGCAGAACTCCATCGCATGGCGCAGGCTCTGACCGATCACGTCGGCCTCATCCTTCACAAGCGCCAGCCCGTACAACTTCACACACGCACCCCCATCGTCCGCCGGCAGTATCGCGCGTGGAGCACTCCCCACCGGCCGTGCGCAGCACACGGCGAGGAAACGGAGAATCGCTGGAGCCGGCGCCTCCGAAGCGGGTGAGACGCCGGCAAAACGGCGGCGGGAACCGTCGAATCCAGCTATCACAAGTCTCCGTTCAGCGACCGTCATGTGCCCCGTCAGCCCTGAGAGCACGCTCAGGTCACAAGCCGACTCGGCGCAACAGGCGGGCCCTGGATGCCTCCGTCCCCAGGGATGGGGTCGCCGACGACTGGGCAGATCCCACGAACTTGCGTACGGATCCGGCCTCCGGCGACGGATCCGTACGCAAGTTCGCAAAAGAGACCGGCCCCACCTGCCTCAAATCGATTCTTGAGGCAAGGCGGACCGGTTCCCGACCCTCACTGCCTCATGGCCCAATTTGAGGCAGAGAGGTTCGTTCCTCCGCCAACGACCCCCAAACCACTCCGACGCAAACCAGTCGGCATCCCCACCCCCTTTGAACCACACGTCAAGATCTCTCGGTATCGAAAACGTCTGCCCAACAACGACGAAGCCCCTGCAGTTGCAGGGGCTTCGTACCGTCGGGCTGGGGAGATTCGAACTCCCGACCTCTTGACCCCCAGTCAAGCGCGCTAACCAAACTGCGCCACAGCCCGGATTGAGGGGCGCACCTTACCCGGCCACGCAGGGGAGGTTCGCATCTCGCCATGGCGATAGCGTTCCCTGAACAGGAATCGATCGGGAGACACGACGCGATGAGCGACCAATGGGATGGAACGTCCCCGAACCGCAACCCGCCCTCTCCAGCACCCGTTGTGCCCGAGCCGGCACCGATCTCCCAGCCGGAAGCCCCCAGCGCTCCGGCGTGGGGCGATCTCGCGTTCGCGTCCCCGCAGGCACCGCCGGCCCCGCAGGCCCCACCGGCCACCGACCCTCCCGCCCCCGACATCCAGCCGCCACCTGAGCCGCCGCGGCCCTCGATGTTCCACCCACCGGCACCCCAGCCAGGCTTCGACGCCCCCATCACCCTGACGGGCGCGCCGGCACCGACGATCCGCCCGCCCATGCCCGAAGCGCCTCAGACCACCTGGTCCACTCCGCTCCCCCAGGGCCCCCCCGCCCAGTCGATGGGCCTCCGCTGGAACTGGGCCGCCGGCACCGTGGTCGGACTGGCCGCCCTGGCCGCAACCCTGGCAGTGCCCTCGTTCTTCGTCATGATCGACAACGACCTGCTCTCGGATGCGCCTCTGGAGGAATGGCTGCTCTACGCGAGCGCTGCCGTGGGACTGATAGCCGTCGTGGCACTCGGCTCACGTCTGCGAGCCCTGGTGTCCGCGCTGGCTCTGGTCGCCGCGGGTTGCCTGATCGCCTCAGCGGTCCTCTACACCGATCAGTGGGACTTCGGGCTGGGGGCGGCATGGTCGAGCGCCATGACAATCGCCAGCGCCGCGGTTCTCGGTCTGTGTGCCGCCATGATGCTCCGGCGCGAGTGAACGAACCAGACGGCTAACGGCGACGCTCGCCTATTGCCCCGGGCCCCCCGTAGCGCCCGTAGCAGGGGCAGCGGTTGCCGGCGGAGCCGTCGCGGGTGCTTTGGTCGTTGCCGAACTGCTTCGCTTCTTGGGACGGGTGGTCGTCGTGGGTGGCAGCGTGGTGGGCGGCAGTGTCGTCGTCGTTGTGGAGGTGGTCGTCGGTTCGCTCGGCAGCGTCTGCTCGCCTGGAACCGTGCGCTTGGTGCCGAACTGGTCGGGAGTCAGCCGAACCAGCAGCTTTCGCTGGGCATCGGAGAGCAGCTCCCGCGGTGGCACACTCGGCCCGACGTACTGGAGCGACACGATCACGTCACCCACCGCCATGAAGACCAGCAGCTGAGTGTGCTCGCCCTTCGGAGGCTGAAGCATGCGGCTCTGGTAGTCGCTGATGGGAGGGTCCGGCTGCCCCGCCCGCAGCTCCACCTTCGTGGAGGTCCCGTCTTGGTTCTGCCGGTAGAAACCCCGCTTGCAACCCTCGAACGTCTTGCCCATCTCGTTCACGTAGCCGACTGAATCGGCGACCCGACGAACCCGGATCGCCTCGGTCAACAACAGAGCCCCGTCGCGGGTGTTCTCATAGGTGCGGGCAAGCTTCTGACCCATCTGGTTGTCGATCACGGGGGTCTGACCGCAGATCGGCTGGCCGATCATGGTGAAGGTCGAAAGGTCCTTCTCGCTCAACGACCAGCCGTCGGGCAGGTCCTCGGCGCCGAGCAATGCGGCCTCGAGATCGAAGGAACGGATCGAGTTCTGGTCCAACACAACCGCTTCGTCTGTGGAGATGTCGAGCTGGGAGATCGGATAGCCGACCGCGACACCCAAGGCGACACCGCACAGCGCGATGATCGCCGCGAGCAGACCGAAGCGACTCGTCATCGCTCCGGTCCGCCGAAACCAGCCCTTCAGGCGCCCGGGTCGCGGGGATGGGGACACCGAGGCCAACCTAGCCTTCGCCGCCGAATCGTTCGGCCCAGGCGGTGAGCTGTTCATCCTCCAGCTTTCCGAACAGAAGCCCAGGCGCCTCGAAGCGTGTTCCCGGAGCCACCTCCAGGATTGTTGTGGCGAGGCTCGGATCGAGCGCACCTTCGAGCTTCGCATCGGGAACGATCGCGGCCACCGACCCGGCCGCGACGGGTATGAACGGCGCGGAGGCGACCGCCACGACCCGGGCGAACCCGATGGCGCTTCGCAACGTCATCGCGGCGAGGTCGCGGTCCACCTTGATCGCCCGCCAGGGCTCGCGCTCCTCGAGATACACGTTGCCCTCGGCCCAAGTCGCCCTCAGAGCCGCTGTGGCCTTGCGGAACTCCAGTCGATTCATCAGATCGCAGTAGTTCGTGAGTCCCGCTTCGACCCGGGCGACGAACGCTGCCTCGATGGCTCCCGGCTCACCGCCCTCGGGCACCACCTCGCCGAAGTGACGTGTGATCTGCGTTGCAGTGCGGTTGAGGAAGTTCCCGAGCGTGGCAACCAGGTCTTTGTTGACCGCCTCGGCCACCAGATCCCACGTGAAGTCCGCGTCGTCGCTCTCTGGTGCGTTGGCCATGAGGAACCACCGCCAGCAGTCGGCCGGCAGCAGATCCAGTGCCTGGTCCATGAACACGCCGCGGCCCTGCGACGTGGAGAACTTGCCGCCGTAGTAGGTGAGCCAATTGAAGGACTTGAGCTGGTCTACCAGCTTCCATGGTTCGCCCGAGCCGAGCAGCGTGCCCGGAAAGCTCAGCGTATGGAAGGGCACGTTGTCCTTGCCCATGAACTGCGTGTAGCGGACATCATCGGCCCCCAGGTCGGTGCGCCACCACCGTTGCCAGTCGCGTCCGCCGGTGGGATCGTCGTCTGCCCACTCCTTCGTGGCGGCGATGTAGCCGATGGGAGCGTCGAACCACACGTACCAGACCTTGCCTGCGACCTCGGGGAACTCCACCGGATCCACCGGCACGCCCCAGGAGAGGTCACGTGTGATGCAGCGGTCCTGAAGACCTTCGTCGAGCCACTTGTAGGCGATGGAGCGCGTGAGCTGCGGCCAGTCGCGCTGCTCGTCGACCCAAGCACGAATGCGATCGGCCAACGCAGCCTGCCTCAGGAAGACGTGCCTCGACTCACGCACCTCGAGCTGGGACGAACCCGAAACCGCCGAGCGGGCTTCGATGAGGTCAGTCGGATCGAGCTGCTTCCCACAGTTCTCGCACTGATCACCCCTGGCCCTTTCGTATGCGCAGTTGGGACACGTTCCGATCACGTACCTGTCGGGCAGGAACCGCTCGTCGAGCACCGAGTACACCTGCTCGATGCTGCGGATCTCCATGAACCCCTCGGCCTTCAGGCGGGCCGCGAGGTGGTTCGTAATCTCGTGGTTCTGTTGACGCGACGTGCGGCCGAACCAGTCCCATGACAACAGGTAGCGCTCGCCCAGAGACCGCTGAACCTCGTGGTAGCGATCGCAGTAGTCGACCACGCTCATGCCCTCTGCGGCAGCGGCGAGCTCTGCGGGGGTTCCGTGCTCATCGGTCGCGCAGATCGCCAGCACCTCATGGCCGGCCGAGCGCAGGTAGCGCGCGAACACGTCGGCGGGCAGCATCGAGCCGACGAGGTTGCCCAGGTGCTTCACGCCGTTGATGTACGGCAAAGCACTCGTTATGAGGTGACGGGCCATGACTCCGAGGCTAACTGGGGGATGTGACGACGCCGGGCACCCGTGTCGGTACCGTCAAACGTTGCCGAACTCCGCGTAGGCCTCCGCGATGCCGGCCGCGACCTGCTCGGCGTGTTCGGCCGAGCGGTAGCGCACCCGCGGCCAGAAGAAGCCCCGGAGCCCATCCCCTCTGGTCCGGGGCACCACATGAACGTGCAGGTGCGGCACGGACTGGCTGACCCGGTTGTTGATGGCGACCAACACCCCCTCCGCGCCGAGGTATGACTCCACCGCGCGTTCAACCCGAGCGACCCGCTCGAACAGTGGACCCACGAGCTCGGCGGACAAGTCGGCAAGCGTCTCGACGTGCACGTTGGGCACCACGAGCACATGGCCGGGAAACAGCGGCCTGAAATCGAGGAACGCTGTGGCAACCTCGTCACGGAATACCGACGACGCATGGGTCCGCCGATCGACGATCGCGCAGAAGACGCATCCCACATGCGCACCCTATGGCGCCGGGCGGATCCCTCATCGGAGCGGAGGACCCTACAGATCCCGTGAACTTGCGTACGTTTCCGTCCTCGGAGGGTGGATCCGTACGCAAGTTCGGTGGAGGGACACGGTGGAGGGACACGGTGGAGGGACACGGTGGAGGGACACCCCCGCACCCTTGACTTCGCCGGTGGCGGCGCCCATCCCCGGCTTGGCCGAACATGTCAGCCCCCCGCCATACGATCAGACCAGTGGTTCCACCGCGCTATGGACTCGACATCGAAACCGACACCTCGGCAGGCGGGCTGGACCCCTCGGTCTCCGCGGTCATCGCGGCGGCCGTGTCCACCACGTCGGGAGACGTCGTCTTCGATGGGGACGAGGCGAGCCTGCTGTTGGCTCTGGACGCCCACCTCGCCGCGCTCGCCCCCGGTGTGCTGGTCACCTGGAACGGCTCGGGGTTCGACCTGCCCTTCATCGCCCGTCGAGCGGCGTTGCTAGGCATCGAGGTGGCACTGCACACCGAGGACGATCCTTCGATCCGACTTCGTGATCCGATGCCTGGGCTCACCCACGCCCAGCGTGGCCGATGGCACGAACACGACCACCTCGACGGCTATCGCCTCTACCGTGCCGATGTCGGCCGCACCCTCGGCCTGTCTTGCGCGCTGAAGTCGATGGCGAACACGGTGGGGCTCCCGTCGGTGATGGTCGATGTGGCTGCGCTCCACACCCTTTCCGGCGATCAGGTGGCCGCCTATGTCGCCAGCGACGCGCGACTTGCACGCCAGCTCGTGGATCGCCGGCTCCCCCACGCTCTGGCCTCAGCGGATCGGCTTCGCCTTCGCTGTCACACCCCCGTGACACACTGATCCCACTCGGGTCGCGACCGCCCGACCACTCCGGCCGCTCCTCACACACCATCACGAGGAGCCGCGCCATGTCGTCGCATCCAACCATCATCCGAACACTCTCCGATGCGTGCGACGCCGTCGCCGCAATGGAGGCCCCCGCGCTCGTGGGGCTCCGCACTTCGACGCAGGGCTGGCAGCTCATGAGCGGGGGCGGTTTCGAGGATCTGGACGATCTCATCGGGTTCTGTGCGCCGCGGTCCTGGGACGGCGTCGCGTTGGTCGCCACGGGTCGCGCCCGCGATCTGGAGCGTCCCGACGCCAAGTTCCGGATACGCCTGACCTACGCACTCCTGCGCGACGGCTCCGTGGCGTCAGCCCTGACCACAGCCGAGGGCGACCAGCTCGAGCTCGGCGAGGCGGCTCCAGGAGGTCGCGTCGAGGACTACTGCCGTCGCATCCTCGGCCTGCCAACCGATGAAGAGCCGCTTCAGCCGGCAGACAGCTCCGCGAATTCGGACTGGGCCACCTGGGACGAGCTTCACGCCGAGGTCATCGCAGACGGCGAACGCTTCTTCGGTCTGGGCCCCGCGCAGGTTGGCTGGTTCGACCCACCATCGTTCGGTCGATATCTGCTGGGCTTGGCCGATATCCCCAGTGGCCACTACCAGTGGGCCGGGCGCCAGCCCACCGGCCCGTGCTGAAGGTCAGCTCCCGCCCGCTCCCACCACGGCACGGACTGTCGCCTCGATCCAGACCATCTCGCTCGCCGACGGAGGCCTGCCCACCGTCGACAGCCAGCGCCCTCGACCCCCCGACGCCCACCACGAGAACATCTCCGCCCAGTCCCCGGACCCGGACGCGAAGTCAGTCGTCCCTGACTCCACCCACCATTGGGCGTCGGCCCTTCGCCCCCGCGCGAGTTGGATCGCGGAGCGGACGGTGTCGTCGAAGTAGGTCACATCGACGGCGTGGCCGAGCTCGTGGGCGAGCACATGGGCGATCTGATCAGCCGTCATGGAGGGGCGCACGTAGACCTGCACCAGTCGTTCATCCGGAAAGGTGCTTCCCTTGTAACCACGCCGCTCGCCCAACAGATCGACGCGCCATCCCGGCAGCCACTTCGTCCAGTCGAAGCGGGCACGGACCCGCGCCGTCGCCTCATCGATGCGGTCCGCTCCACCGCCGCTGGGTTTCGTGACCACCGCTTGGGTCCCCGGCCGCGGACCCACCACCACGGCGGTCGTGGGTGCCGCCGTCGTCGGTCCAGCCGGCGCGGAGGTTGCTCGCGGCGTGGTGACACCCCCGGCGGGTGCCGTAGGTGCTGGAGCGGCGGCATTCGACACAGCAGTCGTCCACACCAACAGGTCCGCCAGCGCCATGGGCAACGACTGCACCGGCTCGGCCACAACAGCGGTGTGCGGGCGGTCGGCCTCGGTCCTGGCAATCGAGGGAGATGACGCCCCCAGGATGACGAAGCCCCCCGCGACGACGGCCACACCCGTCAAGAACTGCTGTCGCCTCAACCCCACGACCACCCCCCGCCGTACTGTTCCAACGCCCCTGGCGACGGGATGGTAGGTCGGGCTGAGCACTGGAGCCAGAGCGCTCGGTATCCGAGCTGCAAGAATGACGCGATGTCGGCCCGCTCACTCCGAGACTCGCGCCTGGGACGGCGGATGGTGACCGTGCCCTCCGTCCTGTTGGCGGCGATCATCCTGTTTCCCTTGGCGGTGGTGCTGCTCCCCGCGGCCGCCGTCTTCGACGTGGCACGGGCGCGGCCACGCCTGCCCACGGCGCGCGTGTTCGCGTTCGGCTACTCCTATCTCGCGTGGGAGCTCATCGCGATCACAGTCGCGGCGGTCATGTGGATCGTGAGTGGATTCGGCCTGCTCCTCCGCACACGATGGTTTCAGGAGACCCACCGCCAGGTGCAGGTCGCTTGGGCGCGTAGCAATCTGCGCAACCTCGACCGGTTCCTGCGCATGCGATTGGAGGTGGTCGGAGGCAGTCGCCTTGGTCCCGGGCCCGTCTTGGTCCTGTCGCGCCACGCCTCGATGATCGACACTCTCATCCCGATCCAACTCGCCGACGACGTGGGGCTGGGTTGTCGCTACGTCCTCAAGGACGAGCTGTTGTGGGACCCCGCTCTCGACCTCATCGGCCACCGATTCCCCAACTACTTCGTGGACCGCTCCGGCGGAAACACACAAGAGGCCATCCGGGCCGTAGGCGAGCTGGCGGCGGGGACCCTGCCGAGCGAGTCGTTCATCATCTTCCCCGAGGGATCGCGCTTCACCGAGGCGAAGCGCGATCGTGCCATCGAACGGCTCCGAGTCTCGAGCCCCGACGCAGCCGAACGAGCCGAGAAGCTCACCGCAACCATGCCGCCCCGCACCGGGGGTCCCATCGAGGCGTTGTCGAGACGACCCGCCGGGACCGATGTCGTCATCGTCGCCCACACGGGCTTCGAGGGCTTGGCAGGTCCGAAGGACCTGTGGCGAATCGCACCGTTCGGCCATCCGATCCGCTACGAGCTCTGGCGAATCCCCAGCGAGGAGATCCCAGAAGGCCGCGACGAGTTGGTGGCCTGGCTCTATGACAGGTGGGCCGAGGTAGACACCTGGGTCAGGGACAACGCGGAGCCCCAGCGCTGATCAGGCGGTCAAGCTCGCCGGGGTTTGTGCGTCGAGCCACCCCTCGATCACCGAGGCGGCCCGGCCGGCGACATCGGTGACAGCCAATCCCGCACCGGTGGGCAGGCACAACACCCTGCGGTCGACCTGCGCCGAGACCGGCGGTGGCTCTCCCAACCCCAACAGCCGCGACTGTGACGGGAACATCGGCCGTGCCTCGATCCCGGCTTGGGCGAGGCCGGCCACAAGTGCTCCGCGCGCCTCAGCACTCACCGAGTTGGGCAACAGGAACGGCGCGTGGAGCCGCGTGCCGCGCACATGTTCCACCTGGGCTTGCAGACCCATGGGCTCGAGCAGCTCGCGGTACGCGCGGTACTGCTGTCGAAGCCGCAACACGTTGGTGGTCAACTTCGGCCACGAGTGGACCAGCGCCGCAGCGTTCAGCTCGGGCAGCTGCACCTGGCGCGCCAAAAGCTCCTCGGAGGCGAGGATTCTCTCCGCAACACCGGCGGGAACAGCCAGTGCCCCCCCTGCGCCGGCGGCATGGACGGGTTTGGTGAAGCTGAAGCTGACCGCCACCGCGTCGACCGATGAAGCCGGGCCGCCGTCGGGATGTGCCGAGCCGAGGCTCTCGCAGGCGTCGAGGATCAACGGCACCCCGGCCTGGCGGCAGAGCCCCCCTAGCGTCACCCGGTCGCATGGAGTGCCGTAGTTGTCGACCGCGATTACGGCGTCGAGCGACTCGACCGTCTCGGCCACGGCACGGGGATCGAGGTTCCAGTCGTCGTCGCGCACGTCGAGGGCGACAGGCGTGGCCCCCGCCATCAACACCACTCCGCCAACCGCGTGGTAGGCGAGGTCGGGTACACCCACACGGTCACCCGCGCCGATTCCGTAGCCCGCCAGAGCCCGGGCGAGCGCATCGGTTCCGGAACGAAAGGTCACGACGCGCCAATCGGACGGCAGCTGGAGCTCCTGCGCCAGCAGACGAGCCGCCTCGGCCGCGAACCCGTCGCCGACCCGATACCGACCGGTGGTGAGGATGCCCACCAACTCGGCCGCCAACGGGGCCACCTCCGCATCGCCCGCCCCCCAACCCGCCGGTGTGACCAGCGGAATTCCTACAGCATCGTCACGCATCTCGGTTGCCTCCCAGCCGGTCAACTCCGCGCCTCTGCCATCATAGGGTCGGAATCGGTTGTGCCACGGAAACGCGCCAAGGGGCGCGAAAGGACGGGTGATGGCCACTGGGGAGACGAGAGGAGGCGGACTGCTGGTGGTCAGCAGCGCGGGAGGCGTGCTGTTGGACGTGTTGGCACTTGCCCGCGCCTACAGCGGGAGGAGGCGTCACGTGGTCGTGGACTCGCTCGACACATGCGAAGAGCTCCAAGGCGAGGAGGTCGTCTTTCGGCCCGAACCTGCGCTGCGCAAACCGCACACACTGCTGGCCGAGTCGCTCTTTGCGTGGCGGTCGCTCCGGCGAAGCCGACCTGATCTCCTGCTATCCGCGGGCACAGCCCTTGCGGTCCCGTGGTTCCTCGTGGCCGCAGTGCTGCGCATACCTCGCGTTTGGGTCGAGACACTGAACATCATCGACACACAGGGGCTCGCAGCGCGGATCTGCGCGCGCAACGCCACGCTGGTCGCCGTCCAACACGACGAACGTGTGGGCATCCACCTGCGAACGGTGATGGTGGGGGAACTGATGTGATCCTGAAGATCGTCGTCACAGTCGGCATGGGGCGCTGGCCCTTCGACCGCCTCCTCCACGCAGTGGCACCGTTGAGCTTGACCCACGACGTGTTCGTGCAACGTGGGACATCGGATGTTCCCCTCGCCTGCGCATCGGCCCGCGCCGTGGTTCCCAGCGAGCTGCGGCGGATGATGGCCGAGGCCGATGTCGTCATCACCCATGCCGGAAACACCGTTCGGCTGGTCCAGCGCTTGGGCAAGGTGCCCATCTGCGTGGCTCGTGAGGCAGCTCGTGGAGAGATGGGCAACGATCATCAGGTGCACTTCCTTCGTCGAGAGCAACAACATGCACCCGCCGTGGGGCTCTGGGGCGACCCCGCGGAGTTGACCCTGGCGCTCGAAGCAGCGGTGGCAGACCACCGCGATGTGGAGCAGCATCTGCTGGCAACCCGCCCCCTGCCCCCAGAGCCCGACCTCGACCGTGCGTGGAGTCGCCTTCTCCACGAACTGAAGGTCGAGTTGACGAGCCGATGAACCCAGCAGCGGGCTCCGCGGTGGCCATCGAGATGCCACGCGCCGGAGCGAGGCTGCCTGCGGAGGCACCTGTGGGCTTCGACCGATGGAGCGGACTCGATCGAGCGCGACGCACGACTCGACTCGCCGGCTTCTTCGGACTCCTCACGCTGAAAGAACACGTTGCACCGCGCTTGCACGTGCGACCGCTCGTCGCGGAGCTGTTCCTCACGGAGAACTGCAACCTCCGCTGCCGCAGTTGCGGATGTTGGACGACCACGACCCGCGGGGAGCTACGTACCGACGAGTGGTGCAACGTCATCGATCAGCTCGCCGACCTCGGAATACTCAAGGTCAACTTCACCGGCGGCGAACCACTGGTCCGACGCGACGCAGTGGGCCTGGTGGCGTACGCGGCGAACCGGGGCATCCGCGACATCCACCTCAACACCAACGCGATCCACCTCGACCCCGGGATGCTCACACGCATCCTCGCCGCGGGAGTGCGGAGCTTCAACATCTCCGTGGACGGACCCGATGCGGCAACCCATGACGAGATCCGCGGCGTCGAGGGCTCCTTCGAGACCACTATCCGCCACCTCCAGGGCGTGATCGAGCAACGCGACCGCTACAAGCTCGCGGTGCGGATGAACTTCACCGTGATGCGCTCCAACGCCCGCGTGCTGCCGGAGATTGCCCGCCTGGCACAGCGTCTGGGTGTGCGCCTCTACCTGAACCTCGCGACCGACACCACGTTCCTCTTCCGCACAGACCTCGTGACCGGCGAAGCCCAGGTGGACCGCGACGAGCTTCGCTCCGCCCTCGAAGAGGTGAACGCGATGGCTCGCATGGACCGCCGGTGGCTACCGGCTCATGCAGACCTCCGCTACGTCATCGACCACTTCGAGGATCGCCTGCAAGCCACGCTGCCCTGCGCCGAGTCGCAACTGAAGTTGATGATCCACTCCCAGGGCCAGGTCGGCGGGTGCTGGGGACACGACCCATCCATGTCGGTTCGCGAACAGAGCCTCCGAACGATCGTCGACTCCACCGAGTACCGCGACGAGCATGAGCGCTTCTTCCGAAAGGAGTGCGTCGGCTGTGGCAGCAACTACAGCCTGAATCTCCGCTGGCGCCCCGCATCGTTGATGCACAACTCTTTGGAGCGGCTCCGTGCCACCGGAGGGAGATCCCGCCAATGAGCGACATCCTGACCACAACGCATCGCACCGTTGATCCAGCGGAGTTCTACGACCCGTTGGCCGACGCGTACGACCACGAGTTCAACGCCCCGCACCGCCGCATCTACGACGACCTGGCGTGGGAGGTGGTCACGTCGCTGCTCCCATCCGCTCCCGCGACCATCATCGATGCAGGCTGCGGGACGGGTCGCCTGGCAGGTCGGCTGGTGGCGATGGGACATGACGTGATCGGGATCGAGCCGAGCCCACGCATGGCGGATGTCGCTTCAGCCCGATGGATGGCGGATCGGTTCACGCTCCATCGGTGTCGGATCGAGGATGCCGAGCTACCCGCGGGCGAGGCGGCGATGGTCATGGCGATGGGCTCTGTCCAGTTCACCGACGATCCCGACGCCGCCATCGCCCGCATGGCGCGCTGGGTGAAGCCCGGCGGCCACCTGGTGGTGTTGTGCGACTCCCTCGTCGCGCTCGTCCAAGAGCTGATCCGCGCCGGCGACGTAGGCCAGGCCATGGAGCGAGCTCGCTCACGCCGGGCTTGTTGGGTTCGTGACGACCTGGCGGTGGAACACCACTTGCTCGACTCGCTCAGGCTGCAAGAGGCGTTCGGCGCCGCGGGACTGCTGGACGTGGGCGTCGGTGGACTGCTCGTGGCATTCACGACCCTGGGTCGCCGCGAATGGGTCGCCGCGCACGCCGGCTATCCCGATCAACTCATCGAGCTCGAACGCGACCTCGCATCGGTTCCCGAGCTGGCAGACACGGGCAAGCAGCTCTTGGCGGTTGGACGCGCGCCGACACTCTGAGCCTTGCCGGCAAGCCGTCGGAGACAAAGTGTCAGTGGGCGCCCCTAGCCTCGTCGATCGTGCTGGGACCAGACATCAACGCCACCTTCGTGACGGGCGATCCGCCACGGCTGGGTGCGCTCGCGTTGTGGCCGGTGCGCACTCCCCGTCGGATCACGGTCAACCTGGTGGTTCCCCGTGGCGACGGGGTCGCCCAGTGTGAGGTCGAGGCGAGCCTGGTTCCCGTAGCCTCGATCCTCGACGATCTCCTCGCAGTTGGCACCGACTCGCCGGTCTCGCGCTCGGTCCACGCCTGGGCGACGGTGGCCAGGGTGGCAGTGGGGCTCATCGCCCGTGGCCGGATCCGACCCGGCGCATCCGGCCACCTCGACGCCTGGCGCTTGGGGCCTCTCGACGGCGAAGACCTCACGGTTCGTGTTGCGTTGGCCGGTTGGCTTCCTCCCGAGGCGCACTGCATTGTCCGTCACGGCCACGAACCCGCTCGCATCATGGCGCCCACGGTTGCCATAGCCGAGTTCTCCGACGCGGTTGCCGACCTCATCCCCCGCACGGCCGGCGCCGCGCTGCTCACCCGCTTTCACGCATTCGCCGGATCCGAGGCGATCCCCCAACCCGACATCGCTGCGCTCATCCCCGCCGAGAGGGCAGATCGGGCTGTGCTCGGCGTGCGACTCCTGCTCCCAGAAGGTGGCGAAGACCCGTTCCGGATCCAGCTCCAGGTCCGTTCCGCGCTCGACCCTGCCCAGATCGCCGACGCAGCCGAGCTGTGGGATGGCACCGCGAGCGGCTTCGGGCCCGACGCGGAAGCCGATCTGCTCGTGGCCCTGCGAAGGGGCGCACGGATCTGGCCGCCCTTCGCCGAACTGCTCGAAGAGGCAACACCATCGGAGATCGCCCTTCGAGACGACCATGCCCTCGACCTGCTCGGGCCACTGGCGAACCATCTCGGCTCCGCGGGAATCGAGGTGTTGGTTCCTGTCACGGCCACCCGCTCGATCCGACCCACCGCCCATGTCGAACCACCGCCCGGAGCCGGCGACGGTCCGTCGCGGTTCGACCTCACCACCTTGTGCCAACTCACCTATCGGCCCACCCTCGACGGCGAACCCCTGACCCCGGCCGAGCTCAGCGCGCTCGCCGCGTCCAGCCGGCCACTCGTCCGCCTGCGGGACGAGTGGGTGCTGGTGGACCCCTCCCTGGTGGCGAAGATGAGCCGTTCGCGCTCCATCTCCACCGGAGACGCGATCGCCGCCGCTCTGAGCGGCGAGTTGCGCCTGGACGGCGAGACCCTTTCGGTGGAAGCAGCACCCCGCCTCGACGCGCTCGTTGAACGCCTCCGCCTCGCGGCCGCACCTCATGAACACGAGGCTCCCGCCGCACTGGCCACCGAGCTCCGTCCATATCAGCGCCGTGGGCTCGGATGGCTCTCGGAGATGGCCGGGCTCGGCCTGGGCGGGGTGCTCGCGGACGACATGGGCCTGGGCAAGACCGTGCAGCTCATTGCGCTGGCCCTCGCCCGTCGCGACGCCGGAGATCCGTTCCCCACGTTGGTGGTCTGCCCCGCGTCGGTGGTGCCGAACTGGGAACACGAATTGGCACGCTTTGCTCCCGACCTCGAAGTGCGCCGCTATCACGGGCCTGATCGAAGCCTCGAAGGCGTCGCCGGGCCCATCGTGGTCGTCACCACCTATGGCATCGTGCGCCGCGACCAGGAGGCACTCGGGGAGATCCCGTGGGGGCTCATCGCCGCCGACGAAGCGCAGCACATCAAGAACCCCAACGCGTCGGTGTCGAAGGGATTGCGGAGCCTCTCCGCCGATGCACGCGTCGCGCTCACGGGCACACCGGTGGAGAACCGGCTCACCGAGCTCTGGGCGCTGCTCGACTGGACCACACCGGGGTTGCTCGGTTCCGTCGAGCGGTTCCGACGCGAGATCGCGATACCGATCGAGCGAAACGGCGACCCCGCCACCCTCGCGCGGTTCAGCCGCCTGGTCGCACCGTTCGTGCTGCGCCGTCGCAAGTCCGACCCGGACGTGGCACCCGACCTGCCGCCCAAGATCGAGACCGACCACCTCGTCACCCTCAGCAGCGAGCAGGCGAGCCTCTATCGCGCTGTGGTCGAAGAGAGCCTCGCTCGCATCGAATCGGCCGACGGCATCGAGCGCCGGGGGCTGGTCTTCAAGATGCTCACCGCCCTGAAACAGATCTGCAACCACCCCGCCCACTACCTGGGCCGGCCGGGTCCGTTGAGCGGGCGTTCGGGCAAGCTCGACGCCACCGACGAGCTCCTCGAAGCCATCGTCGATGCCGGCGACGCCGCGCTGGTATTCACGCAGTACGTCCAGATGGGCAACCTCCTCACGGCACGGCTCGATGAGCTCGGCCTCGAAAGCGAGTTCCTCCACGGCTCCCTCTCCATCGCCGCACGCTCGCAGATGGTCGAGCGGTTCCAGGCAGGCGGGTTCCCGATCTTCGTCATCTCCCTCAAAGCCGGCGGGACAGGCCTGAACCTCACGCGCGCCAACCACGTGCTCCACTACGACCGCTGGTGGAATCCCGCGGTGGAGTCACAGGCATCGGACCGCGCATGGAGAATCGGCCAGGACCGGACAGTGCAGATCCATCGCCCGATCTCGGAGGGCACAGTGGAGGAACGCATAGCCCAAGTGCTGGCCGAGAAGGCCGCCCTCGCCGAGGCGGTCATCGGCTCCGGCGAAGCCTGGATCAGCGAGCTCGACGACGCCGAGCTCACCGCCCTCGTCCAGCTCGGAGGAGCCTGAGGTGGCCCCACGCACGCGTTTCGGTACCACCTGGTGGGGGCGAGCGTGGGTGGAGGCCTTGGAGCAATCGGCTGCCCTCGATCCCGGACGCCTCTCCCGAGGGCGCACCTACGCCCGGGGCGGCAAGGTGGGATCCATCGACCTGCACCCCGGTTACGCATCGGCACGGGTTCGCGGCCGGCAAGGTCGGATCTACCGAACCGACGTTGCGGTGCGCTCTTTGGGCCCCGCTGAATGGGACCAGGTTGCCGAGGCGATCGCCTCCAAGTCCGCTCACGCCGCCGCGCTCTTCGACGGTGAGCTGAGTCCGGCAGTCGTCGAGGACGCGGCCGCCGTCGACGTCCGGTTGCTCCCAGGGGCGGGGGATCTCCGCCCCGATTGCAGTTGTCCCGACTGGGCCGAACCGTGCAAGCACGCTGCCGCCCTCTGCTATCTCATCGCAACCGAGCTGGATCGCGATCCTTTCGTGCTGTTCCTCCTACGCGGCATGGCACGAGACGACCTGCTGCAACTCGTTCGCGCCCGCCGTGGCGGACCCTCCCAACATCAGGACCCAACGGAAAGCCTAGGCATCGACGCGAAGGCCGCATGGGAGGCGAAACCCTTTGGCGGGCCACTGGCTCCCCTTCCACCTCAGGTGGCATCGGCGCTCGCGAATCTCCCCCCTCGTGCCGTGCATCCCCCTAGCTGGGATGTGCAGATCCCGTCGGGCACCTCCCTCACCCGCGCGGGCATCGACGCGCTCGCATCGGACGCTGCGGAGCGAGCGCATTCGGCGTTGGCGGACGGCACGTCGCTCGGCCTCGCGGCCGGCATCGCGGGTGATCTCGCTCGGCGGGCAAGCAGCCTCGATCGTCATCAGCTCAGCGAGCTGTCCATCCGACTCGGGATGCGTCCCACGCAGATGGCCGCCCATGTAGAAGCCTGGCATCTCGGAGGCGACGCAGGGGTGGCCATGGTTGCCGACCTGGATCTCTGGTCCACCGACCAGACAGCGCTCTCCGCGGGACGGGAGGCGCTCGTGGAGCTCGGGTACTCACGTCGTTCGGTGTCACTCAACTACGACAGCCTGCGGATGCGCGGCTCGGTGTGGCTGGCAATCGGGCCGGATCGCCGGTGGTACAAGTTCCGCGAGCGGGGCCAGCGGCGCGAGCTGCATCTCGCCGACGCGCCGTCACACGACATCTGCGATCTGGTGGACCCTCCACCCGCGTCTCCAACTCGCTGAGCCGACCAGCCCTTAAGGCGTCACAGGCTCCCACTTCGTGGAGGAAGCCGCTCAAGCCGGTGCTCAGCCCTTTCAGCCCGAACCCCTCGGCCAACAGCTGCACCGCGACAGGGAAACACGAGTACAGCTCGACGGCACCCAGCGCCGCCTGGGAATCGCCCGACGGGACGCCTCGGCCGCGCTGCACAGCAAGAGAGCGGCGGCCTGATCGAGGTTCCATTGGGAGCAGAGCCGTTTCGTGTACGGCGCCGACCGGGACAGGGGTTCGCGGATCGATCGACACCGGTGGGCACCGTAGCGGGCAGACTCGTGACAGTGGCCGCTGCTCCCCCTCTCCCGCTCCGCTTCGTCATGTCGGCCAGGCGAGTAGGCGATCTCCCTCCGACCAACGCGGAGCTGGCGGTCGTCGGTCGCTCCAACGTCGGAAAGTCGTCGCTCATCAACGCCTTGGCAAACCGGAACCAGCTCGCGAAGGTGTCCAAGACCCCTGGACGCACGCAACTGCTGAACCTCTTCGACGCGGGCGGCGGCACGACGTTGATGGACCTCCCGGGCTACGGGTTCGCGAACGCCCCCAAACAGGTGAGGGCAACGTGGGCACCGATGATCGAGGGCTACCTGTTGGGCCGCGAAGGCCTGCGGGTGGTGCTGGTGCTGGTGGACGCCGAGGTCGGGCCCACGCCCCTCGACGTGACCACTTTGGAGTGGCTGGAGGCCAACGATCTCGCGTTTCGAGTGGTGGCCACCAAACACGACAAGGTGCGGCCCGCGAAGCGCGACAAGCGCCGTCGTGAACTGGCCGAGGGCTGCGGTTTGGCCGTCGGGGACGTGTTGTGGGTCAGCGCCTCGAAGCAGGTGAACATCGTGGAGCTTCGCGGGCGGATCCGAGCGTGGCTCACAGATCCCGGCGGGTGAGGGAAACGACCTTCGCGGAGCCGATGGTGGAATAGCGGCTCGGGGTGCTGGTCATCACTATGACCTGGCAGGTGCGAGCCGCCACCGCGATCGCGGCGCCCATTCGCTCGAGTCGCTCGGCGTCGGTCCATCCCAAGGCGTCGTCGAAGATGACGGGAGCGCCGCCGTCGGCCGAGACGATCATGGCGCAGGCCAGACGAGAGAGGATCCCGAGTTGCTCCTTGGCTCCGGTGCTCAGATCGTCGAACTCCACGGTGACGCCCCCGAGGCGCCGGCGGGCCACTCGCAGTTCGTCGTCGAGCTCCACTGCGAAACCGACGTCGTAGACGATGCGACCCAACTCGTCGATCCGCGAACGGAACGGAGTCGCGTAACGGTCACGGGCCTGGTCTCGGCGGGCGGCAAAAGTGTCGTGGAGGTGCAGCGCTGCGTGCGCCCGCGTCTCTATCTGCGCGTGGGCGCGTTCCAGGCGAGCCAGCTCCGCTTCTGCCTCGGCTACGAGCTGGCCGAGGCCCTGCTCGGTCGCGAACTCGAGCCGGGAGAGCACCGCAATGCGTCGCTCGGTCCGTTCGGCATGGCTCGCCTCCGCTCGTATGAGCGCCTCGCGGGCGTTCTTCAGTCTCACATCCATGGAATCCGCGTCCGCCGCCTGAAGTTCGGCTCGCACACCCACCACCGCGGCGGCGGCCACTCCCTTCCGCTCGACCGCCTCACGCCTGTGCGCATCCAACTGCTCGTCGGCGCACTCCTCCCGCGCAGCGAGAAGGGCAGCCTCGGCGCGCTCGACCCCGGCGCGCGCGTGGTCGAGCAGGATCGCCGTGCTCGCGTCGGCGGTCGCAGCGTCGTGCTGCGCCTCGACGGCACTCCTGAGTGCCGCATCGGCGCGCTCCGCGCTTGCTCCCAGGCCGTCGAGGCGTCGCTCTGCGGTCCCTAGCTCGGCCTGGGCCCGGTCGAGGTCCGCTGGGAGAGGCGGGAGATCGCCACGGGCGGCACGGTAGGCCGCCACTCGTTCGATCAAGCGGTCGACCTTCGCCGAGAGCTCCTCCAAAGTGAGATCCCTTAGGTCGCGGTCGATCGCCGCAAGGGCCTCTGCTCTCTCACGTTCAGCTTGGACACGCTCCGATGCCACCCGCCTCGCGGCCGCGAGGCCGTCGACACCTGCCGCTTCGCAGCGACGCTGAAGCTCGGCCCGTGCGTCGTCGAGACGCCCCGCTAGCAGGCGCGACTCCTCACCGGCTGACACACGGACCGTGGCGAGATCGCCCAACCGCAGCACCATCCGGTCGCCCACTCGATGCTCCGACGTGGAGCCCTGCTCGAGCGTTGAAGAGTCGCCGTCGACCTCCAATGCGAACGCGGCCGTGGCCTCGATCTCGACGATCGCGGCACCGGTGGCCGCGACCGCTTCGGCACGCACCACCGCGATATGCGCCGCCTCGATCTCGGCGACGACCTCGTCGTCGACAGCACTGTGGGCAAGGCCGGCCTCGGCTGTCGCCAGTCGCTCCCGGGCCTCGATCACACGGTCTCGGCGTTCGGTCAGCTGGTCGATCTCGATCTCCCGCCGGCGGAAATCGCAGTCGGCCGCAGCGAGTTGGTGCGCTGCCTCGGCGGCAGCCCACTGCTGTTGTGACTCCTCGGCGGCGGCCCGTGCCGCGTCGAGCCGTCGGGCGGCCGTCACTCGGGCAGGTTCGCAACCGAGGGCCTCGGCCTCGCATTTGTGAAGGCCGTCGCGGGCACGCCGGGCGTCGTCGACCAGTTCGGCACGGCGCGTGGCCGCGGCGTTCCATCTGTGAGCGTCGGCTTCGGCTGCTTGCTCATGTGCGAGCAGACGGTCGAGCTCGTGGCGGAGCTCGTCGATGCCGCTGGCCTGCAACTCCAGGCCTGAGACGTGGCTCCGCTGATCGCCGAGCTGCTTGGCGATGGAGGCCAGCTCGCGATCGAGGCTCGCGACCTCGGACACGTCGGCCTCAGCGCGCTCGATTGCGGCCCGGCGCTCCTCGACGATCTGCATGCTGGAGGCCACCGCCCGCGCCAGCTCGTTACGCTCACCCCGCGGTTGACCAGTGGCAGTCCAGTAACGGTCACGCTCGACACGAATCCGATCCCACAGGGCATCCTCCCGATCCCCTGCACGGTCATCGGCTGACGCCACGTCGAGCGCCCTGCTCAAGGACGAGACATCGAAGCCGGGGGCAGACAGCTCCCCACCTTGGGAGAGCCGAAGCGCCGCGAACAGCTCTGCGTCGAGGGTCTCGGAAAGGATCTCCTCGACGCGTTCGTGCGCCTCGCGTCCGGTGAGCTGCTGATGCCGGGGAGCGAGCACTTCAAGGCGCGTCTCGGGCCGTTTCGCCCATCGTTTGGAGTAGACGAGGCGGTAGGGCCCGGTGCTGAGCTCCACCTCGACCTCGGGGCCGACATCTCGATGCACAGGTTGGATGGAGCGCACCCGCGAGCTCTTTGACGAATCCGGCACCGACAGGAGAAGGTCGAGCGCCTCTGCCAGCGAGGACTTGCCGACTTCGTTGCGCCCTTCGACGATGGTGACACCTGTCTCGGCGAACTGGACATCGGATTCCTCGACACCCCGGTAGTTGCGCAACGAGATGCGGTGCAGCCTCATGACGCCGCTCCCACGAGCCGGTACAACAGCCCCAGCGAGTCGCGCGCGACATCGGCCGTGGCGGGATCGGTGAGTTCCGTGCGAAGGTCGGCGAGCGCCTCACGTGCGAAGCCCGCCAACGGAAGTTGGGCGAAGTCCTCGTCGTCGGGGAGGACAACGAGGTCGCTGCTGGGGGCCCACACCTGGAGTGAGGCCAACAGGTCGGTGTGGTGGTCGAGGACTGCCTGCAAGTTGGCGTGTTCGGCCAGGTTGAGCTGGCCCACCAGGGAAAGCCGCACTACCGAGTTCATCTTTTCGGGGCTGGAGTCGAGATCCTGTGCGAGACGCTCTACGTCTTCGATGCCGGTGAGGTCGTAGGCGAGACGGAGGAAGCTCCATGTGCCGACACGATGCGGAACAACCTCGGCTGCGGCGCCGTCGAGGGTGACGACGAGTACGTTCGCCGGGTCGTTCTCCTGATGGTCGGTGGGCTCGGGGGTACCCGAGTACCAGATGCGACCGGTGTCACCGATGTCGGTTGTGGAGTGTCGGTCGCCGAGGGCCACGAAGTGCAGCGCCCCTTCCGCGAGTTGGGCTTCGAGCGCGCTCACCGAGATCAGCGCGGGATCCGACGTGCTGGGCGACAACAGATCGACGGCGCCGTGTCCGACCAGGATGCGTTGCGTGGCGGGACCGGGAGCCGGCACACCTTGGGAGGCGTTGGCCACTGGATCTGCAAGAGGACGCTTCGAGGTCCACGGTGCCGCGATCAACTCGACGCCTTCTCCGGCTTGGACGACCTCGTTCGAGTCGAGGACCACCACGTTTTCCGCAACATGATCGAGAAAGGTCCGCGAGCGGAACACAGAGGCGGCGTCGAGAGGATCATGGTTCCCGGGCAACAGGTAGAAGGTGACCTCGGGCGTGGCTGCCATGGCCTCCAGCGCGCGGACCACCACCTGACGTTCGAGATGGTTCGAGTCGAACACGTCGCCGGCAACCACGACGAACCCACACCGCTCTGACACTGCGAGGCGACCGATGCCGCGCACGGCCTCGACCCGTGCGGCGCTGAAGCGGGCCTGCGCTTCAGGACCCAGGAAGTGGCGGGTCATTCCGAGCTGCCAGTCGGAGGTGTGGATGAATCGGACCACGAGAACAGACCGTATCGAGGGGGTGTGACAGCCAAGGGGATCCCGGCTAGTGCCAGAGCAGATCCCCGAGCCCCGACGCCCGCTGCACCGGCCTGGCTACCGCCTCGGCGAGCACTTCGGGACCGGCGACCACGGTGACCCGCTCGCGTGCCCGCGTGACTGCCGTGTACAGCAGCTCCCGACTTGTGACCGGAGATGGACGGGTGGGCAGTGACACGACCGCGTGGAGCACCTCAGAGCCCTGGCTCTTGTGGATGGTGGTGGCCCAGGCGGTTTCGACTCGATCGAGGCGGCTCACCGGGATCTGTCGTGGCCCGCCGGCCGCGCGCATCGCTACAGACCTGAGCCCTCCCACACCGCCGTCTGCCACCACCACACCGATGTCGCCGTTGGAGACACCGGTGAGCGGATCGTTCGCGGTGGCGATGACCGGCCGACCTACGTACCAGTCGCGGTCGATCTCACCGCGAGACCGCAGCGAGGACTCCACGCGTTGGATCCAGTCGCCAACGCTGGAGGGACCGACACGATGTGCAGCCAGCACCGACACTGCTCCCAGGGCATCGAGCGCCGCCTGACCTTCGTCGCCGCGGTCCCCTCCCGCAGCCTGCACCACCCGCCTCGCTCCGTCTGCGATCTCGGCTTCGAGCTCGGCGAGCGCCGCAGCGTCCAGCGGCGATATCAGCCGCAACTCGGCGTGGCCGGCGAACGCGTCGAGCACAGCGTCGAGGTCGCCGCGGCGAACTGCCTCCGCGAGAAGCGCCACCGGCGACGCCGCCCCGAAGCGGCGCGGCCTGCTCAGGACCGTGACCAGCCCCTCGAGTGGCCCGGTGGCTTCGGAGCCGAACCGTGTGGGACCGACTATGTCGGACATCACCGTCCCGACTTCGACGCTGACGAGCTGATCTGGATCCCCGACCAGGACGAGGCCTGCGGAGGGACTGATCGCGTCGAGCAGGTACCTCATGAGCGGGAGCGACACCATGGAGACCTCGTCCACGATGACCCAGTCGTAAGGCAGGTGTCGTTTGGGGCCGAAGCGAGCCGTTCTGCCCGGTGCAGCCCCGATGAGACGGTGGATCGTGGACGGGACCAGCTCGCCCAGCCACCCCGAGATCGACGCACCGATGACACCTTCGCCCAGCGCCGCGTCGAGTTCGACACCGATCGCCTCGCCCATCCTCGCGGCCGCCTTGCCCGTGGGGGCCGCCAGTGCCACCCGTGGGGGTGCAACGCCGGCATGTTGCGCCCTCAGCCCCAACGCGGCGGCCAACCTGGCGATGGTCCGGGTCTTGCCGGTGCCGGGCCCGCCCGCGACGATCGCCAGGCGACGTTGGAGCGCGATGGCGGCCGCCTTGCGTTGAAGGTCGACCTCGCCCGATTCGACCGGTCCGAACAAGGCGTCGAGCACCGTGGCCATGTGGGTGTCGAAATGTTGTTCGCCGGCCGGGACGGGGTTGCCGGCGCGTTCGCTGAGCGCATCGGCAACCCGCCGCTGGTGACACCAGTAACGGTGGAGGTAGAGGTGGCGGCCGTCCCAGACCAATGGACGCAGCGGAAGCCGCTGCGGTTCCCTGTCGTCCAGATCAGCCCGCGCGACCACATCGGCCGCCGCGGCGACCGCCGCCACCCACGAGCCACGCTCGGGCCAATGGAGTGCCGGCAGGGTGCTTTCGAGTGCGGGCTCGGGTCCTCCGGGCCACTCCCCCTCCACCAGATCCTGCGGCTCGGCCAACTCGGCGCACACATGGCCCAGCCGCGTCGCCCTCGCAGCGAGGGCGACGCCAAGCTGGACCTCGGAGCTGCAACCGCCGACGAGTCTGTCGATGACCTCGGCGAGATGGACCTCTGACGGCTCGAACACGCCCGCGGCCACGAACGGGCCTAGCGCCCCGACGGAGGAGGGGACACCCGAGCTCACGGTTCGAGCTCCATGCCGAGCTGCGAGGTCCCCGACCTCGGTCGCAGACCACCCAACAGGTCGCTCAACTCGACTACGAGCCGAGCAGGCACCCGCCAGTGGAACACGCCTTCGACCTCGTCGCCGTAGCAGGGTGTCTCGTCGCCGACCATGCCACGGACGAACAGGTAGGCGACACCACCTAGCTGGACGGCGGGGTCGTAGTGGGGAACACGCCAACGCAGATAGCGGTGCAGCGCCACCTGGTACAGCAGCGCCTGGAGTGGATAGTGGTGCCACGCCATCGCCGCGGCCATCTCGTCGTGCCGGTAGCCGTCGAGCCGGTTGGTCTTGTAGTCGACGACGAAATGCCTGGCGACGCCATCGACGTGATGCCGAAATACCAGGTCGACCGATCCCGTCAGGTGTCCGGCCAGCTCAGGGCCACCTTCGCCCCGCGCCAGCGCCTCGGCCCAGGGTCGGAGCCGGTCGTCTCTTGGAAGGTGCGCCGACACCACCTCTGCAACCTCGACCAACTTCGGGGCCGCCCCACCGTCGCCGAGACGCAGATCGAACGCCATCTCGTCGAGACGGTCACGCCGTTGGAGATCACGAAGACGGAAACCCTCGAACGCAGCGCCCAACGGTGTGTCGAGCATCTCCGAGACGGCTTCGCCAAGGCGATCCGCTTCGGAGAACTTCAGTGCGCCGGGGTGGCGACCCAGCAGAGACCGTGCGAGTTTCCCAACTACGGCTGCGACATCGCCTTCGGTGAAGTCGAGCTGTTCGAGGACTGCGTGGACCAGTGAGCCGAACTCGGCACCGGCGGGAAGAGCGCCGAACCCGGCCACATCATGCGGTTGTGAGGCTTCGCCCTCGGGTACGAACCCGAGCGACCGGAGCGACTCGTCGGACGCGCCGGCGTCGCCCTCGGAGGGATCGGTGGGATCGGTGGGATCGGTTCCTCCCAACCCGTGATCGAGCCCGGCGGCGATCGCGGTGAACGACCAGCGGTGGCTTCGACGGTCGGGAAGCCGGGACAACTCCGCGGCGGCGACATCTGTGGGGACGGAGGCGAGATCGGGATCGACCCAGCGGGGCCGAGCGACGCTCGGGCCGACAGCCTCGACCGCGATCGTCCCGCCACCACGACGCGACACCGACTCCAACGTCTCGAGTGCGCCCTGTAGTCCCTCGGGAACCTTCACCCTTGGCTCGTGCCAGGCGTCGGGGCAGATGGTGCCGTCCGGGCGCCGGGCGAACAGCAGCCGCGACACCGGGCTCGAGTCGTTGTTCGAGACGCGTGTCCACCACATGATGGTGTGGTGTCGAGCCCGGGTCAGCGCCACGTAGGTCAGCCGCAGCTGCTCGCCGGTCGACTCGGCGGAGACCAGCGCCTTGCGTCGCTCGGCAGACGCCTTGTCGGGCCAATGGCTGTTCGCGTTGAGGACGTCGAAGGTTCGTCTCCCGGTGTTCGGGTCGAGGTAGATGCGCGCACCGGGTCTGGCTCCGCGCCACAGGGTCGGTACGCAGACGATCGGAAACTGGAGCCCCTTGGACACCCAGATAGTCATCACCTGCACCGCGCGCGCGTCGGATTCGACTCGCCGCGCCGCGAGGTCCGCGTCGGTTTCCGCCTCCTCCTCTGCGACGGGGTCCACGCCCAACACCTCGATCAAAGCCGCGGGGCTGGGATGACGAAGCTCTACGCCGTGCTGGAGCAGCTCGCCGATGTGTTGGAGGTCGGTCACCGCACGTTCCCCACCGGGTTGCGCGAGGACGCGTGGAGCGACCCCACTCTCCGACCACACCCGCCCCACGAAGTCCGCCACCCCCGAGGTGGCCAGGGCCTCTGCCCAGCGGTGGAGCTGCGATTGGATCTCAGCCAGCTCGGCGTCGGTGGCGGCCTGGAGCCGCGTCGCGTCCCACGGACCGAACCACGACAGCGCGAAGGCGCGGGCTCGGCGGGTGTCTGAAGGCCGCACCAACGCCTCGAGGAGCAAGCGCCAGTGGTCGGCCGCCGGCGACTCGAGAACGGAGGATCCCCTCGCGAGCACGGCTGGAACCCCTTGTGCCAGCAGCGCCCCTTGGATCTCGGCCGCCTCGTTCCGCGTCTTGGTGAGAACCGCTACGTCGTCGGGCCGCACGGCCCGGTACTCGCCGGGGTTGCCGCTGGTGGGGATGGTCGCGCCCTCGAGCAGGTTCTGGATCTGTTGGGCAAGATCCGCGTAGATCGCCCGCTCCACACCACCGACGTCGAAGGCCCTCTTGTTCTGGGTGAGCGGAAGGGACGGATCCAGCGCAAGGCGGATCGACACTGCGGGCAGCTCGATTCCGGTGCCGGCCGCACGGATGGCCGTTTCCTGATGTTCCGGCGGTGCGACGACAGGGCTGAACTCGATGCCCTCACCGAAGGTGGCTCCGCCGAAGAGGGTCTCCAACGCCGTCAAGAGCCGCTGGTCGGATCGCCAGTTGGTGGCGAGGTGGACACGCCGGCCTTCTTCGAGGGCCTCGACGGCACCCAGATAGGTGTGTACGTCCGCGCCACGAAACGAGTAGATGGACTGCTTCGGATCGCCCACGAGCACCAGAGGCGTGTCGCTGAACGCATCCGCGAAGACCGCCTCGAACACCGACCATTGAATGGGGTCGGTGTCTTGGAACTCGTCGATCAAGACCACCTTGTACCGACGGCGGAGCGCGTCGAGCACCGTGTCGCGCCGAGGGCCACCGAGCGCGTCGCGCAGCTCGACGAGTAGATCGTCGAAGCTGAGGTTGCCGGCACATCTCCGGCGTCGGGCGAGCTCGGCGACGGATGCTTCGACGAGCTCCACGAAGCGCCGGTCGGCGAGGCTCACGCCCGCTTCCCCGGGGCCCGGCGCCACTACCAGATCCGGGGAGTGGAGCGCAGTGCGGGTGCGTTGGACCAACGTCGTGTACTTCGGCAGCTCTCCGTAGGTCGCGACGTCGCCCGTGGACGCAGCCGCCAACACATCGGCACACACCTCGCTGGAGGCGGCCACGACGTCGTCGATGAGCTTGGCGTCGGTACCGACTCCGCCGGTGGCGCCGAGCGCACCCAGTGCCTGCGCTGCGAAACCATGGATCGTGGCGACCGTCATCGAGTCGAACTCGACCACGGCTCTCCGCAGGCGCCGCCCCCGGGCGAGACTTTCGGCGGGCCCTGCTGCCGCCAAGTGCTCGACCATCTCGTCGCGACGTTCGTCCTGCCTGCGAGCTCCGTCGCCGGCGTCGAGCAGATGGGCGGCGGCAGTCATCCAGCGGGTCCGGATGCGTTCGCGCAACTCGGCTGTGGCCGCCCTGGTGAAGGTGACCACAAGCAGGTCGGACGCCTTGTAGTCGAGCTCCGCCACGAACCGGGTCGCGAGGGCGGCAAGCGCGAAGGTCTTGCCGGTTCCCGCGCTCGCGTCGAGTGCGAGTCGTCCCACCGGAAGGGGTCCGCGCAGGTCGAACGGCCGACTCACGACGCCTCGCCTTCGGTGGCGAGATCACGGGTTGATGCGTCGATGGCACCCCAGAACCACTTCGCGTACCGCTTCACACGAGACGCCTCGGGCCCCTCTGGGTCGTGTTTGAGGGCGGGGAGCCTCAGGAGTTCCTCGTAGTCGAAGGCACCGTAGGTCAGAACGGTTGCGGGATCGTTCAGATCGCCGCTGGACATCTCGCCGCCGTGCCACTCCTTCCACGCGACCCTCCCTCGGTTCAACTCCGGCGAGAGCCTGGGGAACAGCGGTATGGGCTCGCGAAGTGCCCGTCTGTAGGCATCGACTGCCACCTCCAGCACAGCGATCGCGCCCCTCTGCCGCCGAAGAGCCCCCTGCTCGAAAGTGGCGGCTGGGCCGAAGCAGCTGACCGTGGGCTTCTTTGACGAGCCGGCTCCGCGGCGCACCGACAAAGCCCGCCACGGCTCTTCGGGGTGCGCGGCCACCAGCATCATCAGTTCGAGCCGCCCTCCGAGGGATTCCACATCCTTGGGACGGACGAAGCGGATGCTCGCGGGACCCGCCCCGAACCGGTCGCCTGTGGCGGAACCCCGCGGCAAGGCGTAACCGACGGCCCCCACGACGCGGGTGCCGTCGGGGAGGGTGACTTCGAGGTCGTGGGTCTGTTCGTTGGCGTTTGGCGAGTAGGCCTCGTAGGCGAGCATCAGCTCCTGCACCTCGCTTGCGAGCTCGACGAGCGCGGCTTCACCGAGGCACCCCGGTGGCAACGCCCCGCGGCGGACCTCCCCCTCGCGCCACTCTTCCACGCCGGCTCCGTCGAGGAGGGAGCGGAGAAGTCGATCCCCAGCCTCCCACTGTGCAAGTCCGGTGAAGTTCACTGGAAGCAGCGAGCTGACGGCGTCGCTGTTCGTCGGCATCTTCGCGTCGAGAGACCGCTCGACGAAGGCCTTCGGGGGATTGCGGAGGACGGCGACGAGGTCGTCGAGTTGGACCACGTCGGACTCGGCCAATAGCAACGGGGAGTCGAGGAAGGGATGTAGTTCGGAGTCGGCCCCAGCACGTGCCTGCGCGCACTTCAGTGCGTCTATGTCGAAGCTCCAAGGCCCCACAGCACCGAGCGCTCCAGGCTCGAAGCAGCGCTGATCGTAGGCCTGGCGAGGGTGGTGAACCTCGACACATCTCACGAACTCGTCCCGCTGCGCTTCGGGAACCAGGGCGACGATCGCGTCGCGCAGTTCGGCAACAGCTACAGCGGCGGGGATCTCCTGGTTCGTCCGCACGTCTCGGCCGTCGCGGATCACGATGAGGTGTTCCTCCGCAGCGAGGAGCATGGACAGCAGCGACTGACGCAGCTCGGCTCGGGGGTCACGATCTCCGACGGCTGCCGCGAGAGCCAACAGGTCGTCTCCATCGGATGAACCGCTGACGAGCGCCACCTCGTCCATCCCCAACAGACACACGACGCGATGAGGCAGCCATCCCATGGGACGAAGCGAGGTGAATGTGATGCCGCCCCGATAGTGATCCGGCCGGCCGGGCGTTCCGCCGAGACGTTCACGCAGCACCATGCGCACCTCGTCGAAGGAGAGCGGAACGCCTGACGGCACCTCGTCGGTCGATGCTGTCGCGACGATCTCGGCCAGCACGCGGTGAGCTGCCGATACCTGCCACCGGTCATCTGGGTCCACAGCGAACAGGGAATCGACGGCGTCTGCGAACAGTTCCATCCACTCCCCGACGGGGCGAGGCCGATCCGCTTCGGTCGCCAGCTCGCGGAGCTGATGGAGAATCTGCGCGAGCCGGCCGACTATCCGGACCTCGTCACCCTCGACGCTCAGAGGGAGTAGCCCTCCGATCGACACCCCTCCCGACTCCTCCTCTGCCAGCACCGCAGCTCCCAGCAGCAACCGATCGACGCCGCGTTGCCAGGTGAATCCGTCGACCTCCGTCGGCAGCCCGAACGGTTCGCGCGAGGGTGCATCCAGGCCCCATCTGACTGTGGTCCTCTCGACCCACTCGACGATTCGGGCGACATCGTCTTCTCCGAGACCGAATCGGTGCCGCAACGCCGGCAGCGACAACAGGTCGAGTACCGCTGTGGCCTCGAAACGACCGGTCGGCATGTCGAGCAACACGTCTATGGCGGAAAGGATCGGATTGACCGACCGAAGCGACCGATCGGTGATCCGGTAGCGGAGCCTGGGCGTTGCACCCCCAAGGGGCTCGTGCCCGCCGGCGGATCGAGCGAGGACGGCCTCGATGGTGGGGGCGAAACGCTCGATGGCAGGACAGACGACGACGATGTCGTCCTCGGACAGGGTGGGCTCGGCCTCCAGAAGGTGCAGGATCACGTCTCGCAACACCTCGACCTGTCTCGTTCTGCCGGGACAGGCGTGGAACTGCACGCTCGAATCGCCTGAGGAGGTGACCTCCGTCGGCAGGGCGTCGAAGGGCCGATCATCACGAACTGCCGCCTGGAGCGATGCCAGAAGTGATCTGGGCCGCCCGCAAGACGGTTCGGGTGGAGGAGGAGGCGCCAGGCCTGGCCGGCATCCCGCGGCGCCGGCCAGGGTGAGGGTTTCGAGGTTGAGTTGCCCCCAGGACCGCCCGAGCGAGTTCCGATCCGGGTCGTCGAAGTCGACCTCAGCCCGCAGCAGGTTGCTGCCCGGTTTGCCGAAGGCATCCACGGCCCATCGCCCCGCCGAGAGAGAGGGGGCGAGCACCATGACGTGCAGGTCGTGCTGAGCGGCGATCGCATCGAGCACCTCGAGGTAGGCCGCACCCCCCGGAAGGTTCGACAGTCCGAACACCGACAGTCGCTCAGGCAGCTCGAGTGCGAGCTCGCCGTTGCCCACAGCCTCTAGATACTTCGGCATCACCTCGGGCGGTGCGGGCACGCCGACGTGTTCACGGACGGCTCTCCACAGGTGCGGTTGCCACTGCTGTCCGGCGGCCAATCGCGCCCCGGCTGCGTCGAGGTCGTCGCCCGACGCCCACCGACGGATCATCGCCGGCCTGTGGGTGTGGTACCGGTCGAACAGCTCTGCGATCTGTCGAGCTCGCCCGTAGGCAGTCGCGCGATGGGCATCGGAAGCGACCAACGCCAGCCGAGGGTCGTTGCTGTTGGCCACGAGCACTTCGAGAACCGCCCACGGCAGCTCCTCGGAACGCCAGCGGCTCGCACGGGACTCCCCGCTCTGGCCCGCCTCGTACACCAGGCGCGGCAGGACACCGGGGAACTCGAATCGGATGTTGGCGGCCACGCCGTCGGCGTGAGCGCCCGATGCACCGAGGTGACCTGCGAACTCGAGACCCAACCATCGGCGCATGGCGGCGGTGGGCACCGCGATCCACTCCGGGTCGAAGGGATCCTGCGGAGGAACACCGAGAACGTCGATGAGGCGGGCGGCAAGGCGCCTGATGTCCTCCGCGACGGTCATGTGCAACACAGCGGGGACCCTACCGATCCCCTGTGACGTCTACGGGAGCCCCGCTCAGCCGATGACCGCTGCCACGCCCGCTACGAAGGCGTCCACGTCGGCGATGGTCGTCGCGAAGCTGGTCATCCACCGCACCAGCGACTGCGAAGAATCCCACTCCCAGAAGTACGACCACTCCTGAAGCGGAGGGATCGCCCACTGCGGGATCCTGGCGAACACCGCATTGGCCTCGGGAGGATGGGCTATCTCGACGCCCTGAATACGCCCGACTCCTTCAGCGAGCCGTCGCGCCATGCGATTCGCATGATCGGCGTTGCGGAGCCACAGCCCACCTTCGACCAGTGCCAGAACCTGCGCGGCGACGAAGCGGGACTTGGAGGTGAGCTGCGATGCCTGTTTCCGCACGAATCGCGCGTCGGCGGCCAGCTCCGGACGCAAGTACACCACCAACTCGCCGTACATCGCACCGTTCTTGGTGAACCCGAAGGTCATCAGGTCAACCCCGGTGTCGCGCACCATCTCGGGCATCGACGATCCGGAGGACGCCACCGCGTTCGCGATCCGCGCACCGTCGAGATGCAGGAGCATCCCCGCCCTGTGCGCGGCATCAGCGAGGGCCGCGAGCTCCTCGATTGTGTAGATCGTTCCGAGTTCGGTGGCCTGGCTCACCGACAGGACCGCCGGCTGGGGGTGGTGTTCGGTTCCGAACCAATCGAGATAACCGGCCAGTGCCTCAGGCTCCAGCTTTCCATTCACATGCGGCACAGGCGCGACCGTCGCGCCGCTGAAGCGCGCCGGTGCACCGCACTCGTCGGTGACGATGTGTGCAGCATTTGTCGCGATCACCGCCTGCCACGGTCGCAACACGCTGGCCAGTCCGACCACGTTCGCTCCCGTCCCACCCCAACATGCGAGCGAGATCACCGGCGCCTCGAAGAGCTCCGCGATCGCCACCTCCGCGCGTCTGGTCCAGTGGTCGTCGCCGTATGCGAGGGCCGACCCGAGGTTCGCCGCCGCGAGTGCCGCCATGACCTCCGGCGACACACCCGCGGCGTTGTCGCTGGCGAACGACGTCTGCGGTGGGGGCGGCAGAGTACGGCTCACCGGCCGGACCGTAATCGCCCCCAGCGCCGATCCCGGGGGTGTCATAGTCGCCGGTACGCTCGACCCGTCATGGGATCCCGGCCGCTATTTCGCATCTTCGGCATCCCCGTGACGGTTGAACCGTGGTTCTTCCTCGGCCTGTTCATCTTCTACTCGCTGTCGGGTGGTGGGAGAGGCGGGCTCTACACAGCCGTCGGCATCGGACTCTTCGTGCTGGTCCACGAGTTGGGCCACGCCCTGGTGGCTCGACGCTTCGGGGCGGAGGTCTCGATCAGCTTGAACTTCCTGGTGGGGTGGGCGAGCTATTCCTCCCAGCGGGAGCTCGCCCGCTGGCAGCGCAACCTCATCAGCCTGGCCGGCCCGTTGGTTCAGATCTCGGCTGCGGCACTGGCGCTGTGGGTGTTGCGCGTCACCATGTTGCCGTTGGCCGACCGAGCGGCAGCCGACCTCTTCGCGGACATCGAGTCGGCGATCATGTGGGCCGGAGTGATCCTCGGTGGGCTCAACCTCCTGCCGCTATGGCCCCTCGACGGCGGCCACGTCGTCGAATCGTTCCTACGGGGGCGCCTCGGCCTCGGGGGCACCACGCTGTTCCTGCGTTGGACTCTCGCGGCGTCGATCTTGATGGTGGTCATGGGAGCCACCAACTCGGGTCGAGCGTCGAGTGGCGTCGAGCAGTGGGCGTTGGACTGGCGGATCGACGCGCTCGTGGACCCCGTGCCCCTGGCGGTCGGCAAGGTCCTGGCGACCGTGCCTGTCATCGCCGCTACGTCAACCGTGTTCATCGGCATCTTCACCGGTCTCGGCGCCTGGCAGGCACTACAAGCGCTCCGGATGGTCACCGGCCCCGCCCGCGATCAAGGCATCGATCACTCCTCGATCGCGAACGAGCCGCAACTCCGCCGGGTCCGCACCGCCGAGCGCCACGGTTGGACCCTAGGCGAGCCCGGCGAGTTCCCCCGTGGGTGGAGGGCTTCACCTTGGCTGGACGCGCACCTGGCGCGCCATCATGGCGGCTCCCCCCAGGAGATCTCCTCGGCGTTGCAGCGCCTGGGAGACCCGAAGCGCAACTGGGTCGTCGATGATGTGTCCCGCCCAGCGCTCGGCGAGCTTCTCGCCTTCGTTCCACCGGAGCTCTCCACCTCACCGGCGGTGATCGAGGCCCGGGTGTACCACGGCGGGGCCGAAGACCTGGTGGCCGCGGCGCTGGCCGCGCACCGCGGGCGTGACGAGGCCGAGGCCTTCTACCTGATCGCGGAGGGGATGGCCCAACGTGGCCTGCACGACGACGCGATGTCATGGCTCACAGCAGCGGTGGAACGCCGACCGGACCCGCGACGCGTGTCGACCGCACGTGAGCTGAGCGTGCTGCACGGGCGGTCCGACTACCAGCAGCTCAGAGGTGTCGCCGAACGTGCTGTCAACGGGTGAAGGTCCCGACCTGTTCGACCACCCGGTCGACCACGTCGCCCATCACCACACTCATGTCCACGAGGTGCAGTCCCCACTCGGCGCTCAGGTCGCCCGTTATGTCGTCTGCGCGGGCGCCGGGATCGGGATGCAGCTCCAGCGACAGGAAGTGGAAGCCGTCACGACGAACGCACTCGGCGCTGAGCAATCCTGGAAGGGCGACGAAGGGCGTCTCCAGCTCCGAGCCTTCGACCCAGCCCTCGGAGCCACCCGAAGTGCCGAGCGAGGAGAGGATCGAAGTCTTCGGGTTGGCGGGAAGATAAGCGTGCAGCCCGGCGCTGTCGCCCTCGGGCGACGCCGGGTTCACGCAAGCCGCTTCACCGTCGCCCCCTCCGCCTCGCACTGTCCCGAACAAGGCCCCTTCGACAGGTGGCGACGCAGCGCGGAACGTCGCCCAACTGAAGACGCAACCCACTTCGCCCCGGGTGCTGCACACCGGGATGTTCTGGAGTTGTCCGCCCACCAGCTCACCTTCGGGAACCCGTAGACCCAGGCCGGGGAGGTACGCGCCAACGAGCACGTCGCGGACATCTGGGTTCGGATCGAACTCCTCCTCCAGCAGTCGACCCAGCATCCCGCTGCCCTGGGAGTGTCCCACCAACACCACACCCCGCCCACCGTTCTCGGTGGCCATGTAGGTCTTCCAAGCGTCCAGTACGTCCGCGAACGGGTCGCCCTGCGCACCACCGTCCTCACCGTTGAACGCCGCGACGAGTCCCGCGAGAGTTCGTTGACGGTAGATGGGGGCGAAGACCCGACAGGTCGAACGCAGGCGGGCGACCTGGTTCAGGGCCGCGAATCCCTCCTCGTCCACCGATGCCGACCAGTCGCTGAACGGCGTTGGATCCTTCGAGATCGTCGGGTAGACGTAGAAGCAGTCGACCGCAGGGTCGGCGGCCGGCTTGAACCTCTCGACGGTGAGGGTTCCGTCGGCGGAGATGGCGGTGGCATCGAGGTTGCCGTGGCAGGAATCGTCGGGCGTGTCAGGTCGACACAACCAGTGGGACTCATCGGCGTAGTTCTGACTGACGTAGCCCGCGTAGCGCTCCAATGGACCGGTCTCGGCAACCGTGGCAGCGGTTGACGAGGCGCCGGTTGCAGGAGCTTTCTCCCCCCGGTTCGACGTGTCGCCGCTGCATCCGGTGGCCGACAGCGCCGCCACCACGCCGAGCACAACGAGCATCGACCACCTCGTCATTCGGTGTTGCACCCCTTTTCCCGGCAGCGTCAGGCCGATTACCCGGCCTCGGGCTGCTGAGAACCGCTCGGCCCCGCGAAGCGGTCCCATCGCTCATCCTCCGTCGGTCGAGTTGGTCGGTTCCGCATCCTTTCACAACGAGGCGGCGACAAGGCTCACACCGTCGGCCAAGATCGCAGTGTGGAGTACCTCGCGCCATCGGCAAGGGGGAAGCTTTCCACCAACGCCACCTCGCAGACGTCGAAGCCGGCGGCGATGGCCACCTCGAACAGAGCCGCGATCTCGATGGATCCGCTCTTCAAGCGAGCGAGCGTCACATGTCCGGTGAAGGGCCGCCCATCGGGTTGTCGTGCCGGCCCAGCGGTCGCGTCGCGCACCGATGCTGCCAGTCGCTCCAGTCCTCCCACCGGCACCACGAGGTGGCCGCGGCCCAACTGCGCCACTTTGGGGCCGAGTGCCGCTCGCGCCTTGGGCAGCTCGGCGCGCTCAAGCCGATCGGCCACGGCGTCGGGGTCCGCTTCGCCGAGGAAGCGGAGGGTCACGTGCCAGTTCGTCGGGTCCACCCAACGCAGCCCTGGGATCGTCGGCTTCGGCAGTTCTTCGAGAACCGCCTGGATCTCGGGCGGGGGCCAGACTGCGAGGAACAGGCGCGACACGGTGCTCGATTCTTGTCGGGGGTCGACCTGGCTCGACAAAGATGCCTTCCACCATGACCGATCTTCCAGCCGACGACTTCTCGATCCCTGCTCGCCTCGGCGTGGGTGCCCGGGTGCACAACGGCGAGTTCCAGCTCACGTTGGAGCCGTTCCCTGCGCTGCTGCACCACGACGTTCTCCGCATCAGCGCGATGACGTTTCTCGTGGATGTGATCGCGGGGGTCGTGATGGACTCCGATCCCGACCGGTGGTTGCTCACAACCGACCTGACGGTTCGTTCCCTTGCCGGCGTCGCAGCGCCCGGCTTGATCGCGACCACACAGGTTCTTCGACAGGGACGGCGATCCTCGACCTGTCATGTGGAGGTGGTCGCTGCCGATGGCAGTACCCAGGCCGTAGGAGCTGTCGCCTTCGCCCAGGTGCCTCTTCGGCCGAACGATCCCCCCAAGCACATCCTCCCTCTGGATGAGGTGGCTGAACTGTTCGACACCAGCCTTCGCATCGACGGCCCTCTGCGGGATGTGGCCGGGATAGAGGTGCTCGACGCGGCAGCCGGTGTCGTCCAGATCGATGTCACCTCCGCGGTTCGCAACCCAGCAGGAACGATGCAAGGGGCTATGGTCGCCCTGGTGGTGGAGGCCGCCGTGGAGGAGATGGTCGAGAAGAGCCTGGGTGGGCCGGTGGCAGTGGTCGACCTCGACCTCCGCTACCTCGCCACCACCTCCGACGGCCCGGTTCGCAGCTCGTGTCGGTGGTTGGGGCCATCAGAACAAGGGTCGGTGGAAGTGCGTCTCACCGACCTCTCGACAGGCGCCTTGACCACCCTCGCGTATGCGCGAGCCGTCGATGTTGCCGGTCCCGCGCCTGGTGGATGACGTGGGAGGATTCGGCGATGAGAAACCTCACTGACCGAGTGGCGGTGGTCACGGGCGCAGGCAGCGGCATCGGACGAGCTACCAGCGAGGCACTGGCTGAGCGAGGCTGCCACCTGGCTCTGGTCGATGTCTCCGAACAGGCGCTCGCCGAGACGGCTCGACTCATCGAAGCCCAGGGCCGAGCTGCTTCCACCCACGTCGTCGATGTGCGCGACGCCGATGCCATGGAGGCACTGCCCGATGTCGTCGTCTCAGCGCACGGCGGCTGCCACATACTCGTGAACAACGCCGGGGTCACCTCGGCTGGGCCCTTCGAGGACGAACCCCTCGATGATCTGCGCTGGATCGTCGACATCAACATGTGGGGTGTCGTCTTGGGCTGTCGGGCGTTCCTCCCCCACCTCCGCAAGGCCGACGAGGCCCACATCGTCAACCTGTCGAGCATGGTGGGCTTGTTGGGCTTCGCCCAGAACGCCCCCTATGCGATGACGAAGGGCGCTGTGCGATCCTTCTCCGAGGCACTCCGCAGCGAACTCGCAACCGCGTCGATCGGGGTCACCACGGTGTTCCCCGGCGCGATCAACACCAACATCATGAGCACCGCCCGCGGATCGAAGGCCGACCGTCTGGCGCCGCTGGCCAAGTCGCGTCTCGCCCCGATCGTGATGCGGCCGCCCTCGGCGGTGGCGAAGCGCATCGTCAGAGCGATCGAGCGGAACAAGGGCCGGGTCGTGGTGGGGCCCGACGCGCATCTGGTCTCGGTGTGGTCGCGTCTCGCACCTGGGCGGTCGGGGTTGATCGGACGGCTTACCGAGAAGATGTGATCAGCTCGCCGGCCGTTTCTTCGCCGCGGGCTTCTTCGCCGAACGCTTCCTCGCCGCAGGCTCGGCCGGTGTGCGTCTTGCCCGTTCCTCTTCTGCTGCCTTCCGCAACTCGGAGATGCCGCCGGCGATGCCCGCGGCGAGATCCTCGACGTTCGGCGCGACATCCGGGCAGGCGATCACACCGATGTCCATGTTCCCCATGTTCGACAGGACCGAGATGTTGAGTCCGGCACCTTCGATGAGCGGACCGAACGGATAGATCGCCTCCAGTCGGGCACCTCCCACATAGAGAGGAATCGGCGGTCCCGGCACGTTGGAGATCACCAGGTTGTGGATCGGCGCGAGACGCTCGGCGAGCCCACCCCGACTGTAGAGCCGGCTGGCCAGGTTGAAGATCGCCGGTGGTGTCAACTCGGTGACATCGCCGATCATGTCGGCACCGATCGCCCCGTGGGCCGCCTTCGCGTCGCGCGTCTCGCTGCGCACCGATCGGAGGCGATCGACGGGGTCGGCAATGTCGGTCGGAAGCCGGACGAACATGTTCGAGACCTGATTGGTCGCCCGAGCGTCACTCGTCTGGCCGTGCACCGACACCGGGACGCTGGCTACCAGTGGGCGGGTGGGGAGTTCCCCGTTGTCCTGGAGGTAAGTGCGGAGCGCCCCCGCGCAGGCTGCCAGGAACACGTCGTTGACCGTGGTGCCGAACGTCGACTTGATGAACTTGCAGTCATCGAGCGACGCCGTGGCGAACGCCACCGACCGCCTCGGGGTGAGCGACTGGTTGAAGAACGTTCTTGGGGCCTCGAACGGCCGGGCCATCGACGCGCCGTCACCGTCGCCCAAGACCGATTGGCCCAATCGACCAACCGCAGCCGCCGCGCGACGGAAGGAGCGAACCGTCCGCAGCGGATCGCGCACGCGGGAGATGACTGCACCCGCAGCCAGCCTGGGGATCCCTGGCACCCGGTGAGGATCGAAGGGCTCGTCGGCGCCACCTGCCGGTGCGGGCTCCGGCGACAGGTCCACGAGGTGCGCGATGAGGTCGGTCCCCGACACGCCATCGACGGCAACGTGGTGCATCTTGGTGACCACGGCGATGCGCCCACCCTGGAGTCCTTCCACCACCACCATGTCCCACAGAGGCCGCGATCGGTCGAGCTTGTGGGTCGCGTAGCCGCCGACGAACGTCGCGAGATCGATCATCCGTCCCGGGCGGCGAAGCTTGTGGCGGTGCAGGTGGTGGTCGAGATCGAAGTCAGGATCCTCGACCCACACAGGGTGGTCGATACCCAGGGGCACACTCATGAGGCGCCGCCGAAACGGCGGTATGAGGTGGATTCGGTCGATGAGGTGCTCGCGCACCTTCTCGAAGCTGTAGCCGCCCGCCACCGATGAGGGGTCGAGGATCAGGACCCCGGTGACGTGCATGTGCACGATCTTGTTCTCCATGTAGAGAAACGCCGCGTCGGCGCCGGTCAGCCGTTCCATCCACGGAGTCTGCCAGCACCCGCCTCTCCACGACAGGGCTGAAGGTGTCGAAGACATCCCCCACGTGGCGTGGCAGTAGTCGTACTCCAGGTAGTCGACGCCCCACTCGGCATAGGTGGCAGCGTCGATCTCCTCGTGGTCGAGCCCGCCAAAGCAGTTCCCCCAGGTGCGCCCCTCCACCTCCCACTCGAGGGGCCTCGCTCCGGTGACAGCCGGCGCATGGAGCATTTCGGTGCCGGCGCGCCCCCCCGACGCGACGAGCGCCGATTACGCGGAGCGGACCCGCGAGGGGGTCGTAGGCGACAACTTCGGAATGCAGGTCCATCGTCCCTGTCTAGGGGCTTGGGGATGGGCGATGATGCGTCCATGGCCGATGACACCGACAACTCCGACGACTACGAAGACCCCTTCGACGAGCGACTGAATCGCTCTCCCGGGACCCTTCCGGTCAGCGACTTGGTGGGCGACGAGGTGCAACGGGTGCCTTCGAGCGCCACGTTGCGGGAGATCTGCGCCTCGCTCGCCGAACGAGGTGTCGGCATCGTCGGCGTGGGCGAGCCCGGCGCACCCTTGGCCGGCGTGGTCTCCGAACGCGACATCGTCGCGGCGCTGGCTGAGGGGGCGAACCCCGACACGACGACCGCGCAGGACATCGAGGTCGAACACGTCTACTACGTCGACCCATCGACCACCCTCGAGGAGGTCGCGGCCGAGATGCTCTCGAAGTGGACCCGACATCTCTTCGTGGGTGAACCCGACGACCTGTTGGGTGTCGTATCCGCCCGTGACGTATTGGGCGCTTACGCATCAGGAGCCGACCTGGATTGAGAGGAGACCGTCATGAAAGCTCACGGAAGCATGGGCGAAGGGGGCGGCGACGATTCTGGAGCGGACGCCGACACCCCCACCTTCGGACGCGTTTGGATCGGTGTGGCCGGCATGTTGGTGGTGATCGCTGTCGCGGCGATCGCCATCTGGGCGACCGGCGACGAAAGCGATGACGGTGCAACGGACGCAACCACCACGTCGGCGCTGGAGGGCACTTCAACCATCGATGCTCCAACCACCTCACCGCCATCCACATCCACCCCCCCGACCACGGCACCTCCCACCGAGGGGTCCAACACGGCGGTGTGGCCATGGGCCGTCTCCCCACAACGCTTCGACGACCCCGTAGCCGCAGCCCGCAGCTACGCGCTCGACTTCGTGGGGTTCACCAACCCCGTGATCGGCGAGTTCATGCAGGGCGACTCCCGCTCCGGAGAGATCGAGGTCCGTCCCCGCCCCGACGGGCCCGTCACCACGGTGTTCGTACGGCAGGTGTCCGACGACGACTCGTGGTGGGTGCTGGGCAGCGCCACCGCCAACATCGAGGTAACCGAACCTTCCGCCCTCAGCGCAATCGACTCCCCCGTCACGCTGAAGGGACGCGCGAACGCGTTCGAGGGGACCGTGAACGTGGACGTACGAGTCGATGGCTCCATGGAGCCGCTGGCCGAAGGCTTCGTGACGGGCCAGATGGGTGAGATGGGCCCGTTCAAGTCGGCCCTGGAGTTCCCTTCGCCGAAGGGCGGCCGGGGCGCCGTCCTGTTCCGGACGCTCAGCGCCGAGGACGGCTCGGTCTGGGAGGCAGCGGTGGTGCGCGTGGGGTTCGTCGGCGCCGACTGACAGGCGGCCGCCGGGAACCAAACGACGCCCCAAGTCGTCCAATCGTGCGTGAAGGGGTGTGAGCCGACGAGAGCGAGGTCACCGATGCGCTTCAGGACAGGGTTGATCACCGCAGTCTGCCTGGTTGCGGCGTGCAGCGGTTCGGGTCCCGGCGATGATGGGTCCGCCACCACCACGACAGGATCTCCGCCGCTCGCGCAACAGCCTGCCTACGAGCTCGGCAAGATCCAACTCGTGTCCGCAGTGCAACGAACCGACTCCTGCAACGACCTGTTGGCCCGGCTCCGCCGCCTCGGCGACGAACACGTCGGGCCGTACGGGTTTGGCTGGGGCTACGGCGTGATGCCCCTCGCTGAGGGGGCGGCCCGAGGCGACGTGGCGGCCGCATCGGACATGAGCGCCGGCGGCCCCCAAGCGGCCACGGCGGCCCCCCAGGAGAAGAGCTTCTCCGGAACCAACAACCAGGAAGCCGGCGTGGACGAGGCCGACATGGTCAAGAGCGACGGCGAGCGTCTCTACGTGCTGCGGGACAACCGCCTGGTGATCGTCGATGTCAGCGCCGGTGGACCCGGCGGCAAGGTCCTCGGCTCTGTCAGCTTCGAGGAGGCGTCCCCGATGTCGATGCTGCTGGGTGACGGCGTCGTGATGGTGCTCTCGCAGCGCTACTTCGATCCCGCGGACATGAAAGGCGATGGCTCGGCCGATCCCCTTCGCGCTCTGGGCGTCAGCAGGACGCAGGTGTCGATGGTCGACGTGTCCGACCCGACGTCGCCGAAGGTCACCGACGATGTCGAGATCGACGGCGACCTCGCCGCGGCCCGCCTCGTGGGCGGCCGGGCACACCTGGTGCTCCGCTCCACACCGCTCGGCCTGCCCTTCGTGATGCCCCAGTCGCGCATCGGCGAGGACGTCGCCACGGAGATGAACCGGCGAATCGTCGCCGAGGCGCCGCTCGAGCAGTGGTTGCCGCACATGTGGCGCGACGGCAAGCGTGCCGATCTCGTCGACTGCGACTCGGTCTGGATCCCCCAGACCTTCGCCGGGGTCCAGATGACCTCGATCGTCTCGATGCCGCTGGGTGATCGGGTCGATCCGTCGACCGCGTCGCTGCTCGCTCCAGGCGACGTGGTCTACGCGTCGCCGCAGTCGGTCTACGTGACGGCTCAGGCCTGGTTCGACCAGCGGAAGGTGGCCGAGGACGAGGACTCGTGGCCGAAGCCGTCGGACTGGAAGACCGCGGTGCACCGCTTCTCCATCGGCGACGCCGCGCCCGGCTATCTGGCCTCGGGCGTTGTGCCGGGTGTGGTCCGCAACTCGTTCTCCCTCGGTGAGGTCGACGACCATCTCGTCATCGCCACCACGACCGGCCTCCCATGGTCAGTCGACGAGGACGAGCAATCGACCAGCCGCCTGGCGAGCCTCGCAACCGACGGGTCGAAGCTGGTCGAGGTCGGCGTAGTCGACGGGCTCGGCAAGGGCGAGACGATCCACAGCGTCCGGATCATCGCCAAGCGCGCGTACGTGGTGACGTTCCGCCAGACCGATCCGTTCTTCGTCGTCGATCTCACCGATGCAGCAGCGCCGAAGCTCGCCGGCGAGCTGAAGATCCTGGGATATTCCGGCTACCTGCATCCCGTTTCCGACGACCTGATCCTGGGCATCGGTCGCGACGCGGATGCCGAGGGCCGCGACACGGGTATGGCCGCGACGCTCTTCGACGTGTCGAACCCCGCCGCCCCCACCGCCGTCGGACGATGGTCCCAACCGGGCGCTCACTCCGAAGTGGAGTGGGATCACCACGCCTTCACCTACTGGGAGCCCAGCTCCACCGCCTTCGTACCGACGATGAACTACGACGCCACCTTCGCCGGTTACGGCCGACTCGTGGCCCTCTCCACCGAAGGGCGAACGCTGAACGAGCGTGGCCGGATCGGCATCACCCAGATGGAGGCCGGCATCACGAACTGCACGAAGTTCACCGCGGAGCAGATCGCAGAGCTGCTCGACCCGACCAAGGGCGCTCTGCCCCAAGGTGGTTTCGTCCAGCTCTGCGGACCGGGCCAGAGCGGAGCCACTGCGATGACCTGTTCGGAGCTCGACGACTCGATGGTGAAGTTCTACACAGGCAAGACCCGCGAGGAACTGGGGATCGCGCCCGATCGCACCATCGAGAGCTGCTACCCCGACACCCAGCACCGCATCGAGAGGTCGGTGATCGTGGGCGACACGCTGTGGATGCTGTCGGAGGACCTGCTCCAGGCGAACGACCTCGCCACCCTCACGCCAGGGCGTCAGGTTTCCCTCAGCAGCTGAGTTCAGAACGGCAGCTTGTCGGCCTGGAGGGCCCGCAGCTCGTCGAACATCGCTCGACACGCCGCCTCATCGGGTGGCGAGCACGGGTCTTGGAGAACCGCCTGGAACGCCAGGTGGGGATCGCCCGCCAGAGCGGCATCGACCACCAGATCCTGCAAGGCCACCTGGGTGGCGACCCAACCGGCGATCGGTTCGCCGAGGGGTGCCATCTTGTCGGGATGGATGCCCTCGGCGTCCACCGTTGCACCCACCTCCACGATCGCCCCCTCGGCCACGTCGGGCAGGAACCCTTGGTTGGCGACGTTCACCGCCATGAGCGTGGTGGGTCGGTCGTTCCACATGGCGTCGATGATGTTGATCACCTCCTCGGGCGAGTGGCCGGCGAGCTGGAGCGGCAGTGGAATCCGGGTGTCGGCAACCCGACAAGCCGCCCGCTCGGCGATGCGCATCGTCGGCTCGTGGAAGTCGAGAGGGACCGGAGCCCACTCGGCCACGTCGAGGGCGAACGGCAGGTACTCACCGATGTGGCTGTCGACCGAGCAGGGCACAACCCCGTAGGTGCGCACCACATGGGCGACGAGTGGCACGTATCGGAACTCGGCGAACATCGCGCCGAGGTATGTGCGGTCCGCCACACGCACCAACTGTTGGACCTTCGGTGGGAAGTCGAAGAACCGCCGCGCGTAGATGGCCTTGATCCTGGGCAGAAGATCTTCACCGCTGCGGCGGTCGCGGAACTCGGTGAAGAAGGTGAAGTGGTTGATGCCCGAGGCCTTGGCCTCCACGTGACGGTGGTTGATCCGCAGCTTCGAGGCGAGGCGCCTCACCCCCAGCGGCATCTCATGGCACATACCGACGTTGCGCAGTTTCGTGGCCCGGTTGATGGCCAGGGTCACCCGGCTCATCGGGTTGGTCAGGTTGATCAGGAAAGCGTCGGGCGAGTACTTCTCGATGTCCGCGCAGATGCCGAGCGTGTTGCGAATCGAGCGCAGCGAGTGGAACACGGCACCGGGCCCGCCGTTTTCGCCGGTGATGTGGCGGGCGCCGTGCTTCTTGGGGATCTCGTAGTCCTGACGCCAGTGCTCGAAACGGCCGAACTCGGCGCTGGTCAGCACGAAGTCGGCACCGTCGAGCGCGGCCGCTGCATCGGCGCTGCGGTCGACCACCACGTTCGCGCCTGTGGCTGCGTTGAGCTTGCAGGCGAAGCGGTAAGCCCGGTCGAGGCGGACTTCGTCGACATCGTGGAGCACCAGCCGTGCGCCGCGCAGACCTGGTGTGTGGCAGACATCGTTGACCATCGCGGGGCCGAACGACATGCCTCCTGCACCGACCATGGTCACCTTCGGAGCACTCATTCTTCCTCCTCGCCGGGCCTGCCGGACGGTCCAGAGACCGTGGGTATGTGTCACACCTGCCAAGGGAATCCTTGCACGGGATCGCCGGTTACCTGACTATTCCAGGGATCGATCACCGGAGGTGAAGGTCCGTGCACCACGAGCACAGCGCACCAGGAAACGTCGACCTCATCGGCACACCCGCCCTCGTCGCAGGGACCCACCCCCTGTCGATGGTCTATGGCGGTGGTGGGGTGTTCGGCATCGGCTACTGCGTCGGCATAGCCCACGGGCTGATGCTGGGGGGCATCGAAGTGGTGACAGCGCCGGCGCTGGGTACCTCCGCGGGTTCCTGGGCCGCCGCGGCGGTCGCACTCGGATTGACCTATGACGACGTGGCCGACATGCGGGCCCCTTCGGTCCCCTGCCGCCAGACGGGAGTCCTCGCCGACGCCGCCCGCGGGTTGTGGGGCGAGGCGACACACCCCCTCGTGTCGGTCTCCGCGGTGCACCTGCGCAGCCGGCGCCGCCACATCCTCGACGGAGGTCGCTACCCCTTGGCGGACCTGGTCGCTGCGTCCTCGGCCGTACCCGGGTTGCTCCCACCACACCGCATCGACGGCCGGCTCTATGTCGATGGCGGCATGTGGTCGGTCACCTCCATCGACGCCGCGGCAGACGCCCAGGAGGTGATCGTGGTCGCACCGCTGGCGGGACCGCACATGGGTCCGATCGGTCGCGGCGCAGGTCTGCTGCTGTCCCGAGAGCTGCGAGCCTGGAAGAAGCGCCACCCAGACCGGCAGATCACCCTGATCCGCCCCAACCGCGCCATCGCGGCTCACGCCGGCACCAACCCACTCAGCCTCTTCGACGCGGATCGCGCCAGGGCGGTCTATCCCCTGGCCATCGAGCAGGGGGAGCGCTGCGCGGAACGCCTCATGGCGAAAGCGGCGGCCTGAGCCCTCGCCCTAGGCTCCGCCGATGAACGCCACCGAGCCCGTCAGCCCGGAGGACGCCACGCTGTGGTGCGCGACCGCCGGCGGCGCCCAACTCCAGATCGGCGCCCTGTGCCGTTTCGAGGGCGCCCCGTTGCGCGGCCCCGACGGGGAGGTGCGAACAGGGGACCTTCGAGCACACGTGGCCTCCCGCCTTCACCTGATGCCACGGTTCCGCCAGCGCATCCGAGAGGTGCCCCTCGACCTGGCTCGACCGGTATGGGTCGACGACGCCGACTTCGACCTCGACCGCCATCTGTGTTTCGCCACGCTGCCCGAACCTGGTGACCCTGATCGGTTGAGGGCCTTCGTCGGCGACCTGATCGGCCGGCCGCTGGACCCGCTCCACCCGTTGTGGGACATGTGGCTGATCGACGGGCTCGACGATGGCACCGACGACATCGCTGTCGTGCTCAGGACCCACCACGTGGTCGCCGACGGGCTGTCGTTGTTGCGCGCCGCGGTGGCCCTCTTGGATTTCGAGGAGGGTCCGAGCGCGCCGGACTCGATTCCGGTGTGGAGCGCCGCCCGCGAGCCGGACGCTCTGGGCCTTGTGGTCGGGGGTCTTGCCGCCCGGTATCGCAGCCAGCTCGCCTTCGGGATCAACACGACCCGCCGGATGCTGGATCCCCGCCGGATCCTCGACCCCAACCGGGCTCTCCGAGCCACCCGCTCGTTGGCTTCCTCGCTCACATCCCGGCCCCGACCCGCTCCACGACTGGAGCTCACCGGTCGCGTCGGCGCGAACCGCGATTTCGTCTGGTCGTCGTTGCCGATGGAGCCCCTACGAGAGCTGGCGCATTCCCGTGAAGTCACGCTCAACGATGTCGTGTTGAGCATCGTCTGTGGCGCGCTCCGTCGGCTGGTGGGGCCAGAGAACGCCAACCGCATGGGTGGGCGGCCGCCAAAGGTGCTGGTTCCAGTTGGCGACTCCGCAGCCGACGAGGGCGGTGGCAACGCGTTCTCGTTCGTGGTGACAACGCTGCCGGTCGACCTCGGTGACCCCGCCGATGTGCTCGACCGGATCCACGCCGACATGTGTGAACGGAAGGCATCCCAGCAGTCGGCGGACATGTTGTCGCTGTTCTCGGTGGTCGACCTGATCCCGGTACCCGCGCTTCGTCGCCTGGCCCCCGCGCTGCTCGCCCGCCAGCCGTTCGTGAACCTCGCGGTCACGAACCTGCCGGGATCGCCTGTCCCGCTCTACCTGCTGGGTTCCCGACTGCTGAGCCTGCAACCGATCGTGACCGGCGTAGGCAACATCGCCTGCATCGTGGGCGTGCTGTCCTACTGCGGCGAGTTGGGCATCGGTATCACCGTCGACCGCGATGTCGTCCCCGACGCCGAGCGCTTCCGCGACGGGATGCTCGCGGCGGCAGCGGAGCTGCTGGACCGTCGGCCCTAGGGTTCCCCCATGGCCGAGGCGGCATCCGAGCGACTGATCTCCTCCGATCTCCGTTTCGTGGAGGTGCAACGCACCGATCCTCCCGACCTGTTGGCGACGGGATCACAGACCCTCACCACCTATCGGGGGCTCGAGTTGGGCCTGTGGGAAGCCGGTCCAGGCACAGACACCGATGTCGAGGTCGACGAGATCTTCCTGGTCCTCGAAGGTGAGGGGACAGTCGAGTTCGTCGACGGTAGTGCCATCGAACTTCGCCCCGGGGTCCTGGTGAAGCTCTTCGCCGGAGACCACACCCGATGGGTCGTCCACCAACGGATTCGCAAGCTGTATCTCGCGTGACACCCCACCTGCGCACGCAGTAGGGATTACCCAGAGCCACTTGGGCACTTGCCCCAATTGCCGCCGAAGTCCTTGCGAGCGAAGCGCACTTCGCCGACCATCCGCATGGGGTGATCACCGGAGGTGAAGTCCCGTGCATCGCTGGAAGCACAGCCGTCCCGGCAACGTCGACGTGATCGGCACTCCTGCGGTGGCCCACGGGCCGCATCCGCTCTCCATGGTCTACGGAGGAGGTGGGGTGTTCGGGATCGGCTACTGCGTCGGGGTCGCCCACGGTCTTGCGGCCGGCGGGATCGACGTGTCGAGCGCGCCGGCGTTGGGAACATCGGCCGGCTCGTGGGCGGCCTCAGTGGTGGCGCTCGGTTTGGCCTACGAGGATGTCGCCGCAATGGAGGCCCCGGCGGTTCCGTGCCGCCACCGGGGCGTACTCGCGGATGCCGCGCGCACCCTGTTCGGGGAGGCGACCCACCCACTGGTGTCGGTGTCGGCCGTCTATGTGCGTGGCCGCCGTCGCCACATTCTCGACGGTGGCCACTATCCGCTGGCGGATCTCGTTGCGGCATCATCGGCCGTGCCCGGATTGCTGCCACCGCACCGTGTCGATGGGCGGCTGTATGTGGACGGCGGGATGTGGTCGGCGACTTCAGTCGACGCCGCGGCCGACGCGCAGGAGGTGATCGTGGTGGCACCGCTGGCGGGAGCACGGATGGGTGCCGTCGGTCGTGCCGCGGAACTCCTGTTGCTACGAGAGTTGCGTGCCTGGCGCGAACGCCACCCGTGTAGACGGATCACCCTGATCCGCCCCAACCGCGACATCGCGGCGCACGCCGGCGCCAATCCGATGACCCTCTTCGATGCGGATCGGGCCCGCGCGGTCTATCCATTGGCGCTCGAACAGGGCATCCACTGGGCGGAACGGCTACTCACAACCGCGGCTTGACGTCGGGTACTCAGCGCCAAGATCTGGCGTGATCGCGGCCGGTTCAACCCCCTCGGGTGGGTACGTCGGCGAGACCCGCGCACCCCTGAAGCCCGAGCCACGCGTCTGTCGCTGCGTTCGCATCCGAGCCCATCAGCACCTTCGGGATTCCCGTGGCATCGATGCGCGCCGGGACCCACTCGATGCCCATCACCTCTCGGCGGTCCACCGTCACTCGCAGAATCCCCGAGCTGCGACCAGCGGCCGAACCCCCTTTGAACACGAAGTTCCCCAGGCCGTAGCCGACCGCGGCGCCTCCGATGAAGCCTGCCCCCTGAACCCGATGCGCGTGTCCGCCCACCACAACGTCTGCGCCCGCATCCACGAGCCGGCGGGCGAGCGTCTTCTGTCGGCCCGAGGGACAGGTCTCGGTCTCGATACCCCAGTGGAGGAACACCACAACGGTGTCGGCCTCCGCGCGCGCCGAGCGAACCGCTTCGACCAGCTCGTCGGTGCGCTTGGCCGAGGCAACACCGGGGTGGGCGCCCACTGCCGTCCATGAGGCGACGAGGTGCGCGTCCATCACGTCGGTGGCCGCGAGCACCGCGATGCGTCGACCCTTCACATCGACTAGCGCAGGACGCAACGCAGCCGCCTCGTCCACTCCGATGCCGACCACAGGCACCGGCGATTCATCGGCTGCGGCCAATGTGTCGACGAGACCCTCGGGCCCGTAGTCCAACGCATGGTTGTTCGCCATGCCGATCACATCCACACCCGCGTCGGCCAGTGCTCCCAACGCCTCTCGGGGTGCCCGGAAGGTGAAGCTCTTCTCGGCAGGCGTTCCACGCTCGGTGATGGCGGTCTCCAGGTTCGCAACAACCAGATCGGAATCCTCGAAGACGAGTCCGACACCGGCGAAGAGCCGGGCCGGGTCCGAGCGCAAGACGTTCCGCAACCCGCCCTCGAAGTGGATGTCCCCGGCGAAGGCCAACACCACGGGCTCCGAGTCCGGCTCGGTCGTGGTGGGGCTTTCAGGTTCCGTGGTGCTCGCCCGCTCCGTCGTCGAAGCCTCAGGGGGCGGCGGGCTGGACATCGGTCTCCTCTCCGAGTCCACGCATCCGGCCGGCCCAAGCGCCACGACCAGGACCGCCGCCGCGAAGCGGCTTCGCCTCGGCGCCGATGCTCTCCTCACGACGCGAACCCTACGGCGACACCGGAGCGACATCGCGATTCCCGATCCGAACACCCGCCACCCGCCCCGCCCTCCCCTACTCGGCAGCCTCAGGCCGGGATTTCGGGCTCAGCCTGCTGAGAACGAGGCCGAAACGCCGGGTCGTCGTCGGGCGCAGCGACGAGGTCAACGGGGTAGAGATCGGTGAGGTCGGCGAAGATCAGCTCGAAGGGCAGGTCGGCGTACACACCGCGCTCGACGAGGTACTCCATGTGGCGTCGACCGTCACCGGTGAACTCGTGGAGCAGTGCGTCATGGGTGCCGTCGAAATGGAGCGGAGCCGTGCCGAAGCGGGCGCAGAGCTCGGCGTTGAACGCCGGAGACGCCTTCACCCACCGGCCGTCGATCCAGAGAAGCACATACCCGTGCCAGTGGAAGACATCGGTCCCCATCCGTTCCGCGAGTTGGGGCGACTGGAGGTGGTTGCGGACATCCGCGAAGCCGAGCCTTGCGGGGATACCAGCCGCCCGAGCGGCGGCAGCCAGCAGAACCGCCTTGGGCACACACCAGCGTTGACGCCCGGCGAGCACCGCGGATGCGGTGTAGTCGTTCGGATCGATCGAGATGTCGTAGGGGTCGTACCAGATCCGGTCCCGGACCTCCGCGAAGATCGCAGAGGCCCGCGCGGCATCGGTGTGCTCCGCATTGCTCGTGGCATCGAGCGCGAACCGCTGCACGCCGGGGTGGCCGTGGTCGAGAAAGTCGGTCTGGGCCACGTCTGCCGCGGTGGGAGCAGAAGCCGGGTCGATCGGCGCTGTCGTCGCCATGTCGTGCCTTCCTTTCAGCATGTCGGAGCATCCAAACCGCGAGAGGGGCCCGGAGCGGTATCAGCGCATGTCGCTTCACCGCCTTGCCCATTCTGGCCGACAGACCTAGCGGGCAGGTCTCGACGCCTCGATGCGCCTGCCTCCACCGGATCGTGCCGCTCGGGCTCTCGGGCGGTGAGCCCCGCCGGGCCTGGCCCTGTCTGCTCGTTGGGGTCAAAGCGATGGACCTTCGGCGGTGGTGGGCCGATCCGCGAGCAAGTCCGACGAGACGCGCCTGAGGGGTGGGGCCCTGGCCCCACCCCTCAGGGTGACGGTTGATCGCCTCGAGTCAGACGAAGCTGACGTTGTAGCGGCCGATGGAGCCGTAGGTGCTGTAACCAGTCGTCGACGGGATGCCGTCGCCGACGCCATCGACGTAGACGTAGTACTTGCCCTTCGCGAGCGACAGCGTGAGAGCGGCGCTGGTGGTCGCCGTCGGCGACGCCGTGGCGATGACGGAACCACTGGAGTTGAGGAGTCGGATCCTCGCATTGAGGTTCGTGTCGACCGTGTCGCCGTACCAGTTGTCAACCTTCACGGTGACGCTGCGGGTCGCCGAGACGGTGAAGGAGTAGGCATCGACGTCGCCGGCCCAGTTGATCGGATCCGCGTACACCTTCGTGCCGAGTGGGTAGTTCCGGGCTGTGGCCATCGTTCCACCCCAGTCGACTACGTAGGGAATCAGCTTCTTGATGATCGCAATGTCGTCCTGGGTGTTGTTGGCGTTCGCATACTCACCCTTGCTCCATTGGGTGATGCGCTCGTAGTAGCCGACACCCATGATCGGCGCCCAGTCACCGTGACCCCGGTAGTAGCTGCACTTCTTGGAGTCCGCCGCGCAGGCGGCGTCTTTCGTCGTCACGCCGTCGTGGCTGAGGCCCAGGGTGTGGCCGGCCTCATGGCTCACCGCCTCGGCGATGGTCTTCGCGGTTCCTTGAAGAACATACCCCGGTGTCCCCGTCGAACTGCCGAAACTGCCCGGATACGCAGCCCCTCCGCAGTCGCAGTCCTGGAAGTCAGTCGGTGTGACCACGATCCGGATCCCATAGGTGTCGTCCCCCGCGCTGGACTTGGCGAGGGCGGCAGTTCCAGGGTCCGCCGTGGTCACATCCACATCGAATACGCCGAAGTCCTCACGAACGCTGAGGTACACGTTCTGGATCACCGCCAGCTCGGAGCGAGTGAACGTCGATGGCTTGCCGTCGAGGTCGAAGGGTGCCAACGTGATCGAGTTCCTGTTCTCCGCGGTGTTCCAGGTTGTGCCGGTCATCGTGTGGCCGTTGAAGTCGAGATATATCGTCCGCTTCACGTTGCTCGACTTGCTGTGGAGCGAGAAGGTCTTGATATCGGGGAACACCGGAGTCGTCGGCCAGTCGGCGGCCGAAGCAGCCGAGAGCGCATGATCAGCGGCTTCATCGTGCACCACCAGTTCGGAGCTGGCATCGACCGACAGGGTCCGATCTCGGCGCACCACCTCCGCCAGCTGGTCGCCACGGAGGCTGAGTCTGTCGGCCACGCCATCGAGCCGACTACCCAAGGCCCGGATCGCATCCTCGCCGACTCGGTTCCGGATCCTCACTGGGGAGTCCAGGGTCGGCAGTTGAACGTTCTGGGCGCTCGCGGGTCCGGACACGACTCCGACGGTGCCGAGCAGCATGGCTGCACCAGTTACGACTGCGGCTCGGATCTTGATCGACCGACGGTTCATTGCACTTCCTCCTTGTGACGGTCACAACTTGTGACCGTGGCATCGTCACGGTTCCACCGGCCCGGCTCCGTGACATGCGCTGCAATGACCGTGTGTTCCTCGTCACGGGAATCAGCGAACGGTTCGCCTCTTTCGACTCGAAGTCGGGTTGAGCCCGCTCCCTCGCAATCCGATCCCCACGTTTCGCCGCGATGGGTGGTCTGCCCTTTGCCCAGTTGTCGGATCGGTCGCGTCTGGGCACATGGGTCCGGTGGTGACCTCCTCGATGACCCGGCCCCCACATCTTCGAGCGTCGTCACGATCTCGACGTGTGATCCGGTGGTGTTGAGCAGCGCCACCGCGTAGTCGCCGCCCTCGATCGGTCGCGCCCAGACCTCGGTGCGGTCCCAGAAGCGGCCCTCCCCCACCTTGATACGCCGCGCCTGCTTGCCGAGGGGGTCCTGGTCGATGGCGATGATCTCCTCGTTCGAGATCGCTTCGAGCACCTTGGGTGCGAGGCGGTCCATGTCGGTACCGATCATCAGCGGCGCGGCGAGCATCGCCCACATGCCAACGTGAGAGCGGACCTCGTCGGCGCTCAGCTTGCCGTCGACTACCACGTACTCGTATCCGACCTTGTCGAGGCCGAGTCGCGCGATGGCGTCGTCGGCCCGTTTGACGATGTCCTCGGTGAGGTCGTGACAGCGGACCTGGTTCCAGCTATTCCACCCCATCGGTGGTGTCGGTGCTTTCGGATCGGTGCCCCGTGGAGTCCGAACAGATGCTGACGAAGATCTGTGGCTCGAACATCTATTTGTTTACTTCATACTTTATGTTGCCATCCTATACATCTGTTCGCTACCATGAATCGCATGGACGGCGGGTTCATGGCTGTGGGGTCGCGTGACGTGGCTGAGCGTCGATGCGAGTTGGACGAGCGGATCGGGTTGTTGTCCGCGCAGATCCACTCGCTGGAAGCCGAGCTGGTCGGTGCTTTGGCCGAGTTCGACGATGTCGGGGGCTGGCAGGGCGGCGGCTGGCGTTCGTTCGCTCATTTCGTTTCGATGCGCACCAAGTTCGCTCCCCGGGACGCGGAACGTCTCGTGTCCGTCGCCGCCCGTGTGGACGAACTGCCGTCACTGTTGGCCGACGCGCGTGCGGGGCAGTTGTCCCTTGGT
>JADLFH010000019.1 GCA_020845705.1 Microthrixaceae bacterium | reverse complement strand
TCGTCGGTCGACCCGATCATGGGCGAGGTGGACAGGTAGTGGCACGTTTGACACCCGAGAACGAAGCGCTGGCTCGCGACGTCATCGCCCGCTACCCGCGGCCGAAGTCGGCCACCATCCCGCTGTGCCACCTGGCCCAGGAGCAGGACGGGCACCTCACCGACGAGGCCATGGCCCACATCGCCGAGCTGATCGGCGTCACGCCGGCCGAGGTGTTGGGCACCGCGAGCTTCTACGAGATGTTCAAGCGCGAGCCGGTTGGCCGTTACGTCATCAACATCTGCACGAACATCTCCTGCCAGCTCATGGGCGGCGAAGACCTGTTGGCACACGCCGAGGCGACCCTGGGAATCGGCGCGGGTGGCACCACCGACGACGGCATGTTCACCATCGAAGACGTGGAGTGCATCGCGGCGTGCACCGAGGCCCCCGCGTGCCAGGTGAACTACCGCTACCAGCACAAGGTCACCACCGAGGACTTCGACCGGCTCATCGCAGACCTGCGTGCCGGCCGGCGCGACGACATCCCGCCGCATGGCACCTTGGGAAAGGTTCGCCAGGAGTTGCGCGGCGATCAGATCGCGAACATCACCGCCCCCGAGCAGCAGTCCGAGCCCGTGTGGATCACCCGCTCCGAGCAGGGGTCGAAAACACCATGAGCGACGTGCCCAGGATCGTCAGCTCGCGCTGGGACGTCCCCGACGCCCACACCCTCGACGGCTACCGAGCGTCGGGTGGCTACGAGGGCTACGCAGGCCTGCGTGCCGCGCTCGCCACCTCCCCTCGGGAAGTGGCCGATGTGGTGAAGGAGGCCACCCTGTTGGGCCGCGGCGGCGCCGGGTTCCCCGCCGGGGTGAAGTGGGGGTTCTGCCCTCCGGGGGTGTGGCCCCGCTACATCGTGGTCAACGGCGACGAGTCCGAACCCGGCACCTACAAGGACCGCGTCCTCATGGAGCGCGACCCCCACCAGCTCATCGAGGGTTGCCTCATCGCCGCCTACGCCATCGGCGCGGCACAGGTGTTCCTCTACGTGCGTGGCGAGATGGCCCATGCCCAGGAGCGCATCGCCGCGGCGCTCAACGAGGCGTACGCAGCGAACCTGGTGGGCCGCAACATCTGTGGCACCGACTTCTCCGTCGACATCGTCTTGCACTGGGGTGCGGGCGCATACATCGTGGGCGAGGAGACCGCCCTCATCGAGAGCCTCGAGGGCAACCGGGGCATGCCCCGCCTCAAGCCGCCGTTCTTCCCCGCGGCCAAGGGCCTCTACATGAAGCCCACCATCGTCAACAACGTCGAGACCCTGTCGAACCTGCCGTGGATCCTCTGCAACGGATCCGACGCCTACAAGGAGATCGGCTCCGACACCTCGCCCGGCACCCGTCTCGTGGCGGTGTCGGGCCACGTGAAGAAGCCGGGGGTCTTCGAGATCCCCCAGGGCGTCACCACCTACCGTGACCTGTTCTACGACGATCGCTACGGCGGGGGCATCCGTGACGACAACGAGCTGAAGGCGTTCATCCCCGGTGGCGGTTCCGCGCCGTGGTTCTTCCCCGAACAACTCGACATGGCACTCGAAGGCCGTCCCGTGGGCGCGGCGGGGTCGATGCTGGGCTCGGGCGCGATCGTGGTGATGGACGAGACCACCGACATGGTCAAGGCGTGCCTGCGCCTGGTGCGTTTCTTCGCGCGCGAATCGTGTGGCAAGTGCACGCCGTGTCGCGAGGGCACCTCGTGGGAGGAGAAGATCCTCCAGCGCATCTACGACGGCCACGGCCGCCCTTCCGACGTCGACGCGTTGTTGGACGTTGCCGACAACATCTCTCCGGGGCCGTACCCGGTGGCCGCGTGGGAGGCCGAAGGTCTCGCTGCGGTGCCGTTCCCGCCGAAGCAGACCACCATCTGCCCGTTGGGGCCGTCGTCGGTGGCACCCATCACCTCCGCCCTGCGCCGGTTCCGTCCCGAGTTCGAGGCCCGCATCACCAGGGGCAACTCGATCCCGCTGGAGGCGGCCCATGGCTGAGAAGCCGCCTCCCATCGAAGTCACCGACCCGGTAACGATCACCCTCGACGGCACGCCGGTTCAGGTGCAGAGGGGCGACCTGCTGATCGACGCGGCCGAACGGGCCGGCACCTACATACCCCGGTTCTGTTACCACTCGCGGATGAACCCGGTGGGCATGTGCCGCATGTGCCTCGTCGAGGTCGACGCGGGCCGCGGCCCGTCTCTGCAACCGAGCTGCATGCTCGAATGCAGCCCCGACATGGTGGTGGTCACCGACTCCGACCTGGTGAAGAAGGTGCAGGAGGGGGTGCTCGAGTATCTGTTGCTGAACCACCCGCTCGACTGCCCGGTGTGCGACAAGGGTGGCGAGTGCCCGCTTCAGGACCACACGATGGCCTACGGTCCCGGCGAGTCGCGCTGGCTGGAGGAGAAGCGCCACTATGCGAAGCCCGTCGCCATCTCCGAGACGGTCTATCTCGACCGCGAGCGTTGCATCCTGTGTGACCGCTGCACCCGCTTCGCGAAGGAGGTGGCCGGCGATCCGTTGATCCACTTCATGGACCGCGGCGCCGCCACGCAGGTCAACACGTTCCCAGACGATCCCTTCGCCTCCTACTTCTCGGGCAACACCGTGCAGATCTGCCCGGTGGGCGCGCTCACCGCGAAGCCGTACCGTTTCAAGGCCCGCCCATGGGACCTGAGCGAGGTCGAGTCCACCTGCACTGGCTGTTCGGTGGGTTGCCGCATCGCGGTGCAGTCGTCTCGCAACGAGGTGTTGCGCTACATGGGCGTCGACAGTCCTCCGGTGAACTGGGGCTGGGTGTGCGACAAGGGGCGGTTCTCCTTCGAGGCGGTTGGTGGCAACCGGCGCCTGACCGAGCCGCAGGTGCGCAAGGGCGACGTTCTCGTCGCCGCCCGCTGGTCCGACGCGCTCGACGCGGCGGCCGCTGCGTTGCGGGGTGATCCGTCACGCATCGCGGTGTTGGGAGGCGCGCGGCTCACCAACGAGGCGGCGTTCGCGTGGGCCCGGCTGACCAAAGGCGTGATCGGCACCGACAACGTCGACGCACAGCTGGGCGACGGGCTGCCCGCGGAGCTTCTCCTCAGCCTTCCCGCCGCCACCATCGACCAGACCTGTGAGCCGGGCGGAACCATCCTCTACCTGGGGCCCGACCCGAAGGAAGAGCTGCCGGTCCTGTTCCTGCGCCTCAAGCACGCAGTGCTGGAGGACCGTGCCCGGCTCTTCGAGCTGGCCCCCGCCGACACCGGGTTGACGAGGTACGCCACCCGGTCGTTGCGCTACGTGCCGGGCGCCGCGGCGGCCGCGGTCGCGGGACTGTTGGCCGGCGGCGAGCTCGGCGACGGACCGATTCGTGTGGTGTTGGGCCGCGCGTCGGTTGCCGAGTCCGCAGCGACCATCGTCGACGCGGCCATGGTGCTGGTCGGCTCGGGTCGGGAGGTCACGTTCCTTCCCGCACTACGCCGGGCCAACGTGGCGGGCGCCATCGACATGGGCCTGTCGCCCGCGCTGTTGCCGGGCCGCCAAAAGCTCTCGGCGGGCAACGCTTCGCTGGGCTGGCCGAAGCTGCCGGCGGAGGGGGGCCTCGACGCCACCGGAATCCTCCAGGCTGCGGCCGACGGTCACATCGACACCTTGGTGCTGTTGGGCGCAGATCCCCTCGCCGACTTCCCCGACCGCGCCCTCGCCGAGCGGGCTCTCACCACCGCGCGCACCGTCATCTCGCTCGACACCTTCGGCAACGACTCGAACCGTCACGCCGACGTGGTGTTGGCCGCCGCGGGCTTCGCCGAGGTGAGCGGAACCACCACCAACCTCGAAGGCCGGGTCACGGCCCTCGAGGCGAAGGTCACCCCGCCGGGAACCGCTCGGGCCGACTGGTCGATCGCTAACGAGATCGCCGAACGGCTCGGCACGGAGTTCCCCGAGTTGTCGCCGGCCGATCTGACCGCCGAGATCGCACGGGTGGCACCGTCCCACGCGGCCGTCACCTCCGCCGCGCTCGACGCGGCCCCCGACGGCATCGTGGTGGGTGCGATGCCTCTCACCTACGAGGCGCCCGAGCCCACCCACGTCCCCGCGGTCGACTCGTACTCGCTGCGTCTCGTGGCGGGCCGCAGCCTCTACGGGACGGGCACGGTGTTGGCCCACTGCCCGTCCTCGGCGCCCCTGGCGAAACCTTCGGTGCTGCGCCTCGCCCCGGCCGAGGCGGCCCGCCTGGGCCTGCCCGACGGTGGCCGGGTGCGGGTCGTCTCCAACGACCGTTCCTTCGTGTGCGACGCGGCGCCCGACCCGGGGGTTCCCGAGGGGATCGCCGCCATGTACCTCGACGGGTCCGCGTCGGGCCCCACGGCCATCATCGACGCCGCCGCGGCGGTCACCGAGGTTCGAGTGGAGGCGGGCTCGTGATCCTGGCGCTCGATCCGCTCCTCTCCGGCGACGTCGGCTGGTGGCCCGAGGTGACCATCGTGGTCATCAAGGTGGTGTTGGCGTTCGTGGTGCTGCTGTTGGCCGTGATGGCCATGGTGTGGTTCGAACGCAAGGTGCATGCCGACATGACGAACCGCATCGGCCCGAACCTGGCGGGTCCCTTCGGCATCTTCCAGACCCTCGCCGACGGTGTGAAGTTCTTCTTCAAGGAAGACCTGATGCCCAACCGGGCAGACCCCCTCGTGTTCCGCCTGGCGCCGTACCTGTCTCTCGTCCCCGCGTTCATCACCTTCACCGTCATCCCCCTCGGCGGCCGCTTCGACGGCAAGAACGCCGGTGAGATCACCCTGCCGGGCTTCCAGAAGGTGACCCTGTTGCAGGTGGCCGACCCCCACATCGGAATCCTGTTGGTGTTGGCCATGAGCTCCGTCGCCGTGTACGGCATCCTGTTGGCCGGCTGGTCGTCGGGCTCGAAGTACCCGCTTCTGGGTTCGGTGCGGGCCACCGCGCAGATGATCTCCTACGAGGCGGCCATCGGCCTGGCCGTGTTGGCGGTGCTGTTGCGCACCGGGTCACTGTCGACCAACGCCATCGTCGATCACCAGGCCGGCTGGAACTGGAACCTGTGGACGACGCTGTTCGTGCCGTTCGTGGTGTTCCTCATCGCGATCACAGCCGAGATGAACCGGCCGCCCTTCGACCTCGTCGAGGCGGAACAGGAACTGGTGGGCGGGTTCCACACCGAGTACTCCTCCATCCGCTTCGCCCTGTTCTTCCTGTCGGAGTTCATGAACGTGGTGACCATGTCGGCCATCATCGTCACCCTGTTCTTCGGCGGCCCCAGCGGCCCGTCCTTCGGGCCGGCCTGGTTGCGGGCGATCCTGCCCACGGCCTGGTTCCTGGGCAAGCTGTTGGTGTTCCTGTTCCTCTTCGTGTCGTTCCGGGCAACCCTGCCCCGGCTGCGTTACGACCAGTTGATGGATCTCGGCTGGAAGCTGCTGATCCCCCTGGCGCTGGGTTGGTTCCTGCTGTTGGTGGCGTTGCGGGTGGCGGCCGACAGCGACTGGAACCCCTTTGCCACCGGGGCCGCGCTGATCGCGGGGTTGGCCGGGGGCGGGTTGTTGTTGCGCAAGGCGGTCCGGACCTCCCACGCGCGCCGCGCGGCGGAGGCCGAGGCGGGGGTGACGCTCTGATGGGCTACCTCGGCGGTTTCGCGGTCACCATCCGCAAGTTCTTCCGTCACGACACCCCCTCGGGTCGGGTCGTCACAAAGGAGTACCGCGCGGGGCAGGGCGGGGCGTCCGACCAGAAGCGCCCCAAGCCCCAGCGCATGCACGGCCGTCACGTCCTCAACCGCTACGAGGACGGCATGGAGAAGTGCATCGGCTGCGAGCTGTGCGCGGCTGTGTGCCCGGCGCGCTGCATCCACGTGCGCGGCGCGGACAACGACCCCGACGACCCCACCTCGCCGGGGGAGCGGTTCGGGTTCGTATACGAGATCAACTACCTGCGCTGCATCCACTGCGACCTGTGTGTGGAGGCGTGCCCCACCGAGGCCATCACCGAGTCGAAGCTCTTCGAGTTCTCCTTCACCAACCGCGCCGACGCCATCTACACGAAGACGGAGCTGGTCGTCGGCGACGACGGCCGCCCGCAGCAGCTTCCGTGGGAGGACTGGCGTCCCGGCGACGACGAGCACACCTCGGCGTGGATGCGGGCCACTGCGCCCGCGGGCGACGACTCCTTCGAGGGGATCGTGGCGTGGGCGGGCGAGTTGGGCTACGGGGTGCGGGCGCCCGAGGGCGGCCAGCCCCTGGAGCGGACCGAGGCCGAGGCCGCAGCGCACGCCGGCCAGGGCCACGACGGCCACGACGGCCACGACTCCCACGGCGGGGGAGGTCACCACTGATGTTGGCTGCTGTGATCGTGGAGCGTGTGGTGTGGGCCGTCGCCGCGATGATCATCCTGGGCGGCGCGCTCGGGGTGATCGGCTCGGAGAACCCGGTGCACAGCGCCCTGTCGCTGGTCGCCACCCTCTTCGGCGTGGCGTTGATGTTCGTGTTGCAGGAGGCGTACTTCCTCGCGGCCATCCAGGTGATCGTCTACGCGGGCGCCATCGTCGTCCTGTTCGTGTTCGTCATCATGTTGTTGGGTGTCGACCGCTTCGAGGTCCTCTGGGGCCGGGAACGGGCGTTGTGGCGTCGTCCCCTCGCAGTGCTCGCCGCGGTGGCGATCACGGTGTTGGCCTGTGTGGGGATGTTGGCCACCACCACCGAGCTCACCGGTGCCCCCTCGGCCACGGCGCGGCTCGACGCCGACAACGACGTGATGGTCATAGGCCGGTCGTTGTTCACCGACTACGTGTGGGCCTTCGAGATCACCGGTGTGTTGTTGACCGTGGCGGTGGTCGGAGCGGTGGTCCTCTCCCGGAGGCCCACGGTCTCCGCCATCGACTGGGACGAGTTCCCCGTCGACGAGGTCGACGGCGAGGACGAGTTCACCATCGACGAGCCGCAGGACGCCGGCGACGAGCCCACGGAGGTGGCGTCGTGAGCCAGAGCGCCTATCTGGTGGTGGCGGCCGCGCTGTTCGGGCTGGGGGCGGCGGGCGTGTTGTTGCGCAAGAACCCGCTGGTGATGTTCATGTGCCTCGAGCTCATGCTCAACGCGGTGAACCTCACCTTCGTGAGCTTCTCGCGGTCGCTCAACGACGTGGGCGGCCAGGTGTCGGTGTTCTTCGTGTTGGTGGTCGCCGCGGCCGAGGTGGTGGTGGGGCTGGGGATCATCGTGGCCATCGTGCGCCGCCGCCGGGGCGCATCCGCCGACGACATGAGTCTGTTGAAGGGCTGATCGATGTCGGACTTGTTGTGGTTGATCCCCGCTCTGCCGCTGGCCGGTTTCCTCACGCTCGTCGTGCTGGGCCGCCGGCTGGGCGATCCGATCGCCGGCTGGCTGGCCACCTCGACGGTGGGCGGGTCGTTCCTGGTCACGGCCGCCGTGTTCGTCGATCTGCTGTCGAAGGACCACGAGTCGCGGCGGCTCACCCAGACGCTGTTCACGTGGGTGCCGGCGGGCAATTTCGAGGTCGGCATGGGGTTCCTGGCGGACCCGTTGAGCGTCACCATGTGCCTGTTCATCTGTGGCGTGGGCGCGCTGATCCACCTGTACGCCATCGGCTACATGCGCGGCGACGAGAACTTCTCGAAGTTCTTCCTCTACCTGAACCTGTTCGTCCTGTCGATGTTGATGCTGGTGTTGGGCGACAACCTGCTGGTCACGTTCCTCGGCTGGGAGGGGGTGGGGGCGTGCTCGTACTTCCTCATCTCGTTCTGGCACACCGACGAGTCGAACGCGTCGGCGGGCAAGAAGGCGTTCGTGACGAACCGCATCGGCGACTGGGGCTACATGGTCGCCATGTTCCTCACCTGGACGGTGGTCGGTTCGGTCAACTACTCCGACATCGTCGCCACCCAGGCTGGTGCGAGCCCCATCGTGGGCGTCACGGCGAACATGCTGGTGGTGCTGTTCCTGGTGGCGGCCACCGGCAAGTCGGCGCAGTTGCCGCTGTTCGTGTGGCTGCCCGACGCGATGGCGGGCCCCACCCCTGTGTCCGCGCTCATCCACGCGGCCACGATGGTCACCTCCGGCGTGTACCTGCTGGTGCGGCTGAACCCGCTGTTGGAGTCGGCCACGTGGGCCAACGACGTGATCGCCTGGGTGGGCGGTGCCACGGCCCTGGTGGCGGCAACGATCGCGGTCAGCCAGAACGACATCAAGAAGGTGCTGGCGTACTCCACGGTGTCTCAGCTCGGGTTCCTGTTCATCGCGGTGGGCACCGGCAACCACGTGGCGGCCATCTTCCACATGGTCACCCACGCGTTCTTCAAGGCGCTGCTGTTCCTGGGTTCCGGCTCGGTGATCGCGAATATGGCGCATGACCAGGACATGCGCCACTACGGGAACCTGCGCCGCTACATGCCGATCACCGCGGCCACCTTCATCGTGGGGTGGTTGGCCATCGCCGGGGTGCCGCCGTTCTCGGGCTTCTGGTCGAAAGACGAGATCCTTTCCGGCGCGTTCGCCCGTGGTGGTGCGTTCTACGGCCTGTGGGTGGTGGGCCTCGTCGCGGCGCTGCTCACTGCGTTCTACATGACCCGCCAGGTGGTCATGACCTTCTTCGGTGAGGAGAAGTGGCGCAGCCTCGACGCCGGTGGCGACGCCCACGAAGATGCCGAGGCTGCTCACCACGACGATGCCCACGACGATCACGCCCACCACGGTCTGACGCCCGGCTTCGAGCCCACCGAGTCGCCGTGGATCATGACGGTGCCGCTGGTCGCGCTCGCGGCGCTGGCGCTGGTGGGCGGCGTGATGAACCTGCCGTTCACCTCCGGCACCAAGTTCCTGGAGCACTGGTTGGAGCCGGTGCTGGCGGCCGAGTTCCACCATCCCCACGGCGCCACGCTGTGGGCGCTGGTGGTGATCGCGATCGCCGTCGCGGTGGTGGGGATCCTGGCGGGGCTGGGCGTCTACGTGCGGCGGCGGGTCGAGCCGGATGTGGTGGAGAAGGACGTGTTCGCGCACGCCTGGTACATCGACGAGAGCTACGCCCGGTTCGCCGGCGGGCCGGGACGCAAGGCGTTCGACGCGATGGCTTGGTTCGACCGCAACGTGATCGACGGCGCGGTCAACGGCGCGGGCTGGCTGGCATCCCGCTCCGGTGATGCCATCCGACGGCTCCAATCCGGCCAGGTGCGCGGCTACGCGTTGGGCATGGCGGTGGGCGCCGCACTGGTGTTGGGTTACTTCGTCACACGGATGGGGTTCTGATGTTGGCAGCCGAAGCCGTGGGCACCGCGTTCAACCCGCTTCCGTGGATGATCTTCGTCCCAGCGGTCGGCGCGCTGTGCGTGGCGTTGTTGCCCAAGGCCCGGGTCGACTTGGCGAAGCTGGTGGCGTTCGTGGCCGCGGCGTGCTCGGGTGCGTTGAGCATCCACCTGCTCAACCTGTTCGACCGTGGCGACGGCGGCTTCCAGTACGTCGTCAACAACTTGTGGATCCCGTCGTGGGGCATCGGCTGGCGTCTGGGGGTGGACGGCATCTCGTTGTTCCTGCTGGTGCTGAGCGGGGTGTTGTTCCCCATAGCGATCGCGGCGGTCAACCCCGGCCACGACGACAAGTCGTACTACGCGTGGCTGTTGGTGTTGATGGCGGGGTGCATGGGCGTGTTCGTGGCGCTCGACCTGGTGCTGTTCTTCGCGTTCTTCGAGATCGTGTTGGTGCCGATGTACTTCCTCATCGGCATGTGGGGCCACGGTGACCGCATCCATGTGGCCACGAAGTTCTTCCTGTACACGATGTTCGGTTCGGCCTTCATGCTGGTGGGCATCGTGGCCACCGCGTTCCTGCACCGTCAGGGGTCGGGCGGGCCGCTCACGTTCAACCTCGTCACGATCGCCACCGACCAGTCCATCGGCACCGCGGCGGCGCGGTGGATCTTCCTGTCCATGGCGTTGGCGTTCGCGGTGAAGACGCCGTTGTTCCCGTTGCACACGTGGCTGCCCGACGCGCACACCGAGGCGCCGACGGCGGGTTCGGTGATCCTCGCGGGTGTGCTGTTGAAGTTGGGCACCTACGGGTTCGTGCGCTTCGGGTTGTACCTGTTCCCCGAGGCGGCCCGGTTCTTCGCTCCGCTGCTGTTGACGTTGGGTGTCGTCGGCATCGTCTACGGGGCGATCGTCGCGGCCATGCAGAAGGACCTGAAGCGGGTCGTGGCCTATTCGTCGGTGGCGCACCTGGGTTTCATCATCCTGGGCATCTTCGCCCTGAACGTGCAGGGCATCGAGGGTGCGGTGTTGCAGATGGTGAACCACGGCATCTCCACTCCGGCGTTGTTCCTCCTGGTGGGCTGGATCTACGAGCGGCGCCACACCCGTGAGATCGCCGAGCTGTCGGGCCTTCAGGCCGCGGCGCCGATCTTCGCCGGTGTGTTCATGGTGGTGATGCTGTCGTCGATCGGCCTGCCCGGTCTCAACGGGTTCGTCGGCGAGTTCCTCACCTTGTTGGGTGCGTTCAAGGACGCCCGCTGGTGGGGTGTGGTTGCGGCTTCGGGGGTGATCCTCGCGGCGCTGTATCTGCTGTGGGCGTACCAGCGGGTGTTCCACGGTCCGTTGACCGAGCCGAACCGCGGGTTCAGGGAGATGAGCTGGAGCGAGGGCGTGGCGATGGCGCCGCTGGTCGCGTTGATCGTGTTTCTCGGCGTGTACCCCAAGCCGGTGCTGGAGCGGATCGAACCGGCGGCGAAGGCGCTGGTGGCCCACGTCGTCGAGCATTCGGGTGCGATGCGGCCCGACATCCCCGCGCCGGCCGCCGCGTCGGAGGAGGGTGCCGTGGGCACGGACGGTTCGGGTGTCGTGGGAGGCGGTGGGTGATGGTCGGGTTGCTCGCTGCTGTGAAGCCGATCGCCACGCCCGAGGTGGTGTGGTCTGCGCTTGCGCCCCAGCTCGTGATGATGGTGGGTGGGGTGTTGCTGCTGACGATCGTGTCGCTGGTGAAGGGACGGCTGGGCCGCGGTGCCTACGCCGGCTACACGGTGGTGGTGGCGCTGGTGTCGCTGGCATCGGTGGTGCCGTTGTGGCGGCGTTTGCAGGATTCGAAGGGGGGCCCGGCGTCGCTGGTGGGCGGCGCCGTGGGCTTCGACGGCTATTCGTTGTTCCTGATCGCGACGATGGCTGTGGGCGTCGCGCTGGCTGCGTTGCTTGCCGACGGGTATCTGCGCCGCGAGGGCCTCGAGGGGCCCGAGCTGTACGTGCTGATGATGCTGTCGGCGGCGGGCGGCGGGATCATGGCGTCCGCGAACGACCTGATCGTGTTGTTCATCGGGTTGGAGATCCTGTCGATCTCGGCGTACGTGATGGCCGCGATGCACGCGAACCGGGTGTCGTCGCAGGAGGCGGGCCTGAAGTACTTCATCCTGGGGGCGTTCGCCTCGGCGTTCCTGCTGTATGGGATCGCGCTGCTCTACGGGGCGACGGGTTCGACGAACCTGGCGAAGATCCAGGCGTTCCTCTCCGATGTGGTGCTGGTGCACAACGGGATGCTGTTGGGCGGCGTCGCCTTGTTGTTGGTGGGCCTCGGGTTCAAGGTGGCGGCCGCGCCGTTCCACACGTGGACTCCCGACGTGTACCAGGGGGCGCCGTCGCCTGTGACGGCGTTCATGGCGTCGGTGGTGAAGGCAGCGGGTTTCGCCGGTCTGGTGCGGGTGGTGGTGGTCACCTTCGACACGTACAGGTTGCAGTGGAAGCCGGCGGTGTTCGCGCTCGCCGCGTTGAGCCTGCTGGTGGGGTCGCTCTCCGCGATCGTGCAGACCAACGTGAAGCGGATGTTGGCCTACAGTTCGATCAACCACGCCGGGTTCATCCTGGTGGGGGTTCAGTCGGGCCGGGTGGGCACCGCGGCGGTATTGTTCTATCTGGCGGCGTACACGTTCATGGTGGTGGGAAGCTTCGGGGTGGTGACGATCGTCGGTGGCACAGGCGACGGTCGTCATCATCTCGACGACTACAAGGGCCTGGCCCGCACCCGGCCGCTGATCGCGGCCGCGTTCGGGGTGTTCCTCCTGGCGCAGGCGGGCGTGCCCTTCACCGCAGGGTTCCTGGCGAAGCTCGGTGTGATCCAGGCGGCGGGGCAGACGCACAACTGGACGCTCGCGGTCATCGCCATGGCGAGCGCTGTGATCTCGGCGTTCTTCTACCTGCGCATCGTGGTGTCGATGTACTTCGACGACCCGGCGGGTGACCCTGAGGTCGAGGTCGAGGGTTCACCCCTCGTGCCGCTGGGCGCGCGGATCGCGCTGGTGATCGCGGTGATCGGCACGCTCGGGCTTGGGATCGTGCCCGGCCCCTTCACCCACCTGGCCGACGACGCGGTTCCGGTCATCACAGCCGCCGGCCGGTAAGCGCTCCCGTACAAGCCAAATGCCCCTAACTTGCGTACGGATCCGCCCCCCGCCGCCGGATCCGTACGCAAGTTAGGGGCAGGTGGCCGAAGGGGGCCGAAGGGTGCTGAGGTCCACACGCCGGTGCTCGTAGCCGCGGGCAGGTAGTGCTCCTCCCTTACGCCACGCTTATGGCTTTCGGCGGCATCTGAGGAGGCTCCCAGATTGCCAGTTATGGTTGCTTGTCCCCGCGAGCGGCCTGATCGTAGCCTCTCGGGAAGGAGAGTCGGGCTGATGCGACGTGATGCGTCGGGTTAGCAGGGAGTTGGCCGCAAGTGAGAAGGCTGAAGGGCACCAGGGTGGCCGATGTGGTGCTCAAGGCTCGCGCCCGGATTCGACGGTGTTCGGCCTGCTCTGAGGAGGGTTTCATCCTCGTGTACGTGTTGGCGATCGTGGTGATGCTCAGCATCGCCGGCTTGTCGATCCTGTCCTACACCGTTACGGCAACCAAGGTCTCCGGGCGCTTCACGCAGGTCAGCGCGACTCTTCGTGTGACCGACGCCGCACTCGACGAGGCTGCCAAAGATCTGAGGGCAAACACAACGATCGTGGGTGCCGGCAAGGATTGCGCGACTCCACCGCAGACGACCACCTACGAGGGTCCCGACAGCACCGACCAGATCGTCGTGAGCTGCACCAATGGCGCCGCGTTCACGAACGAGAACCGGGTCATGAACCTCCTCGCGGTGCGACATCCGCAGGTCGGCGCCGACACCGTTGTGGGTATGGCACGGATCAGGGTGACCGATGTGGCGAACAACGGCACGCCCGTGGCGGGCTACTCGATCGAGGTCTGCGACTGGCTGTTGGGCACCGATGCGACCATTGCCGCCTTGAAGGGGTGTCCATCATGAGCAGACGTTCCACGACGCCGGTCACCCCTCTCATGAGGAAGCGGACTCAGAGCGGATCCACCTTGATCGAGGCCCTCGTGGCTGTTGTGATCCTGGCCATCACTGTCACGGGCATCGGGATGGCGACGTCGACATCCACCCGTGCAAGCGGCTCGGCTCAGCAGACTGCCCGTCGCAACGCCCTCCTGACCGCCTTCGCCGAGGCCGTCAAGAGCCTGCCTTACCAGACCTGCGCGACTCCCCAGGAGTATCAGGACCTCTTCGACAGCGCGGAGGCCCAGCTGACCCCGTCGGGTGAGGACCTGCGGGACATCGACAACGCCCAGATCACGGTCGTGTGGGTGACCGACGCGATCGGCGGTGCGATATGTCCTGGCGGATCGGATCCCGGCACGCAACGAATAGGGCTGAACGTCACTTTGAACGGCAAGCTCATCGAGGGGTCGGTGGCAAAACGTGATCCGGCGAACCTCACGGTTCCCATCGAGGTGGACTTCACCCCGGTGTTGGTCGTCGGCCCACCGGACCCCAGCAGTTCCTACGACTTCACCCTCACCATCAACGTGCCGAATCCTCCGGTGGGGCGTGTCGAGTTCTGGTGTGACGCCAATGCTTGGGCGGACCCCAACACACCCGAGGGTCTGCCCGACTTCGACCGGGCGCCCTACGACGGTTCGATTCCGTCGTGCGTCTACACCACCCCGAGCCCCGATCCGACGAGCCAGTTCGCGGCGGTAAGGGTGACCGATCGCAACGGCGCGACGAAGACGGTTCGCAAGTCCTTCACGCTCGCCCCCAACGGCGCTCCGATCAATCCACCGCTCGCACAGATCACGCTGGGTTCGACACCGGATTGCAGTGTGGGGACGCCTTGTTCGACGAACACCCCCATCTCCTTCCAGTCAGACCTGTCCTTCTCCCCCTATGGGCTGGAACGGTGGGAGTGGAACTTCGGAGACGGCACGCCCACTTACTCCTGCACGTCAGCCGAGCAGATCGCGGCGCTGTGCAGCCAGAACCAGACCCATGAGTACGAGGGAGGGGGCGCCTTCACCGTCGTCCTGACGGTCACCGACTCGTTCGGTCTGTCCGACAGCGACAGTCGGGTCATCAACGTCAACGCACCGCCACTCGTCAAGCCGACCGCCGTGATCACGGCCACGCCGACGTGTTGCGTCGCGCCGACCCGGGTCCGGTTCGACGGGACCCAGTCACACGCCGACGGGGTGGCACCCGGAGCAGGCTCACCTCCGGGGGGCATCACTAACTACTCCTGGAACTTCGGTGACGGTTCACCTCCGGAGTCGGGGTCTGCCTTGACCCAACCGGAGCACACCTATGTGGGCGTCGGACGTTTCACAGCCCGGCTCACGGTGACCGCCACGAACGGCACGACGAACTACGCCACCATTCCGATCGACATGAGCTCCCAGCTCAACCCCGGCTCTCCGCCTGCCGCAATGAGCTATCCCAGCGGTTTTTGGAACAGCGGCGCGCGCAAGGGTGATCTCCCGCTCATCCGTGACGCCTACTTCGATCTCCAATGGGTCACCGTCGCGCGAAATCCCGCTCCCTACGACACGATCCAGTACCAGATAGTGGTAGGCGCGACGTTCGGCTTCTGTGGGACGTTGGGTGTCGACACGAACGGCCGCATCTTCACGACACCGCCCGATCCCGGCTCAGGTGGCGTGGTCATGAACTACCGGGCCGACTTCGGACCTCACCCCTGGTGGCAGCGAGGCTTCAACGGAGTCTGCGCAACCGACGATGTGAACATTCGAATCCGGACCATGCGAACGAACGAACTTGGAACTTTCTATTCGCCCTGGTCCCCGCCGATCACCGTAGACCCGCAGTTCTTCTGATTCCGTCCCAGGTGCTTTGAGAGTGACTTGAGAGTGATATGTCGATCTTGACGAGACATCGGCTTCCGGAGCTTGTAGCTCACCCAGCCGAACCTGCAGGTCCGCGGCGCGGCGCGCGCCGATATCGGAGCCAGTCGGGTGTGACGCTCATCGAGGTCATGGTCACCGTGAGCGTCATTTCGATCATCCTCACCGGTCTTGCCGCATGGTCGGTGGCCACCATGGGAGCCCAGGCGCTGGCCCGTCGCCTCGACCGTGAAGCGGCCACCATGTCGCTGATCAACGCGACGCTCCTTCGCGACGCAACCAGCGCACAGTTCTCGGCGGCCTCGGTCCACCCCGGAGACCTGGTCGACTGCATCGGCGGCGAGGGTGCTGCTACCACCGCCGAGGATGTGCGGCTCGCGCTCGTGACCCCGGGCGACCGTCGTGTCGTCTACACGTTGGTCGACTCAACCTCCGGGGGCCCAGGAAAGGAGTTGTGGCGACGCGATTGTGCGAACACCCGTGACGACAGTCCCGATCCGACCAACAGCCTGGGTGCGGTCGGGTCGTTCACGGATCCGACGTTGACCGACCCCGTGGTGGGTTACCTGAATGCTCCGACCAACGACGATCTGACGGCAGGTACTCGCGCCGAACGCGTCGCAGACGGTCTCACCGCGATCGACTCGAGTTGTCCGGCCTACCAGGGCGCGGCGAGCCAGGATGTCAACTGTCAGATTGTTCGGGTCACGGCGACTCTCGTGGGCTCCAATGCAACACGTGTTGCTTTCCAGGGCACGAGGCGTACCGACACCTACTGTGCTCCTGGCTGTGCTCCCGTGGCGCGTTTCACGTTCACGCCACCGGATCCCTCCAAGGACAGTCCCGTCTCCTTCGACGCTACGGCCTCGTTCGATCGTCGCGATGACTACTGCCCCAACCCGAACGGAACGCCCGCCCCGTGCGGTGCGAGTGATCCGTCGAACAACGATCCTGCAACCCGGCTGATCTACGAATGGAACTTCGACGGCGTATACGTCAACCCGACGACGGGCAACTACGCGGACGGCCCCAGATGCGACGCGACGCCGCCCGGGGGTACTCATCTGGGCACCGGGTTCCAGGCGCAGCACACCTACGACCAGGCGAACGGGATCGCGTGCCCCGCGTACTACGTGACGTTGCGCGTTACGAACGCGTCAGGTTCGATGGGGCTTTCAACACGACTCGTGGTCATCGAGGGCAAGCGACCCACGGCGGTCATCACCAACCCGCCGATCCCGATCCGCGTCGTCCGCAACCAGCCGGTCCAGTTCACCAGTCTGATCCAGACCTGGGAAGACACGATTGACCCGACCCTCTCGCAGTGGGACTTCGGCGACGCCGAGGGCACCATCATTCAGTTGCGTGCGGCCGCATCCTCGCCCGGTATCACATGTACGACTCCGACCCCTTGTACGACACTCGACCACAGTCCTTTGTATCCGGGCTACTCGACGAACGGGGTCAAGCTCGTCAGGCTCACAGTCACCGACAGCCTAGGTCTCACGTCGAGCTTTACTGCCACTGTCATCGTCGAACCTGAGTACTACTACGCATCCGAAACCTGGGGTAACGACAGCGCTGCGGGCGGCTGCGGTCCTATCGCGCCGGTCTTCAAACCCTGCAAGACCATCACCCAGGCACTTGCCAACGCCGCGGT
>JADLFH010000106.1 GCA_020845705.1 Microthrixaceae bacterium | reverse complement strand
GCTACAGGCGCCACAGGAGTTCAAGGAGCTACAGGTGCACAAGGCCCAGCTGGCCCTCAAGGAGCAACCGGAAGCTTAGGAGTAACGGGCGCAACAGGTGCAACCGGCATTGCTGGCCCCCAAGGAGCAACAGGAGTACAGGGCGCTACCGGTTCTGGATCTACTGGAGCTACAGGAGTTCAAGGCTCAACCGGAGTACAGGGCGCAACCGGCCCTCAAGGCGCTACCGGCCCGGGAGTAATCTCTGGTGGTACTACTGGTCAAGTATTAGCTAAGGCTTCAAACCTAGATAACGATACGGTATGGACAACCGTTCCTAGCAATCCGGTAACATCAGTCAACGGCAAAACTGGCCCAACTGTTGTACTGACCGCACCCGATGTAGGAGCCCAACCCGCAGGTTATTCAAGATCATTTTTATTAGGAGGTATGTAGTATGGCAACAACCGTAAAAGTATTAGGGCAATCAGCTCCGTCAGCAAACACAGACACCACTCTGTATACAGTACCGGCATCTACTTCAACAATTGCCAGTTCGGTAATTGTATCTAACAGAGGAGCTACTAGTGCTACATTTAGAGTAGCTGTTCGCGTTGGGGGTGCCCCTTTAGCGAACCAGCATTACATCTTTTATGACATAGCCATTCCTGCTAAAGATTCTTTTGTCGCCACAATTGGAGGAACCTTCTCGGCTGGCGATGTCATTACCGTTAGAGCATCAACAGCAGACCTTTCGTTTAATCTATTTGGGGAAGAAACTGCGTGAGCATAAGGTGGGCATCAGATACGCCACAAAGCACTCGGCTTGTTGGGCAACCTCAAAGTAGTACTAATGATGACTCTTGGGTCAGACCAGCCGATTGGCTTACATTACCAACTGTTAACATAGGTGACGAAAAGGTGGTGCTGCTGGTCGCTGTGTGGGACCTGTCGCACAACTGGTTGGCGTTCGCCTGTACGGGCGCTTACACGGTGGATTGGGGGGACGGTTCCGCACCGGCGAACGTCGCGTCGGGTGTGAAGGCGTCACATGATTTCGCGTGGGCTGATATCGATTCGGGCACTTTGAGTGTGCATGGGTATCGGCAGGCGATCGTGACGATCACCCCGCAAGCCGGGCAGCATCTGACGTCGTTGTCGTTCTCTCAGCCGCATGTGGGTGCCGGGGGTGGGGTGTCGAACGGGACGTTGGAAGCCGTGTTGGCGGTCCCGTATGCGACATCGTTCACGTTCTACAACAGTGCCACGGTGGCGATGGACAACCGCTATTTGGAGCATGTGTCGATCGTGGACGCACCGTCGCTGATAACGGCGTACCAGATGTTCGCGGGCATGAATGCATTGCAGAAGGTGGATGCACCGGATGCGACAGGCGCATGGACCAGCACAATCACCAACTTCTCCCAGATGTTCAGCAACTGTTCTTCCCTGCGTGAGGCCCCGTTGTTGAACACGTCCGCGGGAACCACCTTCTCCCAGATGTTCAACAACTGTTCTTCCCTGCGTGAGGTCCCGTTGTTGAACACGTCTGCGGGAACCAACTTCTCCGAAATGTTCCGCAACTGTTATTCGTTGCGTGAGGTTCCGGC
>JADLFH010000018.1 GCA_020845705.1 Microthrixaceae bacterium | reverse complement strand
CGGTGTCCCACATGTGATTGCCGCCTTCAGTCTTGGCCAGCACCACACCCTTCATGCCGCGGCAGTCCGCCAAGGCCCGACAATCCGCCGACCAGAATTCGCTTGAAGCGTCGTTGATTCGGACCCATGCCCGGGCTCCGGAGTTGAGGAAGTCCACGACTCGGTCCCGGGCTGCCTCCTTCTCGTTGGGAGCTACGGCATCTTCCAGGTCCAGAATCACTTCGTCGGCCTTGGTGTTCAGCAGCACCGCATCGAGGTCGGGCTCCCGGGAGGGGTTCACGAGGAGCCAGGAGCGCGACACCTGGGAGTTCACATCCATCGCGTCAGGTTAGACGTTTGAGCGCACACCCCCGTCAACTTTGCATCACGCTTCGCAATGACATGGCCGACGTCCTGCGCCAGAAGGTCCCCGGCGGGGAATACGCCAGCGAGAGCGAAGTGATCCGGGAAGTCCTGCGCGCATTGTCCGCCCGCGATCGCGCAGTTGACGGGTGACGTCGTCATCGCCCACGCGACTGCCGGTGAAGTCACCTTGATCATCGGAGACTTTTTCGATGGCCGGAACTACGAGGTCGCTCTCGCCGCGCAGGACGATTAGCATCGTCGAGCCTTCATCGCTTGAGCACGCCACCGCGGCACGGGCCGAGGTCAAACCGACATTAGCCGGGGAACCCACACCACCATCGTCCGCCTCCGATGTGCTCCTCCGCCAGACACGCAGGCGGCGAAGGCCGGCCAGGAAGGCGCAGGGTCAGTGCTGTTCGGGGGGCGAGCGATGATCACGGGTACTCCGGCGTTATGCACGACCGCTGACCAGACCGAACCGAGCAGCATTCCTGCGAAGCCGCCGCGGCCGTGGCTGCCCAGGACCACGAGTTGGGCGCGTTCGGCTTGCTCGAGAAGTCTCAGGCTCGGATGGTCGCACACCACGATCCCGCGGACCGCGATGTCGGGGTAACGCTCCCGCCACCCGGACAGCCGCTCGGCAAGAAGTTCCTCTTCCGCATCTTTGATGTTCCGCCACTCGACATGGGGCCCAGTCGACGCCGAGTGGTCCCATGTCGCTCCAGGCGTGCAGAGCAACAAGGCCCACCCCGCGCCGGGATGCTTCGTCGAAGGCGATGCCGGTCGCTTCCTCGGAGGCCGGGGAACCGTCGATGCCGACCACGGCGCGGGCGTCGGGTGCCGGCGTGCCATCCGGTGGGTGCTGGTGAATGATCGCCACCGGGCAGTGCGCGTGGTGGCCGATACCGGCGCTGACCGACCCCATCAGAGCCTGCTCGACCGCTCCCTATCCACGGCAACCCGCGGCCAGCATGGGGGCGCGGCGGGAGAGCTCGGCCATGGCCGGCATCGGCTGGGCGTGCAGGATCTCGGTGTTGATCTCGCCTTCGTGGGAGGGTGCGGCCGCCACGGCAACACGGTGAGCCTGCTCGATGATCGTCTGCGCCGCTTCTTCCTGCCTCTGGCTGTAGTCGGGAGGAACGGCGACGGGTGTATCGACGACGATGGGCGCCACCACGTGGGTCACCGAGAACGGAACGTTACGAATCTCGGCGTCGCGGGCCGCCCACTCCACACCGACGACAATCCCCAGTTCGCGATGCGTACCCGACATCAAAAACTCTCCCCAACACGACGACGACGGTGTGCGCTCCTCAGTCCACACCCGTCGGGGTTCTAGGGTCAACGGTTCAGATGCGGGCGGTTCGCCGTGGTCAGGTCTCGAGCAGGCTCCGTAGCATCCAGGCGGTCTTCTCGTGGATCTGCATCCGTTGGGTCAACAGATCGGCGGTGGGCTCGTCGTGGGCATCCTCCACCACGGGGAACAGGGCTCGGGCGGTACGAACCACGGCTTCCTGACCGGCGACGAGGTCACTGATCATGTCGGTCGCAGTGGGGGCCGGCGGCCCTTCGGAGATGCTCGTGAGCCGGGCGAATTCGGCATAGCTGCCCGGGGCCTTGGCGCCCAGAGCCCTGATGCGCTCGGCGATGAGATCGACGGCCAATGCCAACTCGGTGTACTGGGTCTCGAACATCAGGTGCAGCGTCTGGAACATCGGGCCGGTGACGTTCCAGTGGTAGTTGTGAGTCTTCAGATACAGGGTGTAGGTGTCCGCGAGGAGGCCGGCCAGGCCCTCAGTAATGCGGACGCGGGTCTCGGCGTCGATCCCGTTGTCGATGCTCATGTCTATCTCGGTGGTCATGTCCTCTGATCCTTTTTCAGGCTCTTCTGACCATTCCGTGGGTCGGTTTCTGGCCTGAGGGGGCGCACGTCGTTGTCGCTTAAGGTTTCTGGCTTGTCAAGGGTCAGATTCCGAAGGAGCGGGCAACGACGTGCGCAATGTGAGGTTATTTCGTGCGCTGCTGGGTGTCGACCAGCGCACCGTGATCGAGGACATCGAGTTCGAGGAACCCGAGGGGTTCGAGGACGCTGATGACGCCGGTGGCGGCGCGCTGGTGGTGGCGCGGGTGCGGCCCCGAAGTGGGGTTTCGCGTCGCTGCGGCCGGTGTGGTCTTCGGGGACCCTGGTATGACCGTGGTGAGGGCCGGCGCCGGTGGCGGGGCCTGGATTGGGGCACGGTGCAGGTGGTGCTGGAGGCCGATGCCCCGCGGGTGAACTGCCCCGAGCACGGGCCCACGGTGGTCGCGGTGCCGTGGGCACGTCACCGGGCCGGGCACACCCTGGCTTTCGACGCGACGGTGGCCTGGCTGGCGGTGGCGTGCTCGAAAACCGCGGTGTGTGAGCTGATGCGGATCGCCTGGCGCAGCGTGGGGGCGATCGTGGCCCGGGTCTGGGCCGACACCGACAAGACCGTGGACCGCTTCGCTGATCTGCGCCGTATCGGTATCGACGAGATCTCCTACAAGCGCCACCACAAGTACCTCACGGTGGTGGTCGATCACGACTCCGGGTCGCTGCTGTGGGCCGCCCCGGGACGTGACAAGGCCACCTTGCGGGGGTTCTTCGACGCCCTCGGCGACGAGCGCGCCGCTCAGATCACCCACGTCTCCGCTGATGCCGCCGAGTGGATCGCCGCCGTGGTCGCCGAGCGCTGCCCGGCCGCGGTGCTGTGCGCTGACCCGTTCCACGTGGTGGCCTGGGCCACCGAAGCACTGGACACCGAACGGCGGCGGGCCTGGAACGACGCCCGCGCACTGGCGCGCAGCGAGGGCCGCCCGGGTCGCGGCCGGCCCCGCAGAGGCGCCACGCCGCGGCCCGGGCGAGAGCGCGCCCGCCAACTCAAAGGCGCCCGGTACGCGCTGTGGAAGAACCCGCAAGACCTCACCGAAAACCAGAGCGCCAAGCTGGCCTGGATCGCCAAGACCGACCCCCGACTGCACCGCGCCTACCTGCTCAAAGAAGGACTTCGGCATGTATTCACCGTCAAAGGCGAGGAAGGCAAACAGGCCCTGGACCGGTGGATCTCCTGGGCGCGGCGCTGCCGCATCCCCGCCTTCGTCGAGCTGGCCCGTCGCATCGTCAAGCACCGCCGTGCTATCGACGCCGCCCTCGAGCACGGCCTGTCCCAAGGCCTCACCGAATCCACCAACACCAAAATCCGGCTACTGACCCGGATCGCCTTCGGATTCCGATCCCCCGAAGCGCTCATCGCCCTAGCCATGCTCGCCCTCGGCGGCCACCGACCATCCCTGCCAGGCCGAAAAACCACCCACGGATAAGTCAGGAGAGCCGGTTTTGAGCCCACAGGTCGGGGCCGAATACCTCGTAGTGGATCCGCTCGGCTGAGACACCCTTGTCGAGCAGGGCTTTCCGGGTGGCCTGCATGAACGGAAGCGGTCCGCACATGAACACCGTTGCGTCCGAGGGGATCTCAATATCCGAGAGGTCCATTCGTCCGGGGCGGGCCGGGTGCAGCGTGGGAGCGGACTCGGCATCCTCCTCGTACCAGTTCTGTGCCTTCGCGTCACCCATGGAGAGCACCTGGCGGCGCAGATGGGCATAGAGCGCATGGTTGCCGTGCGAGGTGTCGGCGTGGAAGATCCGCACCTGACGGTCGGGTTGCCGGCGTGAAAGATCTTCAACGATGGCGGCGATCGGAGTGATCCCGATGCCCGCCGAGACGAGTATCAGCGGACCGTCTGAGTCATCGAGCACCAGGTCACCACACGGCTGCGAAACGTCGAGTATCGTTCCGGGCTTCGCGTTGTCGCCCAACCAATTCGAGACCTGGCCATCAGGGTTGCCGTCGACACCGCGCACCCTCTTGATGGTCACCCGCAGGGAGTCGCCTCGCGGTCCGGAGGAGATCGTGTACTGGCGCGGCTGACGCTCTCCACCGGGCAGGTCGACGGCGATCGCGACGTACTGGCCGGTCTGGTGTTCAGGGGCGGTGCCCTCGACGGGGGCCAGGATCAGGGAGAAGATCTCCGGGTTCTCATCGATCCGCTCGACGACGCGGTACTTGCGCCACGGATGCTCGGGATCGGTGCCGCCGAGCGCGTAGAGGCGCGCTTCCTCGGCGATCAACTGACAGCCGAACAGCCAGTAGACCTCATCCCAGGCGGCCGCGATCTCGGGGGTGACGGCATCGCCGAGGACATCGCCGATAGCCCACATGAGATGGTGGCCGACGATCGGGTACTCGTACGACTTGATCCCCAACGACACGTGCTTATGAGCGATCCGGCGCATCACCGGGCCGAAGTCAGGCGCCGCCGGGTCGATGAGGTTCACGGCGAACGCAACAACGCTCGCGGCCAGTGCGCGCGGCTGCTCACCAATCGCCTGGTTGGCCTTGTTGAACACCCGCAACAACTCAGGGTGCGCGGCGAACATGTGCGGATAGAACCGCTTGGTGATCTCGACTGAATTGTCAGCGACGACAGCTGCGGTCGCCCCAACGATTGCGGTGGACTCGGGCGACAACACAATGAACTCCCATCACGACGGCGGTGCGCGAACCGGGTTCGGCGGAGCCGACAGTACCGGACATGGAAACGATCCTGTAGCCGGGGATACGCAGGATGCCGTCGTCGTCTCGCTCGGAGGGGAACCGTTGCCGGAGCATCAAACATCTGGCGGCTATCGGCCACCCTTCATGGCGCCATCGGCTGCACGAAATCGTGCCCGAGGGGGCGATGCGCCACCATATCGTCAACTCGGTATCAGTCGGAGTTGCCCTGCCTTCTCCAGGATGGTCCTGGCGCGGTTCAATCGCGGTAAGTCGCTGCCGTCCTTCGGCTTTCCGCCACCGCTGTTGAACTGCTCGACGAACTCCCGCGCCCAACTGATATCCGCATCAGATGGACTCAGCCCGATGTTGATGGTCTCGGCGTCAGATGACCGCAGCGCGAGCTTGCCCGTCATACCCATCCGCCGGGTCAGCGCCACACCCTCGGCGAGTTGGTCAGGGTCACGGGTAGGCCCGTCGATCGGACCCGGTATGTGCGCGGCACGCGAGGCTACGACAAGCTGCGATCGACTGTAGGCCAGAGCCAACGGATCCTGCTCCACGCCGATGTCCAAGGTGTAGTCGTTGACTCCGAAGGCGATTCGAAAGCACGGTCGTGCCGCGGCGATGTCATGGGCTCGGGATAATCCGCGCGCGGTTTCAATCAGTGCGATGACTGGCGACTCGCCGCCAAGTCGGTTTG
>JADLFH010000105.1 GCA_020845705.1 Microthrixaceae bacterium | reverse complement strand
TACGGCGAAGCGCTGGTCCGCCAGCTCAAGGTGATGGATGCGGCGGCGTTTTCGTTGTGCATGGAGAATATGATTCCGATTATCGTGTTCGATTTTTTCGTCGCGGGCAACCTGCAGAAGGTGGTGCGCGGCGACGAGGAGATCGGAACCTACGTTTCAGCATGAGGTGCAGCCATGATGGAATCCGCGGATGATGTGCTTCTCGAGGCCGATGATCGCATGTCCAAGGCGCTGGACTTCCTGGGCGAACAGCTCGCGGGCGTTCGCACGGGCAAGGCGTCTCCCCACCTGGTCGAGAACGTCCAGGTGCCGTACTACGGCACGCTGACGCGCCTGAAGGAGATCGCGGGCATCGCCACGCCCGAACCCGGCCTCATCGTGATCAACGCCTACGACCCCACGGCGCTTCCCGACATCGAGAGGGCCATCCTCGCCGCCAACCTCGGCGTCACACCCAAGAATGACGGCCGCGTCATCCGCGTGCCGATTCCCCCGCTCAGCGAGGAGCGCCGCAACGAGCTGGTCAAGGTCGCCAAGCGCATGGCCGAGGAGAGCCGCGTGTCCATTCGGAACGTCCGCCGCGACTCGAACGAGCATATCAAGACGCTTCAGAAGTCGGGCAAGATCACGGAGGACGAGAAGGACGCCGCGATTAAGGAAATTCAGTCGAGCACCGATGAATATACCGCGAAGGTGGACAAGGCCCTCGCCGACCGCGAACGCGCGATCATGGGCGGATAGCCGCTTGACGCGCCGGAGCTTCCGGAACTATCATCGCTGTTCGGTGAAATAGCCACGACCTAAGGAGAAATACGATGTCCGAGGACAAACAGGTACCCGAGAAGAAGAACCTGCCGCCGAAACTTGACCTCCGCAAGATCGGTGTGCTTCCGGACGCAGCCAAGGCCGCACCCGCGGCCGCCGCCGCGCCTGCGCCTGCGCCGGCCGCACCCGCGCCGTCCGCCGCTGTATCGACCCCTGCAACCAGCCCTGCAACCAGCCCCGCAACCAGCCCGGCCACGGGTCCGGCGACCAGCCCCGGCACGTCTGCCGATGCCGTGCAGCCCTGGTCTGCTCCCGTTGGACGCCTCGCGTCACCGCCCTCCGCGCCCGGTGGGTCGGCGCCGCGACCCGGTTCTCCGTCCGGCCCTGCAGCAGGCCCCGGCGCTTCGTCGGGTTTTGCCCGGCCCACGCTCGCGAGCGGCGGTTCCCTGGCCCGTCCCACGATGAAGCTGCGCCGCCCCGGCCAGCCCGGCGGGGATCCGGCGACATCGTCGGGGCCCGCCACGTCTGCGCCCACATCCCCCGCAACCAGCGCGCCCGCCGACACCGCCGGCACGCGCGTGGCGAGCAAGACGATCCGCATCAATATCCCGAGCGATGGCGCGGAGGACGACACGGCTGCAACGGCGCCCGGCGCGACCCCGCCTCCGATGCCGGCGGCGGCTCCGGCCGCGGCCCCGGCTCCCGCCATGTCCGCCAGTGCGGCGGCGCAGGCGCCCCGTACCGTGCAGGTTCGCCGGCCCATGCCGCTGCCCCGCAGCGACGATGTCATGAAGCCCGGCGGCGCCAAGCCGTCCGCCCCGCGTCCCGGTGACACGAGCCCGATCCCGCTCGACCAGTTGTCCGCCGAAGGCGGCGCCTCGGCGCCCAAGACCATCCGCCTGAAGCGCCCTGCCGGCGCCGGC
>JADLFH010000017.1 GCA_020845705.1 Microthrixaceae bacterium | reverse complement strand
CTTCACGTGCACCCCGGCCTTGAGCAGCAGGGTCGCATGGGTGTGACGCAGATCGTGCAGCGAGAGAGTCGGCACGTCGAGCTTGGCCACCGTGTTGTCGAAGATCTGGCTGAAGATGTCGGGGTGGATCCACGAGCCGTCGGACTTGACGAACACGAGGTCGTCGTCGGTCGGCACGACGCCGTCGCGTTCCTCGGTGCGGGTCTTGTACCAGTCGCGCAGCACCTGCACGACCCCCTGGTCGATGTTGATCGTGCGGCGACTCGTTCCGGTCTTCACGTCCGAGATCGAGACCTCGTACGCCACCGACACCAACGCCTGGCGCACCGACACCCGACCGGCGTCCAGGTCGAGGTCCCGCCACCGCACACCCAACACCTCGCCTCGGCGCATGCCGGTGTGAGCGGCGAAGTAGAACGCCGGAGCCATCCGATGCGAGTCGATCGCGTCGAGGAACTGGACGAGCTGGTCGACCTCCCACGCCTTGACCTCGGACCGCTTGCGGGCCTGCGGCGACGGTGCATCTGCGAGCGCGACGACGTTGCGGACCACGGTGCCCTTGCGCTGCGCGTCGCCCAGCGCCTTGTTCAGCATCCCGTGGATATTGCGCACCGTCTTCGGTGAGAGCCCCTTCGAGGCGCCCTTGCCACCGTGGCGCGTCCTCTTGTCGCCACTCGTGAGGAGCGTCGCGTAGAAGAGGTCGATGTCCTCGGCGGTGAGCTTGTCCAGGGGCCGCTTCCCGAGCGCCGGGATCACGTGCAGGTCGATGTTGCGTCGGTACGAGTCGTAGGTGCTGGGGCGCAGCCGCGACTTCTGGATCGGCAACCATCGCTCGACGAGGTACTCGGCGAGAGTGAGCTTCTCGGTAGGCGCGAGTTCGCCGTCGTACTTGCGCCGGATCAGCTCGGCCAAGACCTTCTCGGCATCGGCCCGGCGAGTGCCTGCCGGGACCCAGCGGCGACGCTTCCGACCGGTGCCAGGGTCGATGCCGTCGTAGACGACGGCGTAGTAGTTCTTGCCCTTCTTCTGGATGCCTCCACGCATCTGCGCGCTCCTTCGAACTCGAATCCGAAAGAGACGCCACGCAGCTGCGGAGGCCGGTCCCAGGGCGCCTGACGGGACGCAGCGCTGCTGGTCGCCACAATACCGGCCACCAACCCGAAGGGCGGGGGCCTGGTGTGTCGAGGCAGCCGACGCATGGTCGGCAGGAGCGCCTGCGATCCGTCCAGCACGGGGAGGGACTTCTCCCGTCGCGTGGCGTCTCGGACCGGTCCGTCGCAGCGCGTCCCACACCGCGGTGTAGAAATCGGTGTAGAAGATCGCCCGGTAGAACACCCGGTAGACGATCTCCCGAACCCGGTGGAACACTCCCAGGAAGGCGAAAGCCCAGGTCAGCGACCTGGGCTTTCGTACCGTCGATGGTGGCGGGGGCGGGATTTGAACCCGCGACCTTCGGGTTATGAGATTTCCGATCGGAATCTCATCCCGTACCAATGCGTACCAGATTGTGCCCTTGAGCTGGGGTTTCGTGGGTCAGTCTACGCCGGTCGTCCCATTGCGTATACCCCCGTACCAGGCCGCACAGTAGAAGGAACAGTAGAAGCGGTTCGTGTGTCCACCCGGCGGGATCTGCGGGGGTGTGGCCCCTGTGACGGGGTCGGCCTACACCGCGGCTGACTGCGTTCGAGGTCAGCAGCGACCCTCCGATACCCGATCGTCGGGTCTCTTCGGTTGACGGCATCGGTGACCTCGGCTCACAGCATCGAGCCGAGGTCGGACCCGACCGTCGGATAGGCGGCGGTGGCCGACTTGAGCTGCTTGGTCGTCAGGCCGAGCTTGATGGCGAGGCCGCAGAAGTTGATCAGCTCGCCGTACTCGGGTCCGAACATGTGGGCTCCGACGATGGTGTCAGTGGCCCGGTCGATGAGGATCTTGACCGCCGCGGTCGATTCACCGATGCGGTAGTTCGAGTACCAGCGGCTGGTGTCGGTGTAGCGCACATCGAGGTCGATGCCCGAGCGACGTGCCTCCTCCTCGAGCTGGCCGACGCGGGCGAGCTCGGGGACCGTGAACACGGCGGTCGGCACGCCCCGGTAGTCCGGCACGCTGGCTTTCCCGTTGAGCATGTTGGAGGTCGCGATCTTGGCTTCGAACACTGCGACGGGTGTGAGCGGCATTCCAGGCGAGTCGGCGGCGTCGCCAGCAGCGAACACGGCTTCGTTGGTGGTGCTCTGCAGATGTGGCGCCACGGTGACACCGCCTTCTGAGTACGCCACGCCTGCAGCATCGAGGTCCAGTGAGTCGAGGTCGGAGCGGCGGCCGGCGCCGTGGACCACCAGGTCCGCGTCGACCGTCTCCGGGTGGTCCTCACGAACGAGGTCGAGCCGCCACCCTGACGGCCCAGCGGTGATGCGGTCCACCGTCGTGTTGCGGTGGAGGCGGATGCCGATCGCTGCGCTCCGGGCGATGAGGAGTTCGACGAGGTCGGGGTCGAACGATTTCAACGGCCGCGGTCCTCGGTCGAGGATCGTCACGGTCGCGCCGGCACGGGCGGCGATGTGGGCGAACTCGAAGGAGACGAACCCGCCGCCGATGAACACGATCCGTTCTGGTAGGTCGTCGAGGTCCAGGAAGCGGGTGCTGTCGATGACGTGCTCGGCGCCGGGGAACTCGAGGGGTCGGGGCCGGGCGCCGGTGGCGATGAGGAACCGGCGGGACTCGTGCACGTCGCCGTCGACGGTCACCGCCACTCGGGAGACGAACGTTGCCGTGCCCTGCAGCGTCGCCACACCGTTCGAGGCCAGCTGTTGTTCCATCCGCTCCGGAACCGGGTCGGTGAAGCCGCGCTTGTGTGACATGAGGTCCCGCCAGTTCACGGAAAGCCCGGCGTCGTCGATGCCCTTGCCCTTCATCATGCGGGCGGCGTCGACGATCTCGGCGCTGCGTCGAAGGATCTTCTTCGGGTCACAGCCTCGAAGCGCGCACGTGCCGCCGTAGGGCAACTCGTCCACGATCGCAGTGCGCCACCCCGAGGCCGCGGCCTTGTTCGCCGCCGCGATGCCGGCCATCCCGGCGCCGATCACCACGAGGTCGTAGGTGTTGGTCACGTGCGAGTCCTGCAATCGGCTGTGGGTCAGGCGTCGATGATCTGGCACACGGGCGAGTCGGTGCAGCGCGCCGGGTCGAGCGTGTCTGCGTTGGCGGCGAGCGTACGCAGCTGGGTGCGGACCAGGCGTAGCTCCTTCATGCGTCGGTCGATGTCTGAGAGGTGTCGGTCGATCAACGCGGTCACGTGCTCACACGGTGCGTCACCGCGCGAACGGATATCGATGATGTCCGCGATCTCAGCCACGGTGAATCCTGCGGCCTGGGCGGATCGCACGAACCGCAGCACTGACAGCGTGTCGTCGCCGTAGTCGCGGTAGCCCGAATCGGTGCGCGCCGGCGCCGCGACGAGTCCTGCCTGTTCCCAGAACCGAATCGTCTTGGCCGGCACCCCACTGCGTTCGCTCAGATCTCCGATGCGCACATCCGGAACGCTAGACCCCTTGACATTCCAGTGCACGGGAAGGTTTAGGGTTGCGGCATGGAAATTCGCATCCTCTACTTCGAGGACTGCCCCAACATCGGTCTCGCCGAGCAACGTGTGCTCGAGGTCGCCGATGGCGACCCGGACATCCGCATCGTGCGCCAACGCGTCGCCGACCCAGACGACGCGAAGGCCGCAGGACTGCACGGATCGCCCACCATCCTCATCGACGGCGTCGACCCGTTCGCCGGACCGGACACCGAAACGTCGTGGACCTGCCGGGTGTTCATGTCAGCCGACGGCATCCAGGGCGCGCCCTCAACGCAGCAGTTGCGTGAGGTGATGGGACTGTGAATGCCGAAGCGGTTCGATTCGGTGCCGTGTCCGCACTGGGCATGGCCGTGTGTTGCACGCTGACCTCGCTCGTCGCGGCGGGGACCTTGTCGGTCGCCGTCGGCTGGATGAGCGGGTCGATCGGACTCGCGGTCGTCACCGCGCTGCTCATCTGCGCGCTCGTCGTCGCCAGGAAACGAAACCCTGTGCGCGCCTGCAATGACTGCGAGCGCTCAGAGGTCACCACGGACCGAGCTGCATCATGACCGCGGCAGCCGATCCGGCGTTGCCGCTGGATGGGCAGCCCGACGAGCTCGCCATCCAACGGGCCGGCCTTGCCGCCATCCGCAGCGGCCAACACCTCACGCCGATCGAGCTCGGCGTTGCCGCCGACGTCGACCCGATGCGAGCACAGGCCATCATCGACGGCCTGCTCGGTCGGCAGGCCGCAACGGTCAGCGGCGGCCGGGTGGATGGCATCGCCGGGCTCACCACTCGCCCCACCAAGCACACCCTCACGATCGACGGTCATGAACGGCACACCTGGTGCGCGTTCGACGCCGTCGGCATTCCCGCCGCCCTTGGCCTCGACGCGGTCGTCGCAACACGGTGCGGGTACTGCAGCGCGCCGATCGACCTGCGATTCAACGCCGGCCGGACCGACCCGGCTGAGTCGTGGGGATGGCTGCCCGCACTCGATCGCTGCGGCAACCAACTCATCGACGAGTTCTGCTCCACCGCCGACCTGTTCTGCAGCCGTGACCACCTCGACCAGTGGCACTCGGCCGCCGGATCACCGCCCGGCGAGGCCCACGCCCTCGGGGAGCTTGTACAGATCGGGCAGGCCGTGTGGGACCACTGCCGCTGACCCGCAGCGATCAACAGCGCCACTGAGGACCCCCCGACCAGCGCCCGTGCTCGCGGAGGCCGCGCCTACCGAGTAGGTCGCTCCTTGTAGCCCTCGCCGAGCAGGTCAACGACCTCCGCGATGCGCTCAGCTCGGACCGCGGGCCGGCGCTTCGTACCGTCGATGTAGCGGAGAAAGGCGCGCCGGTAGAACTGGGCGAGCGAGTCGAAGAACGCCCCGGCGTCTGGGTTCTCGGCGAGCGCTCGTTGGACGTCAGGCGCGAGGTCGTCACGTTGAGGTCCCTCCGGCGCGAGGAGGACCGTCACATGGTCACCGACCGCGAGGCCGCAATCGCGTCGCCAGGCTGGCCCGAGAACGATGCCGAACCCGTCGCCCACTCGTTCGATCACGGCTCGCACGCCCATGCCGTTCACCGTCCCGTGCACGTGGTGCTGCGGCTTGGTGCCCCACACGCGGTCGGGGTCGAACAGCACCGGGACATAGACCCGGCGGCCGACGCCGACCAGCGTCGTGTCATAGCGCTGTCCTCGGTCAGTCGGGCCGGTCACACCCGACGATGTTGGCAGCCCGGGCCTCCGCTCGCTCGCAGTCGGATCCAAGGCCCGGAGCATCAGCGCCCTGACCTACACGAGCGCGGCTCCGTCCCACTCGGGCGCACACGCGGTGTTCCCCCGAGTTCGGGGACCTACCCGCAGCCCTCCGACCTGGGGTTTCACCACAGCGCTGAGCCGTCGAGGCACGTCGAGAAGGACGTCTACCGATTGTTCCTACGGGTTCCGATCGTCGGGCCCACGTCTTTCAAGGAGGACACCATGAAGGGATACGTCAAGAAGCGCGGTGACCGCTACTACGCGGTGATCTACGAGGGCCTGGATCCGGTGACGGGCAAGGAACGCCGCAGGTGGCATCCGGCCGGCACGAACCGGGCCGAGGCAGAGGGCCTGGCCGCTGCGTTGGCGGCGAAGGAGGAACGCCGGATCGGGGCCATCCGGTCCCTGACGTTCGGCGCCTACCTGACCAGCCAGTGGCTCCCGGCCAAGAAGCTGCACCTGGCGACGAGCACCTACCGGGGCTATGAGCGCAACGTACAACGGCACATTCTGCCGGTCCTCGGGCGGATCCGCATCCGGCGGCTGCGCTACCAGCAGATCGAGTCGCTCTACGACGCGCTCCTCCACCCGACGGAGGGTCGCGGGCTTGCACCGAAGACCGCCTATGAGATCCACCTCATCATCCGGGGCGCCCTCGCCGATGCCCAGCGGCGAGGGCTGGTGACCCGCAACGTCGCACTCGTGGCCCGTGCCCCCAAGCAACGCGCGCTGCAGCGGATCGAGGGCATCTCGCTGACCGACGAGGAGCTCCGCCAGCTCATGCGCACCGCCGCTGGCCACCGGTTCTTCCCGCTGTACTGGCTGACCGCCCAGACCGGGATGCGCCGCAACGAGATCCTCGGGCTGAAGTGGACCGACATCGACGCCAAGAAGAAGCGCCTGCACCTCAACCGCGGGCTCGTCGCCGTCGGCTACGAGGTCCACCAGACCCGCGGAAAGACCAAGACCGCTCGGCGCACCATCGAACTCGACGACACGACCCTGGCTGTCCTCGCCGGGTGGCGGGCGTTCCAGACGGCGGAGTTCGCGGCGGTCGGCATCGACAACGACGACGAGTGGGTCTTCACTGACGGGCACGGCAACACGATCCATCCCCACGCCGTCTACGAAGCGTTCCGCCGGATCGTGCGAAACGCTGGCGTACCGGCGATGAGGTTCCACGATCTGCGCCACACCCACGGCAGCCTGCTCCTCAAGGAGGGCATCCCGGTGAAGGTCGTGAGCGAGCGCCTCGGCCATGCCCACATCGCCCACACCCTCCAGACCTACCAGCACGTCCTGCCGGGCATGCAAGCCGACGCTGCCAACACCGCCGAGCGCCTCACCAAGCCCCAACCGACCAAGCGCGCTTCGTCGGCCAAGAAGCAGGCCAAGACCAACACGGGGGATCGACGGGGGAACAACCGGAGGAAGGCCGCCTAATCCGG
>JADLFH010000016.1 GCA_020845705.1 Microthrixaceae bacterium | reverse complement strand
CTCGGGCTCGGCGGCGCCGCGCTCGACGCGGCCGTTGACCACGTCGTCAACCGAGAGCAGTTCGGTGGCCCCCTCACCCAGCTGCAAGCCGTGCGGTTCAACCTCGCGGACATGGCCGCGCGCCTCCGCGCCGCGCGCGGCCTCGTCTACGACGCGGCCGCCGCTATGGCGTCGGGGCGCGACTTCGACACCGATGCCTCGATCGCCAAGCTCACAGCGTCGGAGGCCGCAACCTGGCTATGCGAGCGCGCCATGCACCTCCACGGAGCGCAGGGATTCATGTCCGACAGTCCGGTTCAGCGCTACTACCGGGACTGCAAGATCCTCGAGTACGGCGAAGGCGCCAACGAGGTCCAACGCGAGATGATCGCAAAAGCCCTCGTGCTCGGGTACCGCCCGTGACCGCCCGTCACCGGTTCGGGCCGGCATCGACGCGAAGCCCCACCGACGCGGTAGGGTGGAGTCAGTGACGGCCCCAACCCTCCTCCTTCTCGTGTAGGCGAGTGCCGCCATCCGGCACTCGCCGAAGCTCCTGTGCCTGACGGCTCGGGAGCTTCTTGCGTTTTCCGGACCAGTCTCACCCACCCCGCCCACTGGAACACCGACATGCCTGCTCAACCAACACAACCCAAGCGGATGCCCTTCGAGAAGTACCAGCCGTTCGTGCCGCTGGAGCTCCCGGACCGGACCTGGCCGGACAACAAGCTCACCAAGGCACCGCGCTGGTGCGCCGTAGACCTGCGCGACGGCAACCAGGCGCTCATCGACCCGATGGACCCCTCGCGCAAGCTGCGGATGTTCCAGACCCTGGTGGCCATGGGCTTCAAGGAGATCGAGGTCGGGTTCCCCTCCGCCAGCAAGACCGACTACGACTTCATCCGCCAGCTCATCGAGGACGACCTGATCCCCGAGGACGTCACCATCCAGGTGCTGACCCAGTGCCGTGAGGCGCTCATCGAACGGACCTACGAGGCGCTCGCCGGCGCGCACCACGCCATCGTCCACTTCTACAACTCCACGTCGGTCCTCCAGCGCCGCGTGGTGTTCGACTTGGACAAGGACGGCATCACCGAGATCGCGGTGAACGCGGCCCGCCTGTGCCGCAAGCTGGAGGATCGCCTCCCCGGCACCGTGGTCCGCTACGAGTATTCGCCCGAGAGCTACACCGGCACGGAGATCGACTTCGCGGTGGAGATCTGCGACGCGGTCACCGACGTGATCGAGCCGAGCACCGAGCTGCCGATCGTCTTGAACCTGCCGGCGACGGTGGAGATGTACTCCCCCAACCTCTACGCCGACACCATCGAGTGGTTCCTCCGCAACGTCTCCAACCGTGAGTCGGTGAGCCTGTCGCTGCACCCCCACAACGACCGGGGATGCGCCATCGCGGCTGCGGAGCTGGGTCTGCTCGCCGGAGCCGACCGCGTCGAGGGATGCCTGTTCGGCAACGGTGAACGCACCGGCAACGTCGATCTCGTGACGCTGGCACTGAACCTGTTCAGCCAGGGCGTTGACCCCGAGCTGGACATCAGCGACATCGACGCCCTGCGCCGCACCGCCGAGTACTGCAACCGTCTGCCGGTCCACGAGCGGCACCCCTATGTGGGCGACCTCGTGTACACGGCGTTCTCCGGCTCGCACCAGGACGCCATCAAGAAGGGGTTCGCCAAGCTGCACGCCGAGGCGGAGGCGGCAGGGCGAGACCGCGACGACTACGAGACCTGGGGGGTTCCGTACCTGCCCATCGACCCGGCACACGTGGGACGCACCTACGAAGCGGTGATCCGGGTCAACAGCCAGTCCGGCAAGGGCGGTGTCGCGTACATCATGGAGGCCGAGCACGGCTTCTCCCTGCCGCGACGACTCCAGATCGAGTTCTCCAAGACCATCCAGGCCGTCGCCGAGGACACCGGTACCGAGATCACGCCTGCCGCCATGTGGCACGAGTTCCAGACCGTCTACCTGCCCGCGTCTCCGGAGCTCTCGCTGCGATCACACGAGCTGGTCACCCGCGACGGCGACGCGACCGCGATCACCGCGCAGCTCACCGTCGATGGCGAGGCTCGGACCGTCTCCGGCGCCGGCAACGGTCCGATCGCGGCGTTCGTCCACGCTCTTCGCGACTGCCTCGGCATCGAGTTGGACGTGGTGGACTACCACGAGCACTCCATGGGTCGAGGCGCGGATGCGACCGCGGTCGCCTATGTGGAGACCGTCGACGACTCCAACACGGTCCGTTGGGGAATCGGCATCGATCCCAACATCATCACCGCATCGCTGCGCGCGGTTCTCTCCGCGGCGGAACGCACCCGAGCCTGAGCCCGGAGCGGTCGGAACCTCAGTCCTCGTCGTCGGGGTGCTCGAGCAGGCCGACGGAATCAGCGAGCGCGCTCGCCAACAGAGCAGCCCTGGCGTAGACGACCTCGAAGTAGGTCTCCGCTGCCTGGTCGTGGCCGTGCAGCGGTGGGCGACCGAGTGATCGGACCATCGCCGAGGGCATCGCGGAGGCCCTGATCATCGGCAAGTCCGACTCGGCGTCGTCGTGGTCGCTGCCCCAGTAGTCGATCGAGACCGCGGCAGCCCCCTGGCGACGCTGGTTGCGGCTCTTGCGTCGTCGACCCCCGCTCATGACGCCATCAACTCCAGATCCTCGTCGGCCTTGGCGACCCCGGAGGAACCGTCCTCGACCGACAGGTCTTCGGTGAGCAGCGACTCAGGGCGTATTCCCAGTGCCATTCGGAGCTGATCGGTGTCGAGATCCGCGAGCGACGAGGACTTGGGCAGGACCATGTCTGCGATGCGACGCTTGCCCTCCACCACCTCCTCGACCCGCTCATCGACGGTTCCGGGGCAAACCAGCCGGTGGCAGATGACCGTCTTGGTCTGGCCGATCCGCCATGCACGGTCACGCGCCTGGTCTTCCACCGCCGGGTTCCACCAACGGTCGTAGAGCACCACATGGCTCGCGTTGGTGAGGTTCAGCCCGGTACCCCCCGCCTTCAACGAGAGCACCAGGGCACCGGGGCCGTCGAGCCGCTGGAACTCCGCGATGATCTGATCGCGCACACCCCGCGACAGCCCGCCGTGGTAGCAGGCGACCGTCTGGCCGGTGCGAGCGGTGAGATGCTCCGCGAGCTGTTGGCCCCACTCGGCGAAGTGGGTGAAGACCAGGACCCGCTCTTCGGCCTCGAACACCGAGGCCACGATCTCCTCCAGCCGCCCCAGCTTGCCTGAGCGTCCCTCCAGCGGACGCTCGTCGCGCCGATACGCCGCGGGATGGTTGCAGATCTGCTTCAGGGCGGTGATCGCCGCGAGGATCTGGCCCTTACGCGGCTCCTCACCGGATTCCACTGCGGTACCTGTGACGAGCTTGTCGAGCACCGCCTGGTAGAGCCCCACCTGCTCCGGGGTCATCGCGCAGTGGTCGAGCTGATCGATGCGGTCTGGCAGCTCCGCGGCGATCGCCGGTTCCGCCTTCGTTCGGCGGAACACAAGGATGCCGTTGAGCGCCCGCATGGCGTCCTCCGCCTGGAGCTTGCCCGCGGAGGCATCTGCCGAGAGGTTCGCTATGAACGACGGACGGCCGCCGACGAGGCCGGGGTTCGTGAAGTCGAGCAGCGCCCACAGGTCGCCGAGGCCGTTCTCGATGGGTGTGCCGGTGAGGCAGATTCGTGTGCGCGAACTGATACGCCGAAGCTGCTGGGACGTGTCGTTCGACGGGTTCTTGATCGCCTGGGCCTCGTCGAGGATCACACGTCCCCACTCCACGCCCTCGATGTCGTCGATGTCACGCACCGCGGTGCCGTAGGTGGTGATCACGAGGTCGGCCCGGCCTGCCTCCTGCGCGATCTGCTCACCTTCGGCACGGCTGGTGCCGTGGTGGACCACCACGCGGAGCCCGGGGGTGAACCGCTCCGCCTCTGCCGCCCAGTTGCCCACCACGGCGGGAGGAGCGATGACCAACGCCGGGCCGTCACCCTCGCGGCCGGCGCAGTTCAGGATGTGCGCCAACATGGTGGGCGTCTTGCCCAGGCCCATGTCGAGCGCGAGGCATCCGCCAAGCCCCACGGAGTCGAGGAAGCCGAGCCATGCGAGCGCCTCGGACTGGTAGCTGCGAAGCTCGCCGGCGAAACCCTCCGGCGTCGTGGCGGGCACCGTGGAGATCGACTCGGCCCGGCTGAGCAGATCTGCCGCCCACGAGTCGCCGCCGATGGTGATCCCACCGGCGAGCGGTGTGCCGTCGATCCCCAGCGCCAGGCGCAGCATCTCGGCGCCGGTCAACTTGGTGGTGTCGGCCCGCTCGGCGAGCGCCGCGGCCGCTTCCTTCAGGTCGGCCTGATCGAGAGCCACCCACTTGCCACCCGAACGGATCAGTGGGCGGGCCTCGCGTGCCAGACGGGCGATGTCCGCAGCGCTGAGCTCGACATCGCCGAACAGCGCCGACCAACGGACGTTGGCGAGCTGGTTCGCGCCCGCCGCCGACGAGCCGTCGCTCTCGGCGAAGACCCGCAGCGAGGCGGTCGGCTTGCGGCGCGACAGGGCAGGCACCCGGATGTCGAAGCCGGCCGCAGCCAGCAGCGGGCCTGCCACGGTCATCAGCTCCCACGCCTCGGCCTGTGACAACACCACCTGCCCGCGTCGCATGCTGCCAGGCCGCAGCAGAACCGGCAGAGCCCGTTCCAGTCGGGTCATCTCGGCGTCGATGTCTCGACCCTTCGTGGCGACGTGCGCTATCGCCTCCTCTACCGAGACGAGCGTGCCCTCCTCCACGGGGACCAACACGGCCAGATGCCACGCGTCTCCGCTGTCGGGCGGGTCGAGCTGCACGATTAGGTGCGGGTGGTTGCCGGTGACCGGTGACGCCCACTTCTCGATTCGCGCCACCATCTCGCCGGCGACACGGGTGGGGGCGGTGAAGGACCTGCCGTCCAACAAGGCCAGGTACGCCTCCGCGACATCGGAAGATGTGCGGGGCTGAGGCGGCGCCGCGGGCACCTCGACGCGCTTGGCCGCGTCACGGCCGATGGCGTCGACCATCGCGGTGAGAACCGAGCGGGTGACCGAACGAGGATCCGCCTTGGGGTCGCGGGCCAACACGGTGGCCGGCATCGACGTGGCGAGATCACGCAGGCGTCGCTGATCGACCAACGCCGGAGTCCAGCGGACCGAATACGAGCCCGAGCTCTCGTTGCCACCCTTGCCGCGCTTGCGCTGGCGGAGCAACGGGACCATGGCACCCGCCGCCACCGACTCGACGGCCCACAGCGCCACCTTGCCGACCCACCGCACGCTGGCGCCGACCTCGTCAGGGGTGTGGCCCGCCCCTGCCGCCACGAGCCACCCGAGGATGTCACCGACTGCGATGCCCAGCGCGGGTGCCGTGGTGCCGTCGGGCAGGCTCACCGTGCCGTGGCGGAGCCAGCCCGCACCAGGCGCGCCCATGGCCGAGAGCATCTCCGCCACCTCGTCGATGCCCGCCGGCGCTGCGCCAGGGCCCGCCGCCCAGGCAACCACCCTGCCCGGTTCCCACGAGACCTGCACCCGGACCGGCCCCGGCTCGACATTCTCCTCGTCACCGCCCGCAGCGTCATCGGGGGCCGTCTCGTCGATCTCCCCGGTGAGGCGTTCCCACGCCGCCGCGAGACTCCGCTGCTCTGCGGTGAGGTCGGCCAGCACCTGCTGGGCGCCGTCTCCGCTCAGGGTGCGAGCATGCGCAACGGACGCGTCCACGTCGACGAGCAGCCGGTGCAACGTGGTGCGCCAGAGGTGACGATCGGCCACCAGGGCTTCGATCTGTTCGGGGGTCGCCGAGCCGTCCGCTTCGGCACCGACCCAGAGGTCGAATTGCCAAGTGGGGACGGCCGGGGAAGTGATGGTGCTGATGATGCGCTCCGCTGGTGTTTCCGGCGACCTTCGCGCCGTCGGCTCGTTGGAGGACCTGGATTGGGGAGAACCGTGCCGATGGAGCCCGCAGACTGCCGCAGGACGAGAGTGGCGTTACCACCCCCTGTCGCCCCGTCGACCCACCCGAGCCGACGAAACGTCCACCGCTGTTCCGATTGTATCCCGGTGTCGGGCGAGGATTGCAACGACCGTTCGCAGGTGTGGCCGTAGCCTCGGTCACATGCCGGCGGCAGCTCAGCACCCACACGATGCCGCCACGATCCTCCGCGCGCGGCGCCTACGTGCCGCGTTGGGCCTCAACCTGATCGTCGTCGTCACACAGGTGGTGGTGGGCGTCGTGGCCCACTCGATCGGGTTGCTGTCCGACGCGGGCCACAACCTGACCGACGTGGTGGCCCTCGCAGTGTCGCTCTACGCGCTGCGACTCGCCGCTCGGACACCTACGGCTCAACGCAGCTTCGGCTGGCATCGCGGCACCATCCTCGCCGCGCAGGCCAACGCCGCGATGATCCTGGTGCTCAGCGCGGCCATCGTCGTCGAGTCGGTCCGCCGCCTCGGTGACCCACCCGAGGTGGACGGGGCGCTGGTGTTGGTCGTGGCGCTGGTCGGATTCGCGGTCAACGCCGCTGCCGCCCTCGTGCTCCGTGAGGACCACTCCGGCCATGACGACGGCCACGGCCACGGCCACGCCCACGGCCACGACCTCAACATGCGTTCCGCCATGCTGCACCTGGTCTCCGACGCCGCGGCCTCGCTGGGCGTCGCTGCCGCCGGTGCCGTGATCCTCCTGTCCGACGGCGGCTGGAGCTGGCTGGATCCCGCCGTCTCGATCGCGATCGCCCTCACGATCGCGTGGCACGCGTGGGTGCTGCTGCGTTCTGCGAACGCGGTCCTGCTCGAAGGCACACCGGAGGGAATCGACCCAGGTGTCCTCGCGGCGGAGATGGCCTCGGTCGACGGCGTGGAGACGGTTCACGACCTCCATGTGTGGAGCCTCTCCAGCCAGCGGCTGGCCCTATCCGCTCACGTGGTGGTCGACGGCCACCCCACTCTGGAGGAGGCGCAGGAGATCGGCGGCCGGGTGCGCCGCCACCTCGCGGGCGCCGGCATCAGCCACGCCACCCTCGAGCTGGAATGCGAGTCGTGCGAGGAACACGGACCAACCTGTGATCTGAGTGGCGTCAGGGTCGGGGACGTCCGCGACCGCCGTGTTCCACCCGGCTGAAGACCGCAGCGAGGTACTCACCCTGGGCAAAGCCGATGGGGTGATCCGCACCGTGGCCGTACAGGGTGGGATCGACCAACTCGGCTCCAGCGTCGGTCACCGCCTCGCGCACCGTCCCCAGCAGTTCCAGCGACCTCACGTGACTCGAACACGACGCCTGCACAAGGGTGCCGCCGGACTCCAACAGGCGTACCGCGGAGCGCGTCAGGTCTGCATAGGCGTCGAGTGCCGCATCGACGTGAGCTGCCCGGGTGGCGAAAGCGGGAGGGTCCAGGATCACCAGATCGAACGCAGGGCCGTTACGCGCGAGCCGCGCCATCACCTCACGCGCGTCGCCAACCGTCTGTTCGTGTCGACAACGAGCCACGTTGGCTCGGCCGGAGTTCAGAGCGAAGTTCCTCCGGCAGGCTTCCACCGCGGATGCCGAGATGTCGATGCTGTGCACCTCGGTTGCACCGCCCGCGGCCGCGTTCACGCTGAATCCACCGGCGCTGCAGAACACGTCGAGCACTCGCCGTCCAGCGGAGCGCGCGCGAACGCGCATCCTGTTGTCGCGCTGGTCGAAGAACCAGCCGGTCTTGGGCCCGGCAACGATGTCCGCCGCGAACCGCAGCCCTTCCTCGAGGAACCGAACCGGCTCATCGACAGGGCCTCCTGCCAGGATCGCCCCGTCGAAGATCCCCGCGGTGGGCACGATGTTGCGAGCCAGGCGGACCACGACCGAGCTCGGCGAGACCAACTCCTCCACGACCTCCGAGACCATCCGCAGGTGCGGGATCCACGCCGCGGAGTAGAGCTTCGCCACCACCACGCCGTCGTAGCGATCCAACACCAGCCCGGCGAGCCCGTCGTTCTCGCCGTGTACCCAGCGGTAGCCGTTCGTGCGAGCCGACCGCACTCCCCCCCGCCGCTGGGCCGCCTCCTCGAGCTTCGAGCGCAACCACATGCGATCGATCCGGGTGGGGCTGCCCTGGTGGAGGACCCGAACCCGAATCGACGAGGTCGGGTCGTAGAGGCCGATGGCGGCGAATCGCCGCCGATCGTCGAACACCACAGCGAGATCCCCCGCCCGGCCCTCGGGTCGGACCGAGGTCACCGAGGCGTCGAAGATCCACGGATGACCCGCGCGAACCTGCCGAAGGGCGTCCTTGGTGACCTTCACCGCAAGCCGCTGGGTAGCAGGGGAGGTTCCTTCGGGCATCGCTCCAGGCTGCCACGCCAGGCCGCGGCGCCCGCCCACTGCGCGCGCCGAGCCGGGTTGGAGAGATCGCTCAACTATTTTCACGAACCGGTCGACACCCTTGGAGTGGTTACAGGGACTGATCTCGTGACGGGCACCAACGCCCACGAACTTCTCGCCTACCGAGCGGTGGGATCGCTGACCCACCATGCGCTGGTCCTCATCGCGCCGGACCTCAACATCAGCTGGGCAAGCCCGAACTTCAGCCGGATCCTCGGATACGACGCCGCCGAGATCCCCCGGCTGAACGTGATCGAGCTCGTCCACCCCGACGACATGGATCTGGTGTTGCCCTTGGCCATGGCGGTCGTCGATGACGCCGGTGGACACGTCGAGAGACCGGCACGTGCAGCAGGCGTGGAACTGCCCGTTCGCGTCCGAACCCGCGAGGGACGCTGGTTGCCGGTAGGGATCACGGGCCGGGTGGCCGATGAGGAAGGTCGACTGATCTGCGTGCTGCGTGCGGATCCCGAGCGCCACGCCCTCGACCTCGTCCTCACCCAGCTCGGAACCGGTGCTGTCCTCGACGACGTGCTCACCGCGGTGGTCGAGTTGGTCCGAGCCCAGTTCGGCTTCGACGGCGTGCTCATCGTCCACGACGCCGACGGCAACGCGACATCGGTCGGCGAGCCCGCCATGTGCTTCGACAGCGCCGGCCTCCTCACCCAGCTCCGCGCTGAGCCGGTGTTCTCCGATGAGCTGCGGGCCGAGGCCGGCCGTTGGATCGTGCCCATCACCTCACCTGGCCGTGACCACTTGTGGGGAGCGTTCGTACTCGCTGCGTCAGAAGGGCTCGAACCCAAGCCCTTCGACCATTTCGTCATCGATCGCAGTCGTCAGCTCGCCGCACTCGCGTTCTCCAACGCTCAGGACCACCGCGAACTCCGGAGGGCCGCTACTCATGATCACCTCACCGGAGTGTTGAGCCGCGGGGAGTTCGAATCCCAGGTCGAACGCCTCGTCGAACGACGGGAATTGCCCGTCGTCGTGCTGTTCGTCGACTTGGACGGGTTCAAAGCCGTCAACGACAACTGGGGCCACCATGATGGCGACGAGGTGCTCGTCGCTGTGGCGAAGCGCCTTCAGGACGCCGTGCGTCCCACAGACTCGGTCGCCCGCCTCGGAGGCGACGAGTTCGCGATCCTCTGCCGAGGCCTGCAACCTCACCAGGCACGCCCAACCGTCGAGCGGATCTCCCGATCACTGATGACGCCGGTGAGGACCAGCAAGGCGACGGTTCAGATCGGTGCGAGCATAGGTATCGCCACCGCGCAGCACCCCAACCAGATCGACGGGCTCCTCCAGCGAGCCGACGCCGAGATGTACCGGCTGAAGCGGCTCCGTCGGGCCTGCTGAAGCGGCCGCCCTACAAGGGTCAGCCGGGCGGGATCCGCGTTGTCAGACCATCGAGCACCAGTTCCAGCTTCGACGCGAACCACGGCCACGGATCGCCTATCAACCTGCCGAGGATCACCTCGACCATGTCGTCGCCAACGCCCTCGAGATGCTTGGCAGCTTCCTCCGGTGCCATGTGGAGGGCATGTTCGATAACCCCACGTCGCTGCTGGGAGCGGTGGAAGATGTCGTGGACCATGTCGGTGACCATGTCGACGACCATCAGGGAGTCGTTGGCGGAAAGACCGAAAGTCTGAAGGTGGGCTGCCACCTTCAGGGTGCGGCGACTCATCGGCAGCGGCATGAACGGCGCGATCCCCAGCGCTGCAACGAACCCGTGGTTGGCCTCGCACAGCGCCCACCACGAGCGGGCCTCACGCCACAGGACCTCCCGCCAGTCGTCCGCCAGATCCGGCCAGTCCCACGCGTCGAGGAGGCGCACGATCGCGGCGCGCAGCATGCCGTCACGATCGCCGATGTGCCGGTAGAGGGCCGCGTGGGTCACACCGAGGTGCTGGGAGACGGCCGTGACCGATGCCTCGCTGAACCCGACTGCCAGGACCGCATCCGCGATCTTGTCGGCGCTCAGCTTCGGGACAGGGCCCCGCTTGCGGGGTGGGGCCGCCTCGGTCGGCATGTTCACGACCGCAACCTTAGGACCACCACGACCGAACCGGCGTTTGCATCTCGTGTCGAAGCCGACGTGACATCACTGGTTCTGTGAGCCTGCGACCCCGGCGGGCACGATCGCGAAGCGCTCGGCGGCGAGCCGGGCCCGCGCCGCTTCGGCATCCGCGGGCCGGCCGAAGAGATAGCCCTGCGCCAGCCGACAACCGAAGTCGCGCAACGCGACAGCCTGGGATTCGGTCTCGACACCCTCTGCAACCGATGTCAGCCCGAGGTTTCGAGCGAGCTGGATGATCGCGTGTGCCAACGACTTGCCGTCCCGTCCGAGGTCCATGACGAAGGAGCGGTCAACCTTGAGGATGTGGATCGGGAACTGCCTCAGGTAGGCGAGGGAGGAGTAGCCCGTCCCGAAGTCGTCGACGGCGAGACGACAGCCCAGATCCGCGAGCCGCACCAGAGCATCCTTCGCCGCCAGCGGGTCGGCCATGAGAGCGCCTTCGGTGAGCTCGAGCACCAGTCGATCGGCGGGCAGGCCGCTCGATCGGAGGATCTCGTTGAGTCGATCGGGGAACCGGGGATCGAGCAACTGCGGTGGCGACAGGTTCACGCTGATCGACGGCGCAGCCGAACCCGGCCCTACCGGTGCCCAGGTCGAGGCCTCGGCACAGGCCACCTCCAGGACGTGTCGGCCGATCTCGTCGATCAGGCCGACCTGCTCGGCGATCTCTATGAACGCTCCCGGAGCCAGCAGGCCTCGTTCGGGATGCTGCCAGCGCACCAGGGCCTCGAAACCCTGGGTCAGGTGACGACGGGCATCGACGATCGGCTGATAGTGGACGATCAACTCACCACGTGCGGCGGCTCCACGGAGGCTCGCCTCGGTCTCGAGCCGCTCGATCGCCGCATGGAACATCGACGGGGCGTAGGCCCTGTGCCGGTTCTTGCCGTCTGCCTTGGCGGTGTACATCGCCAGATCGGCATTGCGCAGCAGATCGTTGACGGAAGCGCCGACACCGCCGTAGGCGATGCCTACCGAGGCAGACACGACGATGTCTCGGCCCGCCAGGGCGATCGGCCGGTGGACCGCATCGCTGATCCGCTCGGCGACCTGCTCCACGTCCTCGTCGCCACCGACGTCCTCGATCAGCACGGCGAACTCGTCGCCACCCAGGCGGGCCACCGTGTCCGCGCCGCGAACGCACTCGAGGAGCCGTTCAGCGACCACACACAGCAGTTCGTCACCTGTGTCGTGGCCGAGGCTGTCGTTGATCGTCTTGAAGTCGTCCAGGTCCACGAAACAGACAGCGAGTCGTCCACCGCGCCGCTGGAGGTGAGCCAGGGCGTGGTCGATTCGATCGCGGATCAGGGTCTGGTTCGCCAGCCCCGTCAACGGGTCGTGAGAAGCCTGGTGTGCGAGTTCCTCCTGTAGGCGGAGGGTGGCGGTCACGTCCCGGAAGCTCCACACCCGGCCGACGATCTCGCCCCCCACACGCTGGGGGCGGGAGTCGCGCTCGAGGATCCGACCGTCGGTGAAGCGCACCTCGTCGTGGCTGATCGCCTCGGGATTCGCCTCGAGCTCCCGAACGCGGTCGAGGAATCCCTGCGGATCGACCACCTGCTTGAGAGCCTCCTCGAGGATCCATGAGGAGTCCCACGGCCCGGTCCCGCTCGGAGAGCGGCCGACGATCTTCATGAACTGTTCGTTGCTCAGCGAGACCTGCCCGCCGCGATCCACAACCAGGATCCCATCCGCGGTGGCGTCCAGGGTCGCCTGGAGCAGGGATAGGGCCGACCGCAGCTCCGCCTCTGCCCGGGCACGGTCGCTCACGTCATGGCCCGAGATGACCAGACCCAGGACGGTCGGGTCATCGCGGAGGTCGACGATCGTGAAGGCGAAGGGAACCGACTCGCCGTTGAGCCGCGTGAGCCTTGCCTCCACCAACACCGGCTCGCCGGGCCTCGACGCCTCCATGGCATCGAGGAGCAACTGTCGGTCATCGGCACAGGCAAGATCGGTGAAGGGACGGCCGAGAGCGTGCTCCTGGTCGACTCCCAACAGGCGTGTGAGGCCGCCGGAGGAAGTTCGAATGATGCCGTCGGCATCGACAAGAAGGGTCATCGACGCGGCGTTCTGCACGATGACACGGGCAAGCTCCGCCTGGTTTCCCGCGACCTCCCACAATCGTCGCTGGGTCAGGTCCCGCAGGGCCAGGAGGGTCTGTCCTTCGCCGAGGGGTCGGCCGATCACCTCTACCAGCCGCCACCCGTCGCTGGCCCGAACCCGTATCTCCACGGGCGTACCGACATCCTTGCTCTGGACGCTGACCATCGATGAGGCGGCCGCCGCCAAGTCGTCGGGGTGGACCAGTTCGAGACCGCTGATGCCGGCTGCCTCCTCGACGGTGAGCCCGAAGAGCGCCTCTGCCGCCGGATTGCCCCAAATCACCGAAACGCTCTCGTCGACCACCAGCACGGCGTCAGGCAACGCCGCCAAGACGGCGCGTTCGAAAATCGAGGCGGGCTCCTCCATCGCCGCGTTTGATCGGCGCGGCAACACCGCCGCTTGATCTTGTGGTTGCAGGGTCGCGCGCTACTCGACCGACCTCTCGATGGGGTTTTCCACCCAATCCTTGGCTTCTGCGGCCGCCAAGCGTTACCGTCGCGGTCGAACTCCGTCGCGGGGACGGAGCAGACACACGGGGTGGGTTTCCACATGCGGGTGAACAGAAGGCGGCGCTTCGCGCCGGCGTTGTTGGCTTTGGCCTTGACCGGCGGTGTCGCCACAGCGGTCACGGCTCCGGCGGGAGCGGATCCCGGCGGCATCGTCATCTCCGAGGTCCACTACCACGCGAGCTCCGATCTCGACACCGACGACTTCCTGGAGTTGACCAACACCGGCGCAGCAGCGATCGACCTGTCGGGCTGGTCCTTCAGCGAGGGGATCACCGCGATGCTTCCCTCCGGCACCTCCATCGCCGCTGGCGCTCGCTTCGTGCTCGCGAACGACGCCGCGCGGTTCCAGAGCATCTACGGTTTCGCCCCCGACGCCGTCTACACGGGCAAGTTGTCCAACGGCGGCGAGGCGGTCACGTTGGTGAACGCCGCTTCGGCGATCATCGACACGGTCACCTATGCCGACACCGCCCCTTGGCCCACCGAGCCCGACGCCAACGGACCTTCGTTGGAGCTGCGTGACCTGAGCTCGGACAACACCCTCGCTGCGAGCTGGGGGCCGAGCACCACCAACGGCGGCACACCCCGGGCAGTGAACTCCATCCAGGGTGGAGCGGGCGGCCCCGCGGTCAGCCAGCTCACCGTAACCCCGGCACGACCCAACCCGAACCAGGCAACCACCGTCTCGGCACGGCTGGTGGCGGGGTCGACCGCGACGCTCACCTACAAGGTGATGTTCGGCTCGAACGTGAACGTCCCGTTCCTCGACAACGCAGCCAGCCCCGGCGGCGCAGGCGACGGCGTGTACGCGGCCACCATCCCGGGCCAGTCCGCCGGTCGTCTGGTGCGCTACCGGATCAACGCCACATCCGGTTCCACGACGTACTCCGAGCCCTCCGCCACCGATTCGGTGACCTACCGCGGCTATGTCGTGCTCAATCCGTCGGTCAGCAGCCAGCTTCCCGTCGTCGAGTGGTTCATGGACGACGCCGTCTACAACAACATCTTGGCCAACCACCGCCTGGACAAGTTCCAGGGAGAGTCGGTGTGGGCCTACAACGGCCAGGTCTGGGACGGCGTGTTGATGAACGTGCGCGGCAACTCTTCGCGCACCGACGCCAAGGTCAACTGGAACGTCGAGTTCCCCAAGGGCTACGAGACCGACTTCGGCGGCATCCTGCCCTACGCCCTCGACGAGTTCGCGCTCCAGAACTACAAGGACAACTTCGCGGACGTCGGCTGGGCAACCGTGCGTGATGCCGGTGCGAAGGACCTTGCCATCGTCCCGGTCCGCACCGAGCGCAACGCGGCCTTCTGGAGCCTCGGGCGCATCATGGAGAAGGAGGACGGCGCGTGGCGTGACGCCCGCGGTGTCGACGATTGGGCGATCTACAAGGGAGACGGCGGCAGCGTCGGACGCTCCTCATCACCCGCGACGCTCGCAGCGTCGGGTTGGCTGGACAAGAAGACCCGCGAAGACGAGGACTTCACCGATGTCTGGACCCTGTCCAACACCGTCGATGCATCCGCCTCCTCCTCACAGCAGGCCTGGATCTACAAGAACGTCAACATCCCCGAGTTGATCAACTACATGGCGATCAACTCGATCATTCGCCATCACGACAGCGGTTGGTACAACTGGTGGCTGGCTCGTGACACCGAGGGCACAGGCCGCTGGGAGATGTGGCACTGGGACCTGAACTGGATCTTCACCACACCGTCCCAGGACGGAAACGGGACCTTCCTGACCCCGGACACCTCGAACCGCTTCACCCGGGCGATGCTCAACTACCCCGAGTTCCGCCAGATGTTCTACCGACGGCTCCGCACCCTGGCCGACCAGTTCCTGGCCCCGGGGCGCTTCGAGGCGCAGTGGGACGCGATCACCGCCCGCACGCAGGCGGATTGGAACCTGGACCGGGCGAAGTGGGGTGGCTACAGCCCCTCGTCGGCTCGTGCACAACTCGTCAACGGCCTCGCAGATCGTCGCAACACGATCAGCCGCAACACGCCGGCGTTGGTGCCCACCTCACAGGCTGCGGCGCCCAACGTGGTCATCAGCGAACTGCACTACAAGCCGGCCGGCACCGGCGGTGAGTTCATCGAGCTCACCAACCCGAGTTCGACCGCGGTCGACATCTCCGGGTGGACGATCCCTGCGGTCGACCTCACCATCCAGGCCGGGACGGTCATCCCCGCAAACGGACGTGTCGTGTTCGTCGAGAACGACGCGGCCTTCCGCGCCGCCTACCCGAGCTCGAACCGCTTCGTGGGCGGCCAGTTCAGCGGCGGTCTCAAGAACACCACCGAGACCGTCGAGCTGCTCCAGGGCAGCCGTGTGGTCGACACCGTCACCTACAGCAACGTCGCCCCCTGGCCGACCGCTGCTGACGGCACGGGCCCGTCGCTGGAGCTGACCTCGATCAGCGCCGACAACTCACTGCCGTCGAGTTGGACGGCAACCTCCACCACCGGTGGTACTCCCGGCCTCGCCAACACCTCTGGCGGTGGTGGCGGTGGTGGTGGTGGTGGTGGTGGCGGCGGTTCCACCGTGGCGCTGCCCTTCAACGCCACCTGGCGCTACGACGACAGCAGAGCCAACCTCGGCACCGGCTGGCGAGCAGTCGGGTTCAACGACAGCGCGTGGAAGAGCGGAGCCGGCCAGTTCGGCTTCGGCGACGGCGACGAGGCGACCGTGCTGCAAACCGGCCCGTCCAGCTCGCGCATCCTCACCGCCTACTTCCGCACCACCTTCAACGTCGCCGACACCACAGGCATCACCAACGTGGCGCTCGATCTGATCCGCGACGACGGTGCGGTCGTCTACGTGAACGGCACCGAGGTGGCCCGCTCGAACATGCCGAGCGGCACGATCACCTCATCGACCTACGCGTCCTCGGGGCTCTCGGGCTCCGCGGAACGCGACCCGGTGGCGTTGACGATCCCCGCGTCGGCGCTCCAGGCGGGCACCAACACCATCGCCGTGGAGGTCCACCAGAACTCACGGCGTTCCAGCGACATCTCCTTCGACGCCCGGGTCACCGTCACGAAGTGACGCCGGGAAGCGACCCGACAGCGGGGACGAAGTAGTTCGCTCCCGATACGGGAGTGCTGAACTCGGTGAGGCGGTCGGCCAGACCGTCATCGGTCTGGCCGAACATCCGCTCCAACATCACTCGCACCCGCTGCGGGTCGCTACTGAAGGCCAAGAAGAACAACCCGTGTTCGCCCACGCCGCCGTAGGGAACGCTGCGGCGGTAGATCTCCATCTCCTCGCCCTCCTCGTCCTCCACCACCACGCGGCCGAGATGTGAGGTGGCGGGGCGGGGATCGAGCTCCTCGTCGGTCAGCTTGGTGCGCCCTATGACCGACTCCTGCTCAGCGACGTCGAGTGAACCGAACGCGGCGAGGTCGTGGACCCAGCGCTGAGCCAGAGCGAAGCTGCCGCCCGCTCCGGGCTCTCCGTCCGCGATGATCGCCACCTCGAAGGCCTCGTCGAGACCGGGGTTCTCAGTCCCGTCCACGAACCCGCTCAGATCACGGCTGTCGTGATAGGCGAACCCGGCGGTCTCGGAGGCAAGCGACGCCACCGGAGACAGGCGGTGGACCACCTCGTAGGCGGCGTCGAAGAGGCCGCCGGCATCGTTGCCGTGTAGCCACACCCAGATGTCGTGCTGAGTTGAAGCCAGACCTGCGACGTCGAAGGGGGCCAACCCGTCGGGGATGTCTTCGGGGTCCGCGATCCGACGCCAGGCTTCGGCTCCGAATCCAACGACGAGGTTCACCCCTCCTGGGTGGGCGAACAGCTCGACGAGGGATTCGACCGCCGAGCCCAGCGCGGCGTCGTCGACCCCCTGGATCAGATCCAGCTCCAGATGGCGGTGATGAAGCGTCCCTTGGGCGAAGATTCCCGGCTGCGGCGTTGGCATGGCGTGATCCTTGCGGATCTGGCCGTGGAATGCCCACACCTCTGCAAGGCTGAACGCCATGAGTGCAGAGCTGATGGACGGCACCCGTGTGTCCAAGGAGATCCTCGCCGGGGTGGCCACGCGAGCCGCGGCGGTCGAGTCGGCAACAGGGGCTCGCCCGTGCCTGGCCGCGGTCCTGGTGGGCGACGACCCGGCGTCGGCCACCTACGTCCGCATGAAGGAGAACCGTTGTGCCGCCAACGGGATCGAGTCGCGGCTCATAGCCCTGCCCGACACCACCTCGACCGACCAGCTCGTGGACGCAATCGGCGGATTGTCGGCCGACCCGACCGTGCACGGGATCTTGCTGCAACACCCCGTTCCCTCCCAGATCGACGAGCGCGCCGCGTTCGAGGCGATCGCCCCTGCCAAGGACGTGGACGGCGTCACCATGCACTCGTTCGCGGCGATGGCCTTCGACGACGAGGGCTTCGCGTCCTGCACGCCCGGCGGCATCCTCCGCCTGCTCGACGCCTACGGGATAGCGCTGCGTGGCGCCCACGCCGTGGTAATCGGCCGCAGCCCCATACTCGGCAAACCGGTCGGGATGCTGCTGTTGGCACGCGACGCGACCGTCACCTACTGCCACTCCAAGACGCGCGACCTTCCCGAGATCGTTCGAACCGCCGATGTGGTGGTTGCGGCGGTGGGAGTGGCAGAGCTGGTGCGTGGACACTGGCTGAAGCGGGGATGCGTCGTGATGGACGCGGGCTACAACGCCGGCAACGTGGGCGATGTCGCCTTCCACGAGGCGGTCGAAGTGGCGGGCCACATCACACCTGTGCCGGGAGGAGTGGGCCCGATGACGATCGCAGTGTTGTTGGACCAGACCGTCACCGCCGCCGAAGCCCAGACCCACTGACCTACCCGCCGCCGAACTGGGCTGAGGGCATCGCCGCGGCACAGCTCGTGTCCAGCGGGGCCCCGGGATCGGCGACGAACGCCCTGAAGATGCTCGTAGGGCAGGTCGAGTCACCGACCGCTCCGTGTCCCAGCCCACGGAACCACACGAACGTCGCCGCTTCGCCCAGCGCCTCCGCCGCATGACGGGACTGCTCGGGCGGCGTCACCGGGTCGAACTCGTTGCCGAACACCAACGTCGGCACCTCGGTCGGGGTTATCCGGTTGAAGGCGGGTTCTGCCGACGGCACCGCCCATTCGCGACATATCTGCGGCAGGGGGCGAAGGGCGGTGATGGCGCCGAACGCGAAGTGCCGCTCCATCGCTCGTCGGAGTTGGTTGCGGTCCACGAGCCGCTGACGGTCCGCACACTCGACAGACGCCGCCTGGGCCTCCGCCGGGCTCACGAGGAAGTCGATGCCGTCCTGGGCGACGCCGCTGAGCAACTCGACGTTACCCCGGGCCACCTCGCCGATGAAGAAGGGCAGGAGCGGGATCAGATCCTTGCTGTAGAGGGCGTTGAACAGCCCCGCCACGAGATCGGTGCCGGTGAATCGACCATGCACGACCCTCAGGCCGCCGTCGGAGGTGGGTATCTCGACATCGAGCTCGAAGGGAGCCTTGTTGAGCCGGTCGGCGGCGATCACCAGCTCCGCACGGAGATCCGGATGCGCGGCTCTGCACGTCGTCGAAGCGGCGCACTGCTCGACGAGCAGGTTGAAGGCCCTCTCCGCCGATTCGAGGGTTGCCACCCCCAACTGGACGTCGGATGGGTAGACGGAGTCGATCACAGCACTCCGCACACCGTCGGGATGCGCTCGCAGCATCTCCATGGCGACGGTCGTGCCGTAGGAGATCCCGAAGATGTTCCATTGGTCGATCCCGAGCGCTCTGCGAAGGTCCGCGACGTCGTTGGCGACTTCGACGGTGTTGTACCGAGCCAGGTCCACGCCGTCGCCTGTCAATCGGCGCCGACATGCCATGTAGGCGCGCTCGACATCGGTTGCCTCGACACCGGGATCATCGGCCTTCCCGAAGGCGGCGAAGATCGCGTCGTCGACCTCGGGGCAGTCGAGGTTCGGTGTCGACCCACCCGTACCCCGCTGGTCGAACGTGATGATGTCACGATCGGCGACCAGCGGCAGCGCCGCCCAACTTCCCGCTGCGTCGAGACCCCGATACCCGGGACCTCCCGAGAAATAGATGACGGGGTCGGAATGGGTGGGCACCTGGGTGGCCCGGACGATCGCGACCGGGAGGCGGACCTGAGCGCCGGAAGGGTCGGAGCGGTCCTCGGGCACCACCAACTCGCCGCAATCGACCCGCTCGGGTGGCAGGAACAGCCGCTCGAGATCGCACTCACCGGGGACGAAACGGGGTTCGTAGGCCACCGTCGTAGTTGTCGTCGACCTTGGCTCGGCGCGTACGGCATCGGTGGGCGACAGACGATCCGGCTCGGCTGAACACGAGACGAGTGCCATCACCAGCGCGGCGACGGCGAGACATCGAGGCACCGCTCGATCCTAGGTTCGACCATGTGTTCCGCCGACCACGCTAGGATTCGAACACATGTACGCTTGGTTGGATCGCCTGAACGAGGAACAACGCGAAGCGGCAACCTTCGACGGCGGTCCCCTGCGGATCCTCGCGGGTGCAGGCACCGGCAAGACCACCACCCTGACCTCACGTGTCGCGTGGCTGGTGGCCCAGGGTGTTCCTGCCGAGCGAGTGCTTCTGCTCACCTTCACCCGTCGAGCCGCGCGCGAGATGATCGGACGTACCGAGCAACTCCTGGCGAGGAGCATCGAGAGCCGCGCCCGGGTGGTGGGAGGGACGTTCCACTCCGTCGCCCACCGCCTCCTCCGTCTCAACGCGGCGGCGTTGGGCCTGGCCGAGGGGTTCTCGGTCATCGATCCCGCAGATGCCGCCGACGTGATCGACATCGTCCGCCACGAGGTGGTGCCGAAGGCCACCGGACGACGGTTCCCACGAAAGGCGACCCTGCTCGACCTGTATTCGCGGGCGGCCAACACCTCCACGCCGATCAGCGAGCTGGTCGGCGAGGTGGCGCCTTGGTGCGGCGAGCACACCGAGGCGATCGCAGAGATCTGTCGCCGCTACGTGGCGCACAAACGCTCCCGTGCACTTCTCGACTTCGACGACCTCCTCCTCTACTGGCGTGCCGCGGCGAACCACGAACGGCTCGGCCCGTCCATCGCCTCGGCCTTCGACCACGTACTGGTCGACGAGTACCAGGACGTCAACGCCCTACAGGTCGACATCATCGCCGCGATGCGGCGCGACGATCGACGCGTCACAGTCGTCGGCGACGACGCACAGGCCGTGTACGGCTTCCGTGGCGCCAGCCCTCGCCACCTCCTCGACATCGACCTCACGTTTCCGGAGGTCACCACGATCCACCTCGGGCACAACTACCGATCCACCCAGCCGATCCTCGACGTGGCCAACCGCCTCAGCGACGACGCTCCCGCAGGCTTCAGCGTTCGGCTCCACAGCCCCCAGACCCACGGCGAGCGGCCGACGCTGATCCGCTGCGGCGACGAGGACTCAGAGGTGCGAGCTGTATGCGAACGTGTCCTGGCGCATCGCGAGGCCGGCACCGCACTACGCGATCAGGCCGTCCTGGTGCGGGCTGCGCACCACTCCGACCTTCTTGAGCTGGAGCTGTCACGGCGGAAGATCCCCTACGTGAAGTACGGCGGGCTTCGCTTCCTCGAGGCGGCACACGTCAAGGACCTGCTCTGTGTGTTCCGGCTGGCCGACAACCCCCGCGATGAGCTCGCCTGGTTCCGGCTACTCCAGCGCCTCGACGGGGTGGGGCCGGCCACGGCACGACGCGTCGTGGATGCACTGGGTCTCGACAAGGGAACGGACGGTGATGTGGGTCTGCGTTGGATACCCGCTGCCATCGAGCTACCCGCCCGAGTCCGCCCGCTGGCCGACGGTCTCGTGGCGGCCATGGCGGGCCGACAGGGCGAGGCGCTCGCCGCTCACGCAGCGAGGCTGGTCGAGGCGTACCGCCCCATCCTCGACGGCGCGTTCGACGACGCCGTCGCCCGCAGCGGCGACCTCGATGCCCTCGTCGCCGCGGCAGCACAGGGCGCCGCGCGCCTTTCCGACATCGCAGCCGACATCACCTTGGAGCCACCACGCTCCACAAGCGATCTGGCCGGGCCGCCGCTCATCGACGAGGACTGGCTCGTCATCTCGACGGTCCACTCGGCAAAGGGGCTCGAATGGGACGCGGTCCACCTCATCCACGCGGCGGACGGCAACTTCCCCTCCGACATGGCGCTCGGCAGCCTCGACGGCCTGGAGGAGGAGCGTCGCCTCTTCTACGTGGCCACCACCCGCGCCCGTCGCGCCCTACACGTGTACGTACCGCAGCGGTTCCACTTCCAGCCGCGTCGCCACGACGATCATGCGTGGGCGCAGCCGTCGCGCTTCCTGTCGTCATCGGTTGTCGGCTGCTTCGACGAGGAGGCGGCGTTGCTCGACGGCGACGAGCCGCTCATCCACCTCGACGCCACCGAGGCCGTGGGTCTCGAGCTCGATCTCCTCTGGCGCTGAGGACACTCCCCGGCGGTTTCGCTCACGTCATTGCCCGGATGATCGCCGCGGCGGCCGAGGCGGCCGACACCGCCAGCACCCCAACCCGCAGGACCGCCCCCCGCACCCGATGTGCCGCCCGCTGTGAGAGCAGGAACCCCACCGCGCCACCCGGCGCCAGCGCCAGGCCCACCGCCCAGTCCCTCGCCGGGAGCCGACCCGCCATGGCAAGCGTCGCGAGCGCCAGGAGCGCGCTGAGGAGAAACGCCGGAGGCAAGGTCCCGCGGATCGTCGGTCCTTCCTCGTGCTGATACAGCAGGGCCAGCGGAGGGCCCGAGACCGCAGCGGTGGTGCCCATGTAGCCCGATACGACACCACCACCCAACAGCCATGCCCGGCTCCGTCGCGGCGAGCGTCCGAACGCGCTCAACGCCACGGCCAGGAGGATTGCGATCCCCGACAGGATCGCCAGATCGTCCGACGGGAAGGCGCTGAGAGCCAGGCCCCCAACCACGCTGCCTGGCAACAGTCCCCCAGCCATCCATCGAAGCCCCGACCAGTCGGTGTGTGAACGGTGACCGAGCAGCATCAGGATGTTGAGCGCAAGACCGCCCACCAGCGCCGGTCCCGGCACGAAGGCCGGATCGATCAGGAGCAGGAACGGCACAGCGAACAGCGATGCTCCGAAGCCGACGACACCCTGCACGGACGCGCCTGCGGCCACCACCGCGGCGCCCAACACGATCTCCCAGCCGTCCATGCGGCGTTCCAATCCCTACGAAACTCGCGCCCGACCACCTGTCGGACTGCCCTGATCCTGCCGGACGCCGTGGCACTCGCCGCGCATCGACGTAGTTTCAACGCATGCACAGCACTCGCCCGCGACCGGAGTCGGTCGGGCTGCCGGCGCCGATCGAGGCGTGCCTGTTCGACCTCGACGGCGTGCTGACCGACACCGCAGCGGTGCACGAGGCCGCGTGGCGGGAGGTGTTCGATCTCGTCCTGGCCGCGTGGGAGGAGTCGGGCCACCCGCCCCAGCGGTGCTTCACCCGCCAGGACTACCTCGACTACGTCGACGGCAGACCCCGTGACGACGGCGTCGCGGCCTTCCTGGCCTCGCGGGGGATCGATCTGCCCGAGGGCCATCCCTTCGGCCTGCCAAACACGAGCACGGTTGCAGGCATCTCGGCTCTCAAGAACAACCTGGTGCTGGAGCGGATCCGTCGTGTCGGTGTGGTGGTGTACCCGGGATCCGCGCGCTACCTCCGAGCCGTCCGTGACGCGGGACTGCGACGAGCGGTCGTCTCCTCCAGCGAGAGCACCGCAGCGGTGCTCGATGCGTGCAACCTCGCACCGACCATCGAGGTCCGTGTCGACGGAGTGCTACTGCGCGAGCGTCACCTTCCCGGCAAGCCCGATCCCGCGGCCTTCCTGCTGGCCGCGGACATGCTGAACCTCGACGCGGCAAGATGCGCCGTGTTCGAGGACGCAGTGGCAGGGGTGGAAGCGGGCCATGCCGGCGGTTTCGGCGCGGTGATCGGCGTCGACCGGGTCGGCGGAGAACACGCGGAGGCCCTCGCCAAGGTGGGTGCGACCACTGTCGTCCAGGATCTCGCGGCGTTGTTGGCGTGAAGCGCGCCGACTGGTTCCCGTTGCATCCGTGGATCATCCGCGAGCGGGGCTTCGACCTGGGTCGACTCGGATGGTCCGAGTCGGTATTCGCTCTGAGCAACGGACACCTCGGCCTGCGAGGCAACCTGGAGGAAGGCGAACCGGTGGCGTCGCCGGGGACGTTCCTCAACTCGGTCTACGAACTGCGCCCCCTTCCCTACGCCGAAGGGGGCTACGGATACCCCGAGTCGGGCCAGTCACTCATCAACGTCACCAACGGCAAGGTGATCCGACTGTTGGTCGACGACGAGCCCTTCGACCTGCGCTACGGGGAGATCATCGGACACGAACGGCGCCTCGACCTGCGAAGCGGTCTGGTGGAGCGGGAGGTCGAGTGGTGCTCACCGGCTGGTCGGCGACTCCTGGTCCGTTCCACCCGCATCGTGTCGCTCTGCCAGCGCGCCGTGGCGGCGATCAGCTTCGAGGTGGAGCCCATCGACGGCGACACCCGGGTGGTCATCCAGTCCGAGCTGGTCGCGAACGAGGCGGAGCCGGCGCCCCGGGCGGGCGACCCGCGAGCCGCCGCGGCCCTCCGCGCGCCGCTCCAGGGCGTGTTCCGCACCGGCACCGATCTGGAGGCGGTACTGGTTCACGACGTGGCGCGCAGCGGGCTGCGAGTTGCCGTCGCCATGGATCACGTGATCACCGCCGACGGCGAGGTCGAAATCGACTCGGATCTCGAACCCGACCTCGCTCGAACGACTGTGACTGCCGTCGTGGAGTCGGGCCGGCGCCTGCGGATCGTCAAGATCCTCGCGTACGGATGGTCGTCGAACCGTTCGGTCCCCGCGATGCGAGCCCAGGTTGAGGCCGCTCGCAGCGCGGCCCGCGCCACCGGTTGGGACGGACTGCTGGCCGAACAGCGCCGGTTCCTCGACGAGTACTGGCGGATAGCCGACATCGAGGTGGACGGCGACGAGGAGATCCAACAGGCGTTGAGATTCGGACTGTTCCAGGTGCTCCAGGCCACCACCCGTGCCGAACGTCGACCCATCCCCTCCAAGGGCCTCACCGGCGACGGCTACGACGGACACGCATTCTGGGACACTGAGGCGTTCGTGTTGCCGGTGACCTCCCTCACAGACCCCTGCGCCACCGCCGACGCGCTCCGCTGGCGACACCACACGATGCCCCTCGCGGCGGCCCGCGCCGGGGCACTGGGACTGGAAGGCGCAGCTTTCCCGTGGCGGACCATCAGCGGGGAGGAGTGCTCGGGTTACTGGCCTGCCGGCACTGCCGCGTTCCACGTCAACGCGGCGATCGCCGATGCCGTGCTGCGCTACGTGGACGCAACCGCCGACACCGCCTTCGAAGCCGATGTCGGTGTCGAGCTCCTCGTGGAGACGGCGCGACTGTGGCGCAGTCTCGGCCATCTCGACCGCGAGGGCCGCTTCCACTTCCACGGAGTTACCGGACCCGACGAGTACAGCGCGATCTCCGACGACAACACCTACACAAACCTGATGGCGCAACGGAACCTGATCGGCGCTGCCGATGCGGCGGAGCGATATCCCCCGGTTGCCGCCCGCCTCGGCGTCGATGCGGAGGAGATCGCCGCCTGGCGGACTTGTTCCAACGTCTATGTGCCCTTCGACCACGAACTCGGCGTGCATCCCCAGGCCGAGGGCTTCACCCGTCACGCCGCGTGGCCCTTCGATCGGACGCGGGAGGATCAGTACCCGCTGTTCAGGTACTTCCCGTACTTCGAGCTCTACCGCCGACAAGTCACAAAGCAGGCGGACCTTGTGCTCGCACTCCACTTGCGAGGCGACGCCTTCGATCCCGACCAGAAGCGGCGTGACTTCGAGTACTACGAGGCGATCACCGTCCGCGACTCGTCGCTGTCTGCTGCCACCCAGGCGGTCGTCGCCGCCGAGGTCGGCCACCTCGACTTGGCGTTCGCGTACCTGGCCGAAACGTGCCTCACGGATCTCCGAGATCTCCAGGCCAACACCCACGACGGCATCCACCTTGCCGCCGCGGCCGGAGGGTGGAGCGCGGTGGTGGCAGGCTTCGGCGGCCTACGCCACGACGCAGCGCTGCTCTCCTTCGCCCCCCGACTGCCGCCACAGCTTCGGCGGATCCGCTTCGGCGTGTACTACCGGGGCCGGCAGGTGGTCGTGAACGTCGACGACCGCCAGGCCACCTACGAGCTGGCGGGAGGTCCTCCGTTGGAGTTGGCACACCACGGCGAACGCTTCGTGCTCGACGGTCGGGTGCAGCGACTCGTCCCGGCGGCCACTCCGTTGCCACCCCCCACCCAACCGATGGGACGCGACCCGCGCCGCGAGACCGGCTGACCCGCGTCGGCCCGAACGAGTTCAGTCGAGAGGAATCCCGATGGGCAGCGTCGCCCACACGGTCTTCCCGTTCGCCGAGGTGTGCAGCTCACAGCCCCACTCGCTGCACATCTCCGCTACGAGGAACATCCCCCAGCCGCCGGCCTGGCCGGGTTTCGGCGCCGCAGTGCGTGGGATCGCACTCTCGTTGTCCGATACGCGAACGCACAGCTCACCTCGGTCGAATGTGGCGACCAGCTCGATGTCGGATCGCGCATGCCGCACTGCGTTGGTCACCAGCTCGCTCACGATGAGCAGCGCGTCGTCGTAGGCGACCCCGGAGATGCCTTCGTCACGTAACAGACCCGAGACGGCCTGTCGAGCCGCGCGAGGTGAGGTCGCTCGTGCCGGCAGTTCCAACTCGACCTTGCTCATTCTCAGCGTCCTCCCTCCGGATGGACACTCCTCTCAACTCCTCTCATGATGCCGCGGCGAGTGCGGGAAACCATGCCTTTCGGTGGAACTTCACGAAATCAACCGTCAAGCGCATCGAGCTCCGCCAGCCACACCGCGGAGCTCGCGTCGCTCGGTGCCCGCCAGTCACCGCGCGGCGACAGCGAACCGCCCGAGCCCACCTTGGGCCCGTCCGGCAGAGCCGAGCGCTTGAACTGGCTGGTCTGCATGAAGCGATGCAGGAACACTCGCAACCACCGTAGGATCGTCGCCAGGTCGTACTCGTGGCGATCTTGCTCGGGGATCGTCGCGGGCCACTCGCCACGGCCACGCGCTCCCCACGCCTGGTTTGCCAGGTACGCGACCTTGGTGGGCGAATAGCCGAACCGCAGCACGTAGTAGAGGTGGAAGTCCTGGAGTTCGTAGGGGCCGACGATCTCCTCGCTGAGCTGATGCGGGCCGCTGTCGGGTCCGTCGCCGCCACCGGATCCCTCGGCGGGGATGAGCTCGGGGCTGATCTCGGTGTCGAGGACCGATTCGAGCACCTCGGCCGCCTCGGGCCCCAGATCCCCGGTTTCGGCAACCCAGCGCACGAGGTACTGGATGAGGGTCTTGGGCACCGAGGCGTTCACGCCGTAGTGCGACATGTGGTCGCCTACGCCATAGGTGCACCACCCGAGCGCCAGCTCGGACAGATCACCCGTTCCCACCACCAGTCCATGGTGCTGGTTCGCCAGGCGGAACAGCAGCGATGTGCGCGCACCCGCCTGCACGTTCTCGTATGTGAGGTCGTAGTGCGCGTCTCCGTCCGCTGCCGGGTGTCCCAGGTCTTCGAGCATGCGTTCCGAGGCCGGGCGGATGTCGATCTCGTGCGCGCTCACCCCGAGCGCCGCCATGAGCCGACGTGCGTTGGTGAGGGTGTGTTCACTCGTCGCGAACCCCGGCATCGTGTACGCCAACACGTTGGTGCGTGGCAGTCGCAGATCGTCCATGACTCCGACGGCGACCAGCAGAGCGTGAGTCGAGTCGAGCCCGCCCGAGACGCCGATCACCAGATGCTCCAGACCCGTAGCCGTCAGGCGTGTTGCAAGACCGGCGCGCTGCACGGCGTAGACCTCGGCGCATCGCTCGTTGCGGGCTTGGGGATCGGCGGGGACGAAGGGGAAGCGCGCCACGTCACGCCGCAGGGCGATGGACCGCCGAGGAAGGTCCAGACGGACGCCGACGCGACGGAACTCCAGGCGAGCGGCGTGGTCCTCGATGCTGTCGGCGAAGCTCGTCATGCGGATTCGGTCCGCCACCAGGCGTTCCAGATCGACGTCGGCCACTGTCAGCGCCTCACCCGCCCCGAACCGCTCGGACTCGGCCACGAGGTTGCCGTTCTCGGCAATGAGCGCATGGCCGTCCCAGGCCAGGTCGGTGGTCGACTCGGCCACTCCACAACCCGAGTACACGTAGGCAGCCATGGTCCGAGCCGAGTGCGACCGGCAGAGCTCACGGCGGTAGTCCGCCTTGGCGATGGTGACGTTGCTGCCCGAGGGGTTCGCGAGCACAGTCGCTCCTGCCAGCGCAGCGAAGCTGGATGGCGGCACCGGAACCCACAGGTCCTCGCAGATCTCGACACCGATCACGAGGTCCGCCACATCGAGGACCTCGACCAGGAGGTCGGTTCCGAACGCGATGTCACGGTCGCCGATCCGCACCGTGCGCGTCACCGCCTGGCGAGAGGCACTGAAATGCCGCTTCTCGTAGAACTCCCGGTAGTTCGGCAGGTAGCTCTTGGGGACGACGGCGACCACCTCGCCGCGATGCAGGATCGCGGCCACGTTGAAGAGCTGGGAGTCCACCCGCAGCGGAAGACCCACCACGGCGACGGGCACGAGGTCCCGGCTCGCGACACGGACCTCCTCCAGAGCATCCAACGACGCACGAAGCAACGCCTCCTGATGGAACAGGTCCCCGCAGGAATAGCCGACCAGGCCCAGCTCGGGGAACACGACCAATGCCACCGCCTCGTCGTGGGCGCGCCGCAGAAGCTCGACGGTGGACGCCGCGTTGCGGGCAGGCTCGGCCAGATGCATCTTCGGAGTTGCCGCGGCAACACGCACGAATCCGTGTGCATAGGGGGAGTCGAAAGGGTGTGCCATCTCCCCCTCAGTGTGCCGGGTCAGGGCGAGTCGGCGCCGATGATCCTGCGGAACACCGGCAGCAGGAGGTCGTGTCGCACCTGGGGATCGATTGCGTGTGCCAGCGCCAGTCCTCGCAACATGGCGATCAGAGCCTCGGCCACCACGTCCGCGTCGAGCGCCAACTCCAGCCCGGCGGCATCCGCGTGAGTCCGGAACATCTCGGCGATGGCGGCACGGCTGTCACGGTGCGCCACCCGGAGCCGCTTCGCCATTCCCGGGGTGCGATGGGCCACCAGCGCGAACTCGGTCTCCACCAGCAACCACTCGCTGTCCTGATCCGAGCTGACCCGGATCCAGCGTTCCAAGATGCCGAGCTTCGCTTCGATGTCCTCGTGGCTGAGGAGATCCTCGACGAGGGGCTGCACCTGCCTGGCGTCGTGCTCGGCCTTCACCTCCAGGAAGAGCGCCTCCTTGGAATCGAAGTTCGAGTACACCGCGCCCTTCGAGTAGCCGGCTGCCTCCGCGATCTCCTCGAGGGATGTCCCCTGGTACCCGTTCAGTAGGAAGCGCTTCTCCGCTGCCGCCAGCAGGGCGGCGCGGGTCTGTGCACGGGTTTCCTCACGGGTAGCTGGTCGCTCGGCCACGCGCGGAGAATAGGTGAGCGGTCGGGTCGAGGTCACCTACGCCTGGGTCTCCCGATCCCGCAGTTGGGCCGATCGGCACATATGCGCCGCCCAGGCCGGTCGATACGCTGAAACCCACAACAGGCGGGATGGGTCCCTGGCGGGAACGGCCGAGCGGTGGTCGTTGAACGCACGCGGACCCTTCTCCCCTCGATCGGTGGACCCCGACCCGCCGAAGGAGAACACACGACCATGGTGATCCGGAGGTTGAGACGACTCACCGCTGCCACAACGGTGGCGCTGGTTGCATCGGCAAGTCCCCTGTTGGTGCCGGCGGTGGGCGCGGTCGGAGAGGCGATGGGGTCGGGTCTCAGCTCTCAGACCGCAGGCGCATCGTGTTGGGGCATCAAGGCGGCGTTCCCGTCCTCCGCCGACGGCCTCTACTGGTTGCAGACCCCGCATGTCGGCCTCCGCGTCCCCGAGCAGTTCTACTGCGACATGTCCACCGACGGCGGTGGTTGGGTCCTCGTCGGCCGAGGCCGCGAGGGCTGGACGTTTTCCACCAACGGCCAGGGATCACCCTCGGCAGTCCGCAACACACCCAGCGGTACCGCCGCGTTCAGCCCTGCCTCGTTGCCGTCTTCCACCATCGACGGGCTGCTCAACGGCGCTGCGGTCAAGGACTTGGCCGACGGGATCCGGGTCCGTCGGGCCCGCAACACGTCTGGCACCACGTGGCAGGAGCTGCGAATGTGGCCGAGCGACACCCGGAACTGGTCCTGGGCGTTCGGCGGCGGGATCATCCTGGATTCGATCAGCATCGACGGCACCACCTACCAGGGCGGCCAGACTCGTGACACCTCCGACGACTGGGGTGGCCAGGCGGTCAACGATCTGGAGGGCCAGAACAACAACAGGCGGCTGTGGACCTACGAGGACAGCAGCAAGAGCTACAAGGCCGGCTGGGCCTATGGTCGGACCATCTCGGGTTCGGACAGCTCCAGCAGCTACCTGTGGGAATACGGCTCGGAGAACAAGGCCACACCCTTCGCCCAGGTGTTCGTCCGGCCCCGCATCGCCAACGACGCCGTCGCCTACGCCCCGATCCCCACCGGCGGCTTCACCCCCGAGGTCGGTCCCTCCGCACTGAAGAACCGCTCGGAGGCCACGAGCTGGGGCGTCTCCGGGCTCGATCACACGAACGAGTCGACGATCGAGCCGTGGAACACACCGGTCCTCAAGGTGCTGCCCATCGACGACCGCGTGTTCGTCGCCGGCCGGTTCACCTCAGTGGTCAACGGTCCCACGGGAGCGACCCACAGCCAGCCGTTCCTCGCCGCCTTCGACCGGGTGACGGGCAACTGGATCGACACGTTCCGCCCGACCCTCAACGGCCGGGTCTGGGACCTCGGTGTCACGGCCGCAGGCAAGTTGGTGATCGGCGGGGACTTCACGAGCGTCAACGGCGACCCCTCCACCGGAGCGCTCGCGATGCTCGATCCCGCCACGGGTCAGCTCGATCCCACCTGGCGGGTGCACCTCACCCGCAGCGGCACCACGGAACGGGCGATCGTCACCGCGTTCGACATCGCCAACGACGGCAACATCTACGTCACCGGCCGCTTCAACCGGGTGAAGGGCGGGTCGTGGAACACCCTGACGCGCAGTTCCGCCGTAAAGGTTTCCGCCACCACAGCCAACCCCGTCTCCGCTTGGGCACCGTCGTTCCCGGCGGCAGCGCGTGACATCGAGATCTCCCAGGACAACACACGCGCATATGTCGTCGGCTACTTCGCGAGCATCTCGGGCAACACGAGCCTGGCCAACTATGCGTGGATCGACACGATCACCGGCGCCGCGATCCCGGGCGTGAAGGCCTGGCTCCCCTCCACCACCAAGAGCAAGTACCAACTCACCGTTGCGGACCTCGGCGACAAGGTCGTACAAGGCGGCTCCGAGCACAACCTCCAGATGTACACGGCCGGCGACCGGACACCGGTGCAGACCCACATCATGCGCAACGGCGGCGACCTCCAGGCCTCCACGGTGCTCAACGGCAAGCTCTACGCGTCGTGTCACTGCTGGGACTGGGACTTCCAAGGCGCCAACGACTACTCGGCCCCCGCCGGCTACTCGAAGGTGGAGCCGATCAACACCATCGGCCAGTTCTCCACGGCCGACCTGAACATGGAGCCATCGTTCTACGCCGATGGACTCGACTCGGCGTCAGGTGAAGGCGTGTGGAGCCTCGCCGGCGACTCGGCGGGCTGCCTGTGGTTCGGCGGCGACATAAACCGTCGATCCTTCAGCGGCAACGCCTCCGATGATTGGCTCGGCAACTTCGGCAGGTTCTGCCCCGACGACTCCCAGGCCCCCACCACTCCCGCGTCGCTGTCCACGGCTGTCGCCGGTGGCAACGTCACCCTCACCTGGGGATCGAGCACCGACGACAACCCGGTCGGCATGTCCTATCTCGTCTACCGCAACGACCGCGTGGTCGCCAAGGTCTTCGGGTCCACCTCTTACACCGAAGCACTGGCCACCGGAGCGAGTCGCTACACCGTCCGAGCGATGGACGCCCGCGGGAACCTCTCCGCTTCGCCCGCCCCCGCCACGGTCACTCCACCTTCACTGGTGGTTGCGAACCTCGTGGTCGCGGGTCAGCCATGGCACTACAGCGACAGCGGAACGGATCTCGGCACCGCTTGGCGCGAGGTCGTCTTCAGCGACTCGGCGTGGGCCATGGGCAACACCGAAATGGGTTGGGGCGACGGCGCCGAGGCCACCGTGGTCGGCCCAACCAAGCCCGTCACCACCTACTTCCGAACCACGTTCGATCTTGCCTCCACCTCCAACATCGCTTCGATGGCGCTCGGGCTGGTGGCCGACGACTCCGCGGTCGTCTACGTGAACGGCATCGAAGCAGTCCGCTACAACCTGCCTAGCGGGGCGATCTCTGCCTCCACGTTGGCCTCCGGCTACATCTGGGGTGCGGCGGAATCCGCGTGGCAGAGCTACACGCTTCCCGCATCGCTGCTCACCACGGGCACGAACGTGGTGGCAGTCGAGGTGCACCAGGCGGGGACCAACAACGGTGACGCCAGCTTCAACCTGAGGCTCGACGCGGTGGGGGCCTGAGGGGCCCGTCGCTGAGGCGGTACACCTCACCCGCTGCTCCGTCCACCGTCACCCGATCTCCGGTCCGCAGACGCGTGGTGCCGTCGACGGTGCCCACAACCGCAGGAATCCCGAACTCGCGGGCCACCACCGCTGCGTGAGCCGCGAGCGAGCCGACATCGGTCACCACCGCGGCAACGATCCCGAACACCGGAGTCCAGGAGGGTTCGGTCGTGGGTGCAACCAGGATCTCGCCTGCCAACACCGCCGACAGGTCATCGACGTTCATCACCACACGCACCGTTCCGCTCACCACACCGGGACTTGCAGCCGTCCCCGTGGCCAACACCTCGCCGTCGCTCCCGCCGCAAGCTTCCAGGTCTGTCCCGTCGACGGCGGTTATCGGCCGCGCCTGTAGCAGCCAGAGTCGTCCACTCTCGTAGCCCCACTCGATCTCCTGGGCCTCGCCGAAATGCTCCGCCACGGAGACCGCCAGCCGCGCGACCTCTGCTGCAAGCCCGGCGGACAGCTCCACCTCATCGGTCTCCGATGCCGCCGCCCAGCCCTGGTGGCGGATCCGCCACGATTCGCCCGATGCCCTGCCCGCCACCAGCGGCTCCGGCGACCCCGCAACAGCGACGACTGTCGCGGTCTCCGCATCCCCGGCCGGGCCGTGGCTGAAGGCGACACCACCGAAGTCACAGCGCAGCATCTGCTGGACCATCACCCCGATGGGCCCGACCGCCACATCCGAGCGATACGCCCGCACGCGCTCACCCGATCCCGACCCACGCACCGACTCAATCGCCGTCGCCAGCGCCTCATCGCCGATCACGTCGAGCACGGTGTCGTACATGCCGGCGAAGGACGCGTCGGCGAGATCCTCCTCGATTCCCGAAGACCTCACCGCCAGCGGCCCGTCGCCCAGTTCGTCGCGTATCCAGGCGATCGTCGAGGCAGTGAGTTCATCGCCTGCGGACAGCGCCACGAACCGCGGTACGGCGAAACCGGCGTCCCGAAGCACCGCAAGCCTCTCCGCCTTCATCCGGTCCCGGTCCCGAGAATGAGGACATTCACCCGTCTGATTCTGTACCTTTGTGCCCCGACGGGTTGGGGAACCCGCACAAGGAGGTTGGGCAATGGTGGGTTCGGCGAACAGGCCAAGGTGGCGCGTCGCGATCGCGGTGATGATCTCGACGACGGTACTGGTTGCATCGGGAGCGTTCTCCGGCGGGCAGTTGGGGGCTTTGTCGACCACGGCGATAGCGGCGGGTTCCACGTGGCGTTACCTGGACGACGGGTCGGATCAGGGCACGGCTTGGCGTGCCGAGGGATTCGCCGACGGTGCCTGGAGCAGCGGCGCCGCCGAGCTCGGCTACGGCGACGGTGACGAGGCCACACTCGTGAGCTACGGGCCCTCATCCAGTTCGAAGTACATCACCACCTATTTCCGCAGCACCTTCGAGGTGGCCGACGCGTCGACGGTGACTGCGGCTGCCATCAGCCTCGTCCGTGACGACGGAGCGGTCGTGTACGTGAACGGCACCGAGGTGATGCGCTCAAACATGCCCACCGGCACCATCGCATCCACCACCCTCGCCTCGACCAACGGCGGGAACTCATGGACTGCCGGCAGTGCATCGCCGTCGCTGCTGCACGACGGCACCAACACGATCGCAGTCGAGGTCCACCAGATGTCGGCTTCCAGCTCCGATGTCAGCTTCGACCTGTCGCTCACCCTCACCACCTCCGACGCCGGCGGATCGACTACCACCTCGTCCACCACTTCAACGACGGCTGGTTCGTCGTCGAATGTGGTTGCGATCGCGGCGGGTTCGGTGTGGCGGTATCTGGACGACGGGTCGAACCAGGGCACGGCTTGGCGTGCGGAGGGTTTCGCCGACGGCGCTTGGAGCACCGGCGCGGCCGAACTCGGCTACGGCGACGGTGACGAGGCCACGGTCGTGAGCTTCGGGCCTTCGTCGAGCTCGAAGTACATCACCACGTACTTCCGCACGACCTTCGATGTGGCGGATGCGTCGAAGGTGACAGCAGCGGCGCTGGGTCTGGTCCGTGACGACGGGGCGGTGGTGTATGTGAACGGCACCGAGGTGATGCGCTCCAACATGCCCACCGGCACCATCGGCTCCAGCACTGTTGCGTCGTCGAACGTGAGCGGGTCGGGCTCCTCGGCGTGGAACGCCGCCACGGTGTCGCCGTCGTTGTTGCACGACGGCACCAACACGATCGCGGTGGAGGTTCATCAGCGGTCGGCTTCCAGCTCCGACATCAGCTTCAACCTCTCGCTCACGCTCACCACAGGTGGGCCACCCCCGTCATCGACTACAACCACGTCATCTTCCTCCACGACCTCGACGACCTCGACGACCTCGACCACCAGCACGACGGTCCCCCCTAGCGGAAGCAACGTGTTGCTGGCGGCCGGCGACATCGGCAAGTGCGGCGGCAAACCCGGCCAGGTCGGCAACCTGGTCCGCAGCCAGCCCGGCCAGTTCCTCGCTCTCGGTGACCTCGCCTACCCCGCCGGCTCGGTGTCGGACTTCGCGAACTGCTACCACCCGTACCTCGGGTCGGAGAACTCCCGCACCCGACCGGTGGTCGGCAATCACGAGTACGACGCCGGTAGCAGCCTCCCCGGTTACGTCAGCGAGTTCGGTTCCGCGAAGGCCAAGCCGAACGGCAAGACGTACTACAGCTTCAACCTCGGGAACTGGCACGTGGTGGTGCTCGACTCCAACTGCACCAAGGTCAGCGGTGGGTGCGGAACCTCCAGTTCCCAGTATCAGTGGCTCGCCGCGGATCTCGCCGCATCCTCCACCCCGTGTCTCGCTGCTGCGTGGCATCACACCCCTTGGACATCAAAGCCCAACAGCGCCGATCCATCCCCCATGCGGCCGATGATGCAACTGCTCCAGCAGGAGGGCGCCGACATCGCACTGACCGGCCACATCCACAACTACGAACGCTTTGCCCGTATGAACGCGAACGGGCAACGGGACTCCAGGGGATTCCGCAACTTCCTGGTGGGCACCGGTGGGGCGACGTTGCATTCCACCGGCTCGGCCACCACCGGTTCCGAAGCCCGCCAGGCTTCCACATACGGGATCCTGCGCCTCGATCTGGGACAGTCGGGCTACACGTGGAAATTCCTGCCGATCGCCGGTTCGAGCTGGACCGACACCGGCAGCGACTCCTGCTGACGCGCCCGGGTCAGTCCAACAACTCGAAGACCCGTTCCGGGGGTCGGGCCACTACGGCCCTGTCGCCCACGATGACGATGGGCCGTTCGATCAACGCCGGGTTTGCCGCCAGCGCCGCGAGAACCTCGTCGTCGGTGGCCGAGTCGAGGCCCAGTTCCGCCCACTTCGCCTCTCCCGTTCGGCAGATCGCGCGGGGATCGTCGGTGCCCAGCATCCTCAGCACCTGGCGCAGCTCATCGACGCTCGGCGGCTCTCGGAGATACTCGAGGTAGTGGGCCTCCACCCCGCGTTCGGCGAGGATGCCCTGGGTCGTTCGGCACTTCGAGCAGGACGGGTTGAACCAGACGGTTGGGTCCGACATATGTGATCACCTCGTTGCGCGGCGTTGGGGGGACTGGCGGCGAGACGTGACGCCGTGGGTTGCAACGAGTCCACACTCGTCGGAATTCCTGGCGGGATCGAGAAGGCGACGTTCCCGCCACCAGGTCGCAAGGAGCCCGCAGCCGACACAGCAGGCCAGATCGACCGGAGCACGCAGGCGCGGTGTGGCCACGAGAGCGAGCGACACCAGGGTGAAGCATCCGCAGGTCGCGACGAGCAGCGCCAACGTGCCACGTCCGGGTCGAGCGGTTCGCAACCCGACCACCAGACCCGCGGCGCCCAACACGGTGACGGCGTAGAACAGCGGAAGGCTCAGGCGGCGGAGTCGAAGGTGACGGCCGTCCAGCCGCTCGGCGTCGTCGTTTGCAGCGGGAGTGAGCTCGAACCACCTGCCGAGGTTCCCCCAGACGACTCTCAGAAGATAGGAGGGTCGGTCGCGGAGGCCGTCGAGGCCCCGTTCGACGAGCACGTCGTTCCAGCGGCCCTCGTCCCAACGCAACAGGCGCTCGTCGAGCGACTGGTAGGGGCTGCCGTAGACGGGGTCCAGGAAGGACCCCTGCTTTTGTGCAACGGGCGCGTAGATGGCGGCAAGGGTGAACCCGTTCGAGGTCACCAGCGAGGTTGTTCCCAGCTCGATCCGATTGCGCACGACCCACGGCAGGATCACCATCGCCCCGGTGGCAGCGACGATGCCGCCGGCCGCCGCGGCTCGGCCCCAGTGTCGATCACCCCCCGACATCGCCACCAGCGCTACCGCTGTGACCACCAGTAGCACGAGGATCCCCTGTGCGGCCGGTTTGGTGAGCGCGAGCAAGCCGCCCGCAAGCCCCACGGCCCACCACCGCCGGCGGGAAACCGCCAGCAGCGTCGCAAGGAGCAGGAGTAGGCCGAGCGGTTCTGCCAGAGTGGTGGCGTCGTTGGCCAAGAGAGGGGGATAGACCGCGACGAGGCCACCGGTGACCAGACCCCCAACGCGACCTCCCAAGATCCTCGCGAACAGGGTGGCGAGCGCCACGACGCCCAACCCGATCAGCACGTTCAACGCCCGGGCGACCGTTGGCGAGTCGCCCAAGAGGTTGATCCACCCTCCCAGCAGCACGGGATACAGCGGAGGCCGAAACGCCGTGGCATGCACATGGAGCTGAGGCCACTGCATCGCTACGCCGTTGCCTGCCGACACGTTACGGGCAATGTCGAGATACTGATCGGCGTCGCTGAGCGGTGGGCGGCCGACCATGGCTGCCAGATAGCCGACCCGAACCACCAGTGCCGCACCGAGAACCACGACCAGGTCCCCCGCAACTCGCGAGCGAAGCTCTGTCGGTCCACCCATGTGCGCTCAGATGCTACCGACCCGCAGATGGACATACCGGCCGAGCGAAGTCGATCCGCACCCGATGTCGCCGACCACCATTAGCGTCCCGCAACGTGTCTGAGTCGGCCCCGCCAACTGCTTCGCGGCCCGTAGTGGGGATCATCGGCGGAGGTCAGCTCGCCCGCATGATGGTTGAGGCGGCCGAAGCGGCGGGGGTGCGGTGTCGGGTTCTGGCCAAGCCGAGCGACCAGAGCGCCGAACACTTGGGCGCGGACGTGGACCTTGTCGAGCAGATCGACTCGGCGGCAGTCACCGCCTTCGCCGAAGGCCTCGACGTGTTGACCTTCGACTACGAACCGGTCGACTTCGGCCCCTATGAGCGACTCGAAGCGGATGCTTTCCCGGTCCGTCCATCGGTCGCCGCCCTCCGCTTCTCCGACAAGGCGTATCAGCGTCAGGCGTTCGCCGAGGCCGGACTTCCTGTGCCCCCCTTCGCCTGCGTTACAACGCCGCAACAGTGCGAGGCCTTCGCCCAGGATCACGGCTGGCCGGTGGTGTTGAAGGCGCCCCGCGGCGGATACGACGGCCGTGGCGTTGTAGCCGTTGCTGATCTCGCGGCGGCAGCAGAGGTGCTGGACGGACAGCGGCTGTGGGTAGCCGAAGCCCACTTGGACCTCGATGCCGAGGTCGCTGCGCTCGTGGCCACCTGGCCCGACGGTCGCTCGGTCTCGTTTCCCCTTTTCGACACGCTGCAATCCGACGGCATCTGCGTGGAGGTCCGGGTGCCTTCGGCTCTCCCCGAGCCGTTGCGGTCCGAAGCGCTCGAAGTTGGGCGGCGAGTGGCCCAGGTCGTCGGTGCGGTGGGCATGCTCGCCGTCGAGCTGTTCGTCGTCGATGGCAGGGTGCTGGTGAACGAGATCGCCCCTCGACCACACAACAGCGGGCATCTCACGATCGAGGCGTGCCGTGCTTCCCAGTTCGAGCTGCACCTTCGGGCGGTGGCGGGTCTGCCGCCCGCCGAGCCGACCTTGGAGACGCCGGCGGCGGTCATGGTCAACGTGGTGGCCCACTCCGACGGTCCCGCCGGGTTCCCCGAGGTGACCCTCGGCGACGGGGTGTTCGTGCACGACTACGGCAAGACCCGCCGGCGGAACCGCAAGGTCGGCCATGTCACCGCTCTGGGGACAGATGTCGAGACAGCGGCCCGGGATGCCCACGCCGGCGCGCAGCGGGTTGAAGCGGCGTGTCTGGCCGCCGACGTGGGAGGATCCACACCATGAGTGCCACACCGATCGTCGGCGTCGTGATGGGCAGCGACTCGGATCTGCCCGTCATGCGCCCCGCCGCCGATGTCCTCGACGAGTTCGGCATCGCGACAGAGGTTCGGGTGGTGTCGGCACATCGCACTCCCCACGACATGATCGCCTACGGATCGGGCGCCGCCGAGCGGGGGTTGCGGGTGATCGTGGCCGGAGCGGGTGGGGCGGCCCACCTGCCGGGCATGCTTGCCGCGGTGACCGTGCTGCCTGTCATTGGCGTGCCGGTGAGCCTGAAGAACCTCGACGGACTTGATTCGCTCCTGTCGATCGTGCAGATGCCGCGTGGAGTGCCGGTCGCCACCGTCGCCATCGACGGGGGCCTCAACGCCGGGCTCCTGGCGGCACGCATCCTGGCGAGCGAGCCGGGCTCCGAAGGCGAACGACTGCGGAAGCTGCTGGCGGAACGCGCCGAAGCGAACGCGGAGACAGCCCGCGCCGCGGATCGTTCGGTAGCCGGTTCCTGACCGACCCCTCCTGCCTCAAACCACCGACCCCTCCTGCCTCAAACCCGTTCTTGAGGCATGCCGGTTCGGTTTTCGGCCCCTCCTGCCTCAAACCACCGACCCCTGCTGCCTCAAACCCGTTCTTGAGGCATGGCGGTTCGGTTTTCGGCCCCTGCTGCCTCATGAATCGGTTTGAGGCATGGCGGCCCGGGCCACGCTGCCTCAAACCGCCCGGCCGGTCTCAGACCAGAGCTGCGTTGGGGGTGACATCGCCCCCGCCGTGGACCAGCAGGTTCGCGCCCGTGATGTAGGACGCCTCGTCGGAGGCAAGGAAGCAGCAGGCCGACGCCACCTCGGCGGGCGTTGCGATCCGCCCCATCGGGATCGTGGCCGACAGCTTCGCCAGGTACTCCTCGCTGTAGTTGGCGAGGAACTCCTCGGTGCCGATGGCTCCGGGTGTGACCGCGTTGACCCTCACCTTGGGAGCCCACTCCTCGGCCTGGGCGCGGGTGGCCTCGATCAGGCCCGCTTTCGCAGCTCCGTATGCGGCAGTGCCCGGCGAAGGTCGCATCCCCGACTGGGATCCGATGTGGATGATGCAGCCGCCATCGCTCTGCTGTTGCATGACGCTGTTGGCTGCCTCAGCGACCGCCAGAGGCCCCAGGAGGTTCAGCTTGACGATCGCCTCGGTGAAACGAGGCGAGGCGGTCGCAGCGTCGGCGGGCGGCGATCCACCGGCGTTGTTCACGACGATGTCGAGCCGGCCGTAGCGTTCGGCGACCTGCTCGACGAGGGCAGCCACTGCCTCGGGGTCGCGCACATCGACGGCGAAGAAGGCTGGCGCATCGGGCTTGGCCTCGGGCTCGGTCCGCCCGCAAACCACCACAGTCGCGCCTCGTGCGGCGAACGCCGCGGAGATCTCCGCACCCAGCCCGCGTGTGCCCCCGGTGACCAACACCACCCGGCCTTCCATGTCCTGGGCTGCACGGTCTTCGGCTGCACTCTCGTCGCGGGCGCCTTCCACGGCCCGGCAACCTAGTTGAGTGCCACACCAGGCAACGTTGGCGCGCGACGGCGTCAACGCCGAAAGCTGCCGCTCGTGTCGCCATGAACGGGCAAGCCACCGCGGCGCCGAAGGCCCGAGACGGGTTGGTCGAGTCGATCCGGGTGCTGCACAGCGCGTTCCGCTCCGCTCGGCCGACTGGCCCGCCGCTGCCAGGCCCTCACCACCGAGATCGAACGGCTCCGATCTCAGCTCGACGACCTCACCCTGGCCGCGAACCCGTCGTTGCGCGCAGCCAAAGGCGTCGGCGGCGCTTGACAGACCAAAGGAGCGTCACTCCCGGCTCCGTCCGTGGACCCAGTTCGGGGGGGGTTGCGCTGCGGTGCGGTGCGATTGTCGGCGATGTCGGCCATGATCGAACGATGTCCGACGACATCCCGATCCCCGGCACCACTCGACTCCCCGGTGTCGGTCTCCGCCTGGAGCTCACCGACATCGACGGCACGGCACTCCAGGTGGTCCGCCGCAACGACGGCGTAGCCGAGCTGCACCTGCCGGACAACCATGTGATCCGACTCGACGAGGACGCGTCACACACCCTCGCAGCGTTCATGTCGGGCCGCTACCTCATGCCCCCGGAGCTGACCACGCGCCTGAGCGACGCGCTGAGCTGCCTGCGCTTCGACTGGTGCCGTCTCGCGCCGGATGCTTTCGCCGTTGGCAAGTCGATCGAGGGCCTCGAAATTCGAGCCCGCACCGGCGTCACTATCGTGGCGATCCTGCGGGGTTCGATCCCAATGGTCCCACCTGATCCAACTATGAGTCTCGCAGCGGGCGACGAGCTGGTCTACGCGAGCCCTGAACACCTGGCCGAGGGCTTCGAGCGCTACGTGAACGAGGGGACGTAGATGGCGCGCGAGCTGATGGCTCTCGGCGCGTCGTTTCTCCTGGCCGGGGTCCTCGCGCGCGGCGGAGGCAAAGTCGGCCTGCCGACGATCCCCCTGTTCATCCTCGCCGGCATGATCGTGGGGCCACACACCCCGGGCGCCGTGCTCTTCAAGCACCCCGACGAGCTCGAGCTGCTGGCCGCGTTCGGTTTGATCTTCCTGTTGTTCCACCTCGGCGTGGAGTTCTCCGTCGAAGACCTCGTCGCCGGCGGGCGCCCGCTGCTGGCGTCAGCTGGAATCAGGCTCCTGCTGAACATCGGCTGCGGCGTCGCCTTCGGGTTCGCGCTGGGCTGGGGCAGCCGCGAAGCGCTAGTGATCGCGGGCGCCACCGGTCTCTCCTCCTCGGCAATCGTCACGAAGGTGCTCGTCGAGCTACGACGTCTCGCGAACGTGGAGAGTCCTCTGATCCTCGGCACCGCGGTCATGGAGGACCTGTTCGTGGCCCTCTACCTCGCCGCTCTCGCGCCGGTGTTCGGCAAGGCCGACGGCGTTGCCGAGTCGCTGTGGCTGTTCGCCCGGGCGGCGGGCTTCCTCGTGTTGTTGGCTCTGGTCGCTCGCTACGGGGCCGGCTGGATCGGGAAGTTGGTGAGCGGCGTCGAGGACGAGCTGCTCATCGTGTCCTTCATCGGGTTCGCGTTTCTCGTCGCCGGCCTCTCGGCGGAGATCGGCGTGTCCGAAGCCGTCGGCGCCTTCATGGCCGGGCTCATCCTCGCCCGCACCCCTTCGGCCCGGCGGATCGAACGGTTCGTGTTGCCCTTGCGCGACGCCTTCGGGGCGCTCTTCTTCTTTGCGTTCGGCCTGTCGATCGACCCGGCCGGGATCTCCGAGATCGTGGTTCCCGCGGTCGCTGCGATCCTCATGTCGCTGGTACTTGCACTTGTCACCGGTGTGATCGCCGCCCGCTTCACCGGCCTCGACCGCCTCGCCACTGCGAACCTCGCGGCCACCCTCGTCTCACGAGGCGAGTTCGCGCTGATCCTCGTGGCGCTCACAGCCGGCGCCGGCCTCGACCCGCGACTGTCGCCGTTCGTGGCGCTCTACGTGTTGGTGCTCGCCGTGTTGAGTCCGATCCTCGCGACCCGCTCCCACCTCGTCGCCCGCGTCATCCCGAGCCGGCTCATTCGTACTTGAGGCCCATCTCCCGCAGCAGTTCGATGAAGTGCAGCCCGGCGTCGGGGGCCGGCTCACCCGGCGTCCAGGTCGCTGCGATCAGAGTCCCGGTGAAGGGGTTCGCGCCCGATCGCTCGTACCGCTCCCACGATACGGGCGAACGTCTGTCGACACCGACGTCGATTCCACAGAAGGGCGCCATGGCCGCCAGCATCGGCAACCCGGCGTGTGTGGCCCGCTGCTCACCGTCGACCGACACCGAGACCTCCCACCGCCAATCACCCGGAGCAACCACGTCGAGGCGAACCACCGAGACGCCGTCGGACAAGACCCCGCACGGCACCTCGACCATCGTGCCATAACCGTTGTGGACGAAGATCAACTCGTCGCCGGGATCGACCACCAGGGCGTAGCCGCCGCCCTGGTCGCCATGCGCGACGAGGGTGCCCACGTCACCAGAACGGAAGTCCAGTTCCACGTCGACGGTGAAGCTGCGGAACTGGATGAGGAGCTGGCTGCGGTAACGCTCGAGGGTGTGGGCTCGGCGGGGGATCCGCACGGGCTCGGAGAAGGGCTCCTCGAACGGGGGGCGGGTCAGGAACCGCAGGCGTGATCCCTCATCCAGCGGGTACACCTGGTTGGCCCGCGCCGCCGCCTCCCAAGCGGCGGCCATCTCGGCCACACGTTCCGGATGCTGCTCCGCCAGGTTGCGGATCTCGGTCGGGTCGCCGGCCAGGTCGTAGAGCTCCCACTCGTGGTCGCCGAAATGGGTGAGCGGCTCGTGGCGGGTGACGATCTCCCACCCGTCGCGGTAGTAGCCACGATGGCCGGCCATCTCGAAGTACTGCTCGGCGTGGGGGTGGGGTGCCTCGGGATCGGCCAGGGCGGGCTTCATCGTGACCCCTGCCAGGGGCTGGGTAGTCACGCCGGCCCGACGCTCGGGTCTGGACACACCGGCCAGGTCGACCAGTGTCGGAAGGACGTCGGTGACGAAAGCCCACTGGCTACGCCGCTGGGTGGCCGGGACGGCGTCGCCACCGTTGGGCCAGGACATGAGGAACGGCACCGAGTGCCCGCCTGCATGTGTGTTGATCTTGTAGAGACGCCACGGCGTGTTCGACGCCATCGCCCAACCTCGGGGGTAGTGGACCATCGTGCGGGGACTGCCGAGAAGATCGATGCGAGCCAGATCCGCGGCGGGATCCTCCATGTCCACAGCGTTGCTCGACAGCAGCGTGCGGAGATACGCGGACGTGCCGGCGATCTCGCCTTCCCGCGACGCGCCGTTGTCTGAGAGGAACACGAAGATCGTGTCGTCCAACACACCGAGCTCCGCCAAACCGGCACGAAGGCGCCCGACGTTCTGGTCGAGGTTGTCGACCATCGCCGCGTACACCTCCATGTAGCGGGCGTACAGGCGCTGCTCGTCGCTGCTGAGCTCGTCCCACGCGGGCACGTGATCGCCGGGTTCCCGGTTGCGCGGCGGCAGCGACGTGCCCGCCGGCAGCAGGCCCTTGTCGATCTGGCGTCGGTGGCGGGCTGCACGGACCTCGTCCCAGCCGATGTCGTAGTTGCCGCGGTGACGGGCGAGATCCTCGGGTTTGCAGTGCAGCGGAGCATGCACCGCGCCCTGCGCGACATAGCAGAGGAACGGAATCGACGGGTTCGACGCCTTCAGCTGGGCGATCATGCCGAGCGCCTGGTCGGTCAGGTCGTCGGTGAGGAAGTAGCCCTCGGGATAGGTGTCGACCTCGAGGGTGTGGTTGTCGACCACGAGCCGATGTGGTTGGTGGAGGTTGGTGAAGGCGTCGAGGAAGCCGTAGTAGCGGTCGAACCCACGTTGCAGCGGCCACGAGGTCTTCGGGCCGGCGTCGGACATGTCGGCGTCCTTGGTGAGGTGCCACTTGCCCAGAGCAAAGGTGGCGTACCCGTTGTCGCGGAACACCTCTGCGATTGTCGACACGTCGTCTGCGAGCTCCGCCGCGTACCCAGGGAAACCCGGGTCGGAGTTGGCCACGAAGCCGGCACCGGCGCGATGAGGGTTCACACCGGTGAGCAGCGCAGCACGAGTGGGCGAGCACATCGGGGTGACGTGGAAGTTCGTCCATTGGACACCGGCCGCCGCCAGCGCGTCGAGGTTCGGTGTCGGGATCTCCGAGCCGTAGCAGGACAGGTCGCTGTAGCCGAGGTCGTCGGCCAACACGATCACCACGTTCGGCGCCCCCCCGGGCGCTGTCGGACGTGGCGGCCACCATCCATCGGACCCGGCAAAAGTGTTGCCCAACTGTCCCTCGAACCCCTCGTACGGTCCTGCGGCAGCCGTGTCGCTCACTCGGTGTCCTTGTCTATCGGGGCAATGGCTGGAGTGCCGACGGTAACGCGGCTCACCTCTGCGGTGGTGACTTCTCGACCGTTGCCTTGAGCTGGGCGAGACCCTTCTCGAAGTCCCTTCCGATCATCTTGTCCATGCTCATGAAGATCCCCATGATCTTCGAGAAGAGCGTCTTCGGACCCGTCATCGTCCACCGCACGTCGGTTGCAGGCCCGTTTGTCTCCAGAGAGAGGACGATGTCGTTCTCAGCCTTGAACGGCTTGATGAAGTTCAATCGGATGCCGAGCTTCGCCGGGGGATCCGATGATGTGATCTCCATCCGACCCTCACCCACCTTCCGAGTGCCAGACCATGAATACACGGCGCCGATCCCGGAGTCGGCTCCGCTGTAGGTGCGCTCCATGTTCTGATCGAGGCCCTCCCAAGGTGACCATTCCACCCAACGGTGGAAGTCGACGAGGTGCTCGAAGACCGCGTCCGGGGGAGCATCGATGGTCGTGGAGCGAGTGACCGAGAAGGTGTCTGCCATGCGGCCCACCCTACGGCTCGGTCCACCGTTCAGATCCACCTCCCACCGCTCAGAGCCACCGGACTTGCGTACGTTTCCGTCGCTGTCAGCGGGATCCGTACGCAGGTTCGGTGGGGGTCAGCCCTTCGGTTCACGGGGCAGACCCAGAACCCTTTCACCGATGATGTTGCGCAGGATCTCGTCGGTGCCGCCCCCGAGGCGCGCACCCGGCGCCCCACATACGAGCTTGTTCCAAGCGAAGGTTCCCCACTCGCCCACGTCCGCGCAGAGCCGGGGCCCCAACACCCCTGCCGCGTAGTCGGCGATCCCGATCAGGTGGAGCGTGCCGCCCAGCTTCAGGATCGACAGCTCGGCGCCGGGGAGCCGACCGGCCTGCAACGCCGCGAGCGCTCGCTTCGCGGTCCACGCCAGCGCCTGTTGTTGTGCGTAGAGCCCGGCGAGTCGGTTGCGGGCGATGGGGTCGCCGTCGCGGCCCATCTCGCGGGTCAGGGCGATGAGCCGTTCGAAGGGACCGGGCCCGCGGCCCAGACCCATCCCGCTGCCGATCGACGCGCGCTCGTTCATGAGGGTGGTGATCGCGACGGCCCAACCACCACCCACCTCACCGAGGCGGTGATCATCGGGGATCCGCACATCGGTGAAGAACACCTCATTGAACCCGGCACCCCCGGTCATCTGGCGCAACGGCCGTACCTCAACGCCGGGGGCGGACATGTCCACGAGGAACGCGGTCATCCCAGCGTGCTTCGGCGCATCGGGATCGGTGCGGCAGATGATCTCGCCGATGCCCGCATGGTGCGCGTTGGAGGTCCAGACCTTCTGGCCGTTGACGACCCAGTCGTCTCCGTCGCGTTCCGCCCTGGTGGACAGTGCCGCCAGGTCGGACCCGGCGCCGGGTTCGCTGAAGAGCTGGCACGCGATCAGATCACCGCGATGAAGCGGCGCGAGGTAACGGTGGGCTGTGTCCGGTCGGGCGTGGGCGGCGATCGTGGGAGCGACCATGCCCAACCCGATGGTGAAGATCGACAGGTCGGGCAGTTCGTAGCGCGACTCGAGAGCCCGGTATGCGCGGACATGCTCACCTCCGAGTCCTCCGCCTCCGAGGGCAATGGGGCCATCGATCCAACCGAAACCCGCGTCGAACCTTGTCGCGGCCCACTCGCGTGCAGCGGCAACCGCAGCGGCCTCGGTCTCGGGGTCGCCCTCCTCGACGATGCCCACGAAGTCGTCGCCCTCGCCCCAACGGAACTCGTCGGCGTGGTCCGGTTTCCGGGTGGCGTGGGCGTCGAGGAACGCCCGCGCTTCGGCCGTGAACTCCTCGACGTTCACGACGCGAACCCTGCTTCATCGAGGCGTTGCCCGGTCATCTCGGCGCCACGCCGTTGCAGCCACGGCACCCGAAGTGGCTTGTCCCGGTTGAGGGTGATCGTCGCTCCGAGGCGTCGCAGCGGTGTGGGCAGGACGGTCGAGGCCGCTCGGCCCGCCGCGAGGGTCAGGTCGAGTTGGCACTGCTTGGCACGACCCCAATCAAAGCCGTACTGCTCGCGCAGCGAGGGGTGCAACAGTCCGATCGTGATGAGCTGGTGCGGCGGCGCGGCGATCAGACCCAACGGGCCGGGCACCGGCAGGCTCATCGCCGCGGCCGCCACCGCACGGGCCGAACGCGTAACCTCCAACTCCTCGGCAACAACCCGCTCGACATAACGGCCGAAGTCCTCGAAGCCCTCGGGACATGCCCCCACCGGCACACCGCATCCGTATGCCATGAGTTTCGACTCCTCGTAGTACTGGGCACGCTCAGCACGGCCCAGGTGTGGACGGATCCGCTCGTAGACCACGAGCGCAGTATCCACCAGCGTCGCCCATACCCACATCTGGAGGTCGACCGCGTTCGCGTCGTACGACCGGCCCAGGTCGGTGTTCCCCTTCACCCGCCGGTGCATCTTCTCCAGCATGCGCTGCTGTCTTGCCGACTGCTCCGGGGTGCCGAAGCTGAGCTTCATCATCACGTCGACTGTGCGGAAGAACCGTCCCCACGGATCCGCGGCATATGACGAGTGCTGCTCGACGCCCGCGCCCACTCCGGGATGGGCGACCTGCATCAGCAGCGCCCTCCCACCGCCGGCGAAGATGCCCAGCTCGGAGTTGACCTTCCAATAGACGGAGTCAGGCCCGAGGGGCAGACGATCCGGAACCACAGGAAGTGATCGAGTGGCCATCCACCCATTCCAGCACACTATTGACGCTACGCCAATAGTGTGCTGGAGGCAGAACCCTTCGCCGTCCTCACATGGGAATCGCGATCGGCCACGGTGGAGGGCACCCCGGCGCAGCGTTGTAGGGTTGGCCGTGCTCTACGGGGTCGGAGTGGTGAAGGACGACGCGGATGTGCTCGAACAGAGCATCCGCCACGCTGTGACCTTCTGTGACCGGGTCTTCTACATCGACAATGACTCGTCCGATGACAGCTGGGCGATCATCGAGGCCCTGGCGTCGGAGATGCCCGCCAAGGTCGTCGCGTATGAGCGGATAGCGCAGCCCTTCGTGGAGGGGCTGCGTAGTCGGATCGTCAACGAGGTGTCCGACGACCTGGGTGCCGGTACCTGGTGGTTGAAGTTGGACGCCGACGAGTTCCTCGACTCCGATCCCCGTCCGTCCATCCGGGCCGCAGAACGAACAGGAGCAGACGGCATCCTGGCGTGGAGCGCGCAGTTCGCGCTCACCGATCTTGACGTTCGCGACTGGGAGGCGGGTCGCGACGACCGATCGCGACCCATCTCACAACGACGCCGCCATTTCCTGGTCGACTGGCGTGAGGTCAGGCTGTGGCGCAACCAGCCGGGCATCCCCTGGGTCGACGAGTCGCGGGAGTTCCCGCCGTGGGTCACCAAGCTGACCACGACTGGCTTGTTCAACCGCCACTACCCATATCGCGATCCCGTACAGGCGCAGCAGCGGATCGAACTGCGCAGGGGCAACCCGGCGTTCTCCCATGTGGATTTCGAGGACTGGCGCTCCGTGGTCCGTCCGGCTTCCAAATACCATCTCTACAACGAGGGGTCTCCGTTCCGGGTCGACTGGCCGCAATTCGTCCGGAACAAGGTCCGCGTGAAGGCTCGGCAGGCCGTTTCCCATCTCAGGAGTTCGACGATCCATGAACAGCCCTTATGACGAGCGCTTCTACGTGAACCAACGTGATTCGTCGCGGCAGTCGGCCGAGGTCCTCATGCCCTTCGTGTTGGATCTGACAGGCGCCCGCTCGGTGGTCGACCTTGGATGCGGGGTCGCGAGCTGGCTCGCTGTCGCCAAGGAGCACGGCGTAGAGGATGTCCTGGGCATCGACGGCGACTACGTGGATGAGGATTGGCTACGAATCAGTCCCGAGGAGTTCTTGGCGCGCGACCTCGGCGGGCCGATCAGCGTCGAGCGCCAATTCGACCTGGCGATGTCGCTCGAGGTGGCGGAGCACTTACCCCCCGAGCGCGCACCCTCGTTCGTGGCGGACCTGTGCGCCCTCGCTCCGATCGTGTACTTCGGTGCTGCTCAGCCACATCAGGGTGGGACGGACCATGTGAACGAACGCTATCTCGACTACTGGATCGAGCTGTTCGCAGCCGAGGGATACGAGTTCATCGACTGCATCCGTCCCGACTTCTGGGAGCGCGACATCTCCTACTTCTACTCCCAGAACAGCGCCCTGTTCGCCCGCCCCGGGCTGCTCCCCGACCAGCCGCGAGGCCCACGGATGCCAGTTCGAGCCGTCCACCCGGTGCTCGTCGAGTGCGTACTCCGGCCTCCCGAGGCACTTCGGCCATGGGTCAGGTCGGCCCGCGAGATGATCTCCGCACTACCTGCCGCCGCCAGAACCACATGGCACAACCACGGCCACGAGCTGCCTGTCGTCGGTCGCCTCACCAGGCGCTGACGCCCTCTTGCGGGCCGAGGTTGGAACTGATCGCCCCTCGTGGCGCACGAGAGCAACACCGACGAGCACCAGGAGGCCACCCGCTCCCTGGATCGGGCGCGGAACCTCACCCAGCAACACCCACGCCGCCACAACGGCGAACACCACCTCCAAGAGCGCTATGAACGAAGCAACCGTCGCGCCCAGTCGCTCGGCGGCGAACACCCCGGTTGCGTAGGGGAACGCGGTCGACACCACCACGATCAGCCCCATCGGAACCCACCAGGGCGAGGCCGAACCGAAGAGGTCTACGTCGAGAGTGGATGCCGAGAAGGGGACCACGCCGATCGCTCCGGCGACGGCCAACCCGACGGCACCGAAGAGGAGCCCGGCCGAAGCCAACGCCACCGGCGCCACGTCTCCGCCGGGGCGGCCGGCCACATGGAAGTACCCGGCGATACCGGTTGCCGCGATGAGCGCGAACACAACCCCCAATGCGTCGAGCCTCCCGTCACCCGTCAAGTCCAACACGAGGGCGAGACCCCCGACTGACACCACCGCGCCGATGACCGTCGTCCTTGGCGGCAGTCGGCGACATCTGGCGGACGTGGCAACGACCAACAAGACGGGTCCCAGGAACTCGATCAGAATGGCGATCCCAACGGGCAGTCGCTCGACCGCGGCGAAGTAGAAGAGTTGCGCGCCGACCACGCCGAGAGCCCCGAAGGCCACGACCCGACGCCACGCCGACAGCACCGACCCGAGGTCGCCTCGCATCGACCGCCAAGCCAGCGGAGCCAGCAGAAGGCCGGCGCAGCCCGTGCGCAACGCCACCGCGGCGCCGGGTGACCAACCTGCATCCAACAGCGGCCGGGCCAGGGTGCCGCTGGTGCCGAAGGTGGCAGCGGACGCGACGGCGGCCACCAGGCTGATGCCCGGGTGTTCGCTGCGCGAACCGAGCGCAGTGTTGTGGACTGTGGAGGCGGGGGGCGACGCCATGCGTTATCACCGACATGTCAGGAGTCACAGGGGTTGTTGCACCTGACAATAGAATCCAGGTTGACCAGGAGTCAACATTGATTCTCGCCCATGACACCGAGGAGTCGCTCCGCGCCGCGGCGGCGCTGGTGAACACCCTCCCCGCGCTCTCAACCTCGGGATACGACGAGCTGTCGACACGTGCCGATCTCGACCGCTTCCTCACCAGCCACCGCTACAGCGGCACGTTCACCGGCACTCGCGGAGAGCTGGAAGCCGTCCGTGAGCTCCGCCCTGAGATCCTCCAGTTCTGGATGCTCGACAACGACGCTTCGGTCGACCTGGTCAACACGATGCTCCGCCAAGCTCGTGCACTGCCGCAGCTCGTCCGCCACGACGGATGGGACTGGCATCTCCACGCGACCGAATCCGATGCACCCTTCGCCACTCGCGTGCGGGTCGAGACGGCGATGGCGATGATCGACGTGATCCGCGCAGACGAGCACAGCCGACTTCGCATGTGCGCGTCCGACGACTGCAACGCGGTCTTCATCGACCTCAGCCGCAACCGCTCCAAGCGTTACTGCGATGTCGGCAACTGCGGCAACCGCGCCCACGTTGCCGCCTATCGTGCACGTCAAAGGGGTGATGACCGATGACCACAGCAGTGTGCCGCCTCCGACGCGCCGTTGCCGCCGCGACCGCCATCGTGATGATGACGGCGGGTTGCACCGACGACAGCGCCAAGGACTCGGCAACCACGACCGCAAAGACGGTTACCGCAGACAGCGACACCTACCGCGCGGAGATCCGCCGCACGACCGACGGCGTAGCGCACATCACCGCTGCGGAGCTGCCTTCGGTGATCTTCGGCCAGGGCTGGGCGAGCGGCGAAGACCACACCTGCACCCTGGCCGACCAGATCCTGAAGGTCACCTCCACCAGAGCCAAGTGGTTGGGTCCCGGCGACGCCGACGCCAACCTGAACAGCGACTTCGCCTGGAAGTCACTGCGGCTGATGGAGCAGGCCGACAAGGAGTGGGCCGACGCCGACGACCAGGTCCGCGAGCTGATCACGGCGTTCACCGACGGCTGGAACGCACAGTTCAAGAAGGTCGGCCCCGACGGAGTTGCCGGCTGGTGCGCCGGCGCCGAGTGGTTGCGCCCCATCGAGCCGGTCGAACTCTTCGCCTACTCGAAGTCGATAGCTCTTGCCGCCAGCGGCGCGCAGCTCGCCAAGTACCTGGGTGTCGCTCAGCCGCCGACCGGCGACGCCACCCCCACGACGGCCAAGCCCGCTGCGTTCCGTTCCGGCCAAACCGACGAGCGCCCCATGCTGGGGTCCAACGCGTGGGCCTTCGGCGAGGACCGCAGCGCCGACGGTGGCGGGATGCTGATGGCCAACCCACACTTCCCGTGGGAAGGCGGTCTGCGCTTCTGGGAGGTTCATCTCACCGTTCCCGGCGAGATGAACGTCTATGGCGCGATGCTCACCGGACTGCCTGCGGTGGGAATCGGCTTCAACGAGCACATCGCATGGAGCCACACGGTCTCCGCCGGCAGCCGCTTCACCGCCTACAAGCTGTCGCTCGCGCAAGGAGACCCGACCGCTTACGTGAAGGACGGCAAGACGGTTCCCATGCAACGCGAGGACGTGACCGTCGAGGTGGCCGGCGCCGAGCCGGTTTCGCGGACCCTGTGGTGGTCCGAGTACGGGCCGATCCTCAACTTCCCCGGGGTCGGATGGAGCACCGAGACAACCCTCACCTACCGCGACGCCAACATCGACAACGACGAACTGCTCGGCCAGTACCTCGAAATGGACCGGGCCACGTCTCTGAAGGAGTTCCAGAAGGCTCACGAGGAACACCAAGGCGTTCCCCTGTTCAACACCATCGCCACATCCGCCGACGGCAAGGCCTGGTATGCCGACACCTCCGCCACTCCGAACCTCTCCCCCGAGGCGGAGGCCGCGTTCAAGGAACGCCTGAAGACCGACCCGCTCACCAAGACCGCCTTCGCCGCGCGCGCCGTGCTGTTGGACGGCTCAACCTCGCGCGACGACTGGGTGGAGGTCGACGGGGCCCGCGATCCGGGGCTGGTCCCCTACTCGGAGATGCCCCAGCTCACCCGTGACGACTACGTGTTCAACGCGAACGACAGCTTCTGGCTCGCGAACCCCGAGGAGCTGCTCGACGGCGAGTACTCGATCCTCCACGGCGAACAGGGCACAGAGCGGTCCCGTCGAACGAGGGAGAACCTGGCGGTCCTCGCCGACACCACGGCAAGCGGTCCCGCGGGTGACGATGCCAAGTTCAGCATCGACGAGCTCGCTGCGGCGGCGCTGCGCAACGGTGGTTTCATGGCGCGGGAGTTGCGTGACGAGGTGGTCGAGCGATGCGAGACGATCTCCGCCGAGGCCGTCGGAACACCGTGTCGCGTCCTTGCCGAGTGGGACGGTCTCTACAACGTCGACAGCAAGGGTGCCGCGTTGTTCCGTGAGTTCCTCTCCAAGTTCGTCGACAACGCCATCTGGGCGGAGCAGTTCGACCCTGCCCGGCCGCTGGAAACCCCGCGTGGTCTGGTGGAGGCACCCACCGACGGTTCGCCCGATCCCGTGCTCGACGCGCTGGAGGACGCATCCAAGACGTTGACCGACGCCGGCTTCGACCCCGCAGTCGCACTCGGAGAGATCCAGGTGGACGGCCGCGGCTCGTTCCTACCGGTGCCAGGGGGAACGAACCTCGACGGCGTCACCAACATCGTGGGCTGGTCGAAGGGCCTCTACGACGGGGCGAAGGCCGAGGGCGCGCCCGCACCGGCCGAACAGCTCAACTCGCTCACGGGCCTCACGTCGAAGGGCTACTGGGTCAACAACGGCACCAGCTTCCTGATGGTGGTCGGGTTCGACAAGGACGGACCGCAGGCTCGAACCATCCTCACCTACGGAGAGACCTCCGACCGCACGAGTCCGCTGTTCACATCGCAGGTGGAGCGGTTCGCCAAGAAGGACTGGAAGAAGGCGGCCTTCACCGAAAAAGAAGTGGAAGCCGAGGCCGTGGGCGACCCATACGAGGTCACCGCGCCGCGCTGAGGACGCCGGCTCACAGTGGCGTCACCGACACCCGGTGCAGGCGATCGAAGTGAACCGGCTGCCAGTGGGCGGGCATGTAGCGCAGATGCCCCCAACCAGTGGCGAGGTGGAGCCACTTGACCATGCCCGCCTCGACTCCGGTGCCGTCGGCCCACCCTGGGAACAGCGTCGGGTCCCACGCCGCGTACATCACCACCTGGCCACGACGGTTGCCAGGAGACCGACGCACCCGAACCCGAAACGAGCCGATGTCGTTGTGGACCTCGACCCAATCGTCGTCACCCACCCCGAGGGCATCGGCATCCGCTGGGTGCAAGCCGAGGGTGGGATGACCTCGGGTGGTCTCCAGCATGAGCGGGTTGGTGATGTTGGTGGCGTGCATGCTCCACCGTGGGTGACCACCGGTGAGGACGAAGGGGTGATCTCCTCCGATCGCCGGCGGGGCCTTGTGCGCGGGCAGCTCCTCGCCTGCCTCGATGAACCACGGATGATCGACGTAGAAGGTTGCCCTCCCTGTGGTGGTGGCGTACGGCATGCCGCCCTCCACGTGCCAGCGCAGCGCACAGAACGTCCCTTCCGCTCCGATCGGGCTGCCCAGCCAGCGGCCGATCGGCAGGCACCCGTTGCCCTGCACCCGTGCCCACCCCTCCTCACGCAATGTTGCGAGTGAGGTGCTCTCGTCCAGCACACCGGACAGCGCCGTGTCGCGGATGAGCTCGTCGATCACCGCTTCCTCGTCGCGCAGGTGGCCGTCGCCGTCGAACGCGGCGCCCAGCTCACGCAGCGGGCGCGGCGCACCCCAGCCGACCACGCGGTCGCCCATGCCCCGATCCTCGGCCCGTGCCGCGATGGCGTCGGCGAGCGCGGCGTGGATCCACCAGTCGCTCCGCGCCTCACCCGCGGGTTCCACTGCCTTGTCGGAGAACACCACCTCCAGGGAGTGCGAGATCGGGTACTGGACGTTGACTCGCTCGGCTTCCTGCGCGGCGGGGAGCAGGATGTCGGCGTGGAGAGCGGCCGAGCTCATCCGCTGCTCGACCACCGCGACCATCGACAGCTTCGGCCACAGGTGCTCGAGGAGCATGTGCGCGCCTCCACGGGTTCGGCGTAGGGCGTTGGTCGCACCCTCGAGGAACACGCGGGGCTCCACCGACGGCCCGGGGCGGCGCATCATCGCCCACCCCTCTGCCGACTCCGCCACGTATTCGGCGAAGGGCCGGGGCGAATCACCCCAGTCGGCTCGATCGAACACCGCGCTGTAGCCGGCGTGGTCGAGCCACAGGAAGAACGGCGGGGTTGTCGATCCACCCGCCGCGGCCATACCCATGAAGTCCCAGATGATCGGCCGCGCCAGGGGCATGGGGGGTTGGGTGGGGTCGGGGCCGTTGGGTCCGTCGCCGGGGCCGAAGGTGGCCGCCATCATCTGGACGACCGCTTCGGCGGCCTCGATACCGGGAGCCGGCTTGAGGCCTTGGAGGTACGAGCCGTCGAAGGGATAGGTGAGGTAGGTGTCGTGGCCCGAGCCCTTCCGGCCCCAGTTGCCCGTGAGCGCGAGGAGCAGGTCCATGGACCGCTCCATCAAGTCGCCGTGGTAGTGCTTCGAGGTGTCGAAGCCCTCGTAGAGCTTGGTCCGCCCGGCGGCCACCCGCCGCGCCAGGTCGACCACCACCGAAGGGTGCAACCCGCACGTCGCTGCGACAGCTTCGGGTGGGTAGTCCGCCAGGCGAGCCACCAGCCGTTCGAACACGGTGGTCACCTCCACCACAGAGCCGTCGGCCAGGGTGACGTCGAAGGCACCGCGCAGCAGCGCCGGACGGTCGAGGAACAACGTGTCGTCGGAGGTTGGGGTCAGCCCGGCCTCGGTCCACACGAAGAACCCGTACTCCGATCCGCCTTCGACCAGCTCCGCCGCCCTCAGAAGGGTGGCCGTGTCGGATCGGACCAGGAGTGGAAGATCGGTCTGGGTGCGGACGAAGTCCTCGTCCATCAGGCCCTCGTCGATCACGACCCGGCACATCCCCAGCGCCAGCGCCGCGTCGGTACCGCCCTCCACGGGCACGAAGAGATCGACGTGGGGAGCGGATGGGCTGAAGTCGGGGGCGATCAGCACGATGGTTGCGCCGCGGTAGCGGGCTTCGGTGAGGTAGTGGAAGTAGGGGATGCGTGTGTAGGCGGGGTTCGAGTGCCAGATCAGCACCACGTCAGCGTGGAAGGTGTCCTCGGCGGCGGATCCACCGATGATGTTGCCGAAGGTGACGTGATGACCCACGGGGATGTCGTTGACGCTGGCGATGGCGTCGAGCGACACCGCACCCAGTGCCTTCGCGAAGCGGGACTGCGCACCCGCAGTGAGCATGCCGCCCTGGGAGGTCTCGTCCACCAGCACCGCCTGGGGGCCGGATTCCTCCACGGCGTCGCACACCGCGTCGGCGATCTCGCCCAGTGCCTCCTGCCACGAGATGCGCTCCCACTCACCCGAGCCTCGCTCGCCCACGCGCCGCATGGGATGGAGCAGCCGGTCCGACGCGCTGAGCTGGCGCGACCAGGCGGCGCCCTTCTGACAGCCCATCGGATTGGGGTCGGGCACACCTGGCTCCCCTGCCGGGTACACACCCGACTGCTCCTCCCACAGCACACGGCCGGCGCCCGCGTACATGCGGTAGGAGCAGGTGGAGATGCAGTTGGTGCAGTGCGTGGACCAGGTCACCTGGTCCCAGCTGAACCTACGCCGGTAGCGATCCTCTGTCTGGGTCGTCATCGTGTGATCCTCGCTGTTGCCTCTCGAACACCCCTCCCGGGTGAGCGGCGGCCTGGGGTTGGCTTTACGGGGCGGTCAGAACGCGACCTGCCGACCGGTCGCTGTCGAACGCGTCCACCAGGAAACGCTCCTGGGGCTTCTCGCTTGCGGTCTTGGGGATCTCGTCGACCACATGCAGGTACGTGGGCACGAAGTTCGACTCGAGCCCTTCGCGGCAGTGGGCGAACACGTCGGCCGCGTCGAGCTCCGCTCCGGGAGCCACCACGATGGCCGCCACCACGTCCTTCTCCCCCGGGGCACCGGAAGCGGCCGTCACGCCGTAGACGAACACGTCGTCGATGTGAGGATGCTCCGCGAGGACCTTCTCCACGAACCCGGGGTTCACGAAGTCGCCGTTGTGGCGAAGACCTCCGCCCTTTCGGTAGTCGAAGAAGAACCAGCCGTCCGCATCGGTGTGGCCCATGTCGCCCGAACGCAGCCACCCCCCACGGGTCTTCGCTGCGGACGCCTCGGGGTTGTCGTGGTACTCCACCTCGGCCGAGCCGCCCGCAGGGCGTGAACAGACCTCACCCACCACGCCAGGGGGACACTCGACATCCTGGTCGTCGAGCACCTTCATCTCGAGGCCCGGTATCGGTCGGCCGAAGGACCCAACCGGTCCACTGCCAACAGGTTTCAGGGCGAGGCCGCCTTCGACCGCGCCGTACCACTCGAGCACGTCCACGCCGAAACGGCGCTCGAAGTCCTCCCATATTGCCGCCGGCATGCCGGCGGAGACGACGAAGCGCACGGGGTTGTCGGCGTCGTTCGGCCTGGGCGGCTCGCTGTAGACCGCGGTTGCCATGCCTCCCAGCAACGAGAACGTGGTGCCGCCGTGGGCGCGACAGACATCCCACAGCTTCGACTTCGTGAACCGGCGGCTGAACACGGCCCGCAGACCCATCGCCAGCGACGGCGCCAAGGTGACCGCCTGCGCGTTGCCGTGCGTCAGCGACAAGCCGGTGTAGGGACGCTCGTCCTCGCGGTATCCGAAGAGGTAGGCGGTCATGGCGTACACCCCGAATCGGTCGTTGCCGAACACGACGCCCTTGGGATCGCCGGTGGTGCCGGAGGTGTAGATGATCTGCAACGGATCCGACGGTGCGTCGAGGCGGATGTCGATGGTTGGGGCAGGCGTGTCGAGCACGGCTGCGATCGACTCCACCCCCTCGACCGAATCGAACCCGACGGCGTCTTCCTCGTCGGTGGCGATGGCGAGCACCCAGCGGATGCCGTCGGTTCTGCGCCGCGCTTCCACCACCTGGTCCAGCGCGCTGTCGGAACACACCACCCCGCTGCATCCCGCGTTCGAGAGCATGTAGGCGAGCTTGTCGGCCTTGGTCCGCGGGTCGACCGGCACGCAGATCGTGGCGGTGATCGACGCTGCGATCATCGCCTCGACGAACTCGGGATGGTTTCGGGCCATGAGGGCGAAGCGGTCGCCCTTGCCCATGCCCTGGGCCACGAGCCAAGCCGCCAGCCGGTTTCCGTTCTCGGCGAGATCCGCGTAGGTGCGTACCTCGTCGGGAGTGGCACCGCCGTCGAGGCTCAGGTGCTCGAAGGTCAATATGTCGAGCTCCGGCTTGCGCTCCGCGCGCGTTCGCACCATGTCGGCGAGCACACCTTCGTTGGTCACCCAGGCCATCGGCCCCCCTCTTGTTCGGTTGTCAGGTGGTTTCTCAGCGCGAAACGACGGTCACGCACATTGCCGCCACGTCGGTTCCGATGGTGCCACCGCCGTTGTGGGCGAGGCCGACGATCGCTCCCTCAACCTGGCGGTCGCCCGAACGCCCCTGGATCTGCTCGGTCAGCTCGACGATCTGCGCGATGCCGGTTGCGCCGACCGGGTGTCCCTTGCGCAGAAGGCCGCCCGACGTGTTGACAGGGATGCGTCCACCGATGGTGGTCTCTCCGCTTTGGACGAGCTCACCACCGCCGCCCTTCTCGCAGAGTCCGATGGCCTCGTACGCCATGATCTCAGCCGGTGCGCTGGCATCGTGGCACTCGACCACGCTGAGCTCCTCGGGGCCGACACCTGCCTCCTCCAACGCCTCCTTGGCGCAGAGGCTCGCCGCGTCCTCCTCACGGGGATTGTGGTCCCAGCCCGATCGCAACACGCTCGCACGGATGCGCACCGGGTTCGAGATGCCGAGCTCCGCCGCCTTTCGCTCGCTCACGAGGATCAGCGCCGCTCCGCCGTCGCCGATCGGCGAGCACATCGGCCGAGTGAGAGGCTCGGCGATCATCGGTGCCGACAGCACGTCCTCGACCGACAGTTCGTCGCGGAACTGGGCACGGGGGTTGAGATGCCCGTGGCGGGAGTTCTTCGCGGAAACCATCGCGAACTGCTCGACGGTGGTGCCGTAGGACTCCATGTGAGCCCGTGCCACCGCGGCGTAGATGTCCATGAACATGGAGCGCTTCTCCCCCGCACCCGAAGACCCGGCGCTGCCACCGCTGGACTTGGACGAGCTCTGGAGCATCGCCATGAACGGCTTGAGGAACTCCACGTCGACCGCGCCGCTGAAAGCACCGAAGGACTTCTTCTTGTCCTCGTCGTAGAGCTTCTCCACCCCCAGGGCCAACACGCAGTCGTAGAGACCCGCGCTGACCATCGCGGCCGCCTGGTACGCCGCGGTCGATGCCGAGGCACACGCGTTCTCCACGTTGATCACAGGCAGGCGACCCAACCCCATGTCGCGAAGGATCACCTGTCCGCGGATCGACTCCTGACCGGTGACGAGACCCGCTGCCGCGTTGCCCACATAGGCCGCGTCGAGCTGATCGGCGTCGATGCCGGCGTCTTCGAGAGCCGCGCGGACGGCCTCGGTGCCGATCGACTTGAGCCCACGCTCGAGGTGCTTGCCGAACTGGGTCATGCCCACACCGGCGACGATGGCGTTCATCTTCATGTTGATCTCCTTCGAGTCGTTTCGGGCGTTCAGATGAGCCCACTGCCGGGAACGTCGAGTGCCTTCTGGAGGTAGTCGAGCTCGGCTTCCCGCCAGGGCAGGGGTGCAGGCGTGGTGAACATCTTGTCATCGGTCAGCTCGTCCACCACGGCCTCGTCACGAGGGAAGGCCTCGCCGAACGAGTTGAGGTGGAAGAGGTCCTCGAAGGCCTGCCGGGGACGCTGGCCGCCTGCCTCCCAGTGCTCGGCCGGATAGCCGACCGTCTGCAACAACAGCACCCGGGAGGTTTCGGGAAGGCCGAGGTTCTGGCGGATCTGCTCGGTGTTGGCCGTGCCGAGGCAGCAGGTTCCGAGGCCCTGCTCGTAGGCCATGAGGGTGGCCTGGGCGATGCCCTGGCCGCAGTCGACCTCGTTGAGCCCCGGGCCCTTCAGCATCTCGAGGATGGCCTGGAAGAACGGGATGATCTTGGCCTCCAAGTCCTCCTTCTTGGTGGGGCCCACACCCAGGGCTCCGGCGTCGAGGAGCTCTCGCAATCGATCTCCCTGGCCGTCGACCGCAGCGGAGTCGAAGTACCACACGATCACAACGGGCGCTCGACGGATCTGGAACCCGGCCACCGGAGCGAACAGGGCGTCGAGGGTCTCTTGAGGCGCGGTGTGCCGTTCCACGACCACGGCACGCAGGCCGCCCACGTTGCCCCAGTGCGACGCCAGCCGCGCGGCCTCCAGCATCCTCTGGATCTTGTGGCGCTCCACCGGTTGATAGGGCCGCATGTAGCGGATCGAGCGACGACGGCCGATGACCTCGCGTAGTTCCATTGGTCGGTCTCCTTGGTGGTGTCGGTGGATGCGTCCGTGCGCCGTGGCGCCGGGCTCAGAGCTTGGAGCCCCCGACCAGGCTGAGCATCTCGTTGCAGCCGTCCTCGATCATCGCGGCCCGGGCGTCGCGCATGATCTTCTCGATCGGGTACTCCTTGGTGAGGCCGTTGCCCCCGAAGATCTGGAGCGCCTCGCTGGCGACCTCGAAGGCAGTCGTCGTGCAATAGGTCTTCGAGGCGATCGAGTAGTGAATCGGCGGCGGCCCGGCATTGCCGATCAGCATCGTGCGACGCGACAGGGAGGCTGCGGCCTCGACCTTGGCGAACATCTTGAACAGGCGGGATCTCACGTTCTGGTGTTGGATGATCGGCACACCACCCTGCACGCGGTCCTTCGCGTATTCCAGAGCGGCCTCGTATGCGGCTCGGGCCAGCCCGGCGAAGGTGGAGCCCATGAACGCGTTGGCCAGGGCGAGGGTCATCTCGACCGTCATCGAGTACATCGGCTTGCCGATCACCATGTTCGCGGCGGGCACACGTACATCGTCGAAGTGAAGCTCGCCCTGGGGCAGAGCCCGCTGGCCCAGCTTGTTGAGGTTCTTGCCACGCGACACGCCCGGCAGGTCGAGCGGCGTGATGCAGACGCCGCCGCCGGCGAAGCCCTCGTCACCGTCGATCGTGCAGAACAGCGCCGCGTAGGTGGCAACCGGCGCGTTGGACACCCAGGCCGCCTTCGATCCGTTGATGACCCACTCGTCGCCGTCAAGGCGGGCGATGCAGTTCGGACGGACTTCGGGGCGGGTCCAGTGAGGCTCGCTGAAGGCCAGCGAATCGGAGCCATGGTCCGGCTCGGTTATGGCCCAGCAGCCGATCTCGGACGAATCCGCTGAAAGGTAGCGCTCGGTGAGCTTGGGATCGCCGGTGAGGGCGATGAAGAACTTCGGGAACCCGGCGACGGCCAGGCTCACGGCCAGGCCACCGTCGGCCCACCCCAGAGTCTCGGTGATGCGCGCCGAGAGCATGGCCTGCTCGGCGGGCTCGAAGGAACCTGCAAGCGAGAGGCTGTCCACGCCCAGGGCCCTGTACTTGTCGTGAAGCGTCCAAAGGGGCGAGCCCGCGGCGATGACCTCATCGGGATCGGCCAGTGCGTCGAGCTGCATGCCGACTGGTCGAACCTCGTCTCGTGCGAAGCGCTCGACGACCTTGAGGACTTCGAGTGCATCTGCGCCGAGCCCTGCCTCATTCACCTGCGTCATGGATCACCCCCGGGTGCTTCCCCTCATTCTCGTAACCTTATGCCGAAAATCGAGGAATAGGGAAAGGCCGTCTGTGTGTGAAATGAGGCTCACGGGGCAAACGGTCCCCCCAGGGAGGTTTTCGGCATGGTGAGACGACAGGACGTGGAGTTCAGTGGCCACGGCGGAGTGTGGCTGCGGGGGTGGCTGTATCTGCCTCCCGATTCCGAACAGCCCGCCGGAGCTGCGCCAGGAGTGGTGATGGCGCACGGCTTCTCTGCGGTCAAGGAGATGCGGCTCGACGCCTTCGCCGAGGTCTTCGCCGAGGCCGGCCTCGCCGTGTTGGTCTATGACCACCGCAACTTCGGCGCATCCGATGGTGAGCCTCGGCAGCGGATCAACCCGTGGGCGCAGGCCCGCGACTACCGCATGGCTCTCGGATGGCTCGCCGAGCGCCCCGAGGTAGACCCGGGGAGACTGGGACTGTGGGGATCGAGCTACAGCGGTGGGGAGGCGATCGTGGTGGGGGCGTGTGACCGAAGGGTCAAGGCCGTCGTCGCCAACGTGCCCCTGGCCGGGCTCCCGGGAGTCGACTACGACGACGCCGGGGACGTGGATCGGCGCTTCGCGCTGCTGCGCGACGCGTTGCTCGACGAATCGGGCGCGGGGCCGGCGGATGTCGAGCAGAGCGTGCTCGGCCCCATGGCCGTGGTGCTCGAGGAGGGCGACGATCGCCCCGCCTTCCTGCCGCAACCGGAGTCCTCGGAGTACTTCCTGCTCTACGCCGACGGCGGACCCGAACCCAGCTCGTGGCGCAACGAGGTGACCGTGGTGTCGATGCTGTCGGACCCGTTGTGGGACCCGGGCGTCTGCGCGGCCCACGTCGGCCCGGCGGCCCTGATGATGGTGGTTGCCACCCACGACCACCTGGCCGACACGGGAGTCGCCGTGGCCGCGTTCGACCGCGCGGCAGAGCCGAAGGAGCTGGTGATGGTGGAAGGCCACCACTTCGTCCCCTACGAGGGCGAGGCGTTCGACCGTGCAGCAGGTGCCGCCGCCCGCTTCTTCAAGACCCACCTCTGAACGGTAAGGGGTTGGGTGCGGGTCAGGTGAGCTTGGCGGCCTTGCGGGCCTTCGGGCACATCACGTTGGAGCCGCGGTCACAACGCGTACAGACCCATCCGTCCCCGTCGGGCTCCTTCCACATCGAGTTGCCGCACTCGGTGCAGCGACGTCGACCCTCGGCGCAACCCCAGCCCTCGTATCTACTGGAGGACAGCGGGCAGCCCCTCGCCCAACACATCGCCCACTCCGGATCAGGTGCCAGCGCGTGTGGGGGGCACACCACGGCGCACTTGCCGCAGTCGTTGCAGTTGAGCGAGACGACCTCGTAGACACCAGCCTCGGTCACCCGGATGGCTCCCCGTGGGCAGGCCTGGCGACACATGTCGCAGCCGTCACAGTTCGGCCCGACTCGGAAGCTCACTACTGCACCCCCGGCATGCGGGTGAGGGTACCCGGTTGGTCAACGACCTACTGAGCCACCCATTTCGCGTCGGCTGCGACGAACGACTCCAGACGGTCGATGGCCCACGAGTAGAACGGCGGCGGATCGGCCTCGCGCACTGCCGTCGCGAACCTGGGAACCCAATCGCCGAGGTGCTTGTCCAAGAAGTCGACCTGCGCCCGGTGGAACGACTTGCCCAGCCGCGGGGAGCTGGCGGCAGCCTCCTTGAAGGCCAGGAACTGCATGAAGTCCACCTCGGCGGTGAGGTGGTCGAAGGGCACGTCGTCGTTGCCCGTGCCGAGCCCGTAGTACTCGTAGGCACGACGCAGCTCCACGAGACTCTGATCGCGGTCCGCCGAGTAACCGCCACCCCAGATGCGGCGGACACCCGCGTCCTCGGCCTGGAAGAGCCGCTCGTGGGCATCCTTCAACGCGCCCTCGTCCGCATCGGTCGGCGCCTCGCCGATCTCCCAGTCGAAAGCAAGCAGCTCGATCGCCTCGGCGAGGTCCTTCACCCACTGGCCAGACGCGGTCTTCTCGGCGAACTCGGCGTCGGGTGCAGCGAAGAGCTGACCCAACACCTGGTAGACGGCGCTTCGGGCGGTGATCTCGCTCTCCTCGACCTCCAACACCCCGACGGCGTCGGCGGAGATCTCGAGACCGGTCAGTGAATACGCGAACACGGTATGGGTCCTCTCACTTCTTTGCGCTGATCTCGACCGGAATGCTCTGGGGTGAGCGATCGAGCTCGGCTGGGTCGTTGGTGAACGGGCCGAACAGGTCGAGCCAGTTGTAGACGATGAGCGTGTCGAGGATCTCCGAGGACCCGCCGCCGCGCACAGTCTCGAGTTCGGACTGGAGGGTGGCCAGAGCGCTGTGCACCTTCGGGCCGAACAGCGACTCGAGGTACTCCGGCGGGATCCGCGGCGTGTCGTAGTCGATGGAGAGGTCCTCGTGCAGCCGGTAGGGAGACAGCGGCGGAACGTAGAAGATGTTCGGACCGGTGCCGTATTCGGCGTGCAGCGGAACCGCGATGCCCCACTCGTTGACCATCTTGTGGATGGGACCTTCCTCGTCGTCGAGGAAGCCTACGAAGGCCAGCCGCCCGGGGCACTGGCGGGCACACACCGGGGCAACGCCCTCCTCGAGACGAGGGAAGCACATGATGCAGTGCTGTGCGACCTTGCGTGCGTAGTTGAAGTAGATCTTCTTGTAGGGGCAGGCCTCCATGCACATGCGGAAGCCTTGGCACTGGTCCTCGTTGCGCAACACGATGCCGTCCTCGCGGCGCTTGTACATGGCGCCGCTGGGACACGCTTCCGCACACACCGGGCGGGTGCAGTGGTTGCAGAGCCGCGGGAGGTAGAAGTAGTAGGCGTTGGGGTACTCACCCGCGCCCTGGTCCTCGTCCCAGTTCATGCCCCATTCGTTGCGACCGTCGTCGGTCTCGATGGGCTTGAGGTGTACCGAGTTGCCCTTGCCCTCGTAGAACACCTCCTGGTAGTTGAACTCCCAACCGCCACCGAAATCCGCGCGGCCCGGCTGTTGGCCGGGTACGGGGACGCCGTCCTTGAGGCCGCCGCCCATCGTCTCCCAGTCCTTGGGAGTGCCCTTGCCGGGCTGGGTGTTGACCGTCATCCACCACTCGTGCTCCTCGCCCTCCTCCTGGGTCCACAGCACCTTGCAGCCCACGGAACAGGACTGACAGCCCATGCACTTGTTCAGATCGAACACCATGGCGATCTGCTTGAGGGGGCCGGTCGAGGGTTGCATCACATCAGTCATGTCAAGTCTCCGATTTCAGGAATCGATCGAGAGCGACACCCACTCAGTGGTGGCTGCTCCGATGCCGGCTCGTTCTTCATTGGATCCGTCCCACACGGCAACACCCAGCCGGCCTCCGTCGCGCAGCTCGGCGACCGGGTGGGCCAACACCACGGCCCAGCGACCGCCGTCCAGGCTTGCCGCTGCGGAAACAGCCCCATCCTGGGGTCGGAACACACCCGGACCGTTGCCCGTCAGGTGACGGCCCGACTCCTCGTCGGAGCGCCAGAACCACAGGTTGACCGTGGCGGCCTCACTGCCGATCGTCGCGGCGGGAGCGTCGCCTCCGGCGGGGAAGTACACCGCCGCGCAATCCGGGAACTCCGTGTTGGGTTGGTCGGAGTCGGCCCACTCGAGACGCACCCAGGCGGTGGCGCCGTCGTGGGCGGCGGCCACTTTCGCCTCGGCGACGTTGCCGTAGGACAGCGCGGACCACTTCGTCCGGACGTACTCCGTGGGTTGGGCGTCTATCGGCATCGGTGCGAGGGCGACCGACTCGGCGGTCACCCCCGACCAGCCCGCGGCGCCCGGATCGCTGAGATCCGACGAGACCTTGCTCACCTGCATGTTGTTGAGTCCTCCCGTTTCCCCGACGCCTAATCGGTGATCTTCTCGAAGTTGCACGGCACCCCACGGTCGGTGGGGATGGGCTGCCACTCCGCCATCGTGTAGTTGATCTGGCCGTAGCCGCCAGCGAAGGCGATCCACTTGACCATGCCCGCCTCGATCTCGTTTGCCCCGTACCACTGGTCGTACTGATGTGGGTCCCAGCCGTTGTAGGAGATGATCTGGCCGGGCTGCACGCCCTGGACGATCTTGGCGTGCGAGCGGAACTCCGCGATGTCGTTCCATACCCGGATGGGGTCGTTGTCCTCCACCCCACGGGCCGCGGCGTCCTCGGGCGAGATCTCCACCAGCGGTACCCCACGGTGGGTCTGGGCGAGGATGGGGTTGATCGCGTTCATCGAGTGGATCGACCAGCGGTTGTGACCCGAGGTCATCCGCATCGGGTGGTCACCACCGGCCTTGGGGTTCGGCTTGTGCGTGGGTAGTTCCTCGCCCGCCTCGAGCCACCAGGGGTGATCGATGTAGAACTGCGCTCTGCGGGCGTAGGTGGGGAATGGGTCGCCCAGCTCAACGTGGTTGCGGAACGGTGCGTGGGTGCGGTCCTTCTCCAGCGGTGACGCCTGCGCCAGGGCGAAGGTGGACATACCCCAGCCGGTGAGCCGCACGTGACCCTTCTCACGCATCGTCTCGAGCGTGGTGTTGTCGTCCACCACGCCGATGTAGGCGGCGTCACGGACGATCTCGTCGGCCATCTGCTCCTCGGTCTCGATCGAGCCACCGATGGTGAATCGATCCCATGCCTTGGTGGCGTCGAAGACCTCACCGCCGCGGTTCGTGTACTCGGTGATGCCCCGCTCTGCGGCGAGCTCGTCGAGTCGCTTGAGGATGGCGCCGTAGATGGCCCACTCGGACTTCGCCTCACCCGCAGGTTCGGCCGCCTTGTCGGAGAAGGTCAGCATCATCTGGTGCGGAGTGGGGATGTGGTAGGAGAGCTTCTCGTAGTGCTGCGCCGCCGGCAGCAGGATGTCGGAGAGCAGGCCGGTGGAGTTGATGCGGAAGTCGATCGAGACGATCATCTCGAGCTTCGGCCACAGGCTCTCCAACAGGACCTTCTTGCCGCCACGGGTGCGGCGCAACATGTTGCCGCCGCACTCGAAGAGCATCTTGGGGGGATGCTCCGGCGCCGGGCCGTCAACTCCGGTCCACCAGCCGGCGTCGAGCGCCTCCTGGTAGTAGTCGGCGAAGTTCCGCGGCAACGAGTCGTCGCCCCATTCCCGCGTGTTCCAGCGCTCGGCGAAGCCTGCGTGGTTGTGCCACCAGAACGCCTCGACGGAACGGGCGGACTGGCCCGGAAGCGCCCCCGACGCCAGGCCACGCATGGCGCCGCCGCTGGCTTGGGCGAGGATCATGCCCAGCTCGCGGGAGGCGAGCTCCTCGGTGGTGAGGCTCGGGTCCGACGCCTGGATGCCGGCGATGGCGCCGTCGCGCGCGGTGAGGATCGCTTCGGTGCCCTCGACACCGGCGAAGGTCTTGGCCATCACCATGCCCTGGCCGTCCATCATGCCTGCGGTCCACGAACGGATACCGGTGCCGAACTTGCCCCAGTTGCCGCTGACCCCGAGCACCAGGCACATGGTCCGTTCGATGAGGTCGCCGTGGTAGTACTTGCAGCTGTTCCAGCCCAACATGATGTTGGTCTTCTTGGTGGCGATCTTGCGTGCCACCGTGCGCAGAAGGTCGGGATGCACGGTGGTGAGCTCGAACTGCTGCTCGGGCGTGTATTCGGCGTCGAGCTTGCGCCGCAGGCGGGCCATGACCGGCTCGACGGTGACGGTGGAGCCGTCGGCGAGGGTGACGTCATAGGAGCCATCGAGCGCGACCTCCTTGCCGTGCAACAACATGTTGCCCCGGTCGGCCTTGACCAGCCCGGCGTCGGGATCCCAGTGGTAGAGCTGGTCCTCGCGGCCCGATCCCTCGACGTCGATCTGGCGCAGGAACCGCCCGGTGTCGGTGCGGACCAACATGGGGAGGTCGGTCTGCTCGCGGATGAAGGTCCGGTCCTCGAGGCCCTCCTCGAGGATCACCTGCACGATGGCGAGCCCGAACGGCACGTCGTTGCCGGGGGTCATCGGCACCCAGTAGTCCGAGTGCATGTGCGATGCGTTGAGGTCGGGCGAGACCGAGATGACCTCGGCGCCGTTGTATCGGGCCTCGAGCATGAAGTGGTACAGCGGGATGCGGGTGAAGGCCGGGTTCATGTGCCAGATGAGCACCACCTCGGACTTGAACCAGTCGTCACCCGAGCTGACCGGGCAGAACTTGCCGTAGGTCTCGTGGAGACCGATGGAGAAGTCGTTGAAGCTGGCGTGCAGGTCCATCGCCCGTCCGCCGAACATGTTGAAGAAGCGGTCGGTGGGCACCACCGTGGCGATCTCCGGTGTGCCCTCACGGGCGATGTCCTCGGGGCCGCCGGCCTCGATGATGTCGAGCATCTTGTTGGCGATGTCGGTGAGCGCTTCGTCCCAGCTGATGCGCTCCCATTGGCCGGAGCCGCGCTCGCCGACACGACGCAGTGGGTACAGCAGCCGGTCGCCGTCGTAGATCTGCTGGCTCCACGACGCTCCCTTGTTGCAACCCATCGGGTTGTAGTCGGGCACGCCCTCCTCGAGGGTCTTGAAGCTGCCCGAAGGCTCTTCCCGAACGATCTTCCCGTCCCGTACGTAGACCTTGTAGGGACAGTTGCCCGGGTAGCAGTCGACGCAGTGCGTCCCCCAGGCAACGGAGTCCCATGACCAGCGACGCCGGTAGGACTGCTCAGCGGAGCGATAGCCCTCCGCGGACGGCTCAGCAACAGTGCTCACGTCTTTCCCCCGTGATCGGCCTGCCCTAACTATTTATACCCTAGTTGGAGTTACGAGGATTACTCAAGGAAATCTTGGAGTGTCTGCTGTCACAGCCCGTCACCCACCGCCGTTGGCAGTCCGTCCGCCCCCTGCCAACGCCGTGTCGAGCCGGTCGAGATCCTCCTGAAGGCACGGGTAACGGCTTGGATACAGCTCCCGTGTCGCTCGTCCCAACGCTGAGCTCGACGTCCGCTGGAGGGCGACGGCCGCGTGCTCCACGACCGACAACGCAAGTCCCGCGAATGCCGCCTCGGTGTCGCACTCGGCTTCCAACAGTCCCGCGGCACCGGCGACTCCTTCTCCGATCGAGTGCTGGTGCGCTGCCCAGAGAAGCGCCTGGAGATCTCCCAGCCCGCTCTCCACCGCCTCGATGTAGCAGCGCCAGGGACCCGCCGCGCCCCCGGCGGCCTCGTGGAGGTCCGAGACGAGTCGGCCGTTCACCTCCGACCACCAGGGTGAGCCCCCCACGTCGGCAATCCGTTCACTCTGGATCTCCCACTCCTGGAACTCGAACAGGGCCCGACCGAGACCAAGCGAGTGGTTCGCGTCGCCGGGCCATAGAGTGAAGAAACCCGACATCACGCTCCGCCGCCGCGAGACCGGCCAGCGGCGCGGGCCTGCGATGTGAGGGGCCTCCGACGGGGGTGTGGAAGAGTGGGGTGGCAGCACGCGCATATCCCAATATCATGTGACGGTAAATCGAAGATAACCGCGGTGCCGGGCGAACGAGGGGAACGCGAACGTGCGACTCACACTGACCAAGCGAGGTGAATACGGCATCCGGCTGCTGAAGTACTTGACACGTCAGGGCCCCGACGCCCGGATGACCGCCGCACAGCTCGCCGAGGAGTGCGACATCCCCGCGGGAAACGTGCCCACCGTGGTCAGCACCTTGTCGCGTGCCGGCATCCTGACGTGCAGCCCCGGGCGCTACGGCGGTTGCGGCCTCGCAAGACCGGCGGAGAAGATCTTCGCTCTCGAGGTCATCGAGGCACTCGAAGGCTCCCTCGACATCCCCCATTGCCTGCTCGACTCACGCCGCTGCCACGACAAGGACCCCGAGTGCGCAGTGCACGACGCATGGAGCAAGGGCCGCGACGCGGCCATCATGTCGCTCGCCACCACTTCCCTCGCCGAAGTTGCACGGCGCGAGGAGGAGATCGAGGCGGAGCTCGCAGCCCGCGCTGCGAAGCACTGACGCCACACCGGGGTCTTTGTTCCCTTGCGTTCGGGCGAGTGCGGCGCGGAGAGTGGGGCGACACGCTGAACGCGGGAGGAAAGCCATGACCCCGACGGCACGACACCACCGCCGACGCTTCCGTCGGATCCTCGTTCCGCTCGTGGCGGTCGCCTCGCTGGCCGGACTTGCCGCCGCCTGCGCACCACCCGCCAATCCGTCATGGGTCAAGGTCCGCTGGGTACGCGACGCCGGAGGCACAAGCGACCCCAACACCGGCTACATTGCCGCCTTCGAACGGTGGGTCACCAAGGGCGGCACCACCACCGGACCCACTTCGGTGACGCCACCCGACATGCCCGACCCCTTTAGACCGCTCATCGAGTCGCCCTATCTCCCCGACGGCACCGCGCGGTTCCCCTGGAACGGGTACGCCGGCGAAGACATCACAGTGACCGCCACCCCGTCTGGCCCGTCCACCGATTACATCGCCACCTACCCGGGAGGCACCTGCGACATCGGCAGCGCAGGACCCGACTGGTCCACACCGTCGATCACCCCATCGCCCGACGGCACGAAGATCGCCACGATCACCAGGGTCGACTTCCTGGGCGGAGGCTCGGAGTACACCGTCTCCGTCCGTTCGCTGGGCGCGACGACATGTCCGACGATCACGAGCGTGCAGTACTCGCCATCGGCCGGATCGGACCCTCGTCCGGGCAACCAGATCGTGTGGGCGACCAACTCCGACGCGATCATCTTCGCCCTGTTCCCAGCCCCCGGAACCACCGGCGCATCGATGATGCGACTCAACGCAACGGCGGGCAGCACCCCGGTGGCAGTCATCAGCCCAGCCGAGGGCTGCACAACGCCTCTGGGTTGGTCGGTAGAGAACCGGCTGCTCATGTCCTGTGGCACCCTCGCCGGCCTGCAAAGCCGCCTTGTCACCGTGCCGATCTTCGGTGGAGGCACAACCAACGTCATCGACGCCTTCACCCGCACACCCGACACGCTGGGCTTCCTCCACTTCGGCTACTACCAGCCGGGTACCAACACGATCGTGTTCAACAAGGCGGTTCCGGTGACCAACAGCGACGGCCTGTTGCAGGCATGGACGCAGATCCACACCGTCTACGACCTACCGGGCGCGACCTCCGCACCGCTACGCGGCAGCCCGCCACCGTTGGTTTGGCACCAAGCGCCCCGCAACGGCGAGTTCATGCCTCCCTACGCGATGACCGACGTGCCCAACCAGGAGTTCATCGAGCGCTTCGTGCGATAGCGGATCCCGATAGCCGACAGGCCCGTTGCCTCGCTGGAGTGCCAGACCCCCGGACCGGTGTGCCTCAAACTGATTCTTGAGGCACACCGGTGCGATTTCCGGTCCCTGCTGCCTCATGGCCGAGTTTGAGGCACACGGGCGCGGGCTCGGCGCACTCGTGACATCTGTCTCGAAACCCTCGAAATCCGGCATGCCTTATCGCCTGTAGTCGGCCTCAGGGTTACGATCGCCCGAGGTCCGTTCGCCGGTCTCAGGGGGCCGACGGCAACGGGAACCCAAGGAGGACGTCATGGGGGCAGAGACGACGACTCGCACACCCCAGCAGCGATGGAGCTGGGAGCAGGTGACCTGGGGGTCGCACTGCGGCAACTGCATCGCGAACTGCACCTACCGGGTCTTCGCCCGCGACGGCAGGATCGTCTACCAGGAGCAGTCCGGGGGCATCCCCGGGTTCGAGGGCATCCCCGACATGAACCCGCTGGGCTGCCAGAAGGGCGGTGCCTGGCACACCCAGGCCGCGGGCGACGAACGTCTCCTGCATCCACTGCGCCGGGTCGGCGAACGCGGCTCGGGCGCCTGGGAGCGAATCTCGTGGGACGAGGCGCTCGACCTGCTCGCCGACGCGGTGATCGACGCGCTCGAGACCGAGGGCCCCGAGTCGCTGCTGATAGACCCCGGACCCGAGTCGGGCCTCGTGGGGGCCATGGGTCGCGCCCGGTTCACGAACGCGGTCGGCGGCCTGTCGATGGACTCGAACTCCACGGTCAGCGACGTGCACCTGGGCCACTGGGCCACCTTCGGCAGCCTGTTGGGCGGCTCGTCGGCAGACGACACCTTCCGGGCCGAGACGATCCTGGTCTGGAACGGCAACCCCGCCTACACCCGCATCCCCTACTACCACTACCTGACCGAAGCCCGATACCGCGGGGCCACCGTCGTGCTGATCGCGCCGGACTTCAGCCCGTCGGCACCCCACGTCGACATGCACCTGGCTCTGCGGCCGGGCTCCGACGCGGCCCTGGCACTGGCGATGTGTCGGGTGGTGATCGACGAAGGCCTCGTCGACCGTGACTTCGTGTGCTCGCAGACCGACCTGCCGTTCCTGGTTCGCACCGACACGGGCCGCTTCCTGCGCGAGGCCGACCTGGTGGCCGACGGACGGGCGGACCGCTTCCATGTGCGTCGAGGTGGACAGACGGTGATGGCCGATCCCGGCCGCCTCGACGATCCTCGCTCCCCCACCGACGTGGAGCTGGAGGGCACCTGGAGCGTCACCCTCCTCGACGGCACCGAAGCGACGATCAGCACCGCCTACTCCCTGCTGCGCGAGCGTCTCACGAACTACTCGACGGAGTCCGCGGCCGAGATCTGCGACCTGCACCCCGACACCATCCGAGATCTGGCACGCCGCGTCGCCGGCAGTCGCACCAAGCTCCAGAACGGGCTGGGAAGCTGCAAGCACCACCACGGCGACCTCATGGAGCGCTCCATGGATCTGCTGTTGGCGCTCACGGGCAACTGGGGATCGGCCGGCCGTGGGCTCGACACCTACATCATCGCCCTGATGGAAGGCGAGATCCTCGGAATCCTGAAGGGATCGGCCGGCATAGACGCCGCCGAGTCGACGATCCAGGCGCTGGAGATGTTCCTCGACGCGATGAACGCGTCGGACCCTGCCATGACCGACGGCCGGGCGGTGTGGGAGATGATGCACTCGGGAGCGGCGACGATGGCGGCCACCCCTCCGGCGTTCTTCTTCTGGTACCACTGCGGCTACGACAAGGTCTGGGAACGCGACGGCTGGGCCGATGCGCCCCGGCCTTTCGGCGAGATCGTCAAGGAAGCGCAGAGCCGCGGCTGGTGGAGCGGCCTGGTGCGCCCCCGACCCCAGATCACCCCCAAGGTGCTGTTGCAGGCCGGCACGAACGTGCTGCGCCGCACCCGCGGAGGCCAGCGCGAGCTGCTGGCGAACCTGTGGCCCAAGCTCGACATGATCGCGGTGCTGGACTGGAAGATGAGCACCGTCGGCCTCTACGCGGATCTGGTGCTGCCCGTCGCGTGCGAGCACGAGCGGGTCGACTTCCACGCCGCGAACTCCCACGCCTGGGAGCGGATGTTCGCCGACAAGGCGGTGGAGCCACGCGGTGAATCCCGCAGCGACTGGCGCATCTTCATCGGTCTCGGCCAGGCGATCGCACGGCGGGCCGCGGCCCGGGGCCTGGAGGGCTTCGACGACGGCCACGGCGGTACGAAGTCCTACGCCGGGGTGCCCGCCGCGATGTCGATGAACGGAGCGCTGGTCAGCGAGGAGGACGCGCTCGACGAGCTGCTGCGTGACTGCGTGCTGTCGGGCAACCTGCCGGCAGGCACCTCGATATCGTCGCTGCGAGAGAAGGGCTGGGTGCGCCCCGAACAGCTGCCACGCATCGTGGAGGGTGTGACCGGCTCGGAGCTGAAGCCCGACGAGCCGTTCATCGCCATGTCGCGCCACGTCAACGAGGGGGTGCCGTACGCGACGCTCACCGGCAGGGCGCAGTTCTACATCGACCACCCCTGGTTCCTCGAAGCCGGCGAACAACTCCCCTGCCACAAGGAGCCACCTCCCGCCGGGGGCGACTACCCGCTTCAGATCACCGGCGGCCACCCGCGCTGGAGCATCCACGCGTCGAACAGCTCCTCCCAGATGATGCTGGAGACCACCCGGGGTGGCCCCACGGTGCACATCAACGATCTCGACGCCGCGGCGCGGGGCATCTCCGACGGCCAGATGATCCGGGTGTTCAACGACGTGGGTTCCCTGCGCGCGCCTGCGCGTGTGACGCCCGCTGTTCGACCGGGCCAGGCGATCCTCTACGCCGCGTGGGAGCAGTACCTGTTCCCCGAGTGGAAGGATGTCACCTGGGTGGAACCCGGAATGGTCAAGTGGCTGAACTTCGCCGCCGGGTACGGACATCTCGTCTACACCGACCTGCAATGGCAACCGCAGCAATCCGACAGGCTCTACCGCGTCGATGTGGAGCCCGCTGAGTGAGGAGCAAGGAGCTTCGATGGAACTGAAGGACAAGGTCGCGGTCATCACGGGCGGAGCCTCTGGCATCGGCTTGGCCATGGCCCGCCGCTTCGCCACGGGAGGTGCCGCCCTGGTGCTCGCCGACATTGAGGAGGCCACGCTGGCCACCGCCGTCGCCGAGCTGTCCGATTCCGGCGCCACCGTCTCGGGTGTGCGCACCGACGTGACGGACCCGGCGTCTTTCGCCGCGCTTCGAGACGAGACGCTCTCGCGCCACGGAGCAGTACACGTCCTGTGCAACAACGCCGGCGTGGCGGCGGGCGGACCAGCGTGGGAGGTCTCCCTCGACGTCTGGCGCTGGGTGATGGACGTGAACGTGTTCGGTGTGATCAACGGCATCCACACGTTCGTGCCGACGATGATCGACCAGGGCGAGGGCCATGTGGTCAACACCGCCTCGATCGCCGGGCTGATCACCGCTCCGGGCATAGGCCCTTACACCGCCTCGAAGCAGGCGGTGGTGTCGATCTCCGAGACGTTGCTCCAGGATCTTGCGGCGGCCGGCCATCCCGTCGGCGTTTCCGTGCTCTGCCCGGCGTTCGTGAAGACCCGGATCCACGAGGCCGAGCGCAACGCACCGGCGGGGCTCGACCGCGACTTCGCACAGGGCGCGGCAACCCAGGCCACGTGGGGGGTGTTCGGCGCGCTGGTGCAGGCAGGCATCGACGCCGAGGTGGTGGCCGACGCGGTGGCCGACGCGGTCGCTGAGGGGCGCTTCTACGTGCTCACCCACCCCGAGACCCACGCCTGGGTCCGCGGTCGCTTCGAGACGATCCTCGGCGGCGGCAGCCCACTCGCACCGGTCACGGTGGGCTGAACAGCTTCGTGCGCGTAACGCTGCTGGGAGGCGGCATCGGTTGCAGCCGCCTCGCGGTGCCGCTCGCGGCCGCGCTCGGCCCCGGCGAGCTAGCACTGGTGGTGAACACCGGCGACGACCTGTGGCGCCACGGGCTGCGGATCTGCCCGGATCTCGACACGAACCTGTACGCGCTGTCGGGACTCCAGGACCACCAACGGGGGTGGGGCCTGGCAGGCGACTCGTTCCGCACCATGGACCAGCTCCGCCTCCTCGGCGTGGACGCCTGGTTCAACCTGGGCGACCTCGACCTGGCCACACATCTCCTGCGCACGTCGATGCTGCGCGACGGGGCATCGCTCAGCGAGGTCACGGCGCAGCTGACCCACGCGTTGGAGATCGGCGTCACATTGCTTCCTGCCACAGACGACGAGGTGGCAACCCGCGTCGGGACCGGGGCGGGTGAACTCTCCTTCCAGGAGTACTTCGTCCGGCACCAGGCCGCCGACGAGGTGCTCGGCGTGCGCTATGAGGGTTCAGCCAGAGCGTCACCTGCCCCGGGGGTGCTCGAAGCGATAGCCGAGGCGGATCTCGTGGTGTTGGGTCCGAGCAACCCGCTCGCCAGCCTTGGCCCGATCCTGGCTGTGCCGGGTGTTCGAGAGGCGCTGGAGGACCGGCAGTCTGCGGGTGCCACAACTGTTGCGGTCACCCCTGTGGTGGCAGGAGTGCCGATCCACGCCGAGGGCGAAGCACGCCGGGCACGTTGTCGGGCGGCGATGATGGCCTCGATCGGGTTGGATCATCGCGCCTCGGCAGTGGGCGGGATCCTCGCCGGTCTTGCGGACGTGTTCGTGGTGGATCGCGCCGATTCCACCGAGGTTCCCGCGCTCGCAGCATTGGGCTACCGGGTCATCGAGGCCGACACGATCGTCAGCGACCCACAGCGAGGCAGCGTCCTCGCCGCAGCCGTGCTGCGTTACATGTAACAGGGCTACGAGGTCGGTATGTCCGCGCAACAGGACGAGCCCAACAGCACGGGACGAGTGACCGAACATCGCCGCAGGCTGCGCGCTCAGGGGCTTCGACCTGTGCAGATCTGGGTGTCGGATCTGGACCGCAGCCGCCGACAGCGGATACGTCGGAAAGCCTCGGTCCGTCGTCATCGTTCAAGACGACCGCTTCGACGCAACTGATTCGGTTGGGTTCTTCGCCCGGTTCGGCCTACCAGTACTCCTCGTAGTGGATGTTGCCGCGCCGGCCACGCTGGTCGAGGGTGAAGCCCCGCTCGGCGAGGATCTGCACCACCCCGACCGTCTCGGGATAGACCGGCTCGTCGCCCTCGCCTTCCTCTGGCAGGCCGATCATCGACGGGTTCCCGCAGAGGAACACATGCGTGTCGGACGGGTCGAGCTTCACGCCGAACTCGGCGGCGAACACGTCGTCGCGGATGAGGTCCTGGATGTAGCGCTTGGGGATGTCGGGCTCTCGGGTGGGCTGGGGGAAGTAGTGGTAGTTCGAATAGCGCTGCTCGAGGCGGCGGTGCTTGTCGAGATAGCCCAGGTCAACCCACTGACGCACTGACACCGCCGAGACGATCGGGCCGTGGTGGCCCTTGCGCAGCAGTTCGGTGACCATCGCGTTCTGCGGCGCCTCGCCGGTACCGGTCGACAGGAAGATCACCGTATCCGCGGGATCGGTGACCGGCGCCAGGGTGTAGCGGCCCGCAACCTTCGGACCGAGGTAGATACGGTCACCCGGCTTCTTCAACGCGAGCCGCGGGGTCAGCCCGGGGACGTTGTCAGGGGTCGGGGGAACCAACACGATGTAGAACTCGAGCTCGTCCGCTGCGGATTCGTCCGCGAGGTAGCCGTGCTCGTCGAAGATCCGGTGGCTGATCGAGTAGGAGCGCCGGACCAGCTTCTCCCAGCGCTCGTCGATGTTCGCCTCCATCGCGTCGTCGACGCGCTCCTCCCAGTAGCCGAGCCCCAGCGACGCGTACTGGCCGGGCAGGTGCGACACCGACCCGTGGTCGGGACGCACCCGAAGCACCCACAGGTCCGAGTGGGTTGGCTCGAATGCGGTGATCGTCGCGTTGTAGTTCCGGGTTCGCAGCTCCTCGACGACGCCGGGCACCTCGTGACGGCTCCAAGCCGACGGCTCGGGCGCGGGCAGCACTGCGGCGGGGAACACGGCGCCGACGAGCTCTTGTCCGATCGACGCGCCCGGTGCACTCGGAGCGTTCGACGGGGTCTCGTCGTCGGTACCGAGGAACCAGACGCGACCGGTGGCCAGGGCCGCGTCGGTGGCGCCTACGTGCTCAGGGCTCACCGCCCGGCGACCCGAGGAGCACACGACGTGATCGAACTGGAGGTCCGGCGTGCGGCGGTCGTTGAAGTAGGCCATCGGGAACCCGTCGACCTCTGCGATCTGCTGAGGTCGCGACGAGTACAGCAGGGTCGCCCGACGCTCCCGCTCGAGCTCGTTTAGAAGCTGCGCACCTACGGGCGACAACAGACGTGGGTTCATCCCGCCGGCTGCGAGCACGACACCCGCTCCCAGATCCGCGAGGCGGACCGTCAGCTCCACTGCGTGGTCGGTGTAGCCGACCACGAGGACATCCACGTCGTTCGCCGGAGTGGGAATCTCGTCGACGTGGATTCGTTCACCACTGGCGATGGGGATGGGCGGCTGCCAGCCTTCGATGCTGGTGCGGAGCGCGACGAGCACTGCACGGCTGCGGTACGACTGCCGGCGAGTCGCGACGACCAGATCGTCACCATCGACGTCGACGGAGGTCACGGTCTCGCCGTAGGAGATGTCGAGGCCGTGCTCGCCGGCGACGCCCGGCAGCGCGAGCGTGGCGCCACGTTCGAGAACGGTCACCCGCTCCAGCCCACTCCGACGGGCGAACACGGCGGCGGACAGCCCACCCGCGTTGCCACCGATGACTATGAGGTCGTGTGCTTCGGCCATGGCCGCACAAAGCTACGACCTGACCCAACCCCTGTGACACAACGGCAGCACGGTTCAGCGCTGGGAGGGAACCGAGTGCTCCCAGTCCGCCAGCAGCGCTCTCAGTGCGGTGAGCAGCAGCAGTGGCTGGTCCAGCATCATGTGGTGGCCGGCGAGGGGCACTTCCACAACGGGGGCGACGCGGCCGAGGTTCTCGTAGATGATCCGGCCGATCTCCGGTGTCACCAGGCCGAACTCCGAGCGCAGCAGCGCTACACGGCAACGGATGTTCGGCAGTTGCTCAGCGGCCGGGTTCCGACTGACCGCCCGGAACAAGCCGGGGTCGAACTTCCAGGCCCAACCATCCTCTGTGCGACGCAACGAGTGCCGGGCGACGTGGTCGAGGATCCAGGGGTCGTAGTTGTCCTGGGCGGGCACCGTGCGAAATCGAGCGACGGCTTCGTCGAGGGTCGGGTAGGTCCGCGGAACACCGAACGCAGCGCCGATGCGTGCGGCCTCCACCTCGGGGTCCTCCTCGACCATCGGCGAGTCCAACACGATGATCCCCGCCACCCGGTCACCACCCGCGACAGCGGTCGCCACAGCGACGAAGCCTCCCATCGAGTGGCCGATCACCACAGGCGGGCCCGCCGCGCCGACAGCCTCGGCGGCTGCCAGGACCTCTTGGGTCCACAGCTCCACCCGATAGGTCTCGCGGCGCCCGCTGTCGCCGTGGCCCGACAGATCGAGCGCGACGACGCGGTAGTCCCCTATCAACGGTGCGATCGCCGACCACCAGTGCGCATGTGCTGCGCCACCGTGCACCAGCACGAGGCCAGGACGGTCGGGTTCACCCCAAACCAACAGGTTGATGTCGCAGCCGCCAACCTCGATGGACCGACGTTGCGGCTCGATCCCGAGCGAGCGCGTCAACCACTGCGGTCGAGCCTCGGTTTCGGGCGCGACGCGGGTTGGGTCGTCGCGTCCCGTGGAGGCGCGCGACGTCATCCGGACTTCGCTGGAGCCTTCTTCGCCGCGGCCTTCTTGGCGGGAGCCTTCTTCGCCGCAGCCTTCTTCGCAGGAGCCTTCTTGGCAGCGGCCTTCTTCGCCGGAGCCTTCTTCGCTGCGGCCTTCTTCGCCGGAGTCGTGCGTCCACGGGTGATCGGCTTCAGTGGCCAGCGGATCGATCCCACGAGGTCGGCAAGCTGGGAGTCCATCCGGCTTCGCTGCTCGTCGGTCTGGGCCCACATGCGCTCGAGCTCGTCGCTCACCCGCCCGACGAGGTCCTCGACGAACCGTTGAAGGTTGCCGATCGAATCCGAGACCAGGTCCTCGACAGACTTGGCGCTCTCGCGTGCCTCTTTCACGAGGCGCTCCAGTTCATCCGACGCCCGATCGACGAACTGGTTGCTCTTCGACGTTGTCATCACGTACCTCATTCCGCGTTGGACCCGCCCGGGCGGGAAGCCGATGCGCGATTCTGCCCCCAGCCGCTCCGACGGCGAAAGGGCCAAACCCGTCCTCTACCCGGCCGCGGGGGTCCCGACGGAACCGCTCCCGCCGTCCTCGCCTGCCGTATCACATCGATGGCCCCTTCGCAGTGGCCAACGGCGACGATCTGTATCCCACCGACGACCACGACCGTCTGACCGCGATCCACGAAACCACGGTCGATCCCACCGCCGCCGGGCACGGGTGGATCTCGATGAACCTGTGGGGTTCCAACCCTCGGTGTTCACCTACCTCGCCGCTCTTCGACGGGACCTTGGACACTGGTCCGGCGAGGACCGCGACGCCCACGATGTCGAGCCATGAACATCCGTCGGGTTGCCGGCCTGCTCAGTGGCGGACTCGCGGGCGTGGCGACGTGGGATGTCCTGCAACGCCGCCACGCCGTGCTGCGGAACTTCCCGCTGATCGGCCACCTCAGGTTCCTGCTCGAGGCCATCGGGCCCGAGCTGCGCCAGTACATCGTCACCGACAACGACCAGGAGCGCCCCTTCAGCCGTGACCAGCGGCGCTGGGTGTACACCTCGGCGAAGTCGACCGATCGCTACTTCGGGTTCGGAACAGACAACGACCTCGAACGTGTCCACAACTACGTGATCATCAAGCACTCGGCGTTCCCGGTTCCGGCACCCCCCGACGAGCCCGGCCACCCCGACCCCAACGTCGCGCTACCCGCGGCGAAGGTGTTCGGCGGCCCCCACCGGCGAGCCGGAGCGTTCCGGCCGCAATCGGTGGTGAACATCTCGGCAATGAGCTTCGGCTCGTTGAGCGGCGCGGCGGTCCGCGCCCTGAACATGGGCGCCGCGCAGGCGCGCGTGCTGCACACCACCGGGGAAGGCGGCATCTCTCCCCATCACCGCCACGGCGGCGATCTCATCTGGCAGATCGGCACCGGCTACTTCGGCTGCCGGGAACCCGACGGCACCTTCAGCCTTCCGCGGCTTCTCGACGTGGTGGCAACCACGCCCTCGGTGCGAGCGATCGAGCTGAAGCTTAGCCAGGGCGCCAAGCCGGGGCTCGGCGGGATGCTGCCCGGAGCGAAGGTGACCCCCGAGATCGCGGCGATCCGTGGGATCCCGCCGGGTGTCGACTGCCGGAGCCCGGCCCGCCACACGGCGTTCCGCAACGTCGACGAGCTGCTCGAGCTGGTCGAGACGATCGCGGCCGAGACCGGCCTTCCCGTGGGCATCAAGTCCGCCGTCGGAGAGGACACGTTCTGGGAACGGCTCACCACGCGGATGGCGCAGACCGGTACCGGGGTCGACTTCGTGACCATCGACGGCGGCGAGGGTGGCACCGGGGCAGCACCGCTGGTGTTCAGCGACCATGTCGCCCTTCCGTTCAAGTGGGCGTTCCCCCGCGTGTACCGCAGCTTTGCGGAACGCGATCTGCACCACGACGTGTTCTTCATCGGGTCGGCCAAGTTGGGACTGCCGGAGAACGCGTTGCTGGCGATGGCCATGGGTTGTGACGCGGTCAACGTCGGACGCACCGCGATGTTCGCGTTGGGCTGCATCCAGGCCCAGCGGTGCCACACCGGCCGTTGCCCCACCGGGGTGACCAGCCAGTCCCCCTGGCTGGAACGTGGCCTCGATGCGCAGCTCAAGTCGGTCCGCGTGGCCAACTACCTCGCGACGCTCCGCTTCGAGCTGCTGTCGCTGGCTCGCGCATGTGGGCGGTCGCATCCGGCCTTGGTGCCCGCCGATGCGCTGGAGTTGCTCGATGTCGACCTCAAGGCGATCCGCATCGACGAACTCTTCGGCTACGAGGCGGGATGGGGGCTGCCAGGCGACGACGATGCGCACACGATCGCCGATCTGATGGCCGGTGATCGGACATCGCCGGGAACCACGGAGGCCGGCGGTTGAGCGCCACCACCCACCCCGGGGGGCGTGACCTCGATCGGGCGATCGCGGAACTGGCCGACGACCTTCCCGGGCCGCTCTCCGCGCTGGCGAACGTCGCGTACAACTACCAGTGGTCGTGGACGCCCGGCGGCGACGAGCTGTTCGCGTCGATGGACCCCCAGCGTTGGCGGAGATGCGGCGGCAATCCCGTTCAGTTCATCCGTGAGATGGGCCGACAACGCCTCGACCAACTCGCCGCCGATGCCGGTTTCGCCACTCGGCTCGACGAGCTGGTGGCACGTGTCGACCTACGCCGGCCGGTGGAGCGCTCCGTCGCCGCCGGACTCGACCTCGACGAAGACCACCCGATCGCGTTCCTGTGCAGCGAGTACGCCGTCCACGCGTCGCTGCCGATCTACTCGGGGGGCCTCGGCGCGCTCGCCGGCGACATCCTGAAGGAGGCGAGCGACCTGGGCCTCGACATGGTCGGCGTTGGGCTGATGTATCGCAGCGGGTACTTCCACCAGCGCATCGACACCTCCGGATGGCAGCACGAGTACTGGACCGACACGAACCCCGAGAACCTGCCGGCGGTGATCGTCACCGACGACTGCGGCGCGCCGCTGCGCTTCTCGGTTCCCATCGACGACGAGGATGTGGTCGGGCAGGTCTGGCGGGTCGACGTGGGCCGAGTCCCGCTGTACCTCCTCGACACCGATCTGCCGGAGAACGGTCCCGTCGGCCGCTGGATCACGTCGCGGCTCTACGAGGGGAACCGGTCGATCCGTCTGGCGCAGTACGCGGTGTTGGGGGTCGGAGGTGTTCGGGCGCTGCGCGCCATGGGTGTCGATCCCGCGGTCTATCACCTCAACGAAGGCCACGCCGCGCTGTGCGCCTTCGAACGGTTCGCGGAGGCTCGGAGATCGGGCCTCGACCACGACGCCGCGTGGCAGCGGGTTCGGTCCGCCACGGTGTTCACGACCCACACCCCCGTCGCGGCCGGCAACGAGACCTACTCGGCCGAGGAGATCCTCTCGGTGCTCGGTAGCCTCGCGACCTCCTCGGGTATCGACGACGAGGAGTTCCTCGCCCGAGGACGGATCCATCCCGAGGACCGCTCGGAGCCCTCCGGCATGACACCTCTGGCGATCCGCTCCGCGCGCTCGGTCAACGGCGTGAGCCGGCGCCACGGTGAAGTGGCCCGTTCCATGTGGCAGCCGCTGTTCGCCCCTACGCCAACCGAGGAGGTGCCGATCTCCCACGTCACCAACGGCGTGCACGCACCGAGCTGGATCTGCCCGCCGATGCGGGGGCTGCTCGACCGTCATCTCGGAGCCGAGTGGCCCGCGCGAGCCTCCGACCCTGCCACTTGGGAGCCAGTCGCGCGCATCCCCGACGACGAGCTGTGGGCAGCGAGGACCCGGGCACGCACCGACATGATCGACTGGGTGCGGGAACGCGCGATCAACGACCGTCTTCGCCGGGGAGAAGGGCTTGGCTACGCCGAAGCAGTCGAACGGACGCTGGACCCCGACGTGCTCACCGTCGGGTTCGCCCGCCGGCTCGCGACCTACAAGAGGTTGCACCTCGTGATCGCAGATGCCGAGCGGGCGATCAGGCTGTTGAGCGGCGATCGGCCCATCCAGTTCCTCTTCGCCGGTCGTGCCCACCCGCAGGACGACGAGGCGAAGCGCATCGTGCAGACGATGTTCTCCCTCAAGGGGGCCGACGGCGTGGCCGGCCGGGTGGCCTTCCTGGAGGACTACGACCTGACCGTGGCGAGATGGCTGGTCGCGGGCTGCGACGTGTGGGGCAACCTCCCTCGGCCTCCGCTGGAAGCGAGCGGAACGAGCGGCATGAAGGCCGGGCTCAACGGGGTCCTCAACGTGAGTGTGTTGGACGGTTGGTGGCCCGAGGCCTATGACGGCACCAACGGATGGGCGATCAGCGGTGAGGTCGATGCGGACACCGCCGCGCAGGACCGGCGCCACACCTCCGCGCTGTTCGACCTGCTGGAGCGCGAGGTCGTGCCCTGGTTCCACGAACGCGATGCCGACGGGCTCCCCAACAGATGGCTGGCCATGGTGAGACGTTCGTTGCAGACGATCGGACCACGGTTCTGCGCGACCCGGATGGTCAACGACTACGTCACCGGCATCTATCCGCCTCGGCTCTGAGGCACCGAGGGCCGGCCCCTGGGGACCTCAGCCGGCCCGTGCTGCCTCAATCTCGGCTCTGAGGCGCCGAGGGCCGGCAATCGGTCCGCTCCGCCTCACGCAGCGGAATGAGGCACCTGGGACCGGTACCCGTCCCGGCTCTGCGGCTCGCGACGCTCGGCGCAGCGCACCGCGGCCGCGCCCAGGGTGAGCATCCGGGCGTCACCGACGGGGGTGCCGGTGCCGCGGCTGCACACCATGGCGATCGCGAGGTCTCGCTCGGGATCCGCCCACGCACCCGACCCGCCGAAGCCGAAGTGGCCGAAGCCCTGGCCGACGTTGCCACAGGCGGTGATCACCCGGTGGTAGCCCAGACGCCAGTCCATGGGCGCCACGAGCACCAGATCCATGCCGGTCCGCTGACGTTGTGAGATGAGCTCGACAGTTCGTTCCGACAGGATGCGAGTGCCGTCGAGGATCCCACCACCGGCGAGCATCGCGTACATCCTGGCGAGGGATCTGGCGGTGAAGAAGCCGTTCGCAGCCGGGATCTCGGCGTCCATCACATCCGCGCCCCACAACACGTCCTCGACGCCGCGGGGCACGAGCGCGTTGACGAGCCGACGGGTGCTGACGGGGCCCGGCAACGCCGATATCGCCAGGCCGAGACCGCGGCCGATCTCGCGCTCGATGGTGCGGAAGGGTTCGTGGCGGGGACGGGGAATCCCCATGGGACCCAGGGGCGACACCCGATGTCGCTCAGAGGCGGGCAGGCCGATGTACAGCCCGTCCATCCCGAGGGGCTCCGCGAGCTCGCGGCGGACGAACTCGGCAATCGGAACGCCCGAAACCCGACGCACGATCTCGCCGACCAGCCAGCCATAGGTGAGAGCGTGGTACCCGTGGCGGGTCCCCGGCTCGTAGGCCGGCCTCGCCGCAGCGAGCGCCTCGGTCATGTGCTCCCAGTCCAACATGTGGTGCGCGGAGTCGATGATCGAACGCAACCGGTGCAGCCCGGCGGAGTGGGTCAACACGTGGCGGACGGTGGTGTGCTCCTTGCCGTTCTGTGCGAACTCCGGCCAGTAGCGGGCGACGGGTGCGTCGTAGTCGACCTGGCCGCGGTCGGCCAGCACGTGCAGTGCCGTGGAGACGACGCCCTTGGTGGTGCTGAAGCACATCGCCACGGTGTCGGACGCCCAGCGCTCATCCGCGTCCTTCCAACCGCCCCACAGGTCCACGACCGCTTCACCCCGGTGGTACACGGCAACCGCCGCGCCTCCGCTGGTGCGACGGAGCTGACGACGGAAAACCCGGGCGACCCCACCGAAGTCCTCATGAAACGTGCCGTCCATACGCACTCACCCCTCATCCGCCCCACGAAGGGAGGCGCCGTCGCCGATTCACGGTACCGCCAGGCGTTGCCGTGGCGGTGACACAGCCGCAGTTCATGCCCACCCGCGGTCAGCTCCAGAGACAGTCGATCGGGGCTGCCCAGAGCCGATCCCCGAGAGAGCGGATCGCCCTGCCTGTGTGCAGAACGACTCCCGCGACGAAGTCATCCCCCACCCGATCGCGCAGATAGGCCAGACCCCTGAGGTCCTCGGGCCGGACCGACTCCGAAGCCTTGACCTCGATCCCTGCGATACGCCGGTCTCGGGTCTCCACCACCCCGTCGACTTCGACGCCGTCCTTGGTGCGGAAGTGGAACAAGCGGGCCCTCTCGGCGGCGACCGGCAACAGACGGGCAACCTCGCTGAGCACGAAGTTCTCCAGCAGCGGGCCCGCCATCGGATCGCCCTTGCCCAGTCTCCCCGGGCCGCGTCCGACGAGATCCGCGACCAGACCCGAGTCGACCCCGAGCAGCTTCGCCGCTCCCACCGCTCGCCTGGTGGACGACGCGCTCCACGCTGGGAGCCGTTTGAAGAGAAAGACCTCCTCGAACAGCGACACATAACGATCCGCGGTCTTGGCGTCTATCGACGCAGCCCGCGCCAGACGTGCCGGCACGTAGAGCTGTCCGACCGTCGCCGCGGCCAGCCCCACCAGACGAGCCAACGCCACACGACGTCCGATGTCACCCAGTGCGGTCACGTCACGATCGATCAGGTCATCGACGTAGCTCTCGAAGAACCGGCCACGCCGCCGGTGGTCCCGCCTCACCGCCTCCGGGAAACCGCCACGGACGAGACGCTCGAAGTACTCCTCACGACTCGTGCCCGAACCGGCCAGGCCGTCGAACGAACCGCGCAGCAGTGAGTCGACGAAAGCTGGTGGGCGACGCTCGATCTCGGCCTGGGCGAAGGGCCAGAGCTCGATTGTCTCGGTGCGACCCACGAGCGCGTCGGGTAGCGCACGCAGACCCAGCACCCGCGCCGATCCGGTCAGGATGAAGCGGCCCGGCCGCGGGTCGAGGTCGACCTCGTCTTTGATGGACAAGACCAGGTCGGGTGCTCGCTGGATCTCGTCGATGGCGAGTAGTCCATCGTGGCGGACGAAGGCATCGGGATCGAGTCGTGCCGCTGCCAACTCGAGTGGGCGATCAAGGCGTCGCTCTGCCGAGCCGGTCCAGCGACGCAGGATCCGACGAACAACCGTGCTCTTGCCTGCCTGCCGCGCACCGTTGACGACCACCACCCGGGTGTCGGACAGCGCGCTCTCGATCGCGGCCTCGGCAAGTCGCGGGACGTAGTTCCTCCCTCCAGAATAGCCAGGCACAGCCTCCAGTCTAGCCAGACCTTCCCTCCAGTTTGGCCAGCCAGTGGATCCAGTTCAGCCAGCGTTGTGAAGGTGTGCGAGGGCATGGTCCTGCGCGATGTCGAGCAGCGCTGGACCTCGGCCACCCTTGCGTCCCTGGTAGTGGCGGGCCAGGTGGCCTTCGGTGATCCTCATGGCTTCACGCCGCTGAAGCTGGGGGCGAGCACGGAGTCGACGATCTCGAAGCGACGATCGAACTGCCCCTTCTTCCGCCGTGGGCCGAGGTAGGCAGGGCCTCGACCGGGAGGCGCCTGCTGGAACACGTCGAAGGCTGCGGCTTCCTGGCCTCCCGTCGCGAGCAGGTAGCTCGCCCGCTGCCATGCTGCCCGGGGAGCACCCACGAGCGATCGAGCGACCGAGTTGGCGTCGGCCTGCGACACCGCGCGTGCGAGCCACTCCCCGACGTTCGGCCAGTCGTGGAAGCCATCGGGGCGCAACGCCATCCCAGCGAGCAACGTCCCGACCCGCCAGGCCGGCAATCCGTCCACGGGCGCGATCGCGTCGTCGCTCACCGCCAATCGCACCACGCGCCAGTCGCCGAAGGACTTGGGAACCCGGCGTCCGGACGGAACCCACAGCACCTCGCGGTCGGGGACCCGTCCGGCCAGGCCGAGGGCCACCGCGGCCGACTCCATCGCCAGGGCGCCCCTGAAGCCGGCGTCGACGGCGAGCGCAGCGCGCAGTTCGATATGCCGGTCCCCTGCGCCGAAGCGGCCGGCGCGCGCGCCGGGGACGAACTCCCACGCCCCCTTCGTCCGCAGACCGATCAACCAGCCCAATCGGCGAAGCTCGTATGCGAGCCGTTGTCCATCGGTCTCGATCCCGTGGCCCTCGGCGAGGTGTGCGAGGGTATCGGCAGTGACGACGCGCGGCTGATCCAGTTCCAGCGCCTCGAGCACCGGAGCCAGACGGGTTGGGATCGACCTCGGCTCATCTGCTGTCATTGGGACACCTTTCTGGACACAGAGTATCCATATAAGGGTCCGATTGACAGCACCTCTTGCGACATGCGGTGGTCAAGACCTCCGCTACCAGTCTTCGGTGGCAGCGGTGACGGTGGCACCCAGGTCGCCGCGCACGCCGACGTAGCGGGAGAGTGTGAACGCGGCGTTGGCGTGGCCGAGCAGCGTGGCCACCACCGCCGTGTCGAGAGCGACGTCGAAGAGCATCCAACACGCGGCGACATGACGGAGAGCCGGCGGCGTCGAGCGCCTTGAACATCCGGTTGCACTCCTCGTCGGTGGGCAGCGACGAGCGCGGCACGAAACCGACTGCCTGACCTTGGACTTCGGCGCTCGCTTGCGGGCCCGGTCGAGCACCGTCTCGGAATCCGCCGGTGACCACGTCGTGAGAGGCTGGCGACGTAGCGGTCGGTCAACCCGCCGGCCGTCGACGGAGCGGGCAGCCGGCCTTGCGCGGTGGCCGATGACGACCGGAGCTTCTCGATCTCACGCGACCCGGCGTCGCGCGTCGTCCTCGGTGGTGAACTTCTGGCTCACCCGGACGCCGTCGACGGCGCCGGAGATGCCGTTGCCGATCCCTCTCAAGGTGATCACGGTCAGGTGCTGAGCCGAACCACACTCACGCTGGGAGTGGGTGGTCGTCGAAGAAGTCGAGCATCACCGAGGTGGCTTCAAGGTTCGTGGTCATGTGCCCGGCGATGGCGGCGAGCTCGATCCCGGCCAGCTCCGCCAACCGCGTCGCGTCGCCGAGCTCACCCAGGTCGGCGGGATCCACGTAGTTGAGCATGCCAGGCCAGGTGTGGCCCCCTCCCAACACCGTGTAGAGCTCCACGTCGCTGCCGGGCTCACACCCTGCCCACTCGCGCAGGGCGATGTCCTCGAAGGGGTTCGACACGATCGGTTCCGGGCTGCACCCGGCGACTTCTGCGAACTGGGACGTGCGTACTTCGACGGGGGGACTGTCGATCGGCCGGCGAGCCGCCGATCCGCCGGCGTAGGCGACGAGGGGATCCGCGTCACCGTGGAACGCGATCACCGAGACGGGCTCGAGATCCGGGCAGTCGGCCGCGAGGTTGAATCCCGACACCGGCGCGATCGCGGCGATCCTTCCGGAGAGCTCACATGCCAGGACCGCGGTCATGCCGGCGCCGTTGGAGAACCCCGTCAGGTAGATCCTCGACGCATCCGCGCAGAGCTCGGTCACCGCGTCGTCTATCAGGCCGGCCAGGAAGCCGACGTCGTTGCGGGCTCCGACAAGGGCATCGTCGAGATCGGGGTAGATGTTCCAGAAGGGCGCGCTCAGCCGGCCGTCACCGATGGGGACGGTCGCGTCCTCGGCTTGCGGGGTCAACAGGAGATACCCCCGTTCGGCGGCTGCGGCGGGTAGTCCGGTGAAGAGGTCCTGTTGGTCGATCGTGCTCGTGAAGCCGTGGAGGTCGACGATCAGCGGCAGGCGTTGCGTGCCGTCGAATGCCGGTGGGATGACCCGCTCGACCTCTCGATCGTCGGACCCGGTGGTCACCGTCAGTCGCTGCGTTCCCGGTTGGAGTGAGGCGTCGGCGCGACAGGGTCCCGCGGTCGTGGTGGTTCGGTTGTCGACGCCGCGAGTCGTCTCGGTCGCGGTCCCGTTGCCGAGGGAAGTCCCGCGCTCGCCTTCGTCCGAACACGCTTCTGCGGATGTCACCAAGGCGCAGACGACCACAAGGCGTGCAAGCACCCACAAGCGACCCACGGTCATTTGTCGTCTCGGCTTCAATGCCTGGCTCCTCGGGCTCGGGTTGGTTGTGCGCCGACCATCTCGGCGACCAGGGCCATCATCGGTTCGTGCAGTTCGGGGAGTCGCTCGGCTTCGCCGATGGCGACGGCGTTGGTGACCTTCGAGCTGACAGCGCCGACGAGCATCTCCGCAGCGAGTCGCTGGTACTCGCCTCTGCCCAACAGACCACCGCTGTCGCCCCAGGCACCCACCACCAGGTCCGCGAAGCGGTCGAGCATGGCGATGCGTTGGCGTATCGCGGCCTCTCCTGCGGCGTAGACCTCCACCAGGAACACCCGGGCCAGCTCGGGCAAGCGCGACAGCGCCCGCAGGTACGCCTCGAGCAGGAGTCCCAGGCGGTCGAATGGATCTTCGATCTCACGGCTCGCATCCAGGGTTGCAGCCATCTCGGCGACCACCGTCTCCGACGCCATCGCGCAGGCTGCCAGAAAGCAGTCCAGCTTGTCGTCGAACAGCTCGTAGAAGGTTGTGCGTGAAACCTTCGCGCCGCGAAGAATGTCGGCGACGGTCGTCGCGGCGTAGCCCTTCTCGGCAACAGCGAACATCGCGGCCACCACCAGCCTCTCCCGCTGAGACGCCTGGACCTCGTCACGCGACAGGCCGTGGGGGCCTCGAGGAAGGGGTGATGCAGCCACTGTCACAGAGTGATAAACATAGACGTACTTCACTCTGGAGGTGTGAACATGCACCGCTTCACCCACGGCCGTCTCAGCGTCGCCTACCGCGAGTCGGGTTCGGGTCCGGCGATCCTCATGCTCCACAACGGGGGGACGTCGTCGACGATCTGGCGCAACCAGCTCGACGCTCTGAGCGACCGCCGGCATGCAGTGGCGCTCGACCTTCCCGGCTTCGGCGAGTCGCCACGCGTCACCCCGCCGCCCGACCTCCGGGAGATGGTCGAGCTCGTGGCGGCGTTCATCGAGGCGCACGGGCTGGCGCCGGTCATGCTCGTGGGCAACTGCATGGGATCCAACATCGCGGCGGGCGTGGCGACCGCGGATCCCGACCGGGTGGCGGCGATGCTGCTGGTGAATCCGCTGACCGAGGCGACGTTCAGCTCCGGAGGCCTCGGCGTGTTCCACAGGATGGGCAAGGTGGCTGCGCGACCAACCCGGCTGCTGCGCTCGGCGGTGCGGCGCCTGCCGATGGTTCGCCCCGCCGCCGTCGAAGCGGTGCGCTTCCAACTCGGCGACCGGGGCCGCGCCGCGGACCTGCACCACGATCCCGAGCTCGTGGCGTGCGCGACCCGCGCTGATCAGCTCCCCGCCCTGATCGACGTCCTCGACGACATGGGCGCCTACGGCACCCGCGACATCGAGGAGGTTCCCCCCGGGGTGCCCACGCGGATCGTCTGGGGCGCCCAGAACCGGGTGCTGTCACGACGCAAGGGCACCCATCTCGGGCAGCTCGTGCACGCCGAGCGCACCGACGTCCTCGCCGGCTGCGGCCACCTGCCGATGTTGGAGGACCCAGAGGCGCTCACCGCGCTGATCGTCGAGCTCGCCGAGGCGGCAGGCCACACACCCCTCAACCAAGCCGGTGTTTCGAGTGGGAGGCAACGATGAGCACCACCACCTCATCGGCTACCGCGACGACAGCCGCCTCCCCCACCTTCGACCTCGCAGATCTGGTGCTCGACGTCGCGCGCCGCGACCCCGACCGCATCGCCGTCATCGACGAGTCCCGAGGCATCGGTTCGCGCCGTTGGACGCGGACGACCACCTACGCGACGTTGAGTGACCGCGCCGAGTCGGTGGCGGTCGGCCTTCGCGACATCGGGGTTCACGAGGGGACGCTGTGCTCGTTCATGGTCCCCCCGGGTGAGGACGCCATGGTGCTGGCACTCGCCCTGTGGCGCGTGGGCGCAGCGATGGTCGGCATCGAGCCGCACAGCCACGGCTTGAGGAACATCGCCAGGAGCCTGGCGCGGGTTGGCCCCACCGTGTTCTTCGGCAGCCCCGAAGCCCACGTCGCCCGTCGAGCGTTCGGTTGGGGGCGCGGCAGCGTGCACACCGACGTGGTGGTCGGTCCTCGCCGGGTGCCCGGGGCCCACACGCTCGCGTCACTGGAGCGGCCGTGGCCATCCGAACCGCGCCGGACAGACGCGGCCGATGACGACCCGGCGCTGATCGCCTTCACCACCGGGAGCACCGGCACACCGAAGCCGACGGTGATGACCAGACGGAACCTCGCCATGCTCATCCGAGGGATCAGCGAGCAGTGGAAGCTGGGAGACGGACGTGACATCGTCGACATGCCCACCTTCCCGATCTTCTGGATAATCGGCATGTCCCACGGGGGCACCGTGGTGGTCCCACCGATGAACTTCGCCACCAAAGGGCCCGGCGACGCCAACCCGGCACGGCTCGCCGAGACGATCCGGCGCAACAACGTGCACTCGATGTTCGGGTCACCCGCGCTGTTGGCCAACCTCGCCACGCACTGCGCGGATCACGACGTGGTACTGCCGAGCATCCGCCGGATCGTCGCGGGCGGCGCCGAGGTTCCCGGGCCGTTGTTCGCCGCGGTCAAAGCGGTGCTCGGCGACGGAGAGATGTACTCCGACTACGGCGCCACCGAGGTGCTGCCCGCAACCGAGATCGCCGGCGATGTCGTCGTCGGGGAAACCTGGGCGCGGACCGAACGCGGCGAAGGTCTCTGTGTGGGGGCGCCGCTCGCCGGGGTCGAGACACGCATCGTCGCCATCGACGACGGACCGATCGCGACCATGGAAGACGCCACCGTGTTGGCGACGGGATCGGTCGGCGAGGTCGTGGTGCGCAGCCCTCATGTCAGCGACCGCTACTACGAATCACCCACAGACATGGCAGACAACAAGATCGCCGACGGCGACGCCCTCTGGCACCGCCTGGGCGACACGGGGTTCCTCGACGAGTCGGGGCGTCTGTGGCTCTGTGGCCGGCGATCCCATCGCGTCGTTGCGGCAGGACGGACCTACTACCCGCTGTGCTGCGAGCCGGTCATCAACGCCCACCCCGACGTGGCCGCCAGCGCGCTCATCGGCATCCGAGACGGCGGAGGGGATGGCCCTGCCGAACCCGCCATGTGCGTGGAGCTCGTCACGAACCCGTCGCGCCGAATCGAGGTCGTCGAAGCCGAGTTGGCGGCGCTTGCCGGCACCTGCGACGCGACCCGCGGCATCACCAGGTTCATCGTGATCGACCGGCTGCCCGTTGACCGCCGCCACAACGCCAAGATCGACCGCCCCGCACTCTCCGCCCGCTTCTCCCGGTGAGCAACCTCGGTTGCGCCACTCTCAGGTGAGAACGCGCTCAGAAGCGGTGAAACCGGCGCAGCGCGAGAGGGCCAGGTCGGTTTCCGCCTCTCGATGTGCGCGATCACGGGGCGTCACCGCATTGCATCTTGCTATGCTGGTTGCATGGCACAGCTCGTTACACGCCTCGACGACGCTCTGATGGCCGATGTCGACGCACTCATCGCCGCCGGCGTTGTGGCGACGAGATCCGAGGCCGTCCGAGCGGCCTTGGTCGACCTCGTAGATCGACACCGGCGACTGGAGATCGGCCGCCAGATCGCCGATGGCTACCGCCGCGTCCCCCAGGATGACACGGGATGGGACGACGAGGCGACGATCGAGATGATCGCCGAGGAGCCGTGGTGAGCACACCGCGCCACGGCGAGATCTGGTGGGCCGAAGCCGAGAACCAGCGACGACCCGTGCTCGTCGTGACGCGCAGCGACGCCGTGGCGGTCCTCAACCGCATAATCGTGGCCCCTGTGACCCGCACCGTCCGTTCGATACCAACCGAGATCCCACTCGGTCCCGACAACGGGCTCAACGTCGAATGCGCAGCGTCCTTCGACAACCTCCAGCCGGTCCGCCCGTCGTTCCTGACCGATCGAGTCGGATCCCTCGGCGCCGCACAGTCAGGGGAGATCTGTCGCGCGCTCGCCGCACTTGCCGACTGCTGAGCTGCATCGGCCGCGTCCTCGACGGACTGGATGGGGATCGACCGCACCGCACTCTCCGCTTGATCGAAGGATGATGACAGGGCGAGTTCCAACGGTCGGCGCACGGTCCTGGCCATGATGACGAGCGGATGGCGTAGTGGCAGCACAGGTGTCCCCAGATCTCTTGGCGGACCAGTCTGGTGACTCGGAGGCGCGCAACCGCCGTGCTCTTCCTTCCGACGCCTCGGCCTTGTCATCACTTGTCATCACTTGTCATCAGGCGCTGTCGGCTCGAGATGCTGACGCAGCCACTCCGCGACCGCCGCTTCGTCGAGCTCACCGGCCGCCACTCCGAGCATCAGGCCCACGGCCTGCTCGGTGCCGACTTCGAGGCGATGGCCGTTGAGGGCGAGGAAGATGGTGAGCGACTGCCAGGCGAGGCGCTTGTTGCCGTCGGGAAGTGGATGGTTCCGTGCGATGCGGACGGCGAGCACGGCGGCCTTCTCGACGATCGAGGGGTAGAACTCCTCGTCGCCGAAGCCAGCTTGGGGCCCATGGAGCGCCGAGTCCAGCAGATCGACCCGTGAGGCACGCGACAGCGTCCGAGCGTCGATCCCGGTGACGACCTCCGCGACCACGAGCGCCTCGGACAGACTGAGATACCTCACTCGGCGAGGCGGTCGAGGATCTCCTTGTCCCGCTCGACGAGGGTGTGCAGCAGGGTCATGAACTCTTCGTCCTGGCGCACCCGGTCGACCTCGGCCTGCAGCGCGTCGAGGATCACCTGGTTGACGCTGACTCCCCGAGCGCGGGCGACCACCTCAGCGGTGTCTGCCAAGTCCTCGGGGAGCCGAACGGTCGTCGCCCTTCGCGTCATGACATCATGCTATCAATCAAGGGGTGCTTCCTGCCCCGTCGATCAACGTCGGGGTTGATGCGTGGGCGGGCCGCCCGGTCACCGAGGACCGACTGGTGGAGCTCATCGCGGCGGGCGGGGCCGACCTGGACCCCATCGAGTGGGCCTGACCGCAGTGACCTTCCTCGCCCCTCCCATCCATTCTCTGGGCGGATCCCGACAAACCTCGTCGGGATCCGCCCAGAGAATGAGGGCAGGACGCGGGATGGCCCTACACCTAGCGACGACAACGATCGTCGAGGACCCAGCGCAGGTGGCTGATGGCGTGGTTACCGATCAGACCTGGGGACAGGAGCTTGCGGAAGTAGACCTCGCGGTCAGCCGGCGTCGCGGACGAGAGGACGGTGCTGCGTTCGACGCGCTGTTCTGCCCAGCTCGTGCAGCAGCCGGCGCTCGTGGGCGCGTTCGCGACCGTGGATGACGGCCCGCGCGTCGCGGGCGCCCTTGCGTGCGGTCGAGGGAAGCACGGACCGCGCCATGTCGCGGGCCTTCTCGTTGTGGTTGCGCATCAGCCCTCCGTGGGGAGGGCCGGTGGGGACCCGCCGTCGGGTCCGCTCGGTTCACCGGCCTATAGCCTGCGCATCGCCATCACCTCGCTGTGTCGTGCCCTGGGTCCTGTGGGGAACCGTGGATCGTCACACGGCCTTGGCCCGGAGGCCCAGCGATTTTCCACGCCGTGGTGTCGATACGGCGGGCACGAATCGGGCGATCAGGTTCCGACCGCCTGACCACAGTGAAGGGGCAAGAAGTCCGATCGAGCAGAACCCGGACACGTCATCGGCACGGAGCACCGTCGAGACGCCACGGCCGTCGATAAGGGCCTGGTATCCGGTCACCTCGGCGTCTGGGAACGCAGCGGTCATCTGACCGAGCAGGTGGTCGACGGCCGACGGGTCGACCACTTCGGTCAGGTTGCGCCACAGCTCGTCGGTGATGTCGGCCGACCACCGGGCGCGGCCGAGCCCGCGTTCAGCCAGTCGGAGCAAGGTGTCTCGCAGGTGCGCCTGGCACAGCACGCAGGTGTCGAGCGCACCGCGGACGTCACGACGGCTCAGCGGGTGCGCTTTGGGTGGCGGTGCGTTCCCACCGTCTGGGTCGACACCACCGCACTGCTGTAGCTGAACGTGGCAACGACCAATCGCGTCAAAGCTCACCGACACCAACGTCGTCCCTGTGGTCGTCGGCATCGACTGGCCCGCCCCAGATCCGCTTTCAACCCCGACGTCGGGATGATCGCTTCGGACTGGCTCGGCGGCGTGTACCACAACGGCGCCGACACCCCACCCGCACCCGCTGTACCGCGACCGAACGGAGGCGGACCACCGCGACGGCGACCCCGCAGCGGTCGACCGCACCGTCGATAACCTGTGCCGCCACGTCGAGACGTTCGAACCACTCGACAACCTCCACCCTCACGCCTTTGAGCTGTGGAGACGCCTCGGACCTCCCCAGGGGGATCAGCCGAGGGGCCGACCGACCAGCGTCGACACATGCCCATGACGGAAGTGGACACGTACAATGGCGGCTTCGGAGGCGTGACGATGTCGATCCCAGGCGAGCACCACAGCCCAGCAGGCGAGACGCTCGAAGAGTCGCGGACAAAGGTCCTCGCCACGGCACCGCTTTTCCCGGGCTACGACGAAATGGTGATCGACGGACTGACCGACGACGAAGAAGCCGAGTTTCTCGCCGCTCTCGCCGAGGCATGAGCGTTACGGCACCCGGCAGTCGGGGGCCCGTCGTGCTCGACACCGGGATCTTCGCCGCCGAACTGGTCCGTAGTAGAGCAGGTCTCGCTGAGACGTACCGCCCGCTGCTCGAAGGCCGACCGTTCGTCATCTCCTCGACGACGGTCGCCGAGGTCCGCTTCGGCGCAGAGCTCGCCCGGTGGGGCACCTCACGGCGAACTCAGCTCGAACAGCGCATCGCCCGGTCGAGGATCGTGTGGCCCGGTCCGGAACTCGTCTCGGTCTACGTCGAGTTGCGCGTCCGTTGCATTCGGTCTGGTCACCCGCTCGGGCAGAAGAACCACGAAGCCGACCGTTGGGTCGCTGCAACCGCACTGTGGTTGGGCGTCCCGCTTGTGGCGCACGACCGCGTCTTCACCAACCTCGAGGGGCTCGACCTTCTCACCAGGCTCGACTGAGGATCTGACCTCTCTGTTGCCTTAGGGTCCGCCACTGAATAAGGTTCGCGATGTAGTGTTGGGGTGTGGACGTGACCGAAGACGCGATGCGGGGGTTCTTCGTGTCGGTGTTGCCGCACCTGGATGAGCGTCAGCGGCGATTGGTGGTGGGGGCTGCGGCGGTGATGGTCGGCCGTGGCGGTAGGACTCGGGTGGCGGAGCTGTCGGGGGTGTCGCGTCCGACGGTGGCGAAGGGGGCGTCGGAGATCGAGGCTGGTGCCGAGGTGATTGATCGCGTGCGGGCTCCGGGGGCTGGGGAGAAGCCGGCGATCGATAAGCAGCCCGGGTTGTTGGAAGCTCTCGACGAGTTGGTGTGGCCCGAGACGCGGGGGACGCCGATGTCGCCGTTGCGGTGGACGCTCACGTCGACCTACGAGTTGGCCCGCCAGCTCACCGCTCAGGGCTACAAGGTGTCAGCGGAACTGGTGCGGCGCTTGTTGCACCAGATGGGCTACTCGCTGCAAGCACCGTCGAAGCAGGTGGAGGGTGCGTCGCACCCGGACCGCAACGCCCAGTTCGAGTACCTCAACGGCATCGTCGCGGAACGCCTCGCGGCATCGGAGCCGGTAATCAGCGTGGACACGAAGAAGAAGGAGCTGATCGGCAACTACGCCAACAAGGGCCGGGACTGGCGGCCCACCGGGGACCCCGAACGGGTCAACACCCATGACTTCGCGGATCCCGCCTTGGGTGAGTACGCGAAGGCGATCCCCTACGGCGTCTACGACATCGGCAACGACGAAGGCTGGGTCTCGGTTGGTGACACAGCCGACACCGCCGAGTTCGCGGTCGAAGCAATCCGCCGCTGGTGGAACACCACCGGCAGCACCCGCTTCCCACACGCCACGACGCTCACGATCACCGCGGACTGCGGTGGCTCGAACGGCTACCGGGTTCGAGCCTGGAAGTTCCATCTCGCCGCGCTCGCAGCCGAGACCGGCCTGGCGATCACCGTGTGTCACTACCCGCCCGGCACGTCGAAGTGGAACAAGATCGAACACCGACTCTTCTCGTTCATCTCGATGAACTGGCGAGGCCGGCCCCTGACCGACATCCGCACGATCATCGAGCTCATCGGAGCGACGACCACCCAGACCGGCCTCAAGGTCTCCGCCAGCTACGACCCCAACTGGTATCCCAAGGGCGTCAAGATCACCGACACCCAACTCGACGCCTTGCCCCTCCACCGCCACGACTGGCACGGCGACTGGAACTACACCCTCACTGCCAACTCCGCAGCATGAAAAGCGAACTCAATTTCGCGGCGGGCCCTAATCACCGCGTCGCCCAGTACAACGCCGTTCTGTCGTCCAGTAGACACGAATTTCACGGATGAAGCAACTCTCTACGACTGGTGAATCACAACCAGAATCTGAGGTATAGGAGATCCCGCTCTTGAGATTCATACACCGAAAGGTGTCGGTGTACAACAGTCGAACCGGAAACTGAATACTGATCGCGAGCAATATTCCCAATAATGGCAGAACCCTCATACGCCATTTGCGGCTGTTCATTATCGGCAATTCTTTCCACTTCGCCGAATCGACCAGGCAGCACCTCGCGGTGGTGGCCTGCTCTGACAGCGGAACGGATACCGCGATGTCATGAAGCTGTCCATCTGCTTGATCCACCGCTTCAGGTGAGCATCACTGGCGAAATCAAGCTCATTGCCAGACCACCCTGCACGCCGCCGGATCCCGACCCCAACCATTAGTCCTATTGCGTTGTTGTGGCAGTCCATTCGCTCGTTTAGGTCCCCGCCGCCAGCACATCCGTTGGCCTCGTGGTTATTGAGCATCGTTCTTGCAACATCTTTGCCAAATAGAAGTCCAAGAGTCGCCGACAATATTAGATGTTTCATTGCGTTGCACCTATTGCGATCGCAATCATACGTGTCGTCGAGAGCTTGCTTTATTCCGCCAAGCTTGCGACACTCATTGGGGTTTTCAACACAAAAGCCAACCTCGCTTGGATTGAGCTCACCAGTGAGATCTGCCTGATTGACCGGGTCCCCCACGTAGAGGTAGTCATTGGCCGTTCCCCCCTCGACCGGGTCGATTTCGAGGAATCGGCCGAGGGTGGGGTCGTATTGGCGGGCACCCATTTCGATGGTGGGGATGAGGCCGGTTTGGTGTTCGAGGGGGCGTTGCGCGGAGCCGTGCCACCCGTAGTCCATCTCACCGATGCTGTTGTCCTGCTCGCCGGTGACGGTGAAGGGTTTGCCCCACGGGTCCCACACCCTTGTCGGCCCTTGTTTGACGCCGGTGGTGTCGGTGGTGAGAGCGAGGTCGCCGTGGAGGTTCGGATACGACCACACCGGGCTAGTCGACCGCCACGTGTACAGGACCCCGCCGGGCAGGGCGAGGGTCGCTTCGACCAGGTTGCTGTCGGCGTCCAACGTGAGATCCGACGTGTCACCTGAGGCCGTGTAGCTGTATCGGGCGACCACCCGATCGTTGATCTTCCGTTCCACGATCCGGTCGGTCGCGTCACGCACATACCGCACGACAGGTGTCGTTCCCCCAGCCCACGCGACGGCCGCGTCGAACAGGGCTGTTGCGTTGTCGGTGAGCGAGCCGGCGGCGCCGCTGTAGTGGAACCAGCCGACCCGACGAGCCGGCGCGGTGCCCGAGGCCATCGCGGCACCGCTGTCATAGCCGAACACGACCGCCTTGGTCGCGTCCGCGGGCAGGGTGGCGGCGACGGTCGCCGCGGCCGCGGGTTTCCCCCACCCGTGCGACATCGGAACCGTTGAGGTGGTGGCGTTCCCGACTGGGAGCCCCGCCCCCAACGGGTGGACCGCACCCGCCGCGGTGACCCCAACCTGGGTTTGATCCGTTGCGGTGTTGCCGTAGTTGGTCGACCCGGCTGGAACCATCCCCATGTCATCAAGAATGTACGACTCCGCGACGATCACCGGTGTCGTCGTGGTCCGGAACGTGTCACCCACCGTCGCCGAACTCACCGATTCGGAAACCACGACCAGCTGTTTGCCGTCCGCCGCCGACGCCGTGATCCCGTTGTCATCCACCAGAGTGACAGCCCAGCCGGCGTCTTCGAGCCGGTCACGAATCCACGAGTCACGCGACGTCAACCCCGAAGGGTTGCCGACCACCACCACCGCCGATGGCACCGACGGCAGGTCCGCCGCCCACACCACCGCCGCGTGGAACAAGGCAGCGGCGTTCGCGGTGAGCAGCGACGTGTTGCCCTCATAGTGGAACCAGCTGACCCGACGCGCCGGCGCAGTCCCCGAACTCATCGCCGCACCGCTGTCATACGCGAACAGGGTGGCTTTCGACGAGTCCGACGGCAAGGTCGCGACCCTCACCGCGGCCGCCGCGGGTTTCCCCCACCCATGAGTCACCCCAGACGTCGACGTCGTGACCGTGCCCGCCGCAATGTTGGCACCCAACGGATGCGCCGCGCCCTCGGCCGTGACGCTCACCTGGGTTTGATCCCCAGACGTGACCCCAACATCCGAACCAGACGTGCCGACCATCCCCATGTCATCGAGAATGAACGCCTCCGAGACGATCACCGGGACCGTCACCGTCTTGAACGTCGCCCCGACCGTCCCCGAGCTCACCGAATCCGACACCACCACCAGCTGTTTCCCCTCCGCCGCCGACGCCGAGATCCCGTTGTCATCCACGACGCTCACCGTCCAGGCGGCGTCGACCAACTGGTCGCGTAGCCACGAGTCACGCGACGTCAACCCCCCAGGGTTGCCCACCACCAACAGGACATCCTTTCCGGTCGACACCAGGGCGGGTCGGGTGCCGACATGACGGTCCGCCCCGTCATACACCCTCGCCTCGACCCCGACACGCGACGCGTTGCCATGCGAGTCATACCCGAACCCCGCCCCATACGGGTTCGGTTCCCCAGCCGCGGTGAGCACCCGTTGAACCCGGTCCGCGAAATCGAAACACGTCCTCGTGGTCGCGGTCGCGCCGCCGTTGACCTGCAACGTCGACTCGACCCGATTCGAGTTCAACCCCGCCGAAGCCGCGTTGCCCCACCCCCGACCCACACACTCCGAGGGTGTGCCTGAGCTGTAGGAGTAGGACTCGGTCCCATGAAACGTCGTCGACGTCGACGGGTCCGCCACATACCAGCCGACCAGACGACCCGCGTTGTCATACGTGTAGTTCGCGCCGGCAGGGTTCGCGTCCAGCCCATCCAACGTCTGGTCGACCACCCGACCCGACAGGTCACGTGTCACCGTGTCCGACAGCAACGTCGAAGCGGCCTTCGTGTCGGTGACCCCCGACGGCCGCCCGAAACCGTCATAGGACTGCGTCGACACCACCCCACTGCTGTAGCTGAACGTCACAGGACGACCGATCCCGTCAAAGGTCGCCGACACCAACGTCGTCCCTGTCGTCGTCGGCATCGACTGGCCCGCGTTCACCCGCAGATTCGTGAAGTCGTACACCACGGAGGTGACCGCCGGCAGCGAATCGGTCCAACGGGTCGCGGACAGCTGATTCACCCCCGCACCAGCAGCCTGGTAGTCCGACATCGTCGCCTCGAGGACCACACCTGTCGTCTTGAACACCGTCGACTGGGTCGGCCGGCCACCGAGGTCGTAGTCGGTGTGGGTGATCGTCCCCCACACATCCTGACTGTCAGTCACCCGGCCCAACAGATCCACCCTGGTCGTGATCGTGCCCGCCGGGTCCGACACCGTCGTCAGGAACGGATCAGACGTCGAATAGGTGGTCGTAACCGTCCGCTCCGGTTCCCCACCGAAACCAGGGTAGGTCTGTTTCGTGACCCGGCCACGTCCGTCGAACGCGGTGCACGCCCACTCCGAGTCCGCTGAATTACGAACCGCGACGACACGCCCCGAACTGTCCTGCACCTGTTCACGTCCCAACCCTGAGGGGCCGCCCGCGATGTTGGGATCCGCCGCCACCGACGATTTCGGCAAACCGCGCTGGGACACCGACGCCACCGACACGCCGCTACCCGCGCACATGACCGACGGCGCGACCTCCGACGCCCCATAGTGCGCGTACGTCTGGGTTTGCCGAGATCCCGACACGGCGTCAGGCAACGCCCGAGCCGTCCGCCGCAACCAACCGGTGCCCTTCGCCTCGAACGACGTGGTCGAGGTCAGGTTCAACCCCGACGGATCCGTCGTCGCCGAGGTCGCCAACCCCAGGATCGGGTCCGCGTACGACGTCGTCGACGTCACCCCCGCCGTGTCCGTCGTGGAGGTCACCAACCCCAGATCCGGTTTCAACCCCGACGCCGGGATGATCGTTTCGGACCCGCCCGGCGGCGTGTACCACAACGTCATCGACGCCCCACCCGCGTCCTCACGGAAATCAACCGCGATCCGATGCCACCCCGCGACCAGGTTCACCGGCGCCGAGGTCACCTTCGCCAACGGTGCCGCCCACGTGTCCACCGCGAGCGTGTCATCGACAGTGACACGCAACCCGTCGTCGGCCTGCCCCGCGAAACTCCAGTTCCCCGAAGACCCCAAATACACCAGCCCCGACAACCGACCCGAGAACCCGTCGTTCGGCAACACCGCCGGATCCGGCGACGACGTCCCCCAACTCCATGACGCCGCGCCGGTGAGCAGCGTGTGGGACTTCGGGGCACCCAAGAACGCGGACCGGTTCGGCGCGGTGCCCGAATAGCCGGTGTCGTCCCACCACGCCGCTGCCAGCCCATCAATCCCACCGTCATAGACCGTCGACGTCGACGGCACCTGCGCACCGACATTCGGCAACGTCGGGTTCCCAACCTGGAACGACGACACCGGTGCAGGACCGTAGGTGGTGATCGGCCGCGACAGCCCGTTGAACACCACCGACGTGTCATAGATCGTCGAAGACCGCAACGCCTGAGCGGTTCCGGAATTCACATCGGTGAAGGAAACCCGATCCGAGGCGCCGTCATAATGGATATGGGTGACCTGGCCGCCGACGGCCACCATCTCCTGGGTCCGATACGAGTCGTCGAAACGGTACTTGGTCGTGAACCCCGAAGGGCTCGACACCCCCGACAACGTCACCGTCGATTCCCCCAACACACCCGGCGCCGGCCCCGACACATAGCTGACCGTCGCGGTCTGTCGTGCCGCGCCCGACCGCGCTGCAGGCGCGGTCACCACCGCGGCCCGACCCGAAGCGTCATAGGTGAGTTCCCAACGCGTCGACGCGTCGTCGGCACGCAACCCCGCAGCGATCGCGTCGAACGCCAACGGCTGCCGCACCGACGTCACACGGTTCAGCGAGTCATAACCGAAATCGGTCGTGTCACGACCGACGGTCCCGTCACCCGGCCCGACAATCCGAGCGAGCCGACCGTCGGGGTCGTAGAACACGTCAGTCACCCGACCATCCCACGACGCCACCCGGCACAACTGACCCGCTGCGACCTCGAACCCTGACGGCGGCGTCGAACACGCCGCGTCACCCCCATAGGACAACGTGACCGTGTCGCCCGACACGGGGTCCTTCATCCCCGTCAACCGGGGCGGCGAACCCGACCACACCAACTGGGTTGCCGACGGGTTGCGGTCATCTGTCGCGGACACCGCGGACCGCAACATCCCGTCCTTGTCGAACTTGTACGCAACGCCCGCATCATCCAGCACCGCGATCTCACCGGACAACGCGTCGACCGACACCGTCGTCGCGTCACCCGCAGGACCCACATACGCGCCCGACGCCGACTTCCGGTACTCCACCGTCTGGCCGTCCGCAAGGTTCAACGTGACGCCCGACCCCGACGCCCGGGCACCCGAGATCGACACCGAACCCGCCGCCATCGACCAGTTCGGCCCCAACGGCGACAAATTCGTCGACAACCAACTCGAGGGCACCACCTGGGTGCCCGTCGGCCCGCCGTACACCTTCAACTGGATCGACGCCGCGCCCCGCGAGTCGTAGTACTCGACAGTGATCTCTTTCGTCTCACCGGCCGAGAACGACACCGACTGGGAACACTGCTTGTCAGTAGCGGCCTGGTCCAGCCAGTTGTCCAACACCAGCGTGGCGCCCACCCACACACGCGTCCCGTCGTCCGCGTTCGTCCCGAAACAATACGAACCCGCCTGAGGGACCGTCACGAACCCGGTCCAACGAGCCCAGAAGTTGTCCAACGGATAATCCGCGACCGGGCCCTTCTCCGCCCAATCGAAATCGATCGAATCGTCCACCCGTTGCGAGAACGCCGGCATCCCGAAATCCGGGGGCACGATCGGCACGTCGAGGTCGGGGAACACCCCGCCGTAGTAGGTGGCACGCAGACCGTTGTCGGGTTTCGCCTGCGAGTTGTACGAAAACGACGGGCCAACCCGCCCGCCCACCGAACTCACCGAATGCGAACCCGCCGACAACACCACGTTCCCGTTCGCCAGATTCACGCCCACCGGGCCCACCGCCTCCATCGGCGACACCCCCGAGGAACCCAACCGGCGGTCCACCTTGAACTTCGACGGTCCCGAACACGACGCCACACCCTTCGGGAAGACGCCGGGCACCACCCCCAACGCCGCGACCGTCCACCAATACGTCACCCCATCGGACAACACCTTGTCGGGAATCGTCACGCTCGTGCCAGTTTGGAACCCCGACGTCCAAATCGCGGTGTTCGACCGGCAGTTCGACGTCGGATCTGCCGTGTCCATAGGGGGCGGCTGCCCCGCGAACACCGCCACCTGATAACGCTCCTCGGTCTGGTTCCAGGGCGAAGCGGCATCGACATCGGTCGCCGCCCCCCAACTGAAACCAGGTGTAGTCGACACCGACGTCGAGCCCTCCGCAGGCGTCGAAGGAGTCGCCACAGACGACGGTCGATCCCAGTCGATCACCAACGACATCGCTGTCGGCTTGAACGTGTAGGTGCCAGGCCAGTCCTGCATCGACACACCCAACACACCGTTGGGATCCTGGTTCTTCACCCACGGCCGCACCAGCTTCGTAACATCGACGAACGTCGAAGACGGATGCGAGCCCAGAACCGAATACTGCAAGTTCCACCCGACATAGGCCGACGAACTGCACGTCGAGTTGTTCGGAAACATCCCCCCATAGCTCCACGCCGACGCGTGACACGCGATCACCAGATCATCCGTTGTCGACGCCGGGAAGTTCGACCCGCTGAACGGCGGCACCGCCGTCGGATACCCCACCGTGTCCAACTTCAAGTTCGCCGCGAACACCTGCGGCGCCGGTGTCCCCGGGGCCGTTGTCGTCCACAAATGCGAATACCCCGGCGCCAACCCGAACCGCCAGTAGTCGTCGCCGAAGACCCGCCAGTTCCCCAACAGCCCCCACTGGTTCATCCCCTGATTCGTGACCGTGCCCGCCTGGTTGTAAGACGCCCACGACCCACCCATCGACGACGGAATCACCACCAACTGAGGATCCACCGTCACCGGAAACCGCTCCGCGGACAAACCAGCAACCCAAGCAGGCGACACTGCGACGCCCACATCACGCGACCGCCGCCCCACACCCCGCTCCCCCGCCAGATCCACCGCCAAACTCACATCCTTCGACGACGCGATCACCTCACCCCTCGCGTCCGCAACCGCAGGCGGCGGGATCGAAAACCGCGGACCATCCGCCTTCCCCTCCACCACGGCCTTGCCGTCACCATCCCAATCCAACTCCACCCCGCCCGGCTGCTTCTCGTCCGCGACGAACCGGCCCTCCGACTCCACCTCCACCACAAAGTCGGCCGCCGCCGCGAAACCCTCCGGCGACGACACCACGAAGTCCTCCTTCAACCCCGTCGGCGACACCCGATAACGCAAGTCCACACCCGGCCACACCCCCCGATACCACACCGCCGTCCCGTCCTTCCCGTCCAACTCGGGCACCACCATCCGGTTCGACGCCCGAACCCGCAAGACAACCACGCGCCCCTCGAACGACACCGACACCCGCCCAGCCGCCTCGAAACTTGCCCGCCACCCCGCACCCCGAGACACCATCACACCGGGTCGGGACAGGTCCGCCGTCACCGACGGATCAACCCGCGCCCACGCCCCGGACTCGTCGCGAAACCACTTCGGCTCCATGAAGAGTTCCGTCTGACGCAACCCCGACTCCAACCGCCACGTCTCCGAACCCTCCGACCGCACCGACACATCCTCAGACACCCGATCCGCCACCGGATCCCGCCCACCCCGATCCACCACATCCTCACCGGCACCAACCGACCCCTGCCCGCCCGGCGCCAACTCCGCCACCAGATCACGGGGCCCCGACGGCAACGGTGGCAGCCCAACCGCCTTCGCGTCCCCCGCCGCACGCAACTCAGACCGTCCCGCCGACGCCGACAACGCCGAACAACCCGACCCCACCACCCCCAACACGACAATGGCCACCACCAACCGACGACGAACGGAAAGCCTCACCACCAACACCCCCTGAACGAGAAACCCGGCAAGCTAGGCGCCCCCCCCGCTTGTCCAGCACCCTCCGGCTCCGTGCGTAGCCCTCAGTCCGGCAACAGGTACACCATGCCGTTGGCGTCGGAGCTGGCGATGATGCCGGTGAGGAAGCGGTTGTCACGGAAGCGCTCGGGGTGCGAGTCGCCCTCGTAACCCTCCAACATGCCCGGGCACCAAACCGACACCATCGCGGACTCCACCAGCTCCCACAGCGTCGGCACCGGATTGCCCGAACGCGGGTCCACCGGCACCACGAACGCGTTCGAGATCGGGATGCCGATCGACTCGTCGATGTACCACGACAGGTGACTCGCGAAGATCGGCCCCGTCTCGGGAAGCCCGAAGAACGTGAGCGCCGGGCTCCCGAACAGCTTGCCGACCCTCCGCCGCTCATCGGGATCGAACAACTTCGGAGCCGACAACATCAGGGCCTGCTGCACACCCCGCATGTTCTTCACCTGCCGCTTGGCGTCACGTGTCGCCGCGACCGCGGAGCCCAACGTCCACCACGAAGTGCCCACCCCCTCACGGACGATCACATCCAGCGCCGCCTCCCCAGCCGGCGCCAACAACACCGTGGCACCCGCGTCGAGGCCGACCAACAGGGCGTGCAACCCGTCCCAGCTCGACAGCGGCAGCGTGGACAGCCACGGGCGGTGCGCGTCCAGGCCCAGGAACGTGCTCATCGAGATCGCCGCGCCCAGCAACGACCGGTTCGAGTGCCACACCAGATCCGTCCCGCTCCCGAACGCGACCACCGGGTCACCAAGCGCGGGGGCGGGCCCCGCTTCGGGGGCCACGTTCAGCTCGGCCAGCCTCACGACGGGCAGGCCGGTGCCGGCCAACGCGGCCGCACCCGCATCGTCGCCGACCGCCAACCCGGCGGTCACCGGCATCGGAGCCTCCGGTGACACCGCCACGGCGGGCACCCCCGCGGCGGTAAGCGCCAACAACAGGATCGCCCCCTCCACACTCGGCCCCGAACAGAACACCACCCGCCCGCCGCCGCTGCGCTGACGGAGACCCGTAGCCGCCGAGGCGACAGCGGTCGCCAACTCCGCCCCCGTGACCCGCATGCGGTCATCCGCCAGAGCGACGTCGTGTGGGCGGTGCCGCGCGAAGCGGCCGACGAGGTGCTCCTCGAGACTGAAGGGCGGCACACCCGCGACCCGCGTGATGTTCGCCGGCCAGTACCACGACGGGGTGATCGCGATGGTCTTTGGCATGGTTCAGTCCTCCCTGGTCACAAGCCGGATCACAAGATGCCCCCGCTGTGCAGGCCCGCTCCCAGAAGGCCGGCCACGAGTGCGAGGGCGAGATCGATCCTCAACAACACGTCCATCCGCCCGATCGCACGACGCACCTGCTCGCGCGCGTCGCGACGTTCCTCCTCGGAGAGATCGGCCCGCATCCGGGTGTGAAGGCTCGGATGCCCGTAGAACGCGATCGCCCCCAACGTGGCCGCCAGCGCCACCCACACGACCACCAACGCCCACACCGTACGACCCCACGAACTCGACAACGACAGTGTGCGGTCGCTGCTCACCACCAGCCCCACACCGGAGACCGCGAGGACCGCTAACGAGACCGCCGCCACCCAGCGGTAACGGCGTCCCATCCACCGGCACGCGACGGCGATCTGCGACTGCGGCATGGCATTCTGCGCAGGCCTCCAGACGAACTCCATCACGAGCGCGCCGCCGATGTAGGTCGCCCACCCCACCACGTGCAGCCACGTCCACCACATCGGGCTCAACTATGTCCGGCACCGACGGCATCGACCATCCTCAGAACTGCCAGAGCGCCTGGAGACCGCCGTACTGGAGCGCAGAACCCAACAGCGCCACCACCAGCGCTACGCCCAGGTCGATGCGCGTCAGCCGCTCCACCCACTGCGCCGCGTTGATCTGGTCCTGCTGATGAGCCTGGACCTGCGCAGCCGACACGCCCGAGCCGGTTCGGCCGGCGAGCTTCGGTCGCAGCACGAAGGTGATGATCGAACCGTTGACCACCAGCACGCACCACAACACGACCATCGCCAACAGAGTGCGGCCCTTGTCGCTGTCCCACAGGTACCGGCCGAACAGCAGGTCCTCCTGGCCGATGGCGAAGAGGCGCAGGATGCCGCTCAGAAGGATCAGCCCCAGCGCGCTCCACACGAAGATGAGGAACCGGTCCGCGGTCTTCTTCCCCATCACCTGGGCCTGTGCGGGAGGGATCGCCTTCTGCGCGGGGCCGACCACGAACTCCATGATGATGGAGCCCCCCAGATACACCGCGACCCCGATGATGTGCAGATAGCTCATCAGGGTCTGCATGAACAACGAGTTCATCAGGCGCCTCCGGTGGGGTCGGCTTGGCCGGGATGCCATTGCGCGAAGTGAGACGTGATCTGGTCGGTCACCGAGTAGGGCCTGTCGTCGCCCACGGTGAAGCGCCGGTAGAAGTCGGTGTCGACGTGGTGCACCTGCGCGGAGAACTTCGCCCGCACCGGGTTGATGTAGGCCGGACAGCACCCGTGCTTGGCGACGATGTACTCGACCGTCGCGATCGCCGCCTGCTCGACCCATTCCGAGATGTGCGCCTTGGGGTGCTCCATCACCTCCTGCATCACCTCGGGACGGTACGGGCCCTCGTTGCGTTCGGCCCAGTTGTCCTGGCGGCTGAGCACCCCGCCGGGGCCGTAGCGCAGGTTCATCACATAGCGCACGGCGTCGGCCGCGGTCGGGAACTGCGGCGAAGGCACCACCACCGGCTCCTTCACTCCCGGCTTGCCGAGGCAAGTGGCGGTGGCGGTGGGGTTGGTGGCCGCGTCACGTTCGAGGAACTGGAACCCCAGGCCCACCGACACCTCGGGGTAGGCACCCAGCACCATGTCGTCCGCGTAGGAGCCGACCGGCCACGCCCCCAGCCCCATCGACTCCGCGGCGAGGCGCAGGTTCTGGACGCTGCAACCCACCTGGCTGGCGTGGAGGAGCTGCACCAGGTCGTCGAAGACCGGGATGGGGAATCCCACCTCCAGGACCCCGGGGCGGATGAACTCCTCGACACCGCAGGACTTCTGGGTGTCGGGATCCATCAGGTAGAAGCCCGACCACTCATATGAGCTGAGGAGCTGGTTGAACCACTCCAGGCCCAAGTCGCCCACCGGCAGGAACCACGTGCTGCCGGGCCGGTTCAGGTTGTACTGGCTCGGCCCGAGGGCGTTGACGTTGTGGGTGCCCTCCGGTGCGCTGAACCACCCCACGTCGGGGCGACGGTCCGACACCTGGAGCCGGTCGTTGCGGTACCAGTGGAGGATCTTCCAGTAGTCCGCGGGACCGGCGATCTCCACGGGTGCGAGGCGCTCGGCGAGGGGCCGGTAGCGGAACACCCCGTCGTCGTTGATGACGAACAGGTCGACCGACAGGTCGTTGGACGACGCCGGGATCGTGCGGCCCGCCCAACTGAGCAGACCCGACAGCGCCCCGTACACGGGCACGTCGGCCAGGGCGATGCCGTTGGGTCCCAACGCCGCCCACGCCAACAGCGCCTCCTCCACCTCCGACAGAGGCACCGGCGGCGCCTGCGACGCCCAGTTGAGGGGACCGGCCTGCTGGGTCTTGGTACGCCCGCTCGACCAGTCGAACGTCTCGGGTTCGCCCGTCTCGGAGCGGTACCCCAGCCCCATGCGTCGGGTGCGCAGGGTGGACAGCGACCCGAACACCGACGTGGTGGACTCGAACGCGCGGGCTATGGCCGCCTGCTCGTCGGGGGTGATCTGGGTGGGGGCGACCCGCTGGCGGTGGCCGGGGTCGAACTGCAGGTCGGGCATCGTTCAGCTCTCCTCTTCGCTCGTGGGGCTCCCGTTCGCCCCTCCGCCGGGCGAGGCCTTCTCGACCTCGACGAAGACCGCCCGATCCGACGGGATGGGCTGCCAGCCGAAGGGCATGTAACGCAGGTGGCCGTAGCGGCCGACGAGGTGCAGCCACTTGACCATGCCAGGCTCCACCTCGTTCGCGCCCTTCCAGTCGGGGAACATGTGCGGCTCGAACCCGTTGTAGATCACGAGCTGGCCGGGCCTCACCCGCCCCACCGGACGGGCGACCGCCTGGTATGAGCCATGGTCGTTGAACACCCGCACCATGTCGCCCTCGGCGATGCCCCGCGCTGCGGCGTCGTCGCGGTTCATCACCACGAGGGGACGGCCGGGATGGGTCTGCAACATGGCCTTGTTGCCCATGCTGATGGAGTGCACCGTCCAACGCGCGTGGCCGCTGGTGACGAGGAACGGATAGTCGCCGCCCTGCTTCGGCGGCTCCTTGTGGCGCGGCAGCGCCTCGTCGGCCTCGATGAACCAGGGGTGGTCCAGGTAGAACTGGGCGCGGCGGGTGAGGGTGGGGAACGGGGTGCCCTTGTCGACATGCCACGAGTACGAGGTCAGCACCTTGTCGCGCTCGACGTCTCCGGCCACCGACAGGCCCGGGGCGAAGATCCCCAAGCCGGTGAAGCGGATGCTTCCCTCTTCACGCAGCGTGTCTATGGAGGTGCCCGGCGGCAGCGTTTCGGCCTCGACCGAGTCGCGCACCCACTCGTCGATGACCGCCTCCTCGCTCTCGAACGCGCCCTTCGACGTGAATCGGTCGACGAGGTCGTCGAGGCGGCGGGTCTGGCGACGGCCGTCGAGGTACTCCTCCAGACCCTCCTCCTCGGCCACCTCCTGCACCTTCTCGGCGAGCGCCCTGAAGATCTGCCACTCGGTTCTGGCCTCACCCGCCGGTGGTACCGCCTCGTCGGAGAAGGTGAGGTGGAACGAGTGGGTTATCGCGTACTGGACGTTGGGCCGCTCGTAGTGCATCGCCGCGGGCAGGACGATGTCGGCGTGCAGTGCCGTGGTCGACATGCGGAAGTCGACAGCGATGATCTTGTCGAGCTTCGGCCAGAGGTTCTCCAACAACTTGGCCCGACCGCCCCGGGAGCGGCGCAGCGGGTTGGTTCCCACCACGAACAGCACCTGTGGCTCGGTGCCCCGGCCGGGCCGGTTCAACCCGCCCCACCAGCCGCGCTGGGTCGCCTCGGTCAGGTACTCGCCGAAGCTCTTGGTCATGTGCGGGTCGGACCACTCGGCGCGGTTCCAGGAGTCCTCGTAGCCGGCGTGGTAGTTGTTGAAGAACACCGGCGGCGTGGAGGACCCGGCGACCACCGCCATCTGGAGGAGCTGGTTGCCGATGATCTCGTCGCTCTGGTCGGGGTCGCGTTCGCGCAGGCTGTCCATGGCGCCGTCGAGGCCGTCGAGGATGCGAGCCGTCTCGTCCACCCCGCTGCCCGACTTCATCGAGAACATCAGGTACCCGTCGAAGCCGGCCAGAGCCAGACCCTGGATCCCGGTGCCGGGCTTGCCCCAGTTACCGGTGAGCGCCAGCACCAACACCATGGCCCGTTCCATGAGGTCGCCGTGGTAGTACTTCGGCGTGTTGAAGCCCTCGAGGATCTTGGTGCGCCCCGAGGCAACGTCCCGGGCGAGAGTGCGGATCACATCGGGGTGTACCCCGCACATCTCCGATGCCGCCTCGGGCGTGTAGCCCTCCAGCCGCTCCGACAACATCTCCCACACGGTGGTGAGCTCCACCTCGACGCCGTCGCTCAAGGTGGCCGACCAGCGCCCCCGCAGCTCGGGTTGGGGTCCGTCGATGAGCAGCGACGCCCGCGACGCGGGGGTCAGACCCTCGGTCGTCCAGTGGAAGAACTGGTCCTCGAGGCCGTCTCCGGTGAGCTCGGACTGGCGCAGGAAGCGACCCGAGCTCGGGTCGACCAACAACGGCAGGTCGGTCTGGGACCGCACGAAGCCCTCGTCGACGAGGCCTTCGTCGATGATCACCTTGCACATGGCCAGCGCCAGCGCCGCGTCGGTGCCGGGCTGGATCGGCACGAACGTGTCGGCCGCAACCGAAGCCGCGTTCACGTCGGGGGCGATCGCCACCACCTTCGTGCCCTTGTAGCGTGCCTCGGTGATGTAGTGGTGGTACGGGATCCACGTGTAGCCCGGGTTCGAGTGCCACAACATCAGGACCTCGGTGTGGAAGGTGTCGTCCACGCTCGACGCGCTGGAGAACTTGCCGAAGGTCATGTGCTGGCCCACGGGGAAGTCGTTGACCAGGCCCTGCGCGTCCAGTGAGATCGCGCCCAACAGTCCGGCGAAGCGCAGGAACGGTGCCTGGGTGAGCAGCCCACCCTCGACTGTCTCCTCGAAGACGATCGACTCGGGGCCTTCCATGTCGATCGCCTCGACGACCGCCTCGGCGATCTCGGTGAGCGCCTCGTCCCAGGAGATCTCCTCCCACTGGCCCGAGCCACGTTCGCCCACACGGCGCAGCGGATGCAGGATGCGGTCGGGGCTCTGGAGCTGTTGGCTCCACGACGCCCCCTTCTGGCATCCCATCGGGTTGAGGTCGGGAACGCCGGGCTCGATCCCCTTCAGCCGACCGCCCGGTTCTTCGAACAACACCTTTCCGTCGCGCACGAACACCCGATACGGGCAGGTGGCCAGGCAGTTGAGGCAGTGGGTTCCCCAGGCGACCTTGTCCCAGGTCCAGCGGCGGCGATAGGACAGCTCGGTCCGGTCGGGTCCCGCGGTTGCCTGGGCGTCGAGCGCAGAGTCGGTCATCAGGTCTCCGGTGGGTTCGGGCTCGTCTGGGCTGCATTGGAGCGGACGAACTCGACGAGCAGGTCCACTGCACGGTCGATGTCGTCGGGATGTAGCTCAACGGGGTAGCCCAGCGGTTCGTCGGCCATCGCGAACAGGACCGTCTCGGCCGGCGGCGGCGGCTTGCGGGCCACGTCACGGCGACTGATCAATACGCAGGGGCCGCCTTCGCTTGTGAAGCCCTCGACCAACACCAGCTCGCGGTCACCGAAGTAGAGGTCCACCAGGTCGCGCAGCCGGGGCGGCTCCTCGCGGGGTTCGGCCGACCGGAACAGGACGTGGCCCTGGGGGCCGACCAGCAGCACCGGGTCGGCCCCGGCGGCATGGTGGCGGGCCGAGTCGGACCCTTCGCGATCGGCGTGGTAGCCGTGGGACGCGTGCTTGACCGAACCCACCAACAGGCCCCGCTCGCGCAACACGGGGAGGACCCGTTCCACGAACGTGGTCTTGCCAGAGCCACTCGCCCCGGTGATCGTCACCACCACTGGCACGCGAAGTCCCCTTTCCCGAAGGCTGCCGTCCATCCCCGGGCAGGCGAAAATGGCAGCCCGGTAATCCTCGTAATTCTATCTAGAGTTAACGTCTTGAGGAAAGTGTGTCCTCCGGCACATCATGGCCACCCGTCCCGGTTGGGGGGAGTGCAGGTCGGGAGGAGTGCAGGTTGGAGCAGAGCAGGTGTGGGTCTCAGTAGCTTCGGCCCGGGCCGATCGGGCTCGGCAGACCGAAGTCGGCGGCGATCTTCTTGTAGGCGTTGTACCCGCACGCCGCGTGCACGCCACCGCCGGGGTATGCCGACGATCCACACAGATACAGGCCCTCGATCTCGGTGAGGTAGTTGGACGCTTCGGGGAAGGGCCGGTTGACTCCCTGCTGGTCTGGCACGAACTCACCGTGTGAGAAGTCGCCCTCGCGCATCATGTTCTTCCGCTCCATCTGCTCGGGCGTGTAGAGCTTGTGCGCGATGACGTTGTCGGGGGTCATGTTCGGCGCGAACTCCCGCCAAGTCTCGAGGAACCGCTCGTTGTAAGTCGCCCGAACCTCGGCCCACTGCTCGTCACTCTGCGAGGAGGCGATCGGGAAGAAGTACCAGCCGGTGGCCGAATGCCGTCCTTTCGGCGCCTGGGACCGATCCCACAAGGTGTTGACCCAGGTGCCGGCGGCGGGCTTGGGAATCAGATCGGTGTAAGCGTCACGGATGTAGCGGGCCATGTCCTCGGGCCCGTCGTTGCCGACCACCGTGTAGAAGGTCTTGTTGATCTCAGGATCCCACCGGGCCGACTTGTAGTCGGGCGGCTCGTAGAGGCAGAACATCGGCGTTGCCAGCACATGGCTGGGGCCGTAGCGGAAGTCCTTCGCGCGCTTCACCCACAGCGGGCTCAGGTGCTCCTCTCCGACGAGGTCGATCAGGGTGGTGCGGACGTCCGCGTTGGAGGCCACGAGCTTGTTCGCCCGGTACTCCACGCCGCGCCCCACCACACCGACAGCCCGACCGTCCTCCACGATCACCCGCTCCACCTGGCAGTTCTCGATGAGGTCGACACCTTCCCGGTAGCACGCCTGGGTCATCGCCTTGGCCAAGCTGTGAGTGCCGCCCATGACCAGCTTCCAGTTGGCCGTGGTCCACATGAGGAAGGTGAGGAACTCGCTGCCCGTGAACGCCGTGTCGAGGGGAAGGCCGAACTCCACACAAACCCGGTACATCAGCGCACGCAGCTCGGGCGTCTCGAACATCTCGTCGATGATCATCTTCGGGGTCTTCAGTGCGAAGTGGCCGGTGAGACCGAGGTCGCCGAACGCGGACTCCACGATCATCATGCGCCCTTCGAGCCCACCCAACCCTGCCGATCCGGTGGCGCCCGGCGGGTTGTAGAGCCCCACCGCCAGGATCTCCTGGAAGCGGGCGCCACGCTGCTTCAACTCCACGTACATGTCGGCGTCGGCCTTGGAGTAGCGGGCGATGTTGGCGTGGGTGCGATCCAACAGGTCGGGTCTGTGCAGGATCACCGGCGGCCGGCCGTCGGCGAAGGCAATGCCGGCCTGCGCCTCGGGCACCACGGTCCGCAATCCGAGATCTTCCAGTCCGAAGTCCTGGATCATCGGCATGATGTCGAAGAACTCCATGAACTGAGCGTGCATGTTGTGGCGGAAGCCGGACATGACCGGCTCCTCGGTGTTGACCCCGCCACCTTCCTCGTGGCGTCGCTCGATGATCGCCGTGGACATCCCGGCCCTCTGAAGGTAGGCCGCCAGGCAGAGGCCGTTGTGACCGGCACCGATCACGATGGCGTCGTAGGTGTGCGATCCCACACAAGCCCCCAAGTCATCTAGTCGTCTGCGGCGACATTAGGACGCCGGCCACGAACCCCTGCAAAGGGGCCCCGGGTGCAATATGTCACAGGTCGTAACTCAAGTCTGACAGGCCGTGGATCCCGCAGCCGCGAGGCAGAGCTCGTGTGAGCCCGGGCTGCGGTCCACATCGAGCTCCACCACCCCCTTGTCGCGTTCCCATTGCGGATCGGCAACGGTCTTCCCGTCGACGACAACCTCGATCCCCTCCGGATACAGCCCGACGGGAACGGCCAGCTCCGTGGGCCCCTCGACATCGTCCCGCTCGTCCCAGCTCATCGTGAACCGTTTGGTGGCAGGGTCCCAGGCGAAGCCACTCGGCGTACCGGCTACGGCGCGGGGCTGCACCCTCATCAGGGCTCGGCCGTTGGGCGACGGGGTCGTGCCGTCAGCCTCGACCGGTGACCACCCGCCTGGATCCCACGACCACCACGCCCAGCCCGACATGGTGCGATCCGACATGGAAAGCACTTCATGCACGTAGCGCTCCATGCCGTCCTGGTCGGGATTGCCACCCCACTCGCCGAACCACAGCGAACCCTTCAACTCGGCCGCTTCCGCGGTGCGCATCTGTTCCCACTTGGCCAGGTACGGATCGCCTTCGGGATATCCGGCGCCATCGTGCACCGAGGGTTGGTAGAGGTGTCCCGCGTAGGCGATGCGCGGCGGTCCCGACCTCGGATCGCGCAAGTCTGCACCGATGAGGTCGCCCGCATAGGGGAACGCGTTGAGCAACGCGGTGGGCGCCACCATGACCCAGGCGTCCTGGTCCGCGGTGCGGACCGCGTCGATACCGCCCTGCATGAACTTGGTGAGGTTCGGGTTGTGGAACTCCCCCGCTGCGGCATGGGGTTGGATGGCGAGGGTGGCGGCGAGGTCGCCGTTGGCGAAGGACGGCTCGTTCATCACGTCGTAGCCGATCACCGCGGGGTGATCGGCGAACCGCTCCGCCAGGTGCGCCAGGGCCTCGAGGTAGTCGACCTTGAAGTCCCGCGCGCCCGCGGGAGGGTTCCAGAACGACTGGTACGCCGCCTGCACAGCGGGATCCGCGCCCTGGAGATACCACGGCATACCGTCGGCGATGGGTTTCACCTCCAGACCGTTGGTCTCGACCGCCCAGTCCGGGGCACCGTTGCCGTTCACCTTCCAGGCGTAGAGGTCCTGGTGCATGTCCAACACCACGTGAACGCCGCTGTCGGCATAGGCGTCGAGCCACTTCTCAATGCCGTCGAGGTACTTCTCGTCGAAGGTGCCGTCGTTCGGCTCGATCGCTCCCCAGAACACCAGGAAGCGCACCACGTTCCAGCCCCACTGACCCAACGCCGCCTGCCCACCGATGCTGGAGGAAGGCAGGTGCGGGTCGGCTTGGGTCTCGCCTTTGGAGGCGCCCTCCACGTTCACCCCCCGCAAGAACACGACCCGCCCGCAGGCATCGACGACGAAGCGAGTGTCGGGCGCTTCGACGCTGCCGTCGCAGGTCGACGGGTCGTCACTCGTCTCCGATCGCGCGGAGGACGACGACTCGCTGCTCTTGCCGCCGTCGCCGCTACAGCCGGCCACGACCAACGCGGGCAGCACAACGGCACCCGCCCACCTGCACCACCGCTGCTTCCACTTCATGCCGAAACCATGTCAGGCCGAGGGCTCGGAGCCAAGCGGACTCGCCCGCCGATGCCCGTTCGGGCTAGGGATGACGCTCCCCGAGACATTGGGAGACGCCCGTGCCACCAGATTCCTCACCATCAACACTCCACGGAGTCCGTTCCGTCGTCGATGACCTGGCGCTGGAGTCGGTGGGTGGGATCGACGGGCGCTTCACGGTGGTGATCGACGAGGGCTGGCGGGTGCTGCACACCTTCGGCGGCATGAGCAAGGCGTGGGCGATCGAGGCCGCCCACATGGCGTTGGGGCGTGACGACCTCCAGGTGATCAGCGCACAATCGACCTACGTGCAGGCGATACCGCCGGGCCGTGTGGCCATCCAGGCCGACGTGGTGCGAAGCGGGCGGCGAGGCGCACAGGTGTCGGTGCGGTTGTGGTCGACCGAGCAGCCCCGCGAGCTCGCTGCGCCCTACCTCACCGCGGATGTGGTCTTCGGTGGCCCCGACGCCGGTGCAACCGACCTGACCCGCGTGCGGTTCCCCGACGACGCCAGGACGCCCGAATCCTCGGCGCCCCGCGAGGAGTTCCTCCGCAGCACCATCGACATCCCCTTCCACCGCCAGACCGACTGGCGACTGGCGCAGGGCGCGTTCGACCCCGACGAGGCCGATGTCGATCTGCGCTCGATCTCGTGGTTCAGATTCCAGCGTTCACCCATCGGCCCAACCGGCGCGTGGCACCCTCCGGCGCTGGCGGTGCCCGGTGACATCCTCGGCCCGGCGGTGAGCCGCGGCCTGGGTGGCCGGTTGTTCTTCGTCATCACCCTCCAGCTCTCCCTCCAGTGGCTGGCGCCGGTGCGCTCCGAATGGGTCTGCCAGCACGCCACCGCGATCGCAGCCCGCGGTGGGTTCGTGACCGGCACCGCGGATCTGTGGTCCGAGGACCACGAGCTCGTGGGATTCGCTACGCAGGTGGCGATGCTGCGACCGTTCGAGCGGGTTGCCGCCGACGGCCTCCTCGGTGCCGAGACCCAAGGGTGAGCGCACGGACCAGGGTCAGGAACAGAACCACCCCGGCGACCACGACGTAGCCGATCCGAAGTGGGACGTTCGAGGTGCTGGAGCCGGCAGCGATGCCGTGGAGGGTGGCGAGCCAGAACGAGGCGAAGCTGCCGAGATGGATCCAACGCCACCAACGTCGCGGAATGCGTCGCATCGTCAGCGATGACAGCTCCACAGCGACGAGGAGATGGAAAGCGACGACGCCCGCGGTGATCGGCCACTGCTCGCCGCCCGTGACCTTGGGCACGAGCAGATCGGTGGGACCGAAGTCCGTGTGGCTGTCGGCAACCAGCGCCACCATGTGCACCAACACGAACCATGTGGCGAGCCCTCCCAGGAACCGGTGCAAATCGAGGAGCCACCGTGGCGTGGGCCGCCCCTCGAGGACCTTCGTGCTCAGCAGCAGTCCCCAGATCACCGTCGCGGACAGCAGAGCCCAGCCGACGATGCCACTGGCGCGCGCAACCTGCCACCAGAGTCGCTCGTTCACGCCGCAGTTCCGATCAACTCCGCCAACTCAGGGGTGGCCTCGCACCTGCCCGCCTCGTCCACGAGCAGCGCCGACATGCCCGTCACGGCGTCGAGTCGCCCGGCGACGATGACCGCCTTGGTCTGCGCTTCGGCGATCCATCCCTCCGAGGCGATGACCGTGGCTGAGACGACCCGATTCGATGTCGGCGAGCCGGTCGCCGGATCGATGATGTGATGACGCGGGTCCCCGTCGATCAACCAGCGACGCCGCTGCCGGGTGCTGGTGGCCAGCGCTGCGTCACGCACCGCGAGGTGCAGGAGCGGGCGATCCGCCTCGAAGGGGTGCTCGACATCGAGAACCCACAGTCCGTCGTCGGGACCTTCCCCTGCCACACGGATGTCACCACCGAGGTCGACCAACACTCCCCTGGCGCCCATCCCCATGCCTTCCGCTGCGACCAGATCCGCGGCGAGCCCCTTGCCCAGCCCGCCCGGGTCGAAGCGCACGCCCGCCGGGATCCGAACCGTCGCGGCATCCGAGTCGATGGCGATCCCACCGCAACCCGGCGTCGGCAAGGGGTCGGAACCCGCGGTTGCAGGCCGATCCCAGGGCAGCGACTCGAAGGTGGCGTCGTAGCCTGCGGCGACCAATGCCGCGCCGACGGTCGGATCGAATCTTCCGTGGGTGAGCCTCCACGCGTCGACCGAACGTGACACCAACAGGATCGTGTGGCTGCTCACCTCCAGGGGCTCGCACCCGCTCGCGCCGTTCAACTTCGACACCTCACTGGCTGGATCGAAGCGAGACCACGCGGCTTCCAAGATCTCGACCCGGCTCACCAGCGCGTCGAGAATCCCTCTCGGACCGCCGACCACCACGACCAGACACGACGTGCCCATGGCACGGAACGACCGCTCAGCTTCCACGGCTGACGGCCTTGGGACGCGCCGCGGCGGGCGCCCGCCTCACATCCATCACCGGGATCCGCCGGGAGGGCCTGACGGCTTCGGCCGACGGCGGCAACAGGAAGACCCGGACCGACGGAGCGGGCGTCTCCGCTGCTGCGACCGGGGACACCGGCGGGTCGGATGGGCCACTTCGGGCGATCGCACCCGTGATCGCGAAGGCGGCTCCCACGCTCAAGCCCGCCGCCACGAGCCGGGCTCCGATCGCCGCGTGGGGGCGACGGTCAGTCATCGTCTTCCGCTTCGTCGTGTTCGTCGTGGCCCTCGTCTTCGTGCTCGTCACGCTCCTCGTCGTCGTGCTCGTTTCGCTCGTCCTCGCTGTGGAACTCGTCTTCGTACCCCTCGCCGTCATCGATGTAGCCCCCGTCGAGGTACTCGACCGGCGTCTGCTGCGGGGCGGGAGTCGTGGCTCCGGTGGCGGGGTCCACATAGAGGGTGATCGGCTGGGGGACTTCGCCCACGACCGGCCTGAGGTTTCCGACGCCGTCGGGGTCGCTCTCCACCAGCCCGCTGCCGGCGGCGTACGCGATCCCCCCGACGGTCAGGCTCGCTGCTGTGATCCCTGCGGTGATGATGGCCGTTCGACGTTCCACGACTCCTCCTCGGTGCCGACTGCTCGTTCCTGGGATCCACGGTACGGATCACGTCGAAATGCCAACTGATGCCAAGGTCAAGGGGAGGTAAAAGGTGACGTCGTTGACCTTCTTGCGGCAGCTGAGCACGTCGCCCGGTGGTGGTAGGTGGCTCGTCGAATGGAATCGTGAGGCAGGTCGTCGCGCATCGATCCGCTGACCTCGATCAGCGGCGTCACATTCGACGAGTGCTGGGCCGACCGCGCCCTCGTCGATGCCGACACCCTGGAGGCGACGGGACCACTAGCTCGGTGGTTCGGCTCGACGCAGCGTGACAACGGCGTCGAGCCCGCCGCCCGGCGCAAGGTCGAGTCGAGCCCTGCCTCCCGAGGCCGACGCGAGCTGCGCCACGACCGCCAGCCCCAATCCGGTACCACCGGCAACAGCATCGGGGCCGCGCCAGAACCGGTCGAATGCGCGAACCCGCTGCTCGTCGCCCATGCCCGGACCCTCGTCGAGAACATGCACCTCCACCCCGTCATCGACACGGTATGTGGAGATCCTCAAGGTGGACCCTTCCGGAGAAACGTCCAGCGCGTTGTCCAGGAGGTTGTCGAGAATCTGCTCGACCGCACCGTCGATCGCATGCACCCAGAACCGCTCCCGTTGCTCCACCCGGATCGTCACACCCTGCTCGGCGGCAATCGGGCTCCACAGGGCCACGCGACTGTCGAGGGAAGCACCCAGGTCGACCTGCGTCGTTGTCCCCGGACCCGACGCGGCCTTGGTCAGGGCGAGAAGCGTCTCGCTGATGCGCCCCAGCCGCGCCGCCTCGGACCGCGCTGTCGCCACGGCGGGCTGAACATCGAGAGGCACTGACGACTCGATGTTCTCGAGCTGGAGGCGAAGGGCGGCAAGGGGGGTTCTGAGCTGATGGGACGCGTCGCCGATGAAGGCGCGCTGCGCGTCGAGGAGCGCCTGCTGGCGATCGGCCATCTCGTTGAACACCTCGGCGAGCTGACGAAGCTCGGGGATCCGCGCCCCGGCGGGAGCACGGGCCCCGAGGTCGCCGGCCGCGATGCGTCGGGCGGCACTCTCCAAGCGCTGCACCGGCGAGGTGACCAGGCGGGAGAACACCGTGCCGATGACCGCCACCGCCAGCACCACAACCCCAGACAACAACCCGAGACCGAGCCACACGGATCGTACCCGTCGGTCGAGGGTGGAGCTGGGGTAGGTGATGCGGACCGCACCGTGGACCCGGCCCCCAGACGCCACTGGCACCGCCACGAAGAGCAGATACCCCTTCAGCGTCGAGGAGTAACGGCGACCCTCGACACGTTCGCCGGCCAGAGCGGCGGTGATCTCGGGTCGGTTCAGAAAGGTTGTGCCAACGCGATCGTCGGGGCTCGAGTCGGCCACGCTCGCACCCTGGGAGTCGACCACAACGATGCGGCCCCCGGGGTCCTCCGCGTAGTTGTCCAGGGTCGATCCGAGCGGCGGAGCCACTCCGGCTTCGAGGGCGTCCTCCGACAACGCGGCGACGGCGGCGGCGTCGTGCTCTATGTCACGCATCAGCCGGTCGTGCTCGGAGGTTGCGAAGATGCGACCCAGCGGCACGACCAAGATGAGCAGGGTCACCGCCGTGATGGCGAGGTATCCGCCCAGCAACCGCCGCCTCATTCGCAGGACTCGAGCCGGTAGCCCACCCCGCGGACGGTCGAGATCCACTCGGCATGGCCGAGCTTGCGACGAAGCGACGACACATGGACATCGAGGGTCTTGGTGGGTCCGAACCAGTTGACGTCCCACACCTCGTCGATGATGTCCTCACGGGTGCGAACCGCTCCGGGCCGCTCCGCGAGCATCGCCAGCAGGTCGAACTCCTTGGGGGTGAGTTCGACCTCGTCGTCGCCGACGTGGACACGGCGGGCGTCGAGGTCGATATGCAGCCTCCCGATCCTCAGCACCGCCCTGTCGGATGCCTTGCGCGAGTAGCGGCGTGTCACGGCGCCGATGCGCGCCACCAGTTCCCGGAACCCGAACGGTTTCACCATGTAGTCGTCGGCACCCAGCTCCAGAAGGACGACACGGTCGATCTCGTCGCCTCGGGCGGTCGTCACGATGATCGGTACCTCCGAGGACCCACGGATCTCCCGGCACACTTCCTTGCCGTCGATGTCGGGCAGTCCGAGGTCCAACAACACGAGGTCGAACGCAGCCGCCTCGCCAATGGCCGCACGGCCGGAGGCGGTATGGGTCACCTCGAAGCCATGGCGCTCCAGTCCCTCCCGTAGCGACGAGGCGATGCCCACGTCGTCCTCTACCAACAGGATCCGCACCGAAACGCCCGTGGATCAGCCGCGGTTCATGCCGCTCAGGAACGCGAGCGGCGCGTGGGGATCCGGCCGGCAAGGTCGCTCAACGGGACGATCGTCTCACCGAGTGTCTGCGCCGCGGAGCGAAGGGTGTCGACGCTCTCGCTGATCTTTTCCAGCATGGGAGCGATCGACGCGAGGGTCGGAGCGACGGCGTCGAGCGACTCCGACAGCGACACCAACCGATCCAGCGGACCGCCCGAGGACAACAGGCGCTCGATCGCCTCGCTCTGGCTCAACAGCGCCTCGACCACACCTCCTTCGGCAAGGGCCTGATCTATCAGGCCACCCTCGCGGGTCAGCTTGTCGACGGCTCCATCGACCGAGGCCAGCCGATCCAGCGGCCCGTCGACCGCCAACACCCGCTCCAGCGGACCGTCGGCTTCCAGCAGACGGTCCAGCGAACCCCCGGGCTGAAGCGCGCGGCCCAACCCGTGATCGGCGGTCAACAGCGCCGCCAGACGACCGATGGCCGCCAGCGAGTTCGCGGTGAGTGTGGCCGCGTTTGCCGCCTCTGCCGTTGGCGCCAGACCGGCGCTACCCGCGGCGGCGTTGAGGGCACTGTCGGCAAGACGAAGACCGGCGCTGACCACACCGAGTCCCATCCGGACACCCGAGACGAGGAACCCTCCGGGTTGTTCTGCCATCCGCGCGGCATCCTACCGACGGGTCGGCGGCGCCGCTCCACACCCTGCCTCAATCCCCCGGGCCACCCTGCCTCAATCCGGTTCTTGAGGCACACGGGTACGGTTTCCGGCCCCTGCTGCCTCATGAACGAGTTTGAGGCACAGCAGACCGGGCCACCCTGCCTCAATCCGGTTCTTGAGGCACACCGGTACGGTTTCCGGTCCCTGCTGCCTCAAGAACGAGTTTGAGGCACAGCAGACCGGGCCGTGTTGCCTCAAACTCCCGTGGCGGCCAGACCCGCCCTCAGATCATGGGGATCCCGAGGCTCGCAGGCGCCAAGAGGTGACGACGGATGACCCGTGACCACTTGTTCGACGGCAGGTGCGGTTCGACTGCCGCGAGCCCGGTCGCGAACTTGCTGATCCCCACCGGCCGATGCCCCAGTCGCCACAGCGCGCGATCGACCGAGCACGTGTGGCCTGGCGTCTTCGTCTCGATGATGACCCAATCGGGCAGGTCGACCAGCCCTGCTCCATCGTGTTCCCAAGTGAGGTCGACATCGATGGTGATGCGGGCCTGGTCGTCGTCGAGGACAAGCGTCGAACGACGGTACGACACCGTCAGCACCGGCTGGAGCGCATCCACATAGGGCCGAGCCGCCTCGATGGCGGCGACGAAGTCTGCGCCGTGCCCGTTCAGCACGTCGCGCGTCCCCATGTCATAGGGGTGGCGGTGCTTGACCGTGTTGCCGCGGTGATCCCTGACCTTCACCTCCAGCATGCACTCGTCGCTGTCGAGGTAGGTGCGGGTACGCACCTTGAACCGCCGTGGTCGCTGACGGGCAGCCAGGAGGTAGCTGTCGCGTCCGTCGGTGTCGAAGTAGACCGACTCGTATCTGAAGCTCCGCAGCCCGTCGATCTCCAGCGCCCTTGCTCCGACTCCCGACAGGAGCTTCGTGGCGGTCTTCGCCGGGAGCAGGTACTTGCGATCCCTCCTGGTCTGGAGATCGGCGGCGGCGATGATCTCGTCGAGCCCGATCGCGGGGAACTCCGCGATCGGTTCCAGCAATTCCCCACCAAGCAGCTTCACGACGAAACGCTTTCAACCAGTAGCGACTCCTCGGCCACGGCAGTTGCGTTCCGCGGAAGCTGGAGCTTCACATCCACAAGGGTTGTGTCGTTGACCGTGTCGATCTTCCGAATCGACACACCACGGACGCGTGCTCCGGTGAGCCGCTCGATGTGCGCGATGAGACGGTCTTCCTGGGGGATCGCGCGATCCAGGTTGATCGTCTGGAACTTGTAGTCGTGGAAGAGCGCGGGGTGATCACCGACGTAGATCGCAAGGAGCAACACCGCCATGAGAACCGGGGCAAGCCACTCGGGCGCGATCGGGACACCACCCAACACCGCGAGCGCCAACGCCACGAAGTAGTAGGCCACCTCCTGCTGATCAAGCTCGAAGGAGCGGAGGCGGATGATCGACAGCACGGCGAATAGGCCGAAGCCCAGCCCCGCGGCGTCCACCTTGGCGGAGGTGAGTGCCGACGCCACCGACACCACCCCGATGTTCATCGCCAGGTACGAGACGATCAGGTCGCGTCGGCGGTGACGCGGGAAGTACATACCGAACACGAGGATCAGGATGGCCAGGACATCCAAACCGAAACCGAGCTGCCTTGACATTGGAAACCCCCGAAATTCACAGAGAACACGTCAGTGACGTTCCGGTGTACGAAATTCACAGGATAGTGTCAACACATGCGGGCGTGGACGGGAACATATTCCCAACCTTCTGACCGGGGAGCTCCAGTCCTTCCCTCCTGGTAGCCGGCCCCAACCCCCGGTGAGCGCCGGTTCGGGGATCGGGGGTCAGATTCGTTCGATGATCGACGCGGTGGCCAGCGCGCCGCCGCAGCACATCGTGATCAGCGCGAACTGCTTGTCGGAGCGCTCCAGCTCGTGCAACGCGGTGGTGATGAGCCGGCTGCCTGTGCAGCCCACCGGATGCCCCAGGGCGATCGCGCCGCCGTTGACGTTCACCTTCGACATGTCGGCACCCGTCGCCCGGGCCCACGACACCACCACCGACGCGAACGCCTCGTTGATCTCGACGATGTCGATGTCGTCGAGGGTCATACCGGTGCGCTCCAGCACCCGCTCCGTGGCGGCGATCGGCCCGTCGAGATGGAAGTAGGGGTCCGAGCCGATCAGCGCCTGGGCCACGAAGCGCGCACGGGGACGCAGACCCTCGGCCTTTGCACGATCCTCCGACATCCACAACACCGCGGCGGCGCCATCGGAGATCTGCGACGTGTTGCCCGCGGTGTGAACGTGGCCCTCCATCACGGGGTTCAGCCTGGCCAACGACTCCATCGTGGTGTCCCGCAGACCCTGGTCGCGCTCCACGATCATCGTCTCGCCGCTCGGCTGACCATCGGCGCCCACCACCGGCGCCTCGAGGGTCACGATCTCGCGGTCGAAGCGGGCCTCGGCCCACGCCTGCGCGGCGTTCTGCTGGGAGGCGACTCCCAGCTCATCGACATCGACTCGGGAGATGTCCCACTTCTCGGCGATGCGCTGCGCGGCCACGAACTGATCGGGGATATCAACTGTGAACTCGTCGTCCCAGCAGTAGCCAGGGCCGTGCATCACCGTGGAACCCAGCGGCACGCGGCTCATGGTCTCCACCCCACAGCCGATGCCCACGTCGATGCTGTCGGTGGCGATCATCCCGGCGATCATGTGGTTGGCCTGCTGGGCCGAGCCGCACTGGCAGTCCACCGTCGTCGCCCCCACATGGAAGGGCAGGCCCGCGTACAGCCAGGCGTTTCGGGTCACGTTCATCCCCTGCTCCCCGGCCTGCGAAACGCAGCCCCCCACGAGTTGCTCGACCTCACCTGGGTCGATGCCGGCTCGCTTGACCACCTCGGCCTGCACAGTGGACAGCAGCCGGTTCGCCTTGACTCCCGACAGCCAGCCGCCGCGCTTGCCGATCGGCGTGCGGACCGCCTCGACGATCACCGGTGTACCCATGGCGCATCTCCTTGCGTTGAAACCATCACGACCCGTCGCCCCTTTGCCCGGCGAGCGCCGCCCTTCCTACCCTCTGCGGCGATGGACCAGCCAGCCGGAGACGCCTTCGACCGCCTCTTCGAAGCCGCAGCGGCTCTGCGGGAGACGCTGAACCTCTTCACCGACCGAGAGCTCGATGACGAGATCGTCGCCGAGGTGACCGAGGTGGCCCGCAAGCTGTCGGCACGACTTGACGAGGCGCCGCCGTGGGACCGCCAGGCCGGCCTCGTGGCGGGGATGAACGCACCCGACACCGAGGAAGGACGGCGCACCGGCTTCCCGTACCGGGCTATCGCCGGCGCCGCCAACCCCGCCGCTCTGCCGATGGAGCTGAGCTTCAGCGAAGAGGCCGTGGAGACCGAGATCATCCTCTCCCACATGCACGGAGGCGCTCCCGGCCGGGGCCACGGCGGGGTTCTGGCCGGGATCTTCGACGACTTCGCAGGGGCCGCGCTCAACCTGCTCGACACGATGGGCGCCACCGCACGCCTCACCGTCCACTACCGCTCCCCCATCCCGATAGACGAACCAATGCAGCTTCGGGCCTGGGTTCACAAGCAGGACGGCCGCAAGGTGGTGGTGCGCGGCGACGCCCGCCGCGACGGCACCGTGGTAGCCGATGTCGAAGCGCTGTTCGTCATCATCGACTACGCGGCGATCGACACCAGCGGCGCAGCTCGTCACTGAGCGGGGACCCGCCACGACTCCGGCCAATGACACCGAACTTGCGTAGGTTTCCGTCGGCGGACGCCGGATCCGTACGCAAGTTCGCTTGGAACTCTTGGGAGCACTCGTCGAAGCGGCCAGGATCACCCGATAGCGGTTCGCCTGGCCCGTCTACGGCGGCGAATGACCGCGACCACCAATACGACCCCAGCGGCTGACGCCACGGCGATGACCACCTGGCGGCGACGTTGCGCCATCGCCTCCTCGTCGCCGTAGAACGACGGTGGGATCGACAGCGCGTACCCCGCGGCCGCAACCGCGTTGAGTCCACGCTTCGGCTTGATGCTCAGCTCCCGGCGGGCGACGGCCTTGGCCGGGTTGACCTGCCCGCTGCACAGCTTCGCCATCTCCAACCACGGCCCCGCCAGCACCGACACACCCTCGGCGCCACCGTTGGAGATGACCACCTCGTCGCCCTGGAACGACAGCGTCACCGAGATGTTGCGGTCCGATGCACTCAGCACGACCTTGCCGCGGGCCAGCTTCGAGGCTCGGGCCCGCGACGGGTAGTCGCGGAGGTTGTCCTCGAGGAGGCCGCCCAACATGACGGCCATCCCCGAGGCGTCGTCGCCATCCGCGTAGGTGACGACAGGTGCGGCCGCCATCAGATCTGCTGCCACCACTTGTCGATGCCCAGGTCGTCGGCGATGACCTGGAGGGCGTTGTAGCCCGGCCCGAAGGTGATGAACCCGTGGGGGTGCTGGGTGCTGCCCGCCATGTAGAGCCCCTCGACCGGGGTGCGGTACTGGCCCAGTTCGGGCAGGGGACGCTGATCCAACATGTTGGCCAGGCTGATCTCACCCATCATCCAGTCGCCCTTGACCATGTTCGGCAGCTTGCGGGCGATGTCGTGTGGCGTGAAGACCGACCAGTCCAAGATGGTGTCGTCGGTGAGGTTCGGTGCGTAGCGACGCCAGGCGTCGATGCACTTGCGCCCGTACCAGCGACCGAGGTCGTCCCATGCGCCCTCACCGCCATCCGCCAGCGCGAACGGCGCGAACTGACGCAGCAGGCCCGTCGAGAATCCAGGAGGCGCGTCGGTGGGGTCGTACAGCGAGTTGACCGCGGCGTTCGGCTGGGGATCGACGAGCTGACCCTTGCGGATCTTGACCCAGTCGTCGTTGAGCCGTTGCGGTGAGTCGACACCGAGGTTCACAACCCACGCCCGGTTCACATCGGGATCGAACTCGGACGCGATGTAGTCGGGGAAGGCGTTCATGGCCAGGTGCACCGAGAACAGCGACCAGTCCTTGTGCGCAACCTTCGACTTCACATCCTGGGTGAACTCCTCGGACAGAGCGGACGGCTCGATGAACTCGAGGAAGGTCTGCTCGACCGACACCGTCGACGCCACCAGCTTGCGGGCCTTCAGCTCGATGCCATCCGCGGTGCGCACACCCACGGCACGGTTGCCGTCGACGATCACGCTGGTCACCTCGGCGTCGGACCACATGACACCGCCGTGCTGGGCGAGGTCGCGCCAAAGGGCGTGAGCCAGGCGGTGTGAGCCGCCCAGGCACAGGTGCCAGTTGTCGATCTTGCCGACCAGCAGCGGGTAGCCGATGGCGAGGCCCTGCACGTCGTTGGTGTAGGAACAGACGGCACCGTGGAAGGCCAGGTGGGCCTTGATGCGCTCGTCCTTGAAGTGGCGATCGAGGAACTGGTTGATCGTCTCCCGGCGCAGCTTCACCGACAGGAACTCGGAGCGGTCCTCCACCCCGAAGGTGCCCAGCGCCTTGGTGAGCTCCTTCACGTTCAGCGGCGGCTGGTACATGAGGGTGCCGAGGAGCAGGTCGACGAAGCCGTGCGCCTCGTCGTAGAGGCGCTTGAAGGTGGCGGCGTCTTCCTCGTTGAACCGCGCCATCGAGGCGAGGGTCTTCTCCTGGTCGGTGTGCACGGTGAGCGCGGTGCCGTCGTCGAAGATCGACGCCATCTGCACCTCGGGGCGCACGTATTCGATGCCGTGGCCCCGCACGTCGAGGTCGGCCACCGGCGGGGCCATGTCGACGAAGGTGTGGTAGTTGGCGTGCATGTTGTGCACGAAGCCGGCCCGGGTGACCTCCTCGGAGCACAGGCCGCCGCCCTCTTCGTGACGGCGTTCCAGCACGATCACGTCGAGGCCGCTGCGGGCCAGGTAGGCACCGAGGGTGAGGCCGTTGTGGCCCGCACCGATGATGATTGCGTCGTAGGTGTCCTTCAGCGTCACTTCACTCACCCCTCATATGGCGGACGGCCCTTGGGCCACGTGGTGTCGACCCCTTGCGAGTAGGCCTCGAGCAGCACCTGCACCATCTCGGCCTGACGCATGAGGAAGCGCATGTCGCCCCGCACCTTGATAGCACCGGAGAGCGCGGCGTCGATCGGGTCGGCCGCAGCGGCGGCGATCTCGTCGAAGACGGTGGCGGGACCCGTGAAGCGGTAGTCGAGCTTCACCGTGGGATCGTCGTCCTCGATCTCGCGGTACCAGGCGCAGAGGCCACCTTCGAGGCGGATCAGGAACTTGAGGACGCCGTCGTCGGGAACGTAGGGCGAGCTGCCGTCGCCGACGATCTCGACCTGGATGGTGAAGGAGTCGGTCGGGGCGTTGGGGATCTTGGCCACCGCAAGGTTGATGGCCTCCTTCACCGCCTCGTACCAGTCTCCGGTGTATACGTCGGGCATCTCAATATCCCCTCTCGGTAACCGGGCTCGGAAGGCCCAGATCTTCGGCGATCACTTTGTAGGCGTTGTACCCCGGTGCGGAGTGCACGCCCCCGCCCGGGTATGCGGACGGTCCGCACAGGTAGAGCCCGTCGACCTCGAGGCGGTAGTCCGCCGCCTCCGGCCACGGCCGGTTCGGTCCCATCTGGTCGGGCGCCATGTCGCCCAGCAGACAGTCGCCCTCCCACATCAGGTTCTTCCGTTCCATCTGATCGGGCGTGTACAGCTTCTTCGCGATCACGTTGTCGCGGTTCATGTTCGGGGCGAACTCACCCCAGCGGTCGAGGAACTTCTCCATGTACGACACGCGGATCTCGGCCCACTCCTCCGCGGTGAAGTACGACGCCATCGGGAAGAAGAACCAGCCGGTGGCCGAGTGCCGACCCGCCGGCGCCTGGGACGGGTCCCACAGCGTGTTGACCCACGTGCCGGCCGCGGGTTCCGGCAACCACCCGGAGTGCGCGGCGCGGATGTATCGCTCGACGTCCTCGGGCTGGTCGTAGCCGACCACCGTGTAGAAGCAGCGGTCGATGTCGGGGTCCCACCGCGCCGAGGTGTACGCCGGCGCGTCGTAGAGGCACAGCATCGGTGTGGCCAGCACACCGCTGGGGCCGTAGCGGAAGTCCTTGGCCCGCTTGTAGAACAGCGGGCTCACGTGGTCGGGACCGACCATATCGACGATCACCTGACGCACGTCCGCGTTGGCGACGACGCAGCGCTCGGCGCGGAACTCCATGCCGCGGGCCACCACGCCAACCGCCCGGCCGTCCTCGACGATGACCTTGTCGACCTCGGCGTTTTCGATGAGGTCGACGCCGTACGCGTAGCACGCCTGGGTCATCGCCTTGGCGAGGGTGTGGGTGCCGCCCTTGGCCATGCGGAAGCGCCCCACCATCCACATGAGCGCGGTGGGAACCATGCCACCGGTGCCCGCCTGGTCGAGCGGCACACCGAACTCGACGGCCATGCGGTACAGCAGAGTGCGCATCTCGGGCGACTCGAACAGCTCGTCGATGACCGCCTTGGGGGACTTCACCGCGAAGTGCGGGCCGATGCCCATGTCGCCGAACATGTCGCCCAACATCGCTGCCTGGGCCTCGTTCATCCCGTCGAAGGGCGGGTTGTAGATGCCGATGCCCAGGAACATGCCGAAGTCCATGGTCCGCTGCTTGAGCTCCATGAAGGTGTCGGCGTCGGCCTTGGAGTAGCGGGCGATACTGGCATGGGTCTTGTCGAGCATGTCGTTGCGGTGCAGGACGATCGGCGGCCGGCCGTCCGCGAAGGCGATGCCCGCCTGGTTCTCGGGCGTGATGGAACGCAGCCCGCAGTTCTCCAGGTCGAAGTCCTCGATCATCGGGATGATGTCGAAGAACTCCATGTAGTTGGCGTGCAGGTTGAAGCGGAACCCCGACTCGACGGGTTCCTCCGTGTTTACCCCGCCCCCCTCTTCGTGGCGCCGTTCGATGATCGCCACCTTCAACCCGGCGCGGGCCAGGTAGGCGGCGGTGCAAAGGCCGTTGTGGCCCGCTCCGATCACGATGGCGTCATAGACGTTGCTCATCGACGCACCCTCCCCCTCTATCCGATTCCCGACCCGTTCAACTCAGTACCCCCGCTCTGTTGCCGGAGACGGGAGACCGAGGTCTTCAGCGATTGCCTTGTAGGCGTTGTAGCCGGGCGCCGCGTGCATGCCGCCGCCGGGATAGGCGGAGGGACCGCACAGGTAGAGGCCGGGAACGTGCAACCGATAGTCGGCCGCCTCGGGCCAGGGCCGGTTCGGCCCCATCTGGTCGGGCGACATCTCGCCGTTGGAGAAGTCGCCCTCCCACATGTAGTTCTTCCGCTCCATCTGGTCGGGCGTGTAGAGCGCGTCCGCGATCACGTTGTCGCGGGTCATGTTCGGAGCGAACTGCTCCCAGCGCTTGAGGAACCGGTCGTTGTAGGTGGCACGGACCTCGGCCCAATCCTCCGCGGAGACCTCGCTCGCACAGGGGAAGAAGTACCAGCCGGTTGCGGAGTGTCTGCCCTCGGGTGCCTGGGACGGGTCCCACAGGCTGTTGACCCAAGTGCCCGCCGCGGGCTCGGGGATGATCCCCGAGTAGGCGTCGCGGATGTAGCGGATGCACTCCTCGGGGGTGTCGTAGCCGACCACCGTGTAGTGGGTCTTGTTGATGTCGGGATCCCAGCGCGCCGAGGAGTAGTCGGGCGCCTCGTAGAGGCAGTACATCGGTGTGGCCAGAACGTGGCTGGGTCCGAAGCGGAAGTTCTTGGCCCGGCGCACCCACTGCGCCGGCAGGTGCTCCTCGCCGACGTGTTGCAGGAGGGTCTGCTTGGGGTCCGCGTTGGTGACGACGCACTTGGTGGCACGGAACTCCTTGCCCCGGGCGATGACCCCGACGGCACGGCCGTCCTCGATGATGATCTTTTCGACCTCGGTGTTCTCGATGAGATCGACGCCGTGCGCGTAGCAGGCCTGGGTCATGGCCTTGGCGAGCGTGTGGGTTCCGCCCTTTGCGATACGCCAGCAGCCGATCATCCAGGGCAGGGCCGTGAGCATCATGCCGGCGGCGCCGGCGGTGTCGATGCCGACGCCGAACTCCACGCTGAGGCGGTACATCAGCGTGCGCAGCTCGGGTGACTCGAACATCTCGTCGATGATCACCTTCGGCGTCTTCGCCGCGTCCTTGGCGGTGACGCCCATGTCGGAGTACATCGACTCGACCAGCTCGGCCTGGGCCTGGTCCATCCCCTCGAAGGGCGGGTTGTAGATGCCCATGCCCAGGAACATGCCGAAGTCCTTGGTGCGGTTCTGGATCTCGACGTAGGTGTCGGCGTCGGCCTTGGAGTACCGCGAGATGCTGGCGTGGGTCTTGTGCAGAAGATCCTTGCGGTGCAGCACGATCGGCGGGCGACCGTCGGAGAACGCGATGCCGGCCTGGTTCTCGGGTGTGATGGAGCGCAGCCCGCAGTTCTCCAGGTCGAAGTCCTCGATCATCGGGATGATGTCGAAGAACTCCATGTAGTTGGCGTGCAGGTTGAAGCGGAACCCCGAGACCACCGGGTCCTCCGTGTTGGCTCCCCCACCCTCTTCGTGGCGGCGCTCGATGATCGCCACCTTCAGCCCGGCGCGAGCCAGGTAGGCGGCGGTGCACAGGCCGTTGTGGCCGGCTCCGATGATGATCGCGTCGTAGGTCGTCGGCATGGAGGCCCCCCTGGGCGTCAGCGGACCGTTTCAGGTGTGGCACACACTATCAGGATTCGTGCAGTGTGCAAGTGAGTCGTCGCGCTATGCTCATGTGACAGACGTCGCCGCGGATTGCGCGCCCGACCGAGGAGGGGACGATGCTGCGAGAAGAGACTCCCGCCTCCGACGAATCCGGCGACGACGACAAGCCCGCGAACGCCAAGCGCATCCTCGACGCCGCCGAGAAGTGCTTCTCGCACTACGGCTACCAGAAGACGTCGATGGAGGACATCGCCCGCGAGGCAGGTCTGTCACGCCGCAGCGTGTACCGGCACTTCCCCGACAAGGCGGCTCTGCACCTCCAGGTGGTCACCAGTCGCACCGCCGTCTACCTCGAGGAGGTCCGCGACAGGACCTCACGCATCGACGGGCTGTCCGCTCAGATCGAGGAAGTCGCCCGGATCATGATCCGCCTGATCCGGGAGGACCCGATCAGCGTCGCGATGCAGCGCGTGGACCCCGACTCGTTGGCTCGGACCGTCACCACCGAGTCCCGCGAGCTGCTGATGATGGCAATGGAGACGATCCTGCCGCTCATCGAAACCGCGAGGGACCACGGCGAGACGCGTGCCGACCTCGACATCCGCCGCGCCGCGGAGTGGATCGCCCGGGTCGTGTTCTCACTGGCCGCCACGCCCTCGCTGAGCTTCGACATCAGCGACCCGGAACAGACCGCGGCGTTCCTCCGCGAATTCCTGATGCCGGGTCTGCGCTGAGTTGGCCCACCGCTCGGCGGTGCCGGCCCCGACCCTTCTGCCGGGAGAGCGGGCGCGGGGCTTTCAGGCAGGACGGGCCGGGAGTCATGAGGCAGGACGGGCCGGGCCGCTGTGCCTCAAACTCATTCATGAGGCATCAGGGTGCGGAAACCGGGCCTGCGTGCCTCAAGAATCGGTTTGAGGCAGCAGGGGCCGGGGGTATGAGGCAGGAGGGGGCGCCTCCGCAGCCGGATCACTCCCCCTCAGTTCTTGAGGGATTCCAGGCGGTGGAGGATGTGCCGGCAGAGAGGGTACCGCCTTCGGGAGACAGACATACCGGCTTGGACCTGCGCTACCGACCCCACCCCCAGGGGCTCGGAGGTGTCGTCGAGGTCGCCTCTGGAGATAACCACCTCCTCACGGATACCCCGCCGGATCATCGATTGAAACATGCACGTACAAACGTGCTATATGCAAACTGAATTCGCTCACTACTCTTCGGGCGAGCACGCTTCCACGCCGCCAAGGAGCCCGACATGAGACACGCCGTCCACTGGGTTGTCGCAGCACTGATCGTGATCCATGGACTCATCCACCTGCTCGGCGTCGCCAAGGGATTCGGATGGACAGAGGTGGCACAACTCTCCGAGCCCATCGGCAAGGGAATGGCATTTGCCTGGCTGGCCGCTGGTGTCGTGGTCACCACGACCGGGGTTCTGTTCGCCTCGCGGGTGACGTGGTGGTGGATCGTCGGCATCGTCGCGGTCGTCCTTTCCCAGGCCGTCATCATCACGTCATGGTCCGACGCGAAGGCCGGCACCGTCGGCAACGTCATCCTTCTCGTTGCTGTCATGTTCGGGTTCTTCGCCGAGGGCCCGACGGGTCTGCGATCCGAGTACCGCCGCCGTAGCGCCCCGTTCAGCGCGAAGCCGGCCGTCTCCGGTGATCCGGCCGCCCTTCTCCAACCGGAGGACCTCGCGCATCTGCCCGCAGTCGTTGCTCGCTACATCGCTGCGGTCGGCGCCATCGGCAAACCCCGGGTCGGCGGGTTCCGGGCCGTCATCCACGGGCGCATCCGAAGCGGTCCCGACGAAGCGTGGATGCCCTGGCGAGGCGAGCAGGTCAACACCTACGGATCCGGGCTCGGCCGGGTCTTCTACATGGACGCGACGATGCGAGGCGTTCCCGCCGACGTGCTCCACGTCTATGAAGGGTCCGCTGCGACCATGCGTGTGAAGGTGGCGTCGCTGCTGACCGTCGTCGATGCCAAGGGCCCCGAGATGGACCGCGCAGAGACGGTGACGTTGCTCAACGACATGTGCATCATGGCCCCTGGCGCCCTGGCCGACGCACCGATCGAATGGACGATCCTGGGTGAACGTCGTGTCCGTGCCGTCTACACGAACGCGGGCCACACGGTGAGGGCCGAGCTGATCTTCGACGACGACGACCAACTCGTCGACTTCGTCTCCGACGACCGCTACCGGACCATGGCCGACAAGACCCTGCTCCCGCAGCGCTGGTCGACTCCGCTGGCCGACTACAGGGACTTCTCCGGCTCACGGGTGGCGACCTTCGGCCAGGGGTGGTGGCACCCCGAGGGCGAGGCGCCGTTCGGCTACCTCGAGTTCCACATCGATCACATCACCTACACGCCCGCTACGAACGCCGCCATTCGCTGAAAGAGCTCACCGTGCGACTATCGGGAAGAGACCTCGAGGTGATGTGGCGTCTGGCGTATGCCGCCGGGGCGGCGACGGCAGCCGGTGTTCAGGCCGCCGGGGCGTGCAGCACGATGGCGATGCCCTGGTAGCTGCTCGACAGCGTCGACCCGTCGGGCGACAGCGTGCCGGCCAACGAGACGCCGTTGAAGACCATGGTGGCCCGTTGACATTCGACGGTGCCCTGGAAGGGCTGGACGCCCGCGCCGAAGGCCGAGAGGTCGATCGTGCCGTAGAAGACGTTGCCCGCGACGTACACGTAGGCCGACATGTTCTGCGGACCGGTCCACAGACCCTCACGAAGCGGAGGGCACTCGTAGACCCTGATCGTGCGCTGGACCTGCTTGGACGGGAGATGGGTCGCATCGCCGGGCTCGTTGGCGTTGATGACACACGAGCCGATGCTCTCGAAGCTCACGATGCCATCGACGAAGGAGCAGCCGGTGCTAGTCGGGTCGAGCGCAAGCTGGACAGGCAGACCGGAGGTCGCCTTCGCGGTGGGCGTGAAGGTCTGGCCGATGTAGCCGACCGACGGCGCGTTGAAGGTGATGCCGTAAAAGGGCGCGGTGGGCTGCGGCGCGCAGGCGACACCGACCAGGGTGGCGAGCCCGAGCAGGACTGCTGCGCATGCGCGCGCACGTGAGCGTGTTGTTGACATCAGAGTTCTCTCCCCATTACTCGGTTTGCCGACGCTATCAGGTGGACTCACGATGGTGTCGGCGATCTTCCGAATTCCCTGGAACCATCGCTCCAGCGACGAGTATCTTTGTCGCTATGGGACCCAAGACGCCCCGGCGCCACCAGCAGGGCGAGGAGTCGCGACAACGCATCCTTGACGCGGTCATCCAGATAGCGGCGGAACGCGGCTACGAGGGCACCACCGTCTCGCTCGTGAGTGAGCGGTCGGGGCTGCCGGTCAGCTCCATCTACTGGCACTTCGGCAACAAGGACGACCTCATCGCAGCGGTGATCCAGCGCAGCTTCGACGAGTGGGAGGCCGGGCTCGACGAGTCGGTCCAACTCACGCCGACCATGACACACCGCGAGATGGTCGCCGCCGTGCTCAGACACGAAGCCGGCAGCCTCATCGACCACCCCGACTTCCTCCGATTCGGACTCATGCTCGCGCTCGAAAGCCGGGCAGACGAGCCCCGAGCGCGTCGCATCTTCCTCACCGTGCGACAACGCAGCCTCGAACGCATCGAACGGGGCTTCACCATGTTCCTCGCGCTGCACGGCCTCGACGACGAGACCTTCGTCCGACGCGCCGCGGTGCTGACCATGGCGTCGGTCGACGGTCTCTTCATCGCCAGACAGGCCGATCCCGAGGTGAACCTCGACGAGCACTTCGAGCTGCTCGCCGCATCGATCGAACTCCTCTTCAACGATCGGACATCGGATCAATGAACAAGCCGCCCACCGCACCCATCGCCCGACATCGCGCCGACACTGCCACCGAGGCCGCCTACCGCAAACGAGCCGGCGGCCCCTGGGATCGGGTGGTGAAGGTGAGTCACTGTGTCGACTGCCTTCCCGGGAGCTGCTCGCTCAACGCCTTCGTCCGCGACGGGATCGTTGTGCGCGAGGAGTCCTCCGGCAACCTCCCGGTGATGGAGCCGGGCGTGCCCGACATGAACCCGCTCGTGTGCCAAAAGGGTCTGGCCTGGAGCAGCCAACTCCACTCCCCCGACAGGCTGGTCCACCCCATGCGCCGGGTCGGCGACCGCGGAAGCGGACGCTGGGAGCGCATTGGCTGGGGCGAGGCTCTGGAGGAGATCTCAGATGCGATCCTCGACGCGATCGACGAGATCGGTCCCGAGGCGGTGGTGCAGGAAGGTTCGCCGGAGATCGGGATGGTTGCGCCCGCGCTTCGGTTCGGAACCACCCTGGGCGCAACGGTGCTCGACGTGAACGGCTCGATCAACGACTTCTGGGCCGGCTTCCATCAGGTCTACGGCAAGTTCTACCCCACGTACTCCTATGACGATCTCTTCCACAGCGACACGATCCTCATGTGGCACTCGAACCCGGCCTTCACCACGATCCCGGTGTTCCACTACATACCCGAGGCCCGCTACCACGGCGCACAGGTGGTGTTGATCTCGCCCGATGTGAGCCCGAGCCACAGCCACGCCGACCTCCACGTCCCGGTGCGTCCCGGCACCGACGCGGCGTTCGCGCTCGCCATGTGCCAAGTGGTGCTCGACGAAGGCCTCATCGACACGGAGTTCGTGTCCTCACAGACCGACCTGGCGCTGTTGGTACGAACCGACGACGGCCGCTTCCTGCGGGAGTCGGATCTTGTCGCCGGCGGGCGCGACGACCGCTTCCTGCTGGCCACCGCGGAGGAAGGACCCACGGCCGCCGACCCGCGTGACCTGTGGGCGAACTCCCGCGATTCGACGGTGGAGCTGGAGGGACGCTGGAGCGTCGCCCTCCACGACGGCACGGAGGTGGAGGCCGAGCCGCTGTTGGCCGTCCTGCATCGCCAACTCGACCGTGACCACACACCCGAGCAGGCCGTGGCTGTATGCGGGGTCGAGGCGGGAACGATCCGCACCCTCGCCCGCCAGGTGGCAAGCGGGCGGACCCACGTGCTGGTGCCCGGCGGGATGTCCAAGTACTTCCACGGCGACCTGATCGCGCGCTCGGTGCTCCTGTTGCTGGGGTTGACCGGCAACTGGGGCCGCAAGGGCGCGGGTGTGGGCGGTTGGGCGACGGGCCTCTTCGACGGCCACCTGCTGGCCATGTCGAAACCCACCACCGGCGTGGAGGCCACCACTTCGCTGGTGGAGATGCTCAACGCCACTCGCACGATGCTCCAGGAGGCCGACGAGACGCTCACCCCCGAGCTCGCCACCGGCCAGATGATGCGGATGCTGTCCTCCGGAATCGGGATGGTTCCACCCGCCTTCTTCTGGTACCGCCACGCCGGGTTCGCCGAGAGGATGGACAGCCCGGCTCTGGCCGGCACCGGGCTGCGCTCCTTCGGCGACTACCTGGCCGAGGCCGAGGCCCAGGGTTGGTGGAACGGCGTGAACCGTCCCGACGACCAGCACCCTCCAAGGGTGTTGATCGAGATCGCCGGCAACATGTTGCGCCGAACGAGAGGAGGCAAGGCGGTCCTGCTGGAGCGTCTTTGGCCTCAACTCGACAAGATCGTGGTCATCGACATCCGCATGTCGGAGACGGCTCGTTACGCCGACATCGTCCTGCCCGCGGCGGGGACCTACGAGAAGACCGGCTTCGGCATGCAGACGCCGTGGACGATGACCCTCGCCTTCAGCGACGCGGCCGTCGACCCGCCGGGGGAGGCACGCGGTGAGTGGTGGATCCTCACCGAACTGTTGGAGTCGCTGGCCCGGCGCGCACATGCACGGGGCGTGGAGTCGTACCAGGGCGCGGGCGGCACCGTCCACCGATTCGACGAGCTGGTCGGGCAGTTCACATTCGGCGGGGCGATCCGCAACGAAGAGGATCTGGCCGACGAGATGATCCGTGACGCCGAGATGATCGGAAACCTGCCGGCCGGCACGTCACTCGAGACCCTCCGACGCGACGGCTTCACCCGCTACGCCGACTGGGGGATGATGGCGATGGCCCAGGGGCAGGCCTCACCGTTCCCCGAGGACGAGACCCATGTGCCGCTGCGGAACCACGTGGAGCTGGGACACCCCTACCCCACGTTGACCCGCCGGGCCCAGTTCCTACTGGAGCACCCCTGGTTCATGGCCGCGGGCGAAGCACTGCCGGCGCACAAGGAGCCGCCACCGCTGGGGGGCGCCGATCACCGCTTCCAGCTCTCCAGCGGCCACAACCGTTGGTCGATCCACGCGATGAACACCACCAACCCCGTGCTCTTGGAGACCCACCGCGGCAAGCCGTTCCTGCTGATGAACACGCACGACGCCACCGAGTTGGGCGTCGACGACGACGAGGAAGTCCGGGTGTGGAACGACCACGGCTCCTTCACGGTGGCGGTCCGCATCAGCCCCGCGCAGCGGCCCGGCGCGCTGACCGTCTACAACGGCTTCGAGGGGTTCATGTTCCCCGGAGGCGACGGGCCGAACGAGGTGGAGCCCGGCGTGGTGAAGCCTCTGGGGCTGGCCGGCGGCTACGGCCACCTCGCCTACGCCCCGACCGAATGGCAGCCGATTCCCGCCGACCGCTGTGTCGGTGTGTCGATCGAGGTCGTCATCTAGACGGTCGGTTCCCAGGGGGCAGTGGTCGGTTGGGGGTGGGGCCGGGTTGCCTGGTGGTTTCGTTGTGCCAGACGGCTCGGCGAGTCCCGCCAACTTGCGTACGTTTCCGTCGCCCGGCGCCGGATCCGTACGCAAGTTCGCCCTTGGGACTACTCGCCTTGGGACTACTCACCTCGACCAGCCGGCCTCGTGGTGCTCAGGCCCTTTCGGCAGCGAGCGACTCCATGATCTCGAAGCGGTTGATCTGGTTGGTGCCTTCGTAGATCTGGGTGAGCTTGGCGTCGCGCAGCAGCTTCTCCACGCCGTACTCGCGCATGTAGCCATAGCCACCCATGATCTGGACGGCATCGAGCGCGTTGGCGACTGCGGCGTCGGAGGCGAAGGTCTTGGCCATCGACGACAACCTGAGGCTGGGTTGGCCCAACTCGATCGCACGCACCGCTTCGTGCACGAGGTGACGCGCGGCGTCCACCCGGATCGCCATGTCGGCCAGCATGAGCTGTGTCGCCTGATGGCCGACGATGGGCGACCCGCCCTGCACCCGGGCCTCGGCGTAGGTGAGGGCGTGTTCGAAGGCGCTGCGGGCGATCCCCACCGCGATCGCACCCACCGGGGAACGGGTGACGCTCATGACGGTCCGGTTGATCTTCCAACCGTCGCCCTCCGCGCCTACACGGTTCTCCTCTGGAACGAAGACCTCGTCGAAGACCAACTCGGCGGCGGGGCACGCGCGCTGGCCCATCTTGTCGAACACCTGACCCACCGAGAACCCCGGCGAGTCCGCAGGCACCGCGAGACAGACCATGTTCTCTCTCACAGGATTCGAGACACCGGTGAGAGGCGGGTCGAGCCGGGCGAACACCGTGACCACCTCGGCCAGGGACCCGTTGGAGATGAAGACCTTGGTACCGCTCAGCTCGTAGCCCCCATCGACCTTGCGTGCGCGGGTGCCCTGCCGGCCGGTGGGGTGGCCCATGATGAAGTCCGATCCCATCTCCGGCTCGGTCGCCGCCAGAGCCGCGACCTTCGGTTCGTCGGTGTTCCACGACTCCACCAGGGGCATCACGAATCGGCCGATGAGGCCCGGGTCGAACGACAGGAGGATCGGCAGCATCCCCAACGTGGTCGCGCCGAAGAGCACGGCGCAGCCGCTGCACGCCGCGGCCAGCTCCTCGGTCACCAGCGCGCCCGAGATCTGGTCCATTCCGCTTCCGCCCAACACCTCGGGCAACGAGACACCCAGGATCCCTGCGGCCGCGGCCTCTCTCAACAACGCATCGCGTTCGGGCGAGTCGGGGTTGTCGTCGAGCTCCAGGGCACGGGGGGCGATGCTGCGACGCGCGAACTCCTTCGCCCACTCACGCGCCTCACACTGAGCGGAGCTCAACCCCAGCGGGCCGTTCACGACACCTCCAGAGGTGTTGTCGTGCTGTGCTCGACGCGATGCACCACTTCGCCGAGGGGGATCGTGTTGTCCGAAACCATGGCGACCAGTGGACCCGTTCCGCCCGGGACAAGTGCCGCGAGCGGATCATCCTCCGATGACGCCGTACGGATCCGCCCCACACCGATTCCTACATCGGATGGGAGGATCTGAAGCGAGGACGAGGTGATCTCCTCCACCTCGATCCGGTGGCCGGGACCCGGGATCAGCTTGTAGTTGAAGGTCGGCTTCTGCCCGGAGGCCATTAGCGCTGCGATCGACCCGTCGTCCTCGGGTGCCGTGGAGAGGTCGCCCTCCACCTCGAGGATCGTCACCCCCCACCGGGTGACCGATCCGGCGAAGCGGTCACCGTCGCGCTCCCAGGAGATGTCGGCCAGCTTCTTGGGCCAGCCGGCCATCTCCCGGCCCGCGATCATCGCCTCGTCGGTGGTGACGTAGATGAACGGCACGTAGTTGCCCTCGGTGCCGTTGAGCTTCACGGGTACCAGCACCACGGCCTCGTTGAAGGGGTGGGTCCGGTGGCCGTCGCCCCAGCCGTAGCTCAGCATCGACACCATGCCGAGCCCGTCTCCCGCTTCGAGCATCGGGGGAAGGACGGCGGCGAGTCGGTCGGGGTCCGGTCGGAAGGCCATGACCACCGAGCGCACGCCCTTCCAGGCGTGTGGGGGCCGGCTGAACACGGGTGCGGACCACGGCATGCTCCAGGGCTCGCTCATGGGGGACCTCCTCTTCTGGTTGGTTGACACTCTACCGACTTCCTAGAATGATCGCTACAGGGAGTTTCGACCGTGGGAGGTCCAGTGCCGACAACGATGAAGGCCGTCCGGTTCCACGGGAGCGCCGAGGGGCTGCGCGTCGAGTCGGTCCCCGTGCGGGCACCCGGGCCCGACGAGGTGCTTGTGAAGGTGGCGGCCTGTGGCCTCTGCGGCTCCGACGTGCACTTCCTCGAGGGGATGCCGGTTCCAGGGCCGCTGCCGGTCACCTTCGGCCATGAGCCGTCCGGAACCGTGGTGAGCGCCGGGGACGAAGCCGCGGAGTGGCAGCCGGGAGACAGAGTGGCCATCACGATCAGCGACGGCTGCGGTCGCTGCCGCACCTGCCGCAGCGGTGCACCCGAAGCCTGCCCCCAACAGCGAGCACCGGGCCTCCACCTCGACGGCGCGTTCGCCGAGTACGTGACAGTGGCTGCCTCAAGCTTGGTGCGAGTGCCCGACGGGGTCTCCATGGCCGCCGCAGCAGTGGCCACCGACTGCGTTGCCAGCCCCTACCACGCGCTGAAGTGCCGCGGTCGACTGAACCCCGGCGAGCAGGTGGTGGTGATCGGCATCGGAGGTCTCGGATCGATGGCGGTCGTGTTGGCACGGCAGCTCGGCGCGGGACGCGTGGTCGCGGTTGACCGCTCCCCCGCCGCGCTGGCCCGCGCGATGGCATCAGGAGCAGACGATGGCGTACTGGTGGCCGACGACGCGGACGCAACCGCCGCGAGTCGCGGGTTGCTGGCGGCAGTGGACGGCGGCGCCGAGTTGGTTCTGGAGTGCGTGGGCCGCCCCGATACCACCACCCTGGGCGGCCTGGCACTGGTTCCAGGTGGACGGCTGGTGTTGGTGGGCGTGGGAATGGCGGCGCCACCCATCCCCCACCCCCAGGCGCTGTTCGCACTCTTCGAGTACTCGGTCATCGGCTCCTTCGCGTCGCACAAGGAGGACCTGATCGAGGTGCTACGCCTCGAGGAGTGCGGGGCAATCGACATCGAGGCAGCGATCTCGCATCGAGTGACGCTGGAGGAGGTGCCGGCGGGCTATGAGCGCCTCCGTCAATACCAGGGCGACCCACAGAGGATCGTCATGGAGAACCTCTGAGGGCCTCGCCGCGGCATCCCAACCCCGATAGCGTCCAATTCCCGCCGTCGGCCATCGACGGGGCAACGACACCGAGGAGACCGCCATGAACCCTGATGTACTCGCGCAATCCCAGCAGGTGGCCGCCGATGTGCTGGCAAGGGTGACCGCGGAGCAGCTCAGCCTTGCGACCCCGTGTGAGAAGTGGAACGTCGGCCAGATCATCGACCACCTGATCGGCGCACAGCACTGGGCGCGATGCGGGATGACCGGCGCGGAGATGACCGAGACCGGCGATGGATCCTCCGCCGGCGACTTCCAGTCCGACTTCGCAGCCGCTGCCGCAGCGAGCCTCGCCGCCTTCGGCGAGGATGGCGCCTTGGAGCGGACTGTGAACGCCGGCTTCGGTGACATGCCTGCCACAGCGCTGCTCGGAATGGCCACGACCGACACCTTCACCCATGCGTGGGACATCGCGACCGCCACGGGCCAGAGCAACGACCTTGCCCCGGAGTTGGCGGCCCAACTGCTCGCCGGTGCACGTCAGACGATCCAACCGGGCTTCCGATCCGAGGACGGCTCGATCTTCAAGGCCGAACAGCCGGTACCAGAGGGAGCGAACGCGGCAACCCAGCTCGCAGCCTTCCTCGGTCGAACCGTCTGACGTGTGGCGCGTCGTCGCGCCGGCCGCGCTCGTCGCGCTGTCCATCGGGGTCGTCGCCTGCTCCGACCCAGGCGAGAGGTCGGTGGTCGAGTCACGGTCTGGAGGCGGATCCCCTGACGGCGCCGCTCTCTACGAGGAGTCGTGCGCGTCATGCCACGGGTCCGATCTGCGTGGCACCGACAAGGGACCGTCGCACTTCTCGAGGGTCTACGCACCGGATCATCATCCCGACGAAGCGTTCCGCTCGGCGATCGCCAACGGATCGGTCGCTCACCATTGGGACTTCGGGGACATGGAACCGGTCCCCGGACTCGACGGGGACGAGGTCGAGGCGATCATCTCCTATGTCCGCGCCCAACAGGAGAAGCACGGATTCGAGCCATACCCGCCCTCCTGAGGCGAGCAGGTTGCGGGCCATCTCCTCTGGTGGGCCTCACGACCAGGTGTGATGTCTTCAGAAACGACCTCGCGGCTCACCGCAGTCGAGGGTCCGTGACCGACGGCACAGATGCGTCATGCACTACGTCACGGTCCCGTCCTGTTGCCACCCCGAAGATGCAGACATGGCGATCCCGGCCCTCGATCACCGAGTGGAGTTGGACGACACCGAGTTGGCGGTCCTAATCGGCCTGTTTCGTCAGCGCCCGTCCCACCGAGGAGCTGTCCTCGAAGCGGCGCGCGCCTCCTTGCTCCGACGAGGCCTGGTGCAGGTTCGCAACTCGGAGTTGCACCTCCCCACACCGCTGCTGGCAGCGCTCCTCCCTATAGCCGTTCCCACCATCGCTCTCACGTCCGAGGGGCATGACGCTTCAGCGTCGCTGCTCGGCGGCATCCAAGGGGATCGAGCAGGCCTCGCCGTTCAGCGTGGCCGAAGGTGGACGGTGTGGGCTGCCGCCACACACGAGCTCGGCGACATCCTCGCCAACGCGCTACCCGACGAGGCCCACCTGTTACGCATGACAGGGCCCGCCGAGCGAGGCCGAGTGATCGGAGTGGAACTCACCATCGAGGAACTCCGATCCGACCCCGGCTTGCTCGATCGCGTCCTTCGGGAGCCCCCATTGTCGAAGACCGGCCCCGGGGCCGCTGAATGAAAGGAGCCGCCATGGAGGTGGCAATCGACTACGAGCAGATGACGGCACTGAAGAACCGTCTCGACCAGCAGACCGGCATGGTCGCGCAGGTGCTCACCACCATCAGGGGCCAGCTGGCAAACACCAACTGGGTCGGCCCGGCCTCGAACCGCTTCCGCGAGTCGTGGCAGAGCGACTTCGAGCCGATGCTCCAGCGGCTGCAGCAGCAGCTCGACGAGGCCTCTCGCGAGGTCATGGTCCGCCGCGACTCCATCTACAAGGCCGGCAGCTGACCGCGTGACCGCGGGTGGCGACGAGGGAAGGATCCGACGTGGCGACCATCGTCATCAACACCGACGACCTCCGGGAGCTCGCCCGGCGTATCCGGGCGGCGGTGGAACGGATCGACCAGGTGGATCGCTCGCTGCGCCAGCGCGCCGCGAGCGATCCACTCCTCGGCGCCCACACCGCCGACCTGCAGCGGACGCTCGGTCGCCTGCGCGAGGTGCGCAACGTCCTGTCGAGGGACCACAACGAGCTGGTCCGTGAGATCACCCAGGTGGAACAAGACGAGGGCACCGACCCCGGGGACCGCTTCGTCGCCGCCGACGGCGTGGCGCCCCCGGCCCGGCCCACCGAGAACGACATCACACCACTCGGCGCACTGATCAGTGCTATCACGAGGCTCTGGGGCTCCGGCCTGAACTCGCGCGCCGGATGGGTCACCGCCGGCGGCGCAGCGGTCGCGAGTACCGAGACGCTGCCCGTCCCCGGGTACGGCAGCGCCTGGGACGAGGCGGCGGACCGCGCTCTTCGCGACGAGCTCCACCGACCCCGCAACCGCATCGAAGCGTCCGACCGACCGAGTCCCGAACGCGGGAGCGGACCGGTCGGCGGTGACGGCCCCGGGGAGAAGGATGCGGGAGCCCGGTCCGGCACGGGGGCCGACGGCGACGGATCCGACGAGGCCGGGGGACGCCGACACGGCACCCGGGCCGGTACCGGCGCCCGAGCGCCGTCCGAGGCCGCGGGCGAACGCCCCGGCGGCGCGTCCGGCCGGAACCCGGGACGCCACGACGGCGCCCCGGGCGGCGTCGGCGGACCGGGCCCCGCCAATGCCCCAGGCGATGGACCGGCGAAGCCGCCCGAGGGCACCGGCGACGAGGGGTCGGGGCAGGGCGAGGGCAGCTCGGGCTCGAAGGGCGAGGGCGGCGAGAAGTCCGGTGGTGGTGGCTTCGGTGGTGGGTCGATCGGCGACTTCTTCGATGCCATCCTCGAGAACCCCATCTCGGCGGTCCTGGCCGCCCTGCCGCTGCTCTCCAACCCGGTGGGCTGGCTCGGGGCGGTGGCCCTGGTGGCCATGTACGCCGACGAGCTCATCGCCGGCATCAGCGAGCTGATCAACGACCCGGAGGCCTTCGTCGCCAAGGTGGGCGAGTTCATGGGGGACTCGCTCGAGGACCTCATGTCGGCCGCCGAGGACTTCGTGACCGACCCCCTCTCGGCCGTCGGAGATACCATCACCACCGCAGTCGAGGGCGCGGCCGACGAGGTGGCCGGGTACCTCCAGGACCTCCAGGACGACCCGCTGGGGACGATCCTCGAGACCGTGGCCGAGGTGGCCAAGCTGGCCGGGGTGGACGCCGGGGCCATCGCCGGGGAGGCGTTCAGTGCCCTCGGCGAGGTGGCCCCCGAGCTGATCGAGATGCTCGACGACCTGGCCAAGGCGGCCGATGGGATCGCCGACGTGGTGGACACGGCGCTCGACACCGCCGAGGTGGTCGGCGACGTGCTCGCCGGAGCGGAAGCGGCCCAGAAGGTGCTGACCGCGCTGGGCCTCGACGAGATCGCCGGACTGCTGCCCACCGCGGAGGCCCTCGTCGACCTCGTGCCCGGCGCCACGGAGTTCCTGGACGCGGCCGGGATCGACCCGTCGGAGCTCACGTCCGACCTCGACTTGGGAGCCCTCCCCGCGGAGCTCCAGGACGCCTTCCGTTCGGCGGTGGACGTGCTCCCGATCGACGAGCTCCCCGAGGGGCTGCGCTCGGCGATCACCGACTTCGCGAGCGACCTCCGGCTCGACGAGCTCGACGAGCTCCCCGGGAAGATCAAGGACCGGTTCGTCGAGTCCGTCCGTGGGCTCGCCCCCGAGGCGATGCGAGAGCTCGTGCAGCACATCCCGAGCGAAGCCCGCGCCGCGTTCGAACGGGTACTGCACGACTCGGGGCTCGGCGGCCTCGACCTGTCGAACCTCGACCTGTCGAACCTGGACTTCGACGACCTGCCCGATCATGTGACCGACGAGCTGGTCCGTGCGCTCGGCGGCGTCTCGATCGGGGACCTGCCCGCACCGCTGCGCTCCGAGCTCACCGAGGCGCTCGGCCGCCTCCCCGTGGGGATGCTCGACGACATGGCGAACGGCAGGTTCCCCGATGTCGGGTCGCTGCTGTCGGGGATACCCCTCGACCAGCTGGGCGCCTTCCCCGACGAGGTCCGGGACCGGTTCGCCGGCATGATCTCCGCGCTCGCGGCCGCCGACCCCGAGGGGTTCGCCGAGCGGATGCTCGCCGACGCGGCCTCCCGGGTACCTTCACTCCCCGCGCTCCCCGACGTCGCCGACCTCCTCGGCGGCAACGATCTGGACGACCTGGTGGACCTCCCAGGGCTCCCCGACCTCACCGACCTCCCGGGACTTCCCGACCTCGCGACCCTCCCCGACGACCTCCTCGACGACCTCACCGACCTCGTGAACGACCCCGACTTCTCCTACCGCAAGGACCGACCATGACCACCACCACGTCACCCGACATCACGGTCTCGCTCACCCTTCCCGAGGGCTGGCACCACATCGAGGTGGAGGGCGCCGCCCTCGCCGCCACCGCCGACCGTCCCGAGCACGGAGGTCAGCAGCCGACCATCGCCGCCTTCGTGCGACCGACCCGCTCGGCGCTCACCCTCCACGAGGAGGCCGACCGCATCATCAGGCGGAGCCGGGGCATGCCCTTCCACCCGCTGGCGGTGACCGAACGCCCCCTCGACGGCCGACCGGCGGTGCTCGCCGCCGGCGTCCGCCAGCACGAACGGCTCGGCGTGCAGTTCCAGACCGTCGCCGTCACCCGCGCCGCCGGCCGGACCGTCGTGGTCACCGGCCTGTGCGCACGGTCCGACGCCCCCACCCACGGAGCGGTCCTGCGTGATCTCACCCATTCGCTCCACGTGTCCCAGGAGAACTGACCATGGCCACCGCAGCGTCACCGACGAGCAGGTTCGTCGACGGGCTCGCCGACGAGATCCTCGCCATCTCCGGAGTCCTCAATCGGGCGATCGGGGAGGCCGAGTGGCAGTGCGCCAAGGCGGACCGATTCCGGGATGCGATGCAGGGACGGGTGCTGGAGCTGAGCGCGTTCTCGCTGGACCTGCGCCGGCTCGCCGACCTCGTCGACGGGCGCCATTGGTACTGAACGAATCGCTGTCACGCGATCAGTCGACGACCGCCACCTGCACGTAGTCGATCGGACCCCGGGTGACCAGGTAGCCGCGGCCCACCGGGAAGCGCCGCCCGGCCTTGCGGGGGAGCCGGGTCCCGAACAGGTCGCCGTCGCTGTCGACGTCGGGCTGGAGGAGCAGACCGTGGCGAACCTTGCGGAGCTCACCGATCCAGCCACCGAACACCCGATGGGCGACATGGGAGCGGACGGCGGCCATCAGCACCAGGTCGTGGTCCCGGGTCCGGCGGACCAGCGAGGTGAGCGTCGGGTCGAGCATCGAGTCGACGTACTCGTCGCCGTCGTCGACGACGAGCACCACCGGCCCGTCGGCGATGGCCGCCTCGTCGAGGAGCGCCCGGACCTCCGCCTCGTCGACCGTCACTTGCGACCAGTGTCCGAGATCGCGGAGCGGGGACCGGCGGGGGGCGACGAGCAGGTGCTCGCCGGGGTGTGGGGCCAGGGCCGCGGCCAGCGTGACCAGCGCGGTCGACCGGCCGGACCGGTCGGGACCCACCACCAGGAAGGCACGGGGTTCGGTGAGATCCACGGTGGCCGTCGCGAAGCTCAGACCGCTGAGGCCGAGGGGCACCCGTGACGGGTCGAACGCGCTGTGAGGGAACGACGCCGACAGGTCGGATGTCCGGAGCATCTCGGGCAACGGCGCCAACGCGGTGGGGCCGGCCGCGACCGGCGCGCGGTCACCCAGGACCTCCGACCACCGCTGGATCGTGGCCGACTGCCCGGGACCACTGGCGTCGGGGCCGCACACCGCCACCTGGACCTCGTCGCCTCCGGCGACGAAGGCCCGCCCGGGCGGGAGGTGGGTGTCGGCCAGGCTCATCCCCAGACCGAAGGAGGCGTACTCGTCGGGGTCGGCCAGTCGCATGACGATGCGCGATGTGACCGACGCGCTGATGCCCGAGCTGACCGAGTTGCGGCGGTCGGCGGTGATCACGAAGTGGACCCCGACTGTCCGCCCCACGCCGATCAGGCGTTGGAGCTGCTCCATGACCGCCCCGCCGTCGATCACCGAGTAGGTGGCAGCGAAGGCCGCGAAGCCGTCGAGCATCACTACGACGTAGGGGGCCCGGCCGCCGTGGGCGCGGAACTCGTGCAGCGAGCCGGCACCTCCCATCGCCGAGGACCGGTCCACGATCGTCCGCTCCAACAGCCCGAAGAGCCGCTCGATCCGCTCCGGCTCATCGGCGGCGGCGACCCCGCCACAGTTCGGCAGCGCCTCGATCCCAACCAGCCCCCGTCCGGCCATGTCGATGCCGTACAGGTGGAGGTCGTCGGGTCCCAGGCGGAGGCTGAGCGAGGTGGCCAGGCTCCGCAGCAGCGTGGTCTTCCCGGCTCCGGCCGTCCCGAAGACCAGGCAGTGGCCGTCGGAGCCGAGGTCGAGGAACCACGGGACCTGGCGCTGGCGCTCCGGCTGGTCGGCGGTTCCGAGCACCGCCACCAGCTCGCTCGACCCGGCCGGCGGCCGTACCCCGCGAGCCAGGGCGGCGAGGTCGAGCTGCTCGCCGAGTGCGGGCAACCAGGGCGGGCGGGGCGGCGCGAGGTCCAGCTGCCCGCACGCGTCACCGATGGCCGCCACCAGCCGTTGGAGGTCGGTCGGCCCCTCCGACGACGGACCGACCGGGCCGGCTCCACCCGCACCCACCGTCGGCGAGAAGCCCACGGTGCGCAGCTCCACCGACGGACCGCTGGCGGCCACCGATCGGGCGTTGGCGTAGGAGGTCTGTACGGGGCGCACGTCGCCGTGACCCACCCGCACGTAGGCCCGGCCCGGGATCGAGCGCGGGATGTGGGCGGCATCGACCCGGTCGATGACGTCGGTCGAGTCCGACTCGTCGGCCATCCGCAGCGCGACGCGCAGGTTGGTGTTGGCCCGGATGTTGTCGTCGACCACACCGGACGGCCGTTGGGTGGCCAACAGGAGGTGCACGCCGAGGCTGCGGCCCCGCTGGGCGATGTCGATCACCCCGGCGACGAACTCGGGCACCTCCCGCTTGAGGAAGGCGAACTCGTCGAAGACGATCAGGAGGTTGGGCGGCGCGGACGCCGGCGCGGCGTGCTCGAGGTCGATGAGGTCCTTGGCGCCGTGCTCGCGGAGCACCTCCTCGCGGTGACGGAGCTCGGCGTTGAGCGAGATCAGCGCCCGTTGGGCGAGGTGGGCGTCGAGGTCGGTGAAGAACCCGACGGTGTGGGGCAGGTCCACGCAGTCCTTGAACGCGGCGCCGCCCTTGTAGTCGACCAGCACGAAGGTGAGCTTCGAGGGCGGGTAGGTGGCAGCCAGGCTGACCACGAAGCTCTGGAGGAACTCGGACTTTCCGGCGCCGGTGGTGCCGGCGGCCAAGCCGTGGGGGCCGTCCCGGCGGAGGTCGAGGACGACCGGACCCCGGGCCCCGAGCCCGATGGGCGCCCCGAGGTCGTCGCCCAAACCGTGCCGACCCCAGCGGTCGAGGATGCCCGCCGCGTCCACCTGACCCAGCTCGAGGGTGTCGACGACCAGGCAGCGGTCGGGGACCGACCCGCCGCCGTCGCCGGCGGTGGCGTCGCGGAGCGGCGCCAGCGCCCGGGCCGCCGCGGTGGCGGTGTCCACGCTCACGCCGTCGGCGATACCCTCCACGCTGGTGGTACCGCTGGCCACCTCGGTGGTCCGGCAGGTGCCGCCCGCGTCGACCGCCACGATGGAGCGGGTGCGACCCGGGAGCCGACTCGCGTCGGCCGCCGCCACCACCGACATCACCCCCACCGCCGGGCCGGAACCGAGCACGTGGTCGATGACATCGCCGGGGAGGTCGGTGATCCCGGCGAGCACGACGACGAGCGGCTGGAACCCCGACGACGCAGCCGCGGGACCGGCCCGACGCAGCTGTAGCTCCCGGTGCTCGATCAGCTGGGAGATCTCGGCCAGGAGTCGGGCGGCCTCCGCCCCGGCACCGAGGCGACGCCGACGTTCCCCCGTGGCCGAGGGACCCAGGACGTGGGGGAGCCAACGCGTCCACTCCCAGGCCGGCACGTTCCCCTCGTCGCAGAGGATCGCCACGCCGAGGTCCCTCGGGCTGTGCAGCGTGGTGAGCTGCACCACCCACCAGCGGAGCGTCGCGTCGCGCACCTGGGGCGGCCCGGCGATGCCGGCCACGCCGCTTCGGCGCAGCTCGACGGCGAGGGGAACGTCGGGGTCGACGGCATGGCGCTCGAGCACTCGGGTGACGCGCGCCGCCAGCTCCGGATCGCCCAGCGGATGGACGCCGCCCTCGAAGCGGACGCTGGTGGGTGGGTCGGCGACCCCGACCCGCAGCGACAGGAAGTCGGCGTCGTCGGGGCGTCGTTCCCACAGGTCGGCGCGGATCCCCACGGCGCGACCGACGAGGTCGGCGGCGTCGGGACCCGAGCGGCGGAGGGACTCCAATACGGACTGCTGCGCGGCCATGGCGGCCGACTCGAAGGTCGCGAACTCGCGCTCGAAGGCCTCCACCCCCGATCGGTAGAGGGCGTGGCCGCCCCGCCGGTCCTCCCATGCGGTGAAGAGCAGCATCACGGGGCCCATCAGGGCGAACAGGAGCATCTGCGGACCGATCGCCACGGCCATCACCGCACCCATGAGTACGGGGGCGAGGGCGGCCGACATCGGGATGCGGAACCCGCCCGGCTTCACCGGGACCTCGGGCTGGCGGACGACGACGGCTGGGGGACGGTGCGCCACCCGCGGCGGGCGGCTGAGGTCGAGGCCACCGGACCGCACCGACACGTTCCCGGCACGATCGCGTTCCGCGGCCCGGTCGGCCAGGGCGATCACGCTGGAACCGACGGCGATCACCTGGCCGGGGCGGACCTCGACGGTGCCGGTGACCTCCCGACCGTCCACCTCGGTGCCGTTGGTCGAACCCAGGTCGGTCACCCGGACCTCGTCCTTCCCCACACCGAGGTGGAGGTGCTCGCGCGACACATCGGGGTCGTCGAGGCGGAGCGTGCACGACTCGGCCCGGCCGACGGTGGCGTCCCCGGGCGTCAGCGCCACGCGACGACCGGCGTCGGCGCCGCCCACCACGAGCAGCTCGAAGCGGTGGGCCAGCACCGTGGGATCCCGCTCGGCCCACGACGGCGGCGACCCGGCCGGGGCCAGATGGACGGTGTCACCGGAGCGGAGCCCGCAGCGAGCGATCGCCACCCCGACATCAAGCCGTTGACGCGTGCGATGGTTCCACGCGTCGGACCCCTCGAGCGCACCGACCAGCCTCGCCATCTGAGCGACGACCTTCCCGGTTGGGGCCACGTCGTCGGCCGAGATGTCGACGAGAAGCCCGTCGGTTCCCTCACACCGGATCTCCACGGCGATGTCCATCGTCGCTCCTAGGTGAATTCGCCCGCAGCATAGGGGCGCGATCCATCCGCCCGACGGTGTGACGACCGCCACTGCCGCACTGTGATCGGCGCCCCAGAGCCACCAGCCGAGGATCTGCACCATGAGGGGGTCAGCTGAGATCGGGGAAGGAACCATGTCCAGGACACTTCGGAACAAGTGGATCGCCGCCATCAGCGTCGGGGTGATCGTCGGCGCCGGTGCCGGCATCGGGGTGCTCGCCGGCACCGGGGACGAGGACTCCACCGTCGCCACCGCCGCTGCGGCGGCCCGCCGTCCGGCGGCGGCCGCTGCGGTCACCAGCACCACGGTGCCGGTCTCCGCCGATGCCGCACCCGCGCCGGTCGAGGGGGCCGCCGAGATCGCCCCGCTCGATCCTGCTGCTGCCGCACCCGTCGCCGATGCACCGATCGTCGCCGCCCCGGCGGCGACCCGCAGAAACGGGGGGGCCGGCTCCACCGGGACCAGCCGCACCCCCAACGGCTCGACCGCCACAGCGGGCGCCGCCACCCCGAGCGCCGCCACCTCGGGTGCTGCCCCGACGCCCGTCACCCCCACGCCGGCGGCTGCTCCAGCGCCCGCCGTCACCCCCACGCCGGCGGCTGCTCCAGCGCCCGCCGTCACCCCCACCCCGGCGGCTCCCGCCGCCCCTTCCGCCCCGCGCAACGCCCGGGTGCGCCTCGGGTTCGCCGGCACCACGGCCACCCGCGGCTCACAGCCCCTCGTCGTGCACGTCGACTGGGACGCTCCGGCGTCGGGCAGCGTTGGCGGCTACGCCGTGGCCTGCCGCAAGTCCGGCACCTCCACCGGCGGGACCACCCTCGCCGCGGCGGCCTCGGCCCGCTCCATCGCCTTCCCGGCCCTCCCCGTGGGCCAGAGCCACTCCTGCACCGTCCAGGCCACGGGCCCGGCCGGCGTCTCGCCGGTCGCCAACGCCACGGGCTCCGCGACCCCGGTCAGCCAGCCCCCGGCATCGTTCTCGGCGGGGACCTGCCTGGTGGGCAGCCGCGACGGCATCATCGGCGAGCGGTACCTGGTGACCGGGCCGCCGCCGCTCGTCCGACCTGCCGGGGTGACCGCCAGCAGCCTGTGGGCACAGCCGTCGCTCGGCGGCACCGCCAGCGAGCTGCGGACCCCCTCGAGCTCGCCGATCACCTGGGCGACCCTGACGGACTACCCCGGCCACTACGAGCGCCGAGGGGGCTCCTCGATCAGCGTCTGGGTCGAATGGACCGTCCAGAGCGCAGGCACCACGTACACGATGCTCTCCCCGGCGGTGACCGCACCCTGCAGCTGACGTCGGCCCCGACCTCGTCCGTCAGCGGAACCCGAGGAAAACCACCAGAGCGACCACGAGCGCCACGGCCGTGGTCACCAGGACCAACAACCACAGCGGCGGACCCGGGGAGAGCAGGTCCGCCGCCGCGTCGGCCGACGCATCGGCCACCCGGACCCGGCGGCGACCGGCCACCGTGCGCTCCCCCTCGTCGGCCGCGCCCGAGCGCGACGGCGACGGGGGAGGTGGCGCCAAGCTGTCCGCGGCCGACCCGTCGCCCTCCCGGGTGGACGGGGCCGCTGGCGCTCCGGCGCTGGTGACCGCGTCGGGCGCGCTCATCGATCCACCGCCGGTCAACGGCGATGTCATCGAGGCGGTACCCACGGTCAGCCGCGTGGGCTCGAGGCCGAGCGCCCGCTGCGCCTCCTGGAGCGAACGACCGAGCTGCTCCGCCGAGGCCGGCCGGTCCGCCGGCGACTTGGCCATGCACGACCGCAACAGATCCTCGACGACCGCCGGGACGTCGTCGCGGCCGATCGGCGGGAGCGGCTCGGCCACGACGCTGGTCAGGAAGCGGTGGAGCCCATCGGTGGTTGCCGACCCGAACGGCGGTCGGCCGGCCAGCAGCCGGTAGAGGGTCGCGCCGAGGCTGTATAGATCGGACGCCTCGGAGGCCTTGCCCAGGTCCAGCACCTCGGGCGCCGCGTAGGTGGGCGTCATGGCGTGGAGCGTGGTGGCATCACCACGGTCGGCCATCGACGCGATGCCGAAGTCGCACAGCGCCGGCTCGTGGTACTGGGTCACCAGCACGTTCTCGGGCTTCACGTCGCGGTGGAGGATGCCGCGGGCGTGGGCGGTGGCCAGCGCTCCGGCCAGCTTCACCCCGAGCTCGAGGACGTCCTCCAGCGAGGCCGGCTCATCGGCCGCGACCCGAACCGAGCCGTGCGGGCAGTGCTCCATCACCAGGTACGGCCGACCGTCGGCCAGGAAGCCCGAGTCGTAGAGCGTGACGATGTGGGGGTGGTCCGACAGCGACCCGGCGCCCTTCGCCTCGCGGTCGAAGAGCGAACGCCCGACCGGATCGTCGAGCCCCAGAGTCAACACCTTGATCGCCACCGTCCGGTTCCGGGCGTCGTCGTGGGCCCGGTACACGGCGGCGAACCCGCCCCGCCCGATGAGCTCGAGGTCCCGGTAACCGGGGATCATGGGTTGCCCGCTCGACGTGTCGTCCACCACCGACCTCCTCTCTCGGACCGGACGCTACCGGCGCGGGCGGACGGAGGACCCGGCTCAGATGAGCCGGCGCCAGCGCTGGGGCGGTGCCACGGTAGTTCCGACGCTTCGGCACAGCTCACCGATGCGCTCGACGTGTTGGGTCGGACGGGCTCGTCTACGCGGTCCCCGGTCCGCCCTAGGCGAAGGGACAGCCCCAGTGCCCTCGTCGGGTGGCCGTCGAGCCCGGGGAGCCGTCCTGGCCGACGACCCAACACACACGGCCGCCCCGGAGGGTGGCGGGCGGTCGCGAAGGCGTCCTCGAGCGGGAGGTCGGCGATGATCTCGGGTAGCGGTCGAGCACCATGGGCACAGCGACGACCAGAGGAGCTGCTTGGTCACGGGGTCGAGCAGGCCGGCGATCGGGAAGAGCTCGTCCCCCTCGTGGGCGAAGTCGGCCGAGCCCCGGGTGAGCCGACTCGGCACGACGAACGCGAACGACGCCGGTTCCTCGTCGGGGTCCGACGCCTCGAAGGCGTCGTAGACGTGGCGTTGGATCCCCGAGGCGAGTCGGGCCTCCACGTCCTCGGGCGCCTCGCCCGTCCGCAGCAGCGTCGACACGACCTCTGCGAGGCGGTCGTCGAAGCGGGACCGGGAGTACTCGCCGTAGACGAGGGACCTGCCGCGCCACGGTTAGGTCAATGCCCTCAACTCGGTTCAACCGGTTCTGCATCGCCCTCGATGTCGATCCTGGGCAACAGTCGGTCCAGCCATCTCGGTAGCCACCAGTTCGGATCGCCCACCAGCGCCATCGTCGAGGGGACCAGCACCATCCGCACCACGGTCGCATCAACCGCCACGGCCGTTGCCAGACCCACACCCATCATCTTGACGACCGGGTCGTCGGAGACGACGAAGCCCAGGAACACGCTGATCATGATGAGCGCAGCAGCGGTGATGACCTTCGCGGTGGCTCCGAGGCCTTCGATCACGCTGTCGATGTTGCTGTGACCCCGGTGGTACTCCTCACGGATGCGGGAGAGGATGAACACCTCGTAGTCCATCGACAGCCCGAAGAGGATCGCGAACATCATCATCGGCACGAACGAGGCGATCGGGACCGGCTCCTCCAGCCCGATGAGGCCGCGCCCCCAGCCCCACTGGAACACGGCGACCACCACCCCGTATGCCGCGCCGATGGACAACAGGTTCAAGAGGGCTGCCTTGAGCGGGACAAGGATCGAGCGGAACACCGCCATCAGCAGGAGGAACGACAGCGACACCACCGCAGCGATGAACCACGGGAGCCGGTCTGCGATCCTGTCGGACTGATCGATGAACCCCGCGGTCGGCCCACCCACCAGCGCGGTTGCACCCGAGCCGGCGGTGGCCCTCGGTAGGGCGTCGTCACGAAGGCGGTGGACAAGTTCGGCCGTGGCCGCGTCCTGGGGTTTGGTCGTCGGGATCGCCGTCAGCAGCGCAGTGTCTCGGGCGTTGTTCATCGCCGGAGGTGAGACGGCCTGCACCCCGGGATCGCCACCGACCGAGGTGACGACCCGATCCAGAACCGAGTCATCGGCGCTGTCCCCGAGGTCCACCACCACCAACAAGGGGCCGTTGAAACCCTCGCCGAACCCTCGGGCCAGCAGGTCATAGGCGCGACGTTGAGTTGTGGACGGCGGATCGGTGCCGGCGTCGGCTTGTCCCAGACGCATTTCGAGCACCGGCACGGCCATCACCACCAGGGTCAGCGTGGCCGCTATCGAGGACCGCCACGGATGGTGGGCCACCCAGTGCGCCCAGCGCACCCACCCGCTGTGGCCCGTCCCCATCTGAGCGGCCCCCACGAGCTCGACCTCCCCGGTTGAGGTGTCGACAGGTGCGTGGCCCAGACGATGCGAGCGGGGCAGGACCCGTGCTCCAGCGAACGCCAAGAGCGCCGGCAGCAACGTGATGGCGACCACAACCGCGACGGCGACGACCAACGAGGCCGAGTAGCCGAGCGCCGCTACGAACGGGATGTCCGCGAGCTGCAACCCGAGGATCGCCACGACGACCGTTCCGCCTGCTACCACCACCGCCAGGCCTGCGGTCGCGTTGGTGCGGGCGATCGACTCCTCCACCGCCATGCCGGTCTCGAGTTGGTCACGATGGCGGCTCAACACGAAGAGCGCGTAGTCGATGCCGACCCCGAGACCGATCATCGTTCCCAGGCGGGGCGCCACAGACGGGATGTCCACGACCGCTGCAACGAGCCCGACCAGCGACAGCCCCATCACCAGTCCTACCACGGCGACGCCGAGCGGCATGGCCGTGGCGTAGACGCTGCGGAATGCGACGAACAGCACGATCAAAGCGGCGATGATCCCGATCATCTCCGCTGGGCCGGTCGTTCGCTCCTTCAGCACCGTCGGCAGCTCACCGCCGAACTCGACCTGCACTCCGGCGGCCTCGGCCGGCCCCGCTGTGTCGAAGAGCATGTGCAGTGCCTCCCGACCCAACTCCGCGGTCGATGCATCGAACTGCACCGCGGCGAAGGCGGTGCGCCCGTCGGGGGACGTGGAGCGCGGGGTGGAGAGAGGATCTGTAACGGCAACCACATGATCCAGAGCACGCACCCGCTCGACGGTGGCCTGCACCCCCGCAGCAACCGCTGGGTCCTTGACCCCACCGTCGGTTACGTGGAACACGACCATCGCCGATGCCCCTGCTCGCTCCTCGAATCGGTCACCCAACAGTTCGATCGCCTGTTGTGACTCAACCCCGGGGATCTCGAAGTTGTCCACCGTCGCGCCACCGAGACCACGGTCGGCAGCCACGAGTCCGACGGCCGCTATCAGCCAGGCCACCACGACCAGAACTCGCCTCGAAGCCGCGAAGCGACCCAACCGGTACAGCCAGTTCGACATCTGAGGGCCTCCACTTTGTGCAGTCACTGCATATTTGCAGTTTCTGCACTGATCTGTCAAGATCGTTGCGTGACGGATCCGGTCGGGTTGCGCCAACGAAAGCGACAGGAACGGCACCGGAGGATCGAGGCCGCTGCTCTCGACCTGTTCGAGACGAGGGGCTTCGAGGCAACCACCATCGAAGACATCGCCCGAGCAGCCGACATCGCCCCACGGACGTTCTTCTCGTACTTCCCCACCAAGGAGGACGTCGTACTCGCCGACTACGCCGACCGCCTGAATCGCATCATCGACGAGCTCGACCGGCGGCCGACGAACGAGGCTCCCTGGGCTGCACTACAGGCCGCCTTCGCGGCAGTCGCGATCGACTACCAGAGCCAGCGGTCAGCCCTCATCCGGCGCTTCACGATCATGATCGACGCACCGTCGGTCTACGCCCGCAGCCTGCAACTCCAGGCGGGCTGGGAGGACACGCTGTCCGAGACGATCGCGGTGCGCGCCGGCACGGATAGCGCGGATCCGGCACCCCGACTCCTCGCCGCCGCAGGCTTGGCGGCCATGAGAGCATCCCTTCGACACTGGCTCGAGACCGGCCACAAGGAGCCGCTACCGGACATCGTCGGCGAGGCATTCACGCGCCTCTCCGAAGGACTCGGACCAGGACCGACCGCGGACTGAATCACCCAGCAGCACCGGTCCCTCCTGCCTCAATCCGATTCCCGAGGACAATACGACCGCCCGTGGTCGAATTGTCCTCGGGAGTTGCTGTGAGGTGCTGCTCCGGTCTGGGAATATACCCCGTGGGGTATAGGTTGAGGAGCGCTGAGCCCGTCAGGTCGGCTGCACCGTCCCCAGGAAGGAGTCATTCGGTGAACCAGATCACCGCCCAGGAGCTGAACGACCGCATCGGCGCTGGTCGCGTGCCGTTCATCCTCGACGTGCGTGAACCGAACGAGTCAGCCGAATGTCCCATTCCCGACTCGTTGAACATCCCCCTCCGGGAGCTGTCGAGGCGCGCCGCGGAGATCCCACGCGACGAGGAGATCGTGGTCGTGTGCACGTCGGGAGGTCGCTCCGCGTACGCAACCGACGTGCTGACGAGGGCCGGCCACAACGCCACGAACCTCACCGGCGGCACGGCCAACTGGCAGACGATCTCAACCAACCCAACCCCTCCCAACCCAAAGGACATCGACAAATGACCACCATCACCCACGCTGACACCCCCACCGACTTCGACAAGGAGGTTCTCCAATCCACCGTTCCCGTGGTGGTGGACTTCTGGGCAACCTGGTGCGGGCCGTGCCGCATGGTCACCCCGGAGTTGGAGAAGCTGGCAACCGCGCACGGCGACGCCCTCAAGGTGGTGAAGGTGGACATTGACGCCAACGGCGCGATCGCCGCCCGTTACGGCATCCAGAGCGTGCCGACCATCGCCCTGTTCCGCGACGGCCGACCCGTCGCCGCCAGCATCGGCGCCAAGCCCCGCGCCGCGATCGAAGCGGACCTCGGCCTCACGACCGTCTGAGCTGCCTGCATTCCCCCAAGCGAAGGAGAAGGATCACATGGGTCATTTCCACGACCTCGCCAACGACCTGCGTCAGCCCACCCGCGACCTGCGCAAGGCCATCCCCGAGACGTGGGGCGGTTTCGCCGCCCTGCACCACTCGGCCATGGCCGACGGCGCGCTGCCCGCTCGTATCAAGGAGCTGATCGCGCTCGTGGTGGCTGTGGTCGAACACTGTGACGGCTGCGTCGCGTACCACGCCCGCGCCGCGGCAGCTGCGGGCGCAACCGAGGCCGAGGTAGCCGAGGCGCTCGGCGTGGCCCTCCTCATGAACGGCGGGCCCGCGAGTGTGTGGGGTCCCCGCGCCTTCGCCGCCTTCCAGGAGTTCGCCGAACCGGCCGACGGGTAGGGCGGCAGGCCGGACCTTCCTGCCTCAATCGGATTTCCGAGGACAATCCGACCGCCGGTGGTCGTCATGTCCTTGAGAATCGACCGGGGAAGGCACATAGCCTGCCCCCATGAACCTCGGCATCTTCGACGCCACGGTCGGCTCGGGCGGAACCATCGACGAGATCGTCGCCTCGGCGGCATCGGCCCATCAGGACGGATTCGCGTCGTGGTGGCAGCCGCAGATCTTCGGATTCGAGACGCTCACGCTCCTTGCCATCGTCGGGCGGGAGGTCCAAGACATCGCTCTGGGCACCGCGGTGGTGCCCATCTACCCACGCCACCCCGTGACCATGGCGGCCGAGGCGCTCACCGCCCAGGCCGCGGCGCGAGGCAACCGCCTCACCCTCGGCATCGGCCTCAGCCACCAGATGGTGATCGAGTCGATGTTCGGGATGAGCTACGCGAGGCCGGCTCACTACATGGGCGAATACCTCGCCGCGCTGATGCCGCTGTTGAGCGAACGGTCCGTGTCGGTGAGCGGGGATGCCGTGTCGGTTTCGGCCGGGCTTCAGTTCCCCGATGACGTAGCCGCCCCTTCGGTGCTCGTTGCCGCCCTCGGACCCAAGATGCTCGATCTTGCGGGACGGCTCACCGACGGCACGGTCACCTGGATGACAGGGCCCAAGACCCTCGAATCCCACATCGTCCCCTCGATCCGGGCCGCTGCAGCCGACGCCAACCGACCGGTGCCACGGGTGGTCGCGTGCCTCCCCACCTGCGTCACCGACGACCCTGACGGCGAACGGTCCCGGGTTGCCAAGGTGTTCGAGATCTACGGGTTCCTGCCGTCCTATCGCGCCATGCTCGACCGAGAGGGCGCGGCGGGACCCGCGGATGTGGCGATCGTGGGCGACGAGGATTCCGTGCGCGCCCAGATCGAGGCGCTCAGGGCGATCGGGGTCAGCGAGTTCGTCGCCGTGGACTACTCGGTGGATCCCGAACGGAAGGCACGCACCCGCGACCTGCTGCGGACACTCCTGTAGGCGGTGTGGGGCTCCAGTCAGAAGGCCGCCGTGCCGTCCTTCAACACGACGCGCTCGCCCACCCAGACATCGAATCGCGCCGAGCCGTCGCCACCTGTCGAAGCCCGCACCAGCAGCTCGTCGCCCGGCAGCACGGGCGAAGCCATCCTGGCTTCGAGGCTCGAGAGGTCGGCCGGGTGGGCGCCCAGCAGGCCGGCTACCGAGTGGGCGGCGATCGCCAGCGTGCAGAGTCCGTGGAGGATCGGCCGTTCGAATCCGTTGTCCGCCGCCACGGTGGGATCGACATGCACGGGATGGCGGTCACCGGTGAGCCGATAGAAGAGCGCCAGGCGCTCGTCGGTTCGGATCGACATCGAAGCAGCGGGCTCGAACTCGCCCCCGGGCGGAGACGCCGGGCCGCTGTCGCCACCGAACCCGCCGAGGCCCGGCAGGAAGATCGTGTACCCGAGCTCGAAGTACCGGGAGGAGACACCGATCTCGACGATTGCGGCTCGACCCTTGTCCCAGACCGCATCGACGCGCGCACCCATCTCGATCTCGCCCGCGGCGGGCATCGGCTCGAGAACCCGGAGTCGTTGGCCGACATGGAGGGAGTTGCGGCGGTCGTACGCGCCGAGCTCGCCGGCCGCTTCAACCGCCCACAGACCGAGCGCGGTCGCGAGTGACGGGAGCGGGCGAAGCTGTGGCTCCCAGATGAGATCGAGCTCGTCGCCGCCTGCTCCGGCGCAGAGCGCGTACAGGATGGTGGTGCGGTCGTCGAAGACGACCTTGCGCGTGCCGAGGTCATGACCGGCGATGTCGGACAGTTCCACGATCACCTACCTGAACGCCGCGAGGCCGGTGATGGCCTGGCCGAGGATCAGCGTGTGGATCTCGTTGGTGCCTTCGTAGGTGAAGACCGACTCGAGGTTGTTCATGTGACGGATCACGGGGTACTCGAGCGTGATCCCGTTGGCACCGAGCGTCGAGCGCGCCTCCCGGGCGACCGACAAGGCGTTGCGCACGTTGTCGAGCTTTCCGAAGCTCACCTGAGCCGGGGTGATGAGCCCGTCGTCTTTCATCCGCCCCAGGTGAAGGGCAACGAGGTAGCTCTTGTTGACCACCAGCGCCATCTCCACGAGCTTCCGCTGGGTGAGCTGGAAGCCGGCGATGGGCTTGTCGAACTGAACACGTTCCTTCGTGTAGTCCAGCGAGGCCTCGTAGCAGGAACGAGCCGCTCCCACGACCCCCCAGAGGATGCCGAAACGGGCCTCGTTCAGACACGAGAGCGGGCCGCGCATCCCCGCGACACCCGGCAGGACGGCGTCCGCCGGCAGGCGAACCTCGTCGAAGACGAGTTCGGAGGTGACCGAGGCCCGAAGGGAGCTCTTCTGGTGGATGTCGTTGGTCGTGAACCCAGGAGCATCGGTCGGAACGACGAACCCTCGAACGCCGTCCTCGGTGCGGGCCCACACGACGGCGACGTCGGCGATCCCGCCGTTGGTGATCCACATCTTCGACCCGTTGAGCACCCAGTCGCCGTTGACCATTCGGGCGTTGGTCCGCATGCTGCTCGGGTCACTGCCCGAATCCGCCTCGGTCAAGCCGAAGCATCCGATCGCCTCGCCCGCAGCCATCCGGGGCAACCACTCGCCCTTCTGCTCCTCCGAGCCGTACGCCCAGATCGGGAACATCGCCAGCGAACCCTGGACCGACACGAAGGACCGGAAGCCGGAGTCACCTGCCTCCATCTCCATGCACGCGAGACCGTACGCGACAGCCGATGTTCCGGCGCAGCCGTAGCCGTCGAGGTGCATGCCCAACAGACCCAGCGCGCCCATCTCACGCGCCAACTCCTTAGGGAAGACCCCCTGCTCGTACCACTCGGCGATGTCGGGCAGCACCCGGTCCTCCACGAAGCGGCGAGCCGTCTCCTGGACGAGGACCTCCTCCGGCGAGAGGAGCCGTCCGATCTGGAGCAGATCTCGAGGATCCACCTCGCCCTTGATGTTGGTGTGTTCATGCGAACGTGCGGTGGTCACGGTTTGCACCTCCAGGGGACAGGTGGTCAGAGGGGACGGGGTTGCTTGCGGCCTGCGATGGCCTCGAACCGCTCCGGCGAACCGAGGAGCTGTTCGCGGCGCGCCTGGAACACCTCGCGGTCGAACCGACCTGCGTCGAGGGCTGCCAGGAGCTCCTTGGTGGCGCCGAGCGCAGCGGGCTGAGCCGCCACCAGCCTGTCTGTGATCTCTGCGACCACCGTGGGCAGGTCGGCTGAGTCGGCGACGCGGGCAACCAGGCCTCCGGCCGCCGCGTCGCTGGCCGACACGCTCATGCCGAACATCAACGCACGCATCAGTCCGCCGCTCACACGTGATCGAAGAACTGCCAGCGCATCCGGGTTGTAGAGGATCCCGAGACGAACTGCCGGAACCTCGAAGCGCGCGTCGGACGCCGCAACGACGAGGTCGGTCGATGCCACCAGGTCGACCGCTGCTCCGAGGCATGGTCCGGCGACGACGGACACAACCGGAACAGGACTGCGACGCAGCGCCACGGTCACACGACTCACCGCTGCGTCAAACGCCATGTCTGCGGCCGTGCCGCTCAGATCAGCGAAATCGGCGCCTGCTGAGAACACGGGACCCTCGGCCGAGACCACAATGCAGCGAGCCCCTTCGAGCGCCGCGGCGCGGACCGAATCGTGGAGCGCATCGAGGGTCTCGTAGCTCAACGCATTGCGCCGTGACTCGTTGCACAACACGACCTCGACGATGTCGCCTTCCTTTGTGAACCGGACGGTCACTTCACTGCCACATCAGAGTTGGGCTCGCGGTTCCAGCGGGCGATCACCCGAACCTTGGAGAAGGCCAGCTCCTCTTCGAGGGACTGGGAGACATCGAGCAACAGTGATTCGGTGTGGGCAGGGGTTACGAGCTGCACCCCGACCGGAAGCCCATCGACCATCCCTGCTGCAACGGTTGCGGCCGGTGTGCCGGCAACGTTGAAGGGAACTGCGAAGGGAAACGCTCCCCACAGCGCGTCCACCGGCTGCCCATCGACGGTCTTGGGTCGCTCATTCAGGGGGAAGGCGGGCACCGCAGTCGTCGGGGTGAGGAGCAGGTCATAGCTCAAGAAGAGATCCGAGATCCGCTGCCGGTAGACGGGCAGGTTGCGGCGGGCCTGCTCGATGTCGGTCGGGTCGAGTCGCTGGGCCGCCTCGAGCGTTCGGCGTTCGTAGCCGGTCAACATCTCCGGCTGGGCCAGCAGATGCCCTCGTTCTCGGGCTTCGTCTTCGAGGACGAGGGGCCCGAACACGTCGTTCCATCCGCTGATGGGAAGGTCGACGGGCTCCACTCTGTGACCGCAACGCCCCAGCGCCTCTGCGGCACTGTCGGTAGCGGCGACGATCCCCGGATGAACAGGGCGCCCCTCGGGTCGGGGGCAGTACCCCACGACGAGCGAACGGAATGGGCGGCGCGGATAGTGGCGACCGGCGAGGACTTCGAGCATCGGCCGCGCATCGGCTGCTCGCCAGGCAAGTGGACCGGGGCTCACGAAGTCGGTCATCGCCCGAAATCCACCCTCGTCGGGACAACGACCCCTGGTGGGCTTCATCCCGAACAGGCCACAGAACGCGGCGGGGATCCTGATGGAGCCACCTCCGTCGGAGCCCACAGCCAGGTTCGACATGCCCGCGGCAACCGATGCAGCCGCGCCACCGCTTGATCCACCCGAGGTGCGGGTGGGGTCCCACGGGTTCCCGGTGTCGGGCCCCAGGAGGTTGTCGGTTGTAGCCGACTGACCGAACTCCGCCGTGTTCGTCTTTCCGGTGAAGACGGCACCGGCCGCGCGCAACCGCGCAACTACACCCGAGTCGTGTTCGCTGATGTCGTTGCGGTGATGAAGAGAGCCCAACGTGGTTGGCAGGCCACGCTGGTGGAACGCGTCCTTCACCGAGATCGGGACACCCTCGAGCGGCCTCGGGTCGCCGTCTCGGTAGCGCTGCTCGGACTCCTGCGCCTGGGCGAGGGTGGCTTCGGCGTCAACCGTCACGAACGCGTGGATCTCCCCGTCGATCGCCGCGATCTTGTCGAGCGCCAGCTGCGCAACCTCGACGGGGGAAAGCCCACCGCCGGCGAAGCCGTCGACCAGGTCGGCCACCGACCACAGCAGTGGGGAGCCTTCAGGCATGGGGATGCACCCCTCCGCTGATCCCGTAGACCTCTCCCGTGATGTAGCCCGACTCGTCGCCCGCGAGGAACGCCACGAGCGACGCCACGTCCTCCGGTTGGCCGACACGCCCCACATAGGAGCGACCCTCGGCGTAGCCGGAGAAGAACTCCGGTGGGTAGATCTTGGTGAGGAACTCGTTGTAGATGAGCCCCGGGGCCACCGCGTTCACCCGGATGCCGTGGCGGCCGTTCTCCGCGGCGGCCACGCGGGTCAACGCCATCACGCCTGCCTTGGCAGCCGAGTACGCGGCACCGTGCTCGGTGGTCATCTCCCACCCGGCGATCGAGGAGATGTTCACCACCGCACCACCGCCTCCCGCGATCATGTGCGGGAGGGCGTAACGCATGCAGTAGAAGGTGCCGTTCAGGTCGACATCGAGACACCGACGCCAAGTCTCCAGATCCATCTCCGCGACGGGCTCGATCTTGCTCCACCCGGCGTTGTTGACGAGTACGTGGAGCCCCCCTCGTTGGGCGACAACGCTGTCACACACCGCTGCGACAGCGGCGGGATCGGTCACATCCAGCACCGCTGACATGAAGTCACGACCGTGCTGGTCCGACAGTTGCGCCGCCAGCTCCCCGGCACGGCGCTCGTGGGCGTCTGTGACGACCACGTCGAAGCCATCGGCCGCGAGGCGTTTGGCTATCGCCGACCCGATCCCGGCGCCTGCTGCGGCGGTGACTACTGCGACTCGTGCGTTCATTGGCTCCCCTTCGGTTTCGATTCTCTGTTTCCCGGGACCGTCCGCTCAGGCGGCCGATACGGCCGGGATGATCCGCGTGGCGATCTGTTCCATGCGGTCCATGCGGCCACCGGAGAGCAAGGCGAAGGTCACCCGGTCGATATCGAGCGCGACCAGCTCCCGGAGCCGAGCGATGCAGGTCTCCTCGTTCCCGGCGATCGCGACGCTGCGGACGAACTCGTCGCTCACGATCTGCTTGTGCTCGGCATGCAGCGACAGGTGATCCACGAGGTGGTACTCGCTCTCCGCCCGAGCGAACTCCGGTCGGTACTTCTCCCACGCGGCGGGCATCGACTTCCACACGGCGAAGGTCGCCGCCTGGCTCGTGGCCCAAGCCCTCACGTCGTTGAGGGCCTCCTCCTCGTCTTCGCGGCAGCTCATCGTTACGACCAGGTCCACGAGCACCTCGGAGCGGTCACGACCCGCCTTGTCCAACCCCTCGTAGATGTAGTCGAGCTGCCAACGGCAGAACTCCGGGTCGGCGGCGCCCATGAGGATGGCCCCGTCGGCCTTCTGGCCACAGAGCCGCAGCATCCCGGGCTGGGAGACGGCCAAGTAGATGGGGATCTGCCGCCGGGCGGTCTTGAGCTGGGTGCGGTTCCCGTAGAGGTCCTGCTCGTCACCCGTGAAGAGCAGGCGCAGCTCGTCGATGCCCTCGGAGATGTCGCCGACCTTCGACGGTTGGCCGCCCGCGCCGTAGACCGCCGACCACCCGGCGCCCAGGCCGAGCATCGCGCGGCCGTCGGTGAGCTCGTCGAGCGCGGTCATCGCGTTGGCGGTAACGGTTGGATGCCGGGTCACGAGGTTGGTCACCGACGGCCCGATGTGCATCGCGGACGTAGCCGTGGCGGCAAGGTTCATCGCCGAGTACACGTCCTTCATACCGAGCTGGAAGTCGATGTACCACAGCGCCTCGAATCCGTGGGACTCGGCTGCTGCGGCCAGCTTTGACACGTTCGCGAGTGGTTCTCGCGGGCTGACGCCCATCGAGAGTGCCCAACGGTTCATGGTTGCTGCTCCTTCAGGATTGCCTCGATGACTTCGGTTACGGCTGCCGGGTCGTCGACGTTCATCAGGTGACCCAGACCTTCGAGCTCCCAGTAGGTGGCGTCGACGAGACCCGCCATCAGGAGATCGGCCGCCTTGCGTGGGCAGAAGGCGTCTTGGCTGCCGCCCACGACATCCACGTGGATGGGAATGGCGGGAAGAAGGTCGGTGAGCGGTGCCGTGTTGACCCGGGCCATCGCCTTGGCCGCGTTGATGTAGCCGGCGCCGTCACCGATGGCCTCGAGACGACGCGCGGTGAGCTCATCGACATCGACCGCCGGGTTCGTGAGGGCCGCGGCGGTGTCGTCGCGTAGGGCAGATCGGAACTCATCGGACATGCCGTCGGCGAGCAACGCGATCCGCCCGTCGTAGAACTGCGCTGCAGCTCGGCCAACCACCGACGACGTACCCAAGACGATCGCGCTGGTGATGAGTGCAGGATGGGTCGCCGCGGCACCCAACACGACGGTCCCGCCGAGGGAGAAGCCCACGCAGATCGCCGGCCCACTGACCTCGTCGAGGAACCGAGCCAGGTCCACGGAGAGCTGCTCGGCGGTTCCGTCGCCGTCGCCGAGCGTGGTTTCGCCGTGCCCTCTCAGGTCGTAGGCGTAGGTGGTGAAGTTGCCGAGGGCCGCCTGCTGCGCCGACCACGTGTGTCGGCTCTCGGCCAGGCCGTGGATGAACACCAGTGCCGGCCCTTCGCCGCTTTCGGTCCACGCAACGTCGATGTCTCCGACTCGCTGCGACTGGTTCACACGGCACCTCCGAAGAGTTGGTCACGAAGCTGGTTCTTCTTGATCTTCCCGGCCGCGGTCACCGGCATGTCTTCCACCACCCTCAAGGACTCGGGCAACTGGCGACGGGACAGCCCTCGGTCCGACGCCCACGCGACGAGGTCCTCCAGCGACAGGGTGGCTTGGGGCTGGGCAACGACGACTGCGCAGAGCCGCTCGCCGAGGCGCTCGTCGGGTTCTCCGATGACAGCGACACGGCGGACCTCCGGATGCCCGGCAAGCACGTCCTCGATGATGACCGGCGAGATGTTCACGCCACCACGGATGATGAGATCCTTCAGCCGACCGGTGAGGTGGAGATAGCCGTCGGGGTCGATGCGGGCGAGATCTCCTGTCCGGAAGTAGCCGTCAGGGGTCAGAAGCTCCTGGTACAGATCGTCCTGGCCCAGGTATCCGGTGAAGACACCCGGCCCGCGCATGACGAGTTCGCCTGCTTCACCGCGCTCGAGATGGCCGAGGGAGTCGTCGACGACGCTCAGCTCCAACCCGGGCAACCCACAACCTGCGGTGTCACGGCGCTGGTCGCGGGAGCTGGTGGGTAGGCAGGTGGTGACGCCACCCTCGGTCATGCCCCAAAGGACCGACACGAACACGTCGGGCATCTGGGTCTCCGCCTGGTCTATGAGCACCGGTGGCACCGCGGCGCCACCACAGAGAAGTGTCCGGAGCGGATCGAGCTTGTCGTGGTCCCGGGGCCGCGGTGCGTCGAGGAAGTCCTTGAGGAACGGTGTGGCGAGCGACGTGAAGTCGCATCGGTACTGCGACGCCAGAGCCATGGCCCGTTCCGCGTCCCACTGTTCCTGGAGGACGAGCGGCGCGCCCAGATACATCGACAAGCGCGCCCCGTGGATGGCCCCGACGCTGTGGCCGAGGGGCGAGACCATCAGGATCGGTGTGTCCGGTCCGAGGGAGAACCGCTCGGCGAAACACGTGTTCAAGGCCGCGAGGGTGTTGGTGGAATGCGTGACCGCCTTGGGCATGCCTGTTGTGCTCGACGTGGTCATCACATGAGCGATGTCTCCGAGCGGCACTCGACGCCGCTGACCGTCTCCCCGGGCGAGGGTGACCACCGAGTCGAGCGAGTCGACCGCCAGGACCGCTGTCGGACGCTCCAGTGCCGTCGCCGCCGTCATCGCAGCCTCCGCGACGAGGGTGTTGCCCGACTGGGTGACGGTGACGATCGCCGCCACGTCGGTGAGCCCGCACAGGTAGCCCATGGTCGCCGCGTCGGTGGTCACGGGGATGGTCATGGGAACGGCGCCCAGAGACATCACCGCCGCGAAGGACGCCAGCCACTCG
>JADLFH010000015.1 GCA_020845705.1 Microthrixaceae bacterium | reverse complement strand
CCGACCTGGACGAAGAAACCCGACCTGGACGAAGAAACCCGACCTGCGCAGAGGACTATCCGCAAACATGGGTGGTCGGCACTCAACTTTCATGCTAGAGTGTTGAAACCAGAAGCCGTCCCACCCAGAAGGAGTCATCCATGTTGGTCACAAACCGTGATCCGTTCCGTCAGCTCGATCGGCAGCTCAGCTGGTTCGGGCCGTTCTCATCGCAGCTTCCGGTCGATGTCATCCGCCGCGAAGGCGAACTCGAGCTCCGCGTCGATGTGCCCGGTGTGTCCGCCGACCAGCTCGACGTGACCGTCGAACAGCGGGTGCTGACCATCTCGGTGGAGCGCCACACCTCCGTTGCCGAAGGCGACACCTTCGTCGCCCGTGAACGCCGCCATGGCAAGGCCGGCCGGGCCTTCACCCTCTCCGCCGGGCTCGACCCGTCGGCCCTCGAAGCGTCACTCGATACCGGTGTCCTGACGATCCGCATCCCCGTAGCAGAAGCAGCCAAGCCGCAGAAGGTCCACGTCGAGATCAACTCCCCTGCGCCGGCTATCGAGGCAGCAGCCAACTGATCCCTCCCACCCCCCGGTGTGGCCCGGCCCCTCTCGGTCGGGCCACACCGCGCGTTTGGCCACCCACGTTTTCGACACGGCGTCGCGGCCGCGGTAGCTACGCTGCGCCCACGCCGCCGGGAGGATCCACGACCCGTGACGAGGGGGAATTCATGACCGTCCGCTCCTACATCCTCATCCAGACCGAGGTGGGCAAGGCGGCCGTGGTCGCCAGAGCGATCCGCGAGATCCCGGGGGTCGAGGACAGCGAGCCGGTTACGGGCCCTTACGACGTGATAGCCCGCGCCACCACTGACACGGTCGAGGAGCTCGGTCGCGTGGTGGTCACAAAGGTGCAGATGGTCGAGGGAATCGCCCGGACGCTCACATGTCCCATCGTTGCCGACATGTGAAGCGGTCTCAGGCCGTTCCCACGAGCACGGCCCGGATTCCCAGGCCCATGAGAAACAGCCCTCCACCGCCGTAGAGCAGGTACATCTTCGGTCGGAGCTGGTTGCGGTATGCGTAGAGGATCGCCACGGCAATGATCGACACGAAGCCGTAGAACATGTGGAACTGCGGTGCGTGGAAGCCTTGGCCCGCCACCAGTCCGACGCCCATCGCCACCTGCACGAAGATCGTGGCCTCGGCGAGAACCACGAACCACCACAACGCCCGTAGCCGCAGAGGCGCCAGCCAATGCGCGCCGAGTGACCACAGGCCGGCCAGACCGTTGGCGAATATCACCATCCACGCCCAGTTGACGTGTGCCTCCTGGAGGGTCAGTGCCCCGATAACCGCAGCGGTCACCGAAACAGCTCGGTTCGGTACGGTTCATCGGCCCCACGTGGAGCGCCGTGCTCGATGTACCACTCGGTGCCGAACGACGCGCTGAACACGTCCTCGGGCATCTTCAAGAAGAAGCTGTCCTCCGCGATCTGGCTTGCATGACAGCGCATGGACGCGCGCTTGACCCCGGCAAACGCCGCAACGTCGATGCCGTGAGTGACTTCGCTCGCAGGTGTGCCGAAGTGCTCGAAGTCCTCGGGCTTGGGAAGATCGGCCACGTCGTCCATCGCCTCTGCGAGCTGTTGCGCGCCCTCGATCATCTGCCGCAGGAGCTCGTCTCGGTTCATCGTGGCCTCGAGGATCCGACCCACACCGGCCAACTCGCCGGCCACTCGGCCCACCCGATGCACCTGGATGTGGTCGGGATGGCCGTAGTTGCCATGCGAGTCATAGATGGTGAGGACATCCGCCGCCTCGTCGCGGAGGATGCCGGCGAGCTGCGCCGCGGCCGAGTTGACGTCTGCCCGCCAGAAGCAGGCCGGATCGTCGTTGCTCGCCTCGCCGATCATCCCCGAGTCGTGGTAGCCGAGGAACTCGACCCTCGCCACGCCGAGCACCGCCGCCGACGCCTGGGTTTCGGCCACCCGGCGCTCGCCCAGGGTCTCGCCGTGGTCGAGGAACCCCTCGGCGACCTCGCCGAGCTCTCCCTTGGTCGCCACAACCAGCACCACTCGATGGCCCTCTGCGGCGGCACGGGCCATCGACCCACCTGTTGCTATCGATTCGTCGTCGGGGTGTGCGTGGAAGCAGACAAGGGTCGCCATCAGCGCGTCAAGCTACAGCGCCACCCGCTCGCAACTTCGCTACCGCATCGGCGTCGAAACCGAGCCACTCCCCCAGGATCTCGTCGGTGTGCTGGCCGGCGTGCGACGGCGGCCGCGAAACCGCCCCCGGCGTCTTCGAGAAGCGTGGCGCCGGCGCCGGCTGCGCCAGCCCGGCCACCTCGATGAAGCTGTGTCGAGCCACGTTGTGGGGATGGGCCATGGCCTCGGACATGGTGAGGACCGGCGCATAGCACGCGTCGGAACCTTCGAGGATCTCGTTCCATTGGGCCTGGGTCTTCGAACGGAACACCTCGGCCACGATCTTCTTCGCCTCCTCCCATCGCGATTTGTCCATCTGCGGGGGCAGGTCGCCACGTTCCGCCAGCCCTGAGAGGCGCAGAAGCTCCGCATAGAACTGGGGCTCGATCGCGCCGATGGCCACCCACTTGCCATCCGCGGTCTCGTAGGTGTCGTAGAAGTGCGAACCCGTGTCGAGGATGTTCACACCACGCTGCTCGTCCCAGATGCCCATGTGGGAGAAGGCCCACATCATCGTCATCAGCGACGACGACCCGTCGATCATCGCAGCGTCGATCACCTGACCTTCGCCCGTCCGCCCCGCCGACAGCAGGCCACACACCACGCCGTAGGCCATCAACATCCCCCCGCCGCCGAAATCCCCCACAAGGTTGATCGGCGCCGTGGGCTGCTCGGCCCGCCCGAGATGCGCCAACACACCGCCCAGGGCGATGTAGTTGATGTCGTGGCCGGCGGCGTGCGCATATGGGCCGTCCTGGCCCCAGCCGGTCATTCGCCCGTAGACGAGACGGGGGTTGCGATCGAGGCACACATCGGGCCCGAAACCGAGACGCTCGGCCACGCCCGGGCGGAAGCCCTCGATGAACGCGTCGGCGTGCTCCACGAGCCGCAGGACCGTCTCGGCACCCTCGGGTGACTTCAGGTCGATGGCGATGGAACGGCGCCCTCGGTTCAACACATCGGCCGGGGGTGCCGCCGGATTGCCGCCGAAGACGTTGGTGGAACGGTCGATGCGGATCACGTCCGCGCCCATGTCGGCCAGCATCATGGCTGCGAAGGGGCCCGGGCCTATGCCCGCCACCTCGATGATCCGGGTGCCGTCGAGCGGCCCTGAGCTCATGCTGCGTCATCCTCCTCGGTGATGCCCCCTGCATTGGCGACGAGGGCCGCGATCTCGCTGACGATCTGTGGGTAGTGCAGCGGAGGCAGGTCATGTCCCATCCCCGCGATCTCCACGAAGCGCGATTCCGCAACCAACTCCGCTGTTCGTCGTCCGCCGCTGACATGGATCAACGGATCCTCGGCGCCGTGGATCACCAACGTCGGGACGCTGAGCTCACGCAGGCCATCGGCCCGGTGAGCGGAGCTCACGACCGCCACCGCCTGACGAGCCACTCCGCCCGGATCGACACCGCGTTCCCAAAAGCTGACCTGGCGCCGCATGTGGTATTCGACATCGAGATCGGGACTTCCGATGGCACGGGCGGTACGCAACCCCCGTTCGATCGCAGCGGCGCGGTCCTCGCCTTCGGGTGCCGGCTCCAACAGAGCGGTCAACACCTCAGGGCGCGCCTGGCCTACATCCGGCTCGCCGGTGCTCGACATGATCGAGGTGAGCGTGAGGGTGCGGTGCGGATGGTCGATGGCCAGGAGCTGGGCGATCATCCCGCCCATAGAGGTGCCGACAACGTGGGCGGCGTCGATCTCCAGCTCGTCCATCAGCCCCACCGTGTCCGCCACCATGTCGGCGAGAAGGTAGGCGGTTGCGGGCAAGTGGCTGGACAGACCCACATCTCGGTTGTCGAAACGGACCACAGGGTGGCCGAGCTCGACCAACGCGTCGCAGAAGGCGTCGTCGTAGCCGGTGCAATGCGCGCCCAGCCCTGCGATCAACAGAAAGGGTGGGCGCGGCCCGTCGCCCAGCCGCTCGTAGTACAGCTCGATGCCGTTGGCTTCCACGAGAGGCATAGGCAATCCATCGTGGCCGTCCCGAGAGGGGCGGTCAAGAAGCTCCCCGACGATTCAACTCTCGTGGACAACCCGACCGGCGACGAGGGTTCGGGCCACCCTCAGGTGATCGTCGAGCACGACCAGATCTGCCGCCGCGCCGGCGACGAGTCGATGCTCGACGCCCAGCACCCGACCGGGCGCGCTCGACGCGGCATGCAGAGCCGCCGCCTCCACCACTCCCACCGCCACGGCGTTGCGCACCGCTTGGTCCATGGTCGTCGCTCCACCGGCGAGGGTTCCGTCGCCGAAGCGAGCCGCACCCTCATCGATGGTCACCTCCACGCCGCCCCGTTCCCAGCGCCGCGCGTCGGTGCCAATGGGAGCTACACCGTCGGTGACGAGGCACACACGATCGCCTGCCGCGGCGAAGCCGAGTCGGATCGTCTCGTCGGCGACATGGACCCGATCACAGATCAGCCCCACCGCGAGCCGGTCGAGGGCGACACCCGCGGGGCCCGGATCCCGCGGCCCGAAACGCCGATGCGCGTTCCAGCAATGGGTCAACATGGTCGCACCGAGATCGGCCGCCCGGTGACACGTCGCAGCGTCTGCGTCGGTGTGGCCGAGCGACACCACGATTCCGAGCCCCACCAGCCGCCCGATCAGCTCCGCGGCGCCCTCCAGTTCGGGCGCGAGGGTCACCATGGCCAGGGGGCCCGCGCCGAGGAACCGGTGCAACACCACAAGGTCGGGCTCGATCAACAACGTCGGATCGTGCGCTCCCGCCCAGCGGCGCGAGAGGAACGGCCCTTCGAGATGGGCCCCACCGATCCGGGCACCGCGGATCGACTCCCGTACTTGGCGCTGCCGCGCCTCGTGGACGCGCTGGAGTGCTTCGACGAAATGTTCCACCGTGGAGTTGTGCAGCGTCGGGAGGAACGCCGTCGTGCCAGTGGATGCGATCGAAGCGCTCGCGGTGAGGATCTCATCGGGCGACGCGGTTGCGAAGTCGAACCCGCCGAAGCCGTTCACCTGGAGATCGACGAATCCCGGGGCTGCCGCGAGCCCGCTGCCGGCGCCCTGCCCGACGCCCACCTCGACGACTTGACCCTCGGACACCTCGACATCGCCCGCCACCCATGCCCCACCGACGAGCGCGCGGTCCACGCCGAGCTTCACCGCAGGTCCGAACCTGTCATCGGCGCCGGACGGTACCAGCGGATGGCAGCATCTCGGGGTGAGCATTGACGAGGTGGCGATCTGGGCACCGGGTCGGGTGAACCTGATCGGCGAGCACACCGACTACACCGGCGGCCTCGCCTTTCCCATGGCGATCCAACTCGGGATAGAACTGCGGGGTCGAGTCGGGGGAAACCGGCTGCGCCTCGAAACCGACATCGGGATCGATCCACTCGACGCGGCGCTGCCCATCGATCAACTGTCGAAGATCCCGCCACGCTGGCGGATCGCCGCAGCCACCGCCGCCAGAGCTGCTCCGAACACCGGGCTCAGCGCCACGTTGGGTTCGACCTTGCCGGCGAGCGCGGGGCTCTCCTCGTCGGCTGCGATCGAGGCTGCGGTGGCTCTGGCGCTGGGTGCGCCCGCCGGCGATCCCCGAACGGCCCTGCTCTGCCAACTCGCGGAGCACGACGCCGGCACGCCCTGTGGCCTGTTGGATCAGCTCGCGGTGATCTGCGGTCGCGAAGGCCACGGGATGTTGATCGACTTCCACACCGGTCACTTCGATCACGTGCGGATCCCACCTGACGCCCGATTCGTCGTGGTGCCCTCCGGCCAGGAACGCGACCTCCGCTCCAGCCCCTACGCGCAGCGCCTCGCGGAGTGCCGCGCCGCGGCCGACCTGGTGGACCTGCGGTCCGCGTCGTTCGACGACCTCGGTGCGATCGACGACCCAACGATCCGGCGGCGCGCGCGACACGTGGTGAGCGAGAACCGACGAGTTGGCGAGTTCGGCACCAGGCTCGCGGAGGGCGATCTCCACAGCGCGGGCGAGCTGATGTCGGAGAGCCACTACTCGCTGCGTGACGACTTCGAGGTGTCCACGCCCGTGCTCGACGCGCTCGTCTCCGAACTGCTCGCCACGCCCGGGGTGCTCGGCGCGCGACTCACCGGCGCGGGCTTCGGCGGGTGCGTCGTGGCGCTGTGTGAGAGCGATGTCGACCTGGGGCGAGGCTGGGCGGTGGTCCCCTCCACCGGCGCCCACCGCCTAACGAACTGACCACCCCCGCATGAGGCGCTGGACGAGCAGTTCCACCACCGACGTCCCCCAGGGAACCAGCCGTCTAGGAATCCAACAGGCGGGCCTTTCGCGCTTCGAACTCGTCGTCGGTGATGGCGCCGCTGCGTCGCAGTTCGTCGAGCTTGGCGATCTCGTCGGCCACGCTGAGGCCCCCGCCGCTGGCCACTGCCGCGCCCAACTTGTCGCTCTTGCGATCCTCGTAGGACTCCATCTGACGGTAGATCTCGTTCTGGACACGTAGCGGGTTGTAGATGTCGGAGAACTGCTGCCGTGAGTTCTCCCCCGCCGATTCGATCGCTATGTCGCCGGCGCGGACGATCCGCTCGAAGAAGGACTGGTTGAAGAACACCGTGTTGATCCGGTCGAGCGGGATCTCGATGCCGGTCTTGGCGAACACCCCCGAGCGATAGATGCAGCGCTCGGTGGTGACGACGAAGTTGATGAAGTACCACTGGAGGAGTCGCGCCAGGAATGCCACCAGCGCCACGGCGATGAACACGGCGGCCGCGTAGCGGAGGACGTCACCCCACCAGCTCAGCTCTCCTCCCTCCACTTCGCCCGGCTTGGCGGCGAAGACCCAGATGCCAATCGCCATGCTCAACACCAGCACCGAACCCCGAGGCACCAGGTACCACCAGTGCGGGTGCATGTCGATCACGACGGTCTCGTCGTTGTAGAGGTGCTTCTTCGACAGTGCCATCGCGCGGACGCTACCCGCCGAGGCTGTCAGAGGTGCGGGATATCGTCCAGGGCATGACGGCGGAGCCCGACGAGCGCCACGAGCGCGCCGAGACGAGGGGCACGGATCAACTGTCGCGCCTGACCGCGGGACTGAACGACGCGCAACGTCGTGCCGTCATGAGCTCTGCACCGTCGCTGGTGATCATCGCCGGCGCTGGCTCGGGCAAGACCCGGGTGCTCACGCATCGCATCGCCCGCCGTGTGCTCAGCGAACAGATCGACCCGCGTCACACTCTCGCACTCACCTTCACCCGCAAGGCCGCAGCCGAGCTGCGCGGCCGACTGTCACGCCTGGGCCTGCCACAGCCGGTCCACGCCGGCACCTTCCACGCCGTGGCCTACGCACAGCTCCGGCAGCGTTGGCAGGAGCGGGGCATCACGCCGCCGGTGTTGTTGGACCGCAAGGTGGGCCTGGTTGCCCGCTGCCTCGGTCGATCCGCCACGAAGAACTCCTCCACCCTCGCACTCGACGTCACCTCCGAGATCGAATGGGCGAAGGCCCGGATGATCCCTGCGGACCGCTATGGGGCCGAGTCGCTCCGAGCCGGGAGGCGCCCGCCGATCGACGCCGATCTCGTAGCCGACGCCTACGCCGCGTACGAGTCGGCGAAGCTGGACCGGCGGATGGTCGACTTCGACGACCTGTTGCGCCTCGCCACGCGTGACCTCGTTCGCGACGCCCACTACGCGGCCGCACGCCGGTGGATGTTCCGACATCTCTTCGTGGACGAGACCCAGGACCTCAACCCGCTCCAGTTCGCCCTCCTCCGGGGCTGGACCGGCGAGCACGACGAACGCACCGACTTGTGCGTGGTCGGCGACCCGAACCAGGCGATCTACTCCTGGAACGGCGCGGATGCGACCTATCTCGAAGACTCCGCCACCTGGTTCCCACACTCCGAGGTCATCGAGCTGGTCGACAACTACCGCTCCAGCCCTCAGATACTGGGGGTCGCGAACGCGGTGCTGTCGAGCCACGCCGGGCCGGGCCGTCCCGGTCACCACACGCTACGGCTTCAACCCAACCGACCCGAGGGACCGCTTCCGCGGCTTCACGTACACCCCGACGAAGAAGCAGAGGCACGCGCCATCGCGCGCCGCTGCCGCGATGCTCACGTTCCGGGTCGACCCTGGAACGACCAGGCAGTGCTCGTACGCACCAATGCCCAACTGGCGGTGCTCGTCGAGGCGTTCCGTGCCGCCGGCATCCCCGCGCGCAGTCGATCCGGTGGCCGCCTACTCGATCAGCCCGAGGTAAAGGACGCGCTTCGCGACCTCCGGGGCCCAGGATCGCTCGCCGAAAGGCTCGGCGAGCTGGGGGCCGCGCTGGATCAACCTGCGGATCACACCGACGGAACCGCTGCGCTGAGCGACGACCGGACGGCAAACGTGGCGGAGCTGGTCCGGCTCGGCCGCGAGTACCTCGACATGGACCCCGGCGGGAACGTGGCGAGCTTCCAGACCTGGCTGGCCTCCACCCTGCGCTCCGAGGACGGTGCCGGAGGAGTCGACGCCGTCGACCTCGTTACCTTCCACGCGGCGAAGGGCCTGGAATGGCACATCGTGCACATCGCCGGCTTGGAAGACGGACTTGTGCCGATCCACTACGCGCGCACCGAGGCGGCCCAATCCGAGGAGCGTCGGCTGCTCTACGTGGCGCTCACGCGCGCCCAATCGTCTCTGCACTGCTCGCGGGCCGAGCGCCGGGCGTTCGGTACCCGCTCACTCACCCGCCGCCCCTCCCCGTACCTGGAAACCGTCGAGCTGGCGATCGACCTGCTCTCCGACGGCCACGAGCCGATCGATCTGAGCGAAGCTCTTGCCGCCCAGCGCTCTCGACTCCGTGCCGAAGACGGCCGCGACGTGCCACGCCGTCGAGGCGGTGGCACCGCTGCCTCGCCCGCTCTCGACGGAGACGACCTCCAGCTCTTCGAGAAGCTGAAGTCGTGGCGGCGCACTCAGGCGAAGGTCGCCGAGGTCCCCGCCTTCGTCATCTTCAACGACGCGACCCTCACCGAGATCGCCCGATCCCGGCCGCGTTCAGGCGCCGAACTGTTGTCGGTCAGCGGGGTTGGAGCGGTCAAAGCCGAGCGCTTCGGCAAACAGGTCCTCTCCATCGTCTTGGCGGCGCCGCAGAAGTCGGGCACCTCCGGGGATGTGTGACAGACCCACTGGTTCTCAGACGTAGCCTGCGGCCATGGCCCAACTCCGCTCCCGGACCTCCACCCACGGCCGGAACATGGCAGGCGCCCGTGCACTGTGGCGCGCCACCGGCATGACCGACGGCGACTTCGGCAAGCCCATCGTCGCCATCGCCAACAGCTACACGCAGTTCGTTCCCGGCCACGTCCACTTGAAGGACATGGGCGACATCGTCGCCGAGTCGGTTCGTGCGAACGGAGGCGTCACCAAGGAGTTCCACACGATCGCGGTCGACGACGGCATCGCCATGGGCCACGCCGGCATGCTCTACAGCCTTCCGAGTCGAGAGATAATCGCGGATTCGGTCGAGTACATGGTCAACGCCCACTGCGCGGATGCACTGGTCTGCATCAGCAACTGCGACAAGATCACCCCGGGCATGCTCAACGCCGCCATGCGGCTGAACATCCCCACCGTCTTCGTCTCGGGGGGACCGATGGAGGCCGGCAAGGCGGTCGTCGTCGATGGCGTCGCCCACACACCAACCGATCTCATCACCGCGATCTCCGCCAGCGCCAGCCCCGAGGTCGACGACGATGGCCTCGCCGAGGTCGAGCGCTCGGCGTGTCCCACATGCGGGTCGTGCTCAGGCATGTTCACCGCCAACTCCATGAACTGCCTCACGGAGGCATTGGGCCTCTCGCTGCCGGGCAACGGCTCGACCCTCGCCACCCACGTCGCCCGACGAGCACTGTTCGAGGAGGCAGGCAGGGTCGTGATGGAGCTGTGTCGCCGCTACTACGGCGACGACGACGAGTCGGTCCTGCCCCGCAACATCGCTTCGCCGAAGGCGTTCGAGAACGCGATGGCGCTCGACGTGGCGATGGGCGGCTCCACCAACACGGTGCTGCACATCCTCGCCGCGGCAAGCGAGGCCGGCCACGACTTCGACCTCGACGCGATCGACGCTGTCAGCCGGCGTGTCCCGTGCCTGTCGAAGGTCGCCCCCAACGGCGACTACCACATGGAGGATGTCCACCGCGCCGGCGGAATCCCTGCGCTCATGGGAGAGCTGGACCGCGCAGGCAAGCTCCACCGCGATGTCCACTCGGTCCACTCGCCGGATCTCGGCTCATGGCTGGCTCGTTGGGACATCCGCTCGGAATCACCGTCGCCCGAGGCGGTCGAGCTGTTCCACGCTGCGCCCGGCGGTGTCCGCACCGTCGAGGCCTTCAGCACCGACAACCGCTGGAACCAGCTCGACACCGACGCGGCGGGTGGCTGCATCCGTGACGTGGCGCACGCATACTCGGCCGAAGGCGGGCTCGCCATCCTCCGGGGCAATCTCGCGCCCGACGGCTGCGTCATCAAGGCCGCCGGAATCGACGAGGAGCTGTTCAACTTCCGCGGAAGGGCACGGGTCGTGGAGAGCCAGGAGGATGCCGTCGGACTGATCCTCAGCGGAGACGTGCAGCGGGGCGACTGCATCGTGGTCCGCTACGAAGGTCCCGCGGGCGGTCCGGGCATGCAGGAGATGCTGTATCCGACCGCGTTCCTCAAGGGCTCAGGGCTGGGCCGCGACTGCGCCCTCATCACCGACGGACGCTTCTCCGGCGGCACCTCAGGGTTGTCGATCGGACACATTTCCCCGGAGGCCGCGAGCGGGGGGCCCATCGGGTTGGTTGAGGAAGGCGACATGATCGACATCGACATCGTCGCCCGGAGGATCCATCTCGACGTCGCAGACGAACTGCTCGCGGAAAGGCGCTCGAAGATGGAATCCAGCGAGAACCCCTGGACACCCGCCAACCGACAGCGACAGGTAAGCCTGGCTCTGCGTGTCTACGCGGCCATGGCGCGCTCGGCCGACAAGGGTGCCACGCGCGATGTCACCCGCATCGAGACCTGAGCCCACTCAGCCTTCCGATTCCGGCTCCGACTCCGGCTCCGCTGCTCCCCCGACCTGCCGGCGGCGAGACGCCAACAGGGCCTGGAACCTCTCTGCGTCCATCGACAGGAACAGGCCTTCCGCCTCGGCACACAACAACTCACCAGCCCACAGCCAACCCTCGCAGAACAACTTGCGGCCCTCACGTCGAGCCATGCGGGCTTCGAGGCGCAGCTCGGTGTGCAACGGGGTGGGGCTCCGATAGTTCACCACCAGCCGCGCCGTCATCCCCTGGGTTCCCGAAAGCGACTGTGCGGCACCGAGCAGCTCGTCGAAGGTGGCCGCCACATAGCCCCCGTGCACGCAACCCGGCGGCCCCTCATAGGCCGAGCCGAAGGTGACGCTGCCGGTGATCCGCTCGCGGTCGAACTTGAAGACCACCGGTGGCGACAGCGGGTTCGCCAATCCGATGAAGGGGCTGTGGTCGAAGAAGGCGTAAGCCTCGGGATCGACGGTCTGCCCGCCGGCGATGGCCTGCGCTACCGACTCGAGCGCCGCGAGGTGGTGCTCCATGAACTCCACGCCGGCGTTGGCCACCTCGGCGTACCCGTCGTAGGTGGCCCCGGCGGGCAAGGAGCGCAGCAACGCCGCCACTTCCTCCAGCTCGTCGGCTGCGCGTGCGATCTCCTCGACGGTGGCGGCGGTCGACACGAGGTGTTCGATCACCGATCGCGACGCCGCTGCCAGGCGGCGGAGCTCCACCCGCCGGGGCGTCAGCGTCAGGTTGTTCAGCTTCTGGAGCCGCGGGGGCACATGGCCCGCCGCCTCGATGTGCTCGGTCATCTCCAAAGCCCCCTCACGCCCGCAGTTGAGTCGTCGAAGAGGGCCAGCACCGGTGCGTGGTCGGACGGCTTTTGGCCCTTGCGGGCGTTTCGGTCGATCAGGTTCGCGATCGATGCCTTGGCCAGGGCCCTCGACGCGAGCACGAAGTCGATCCGCATACCGCGTTTCTGGTGGAAGTCACCACCGCGATAGTCCCAGTACGAGAAGAGCCCGCCGGGTTCGTGCTGTTCACGGAAGACGTCGACCAAGCCCCACTCCTTCACCTTCTCCAATGCCTGCCGCTCCTCGGGTGTCACATGCGTCGAACCCTCAAAGGCCGAGGTGCTCCACACGTCGCGATCTTCGGGTGCGATGTTCCAGTCGCCGCACACGACAAGGGGCTCGGACGGATCGTGGTGGGCGTCGAGGTGTGCACGAAGCCGACCGAGCCAGTCGAGCTTGTAGTGGAAGTGGTCGTGTCCCACCTCGCGGCCATTGGGGACGTACACCGACGCCACGCGCAGCGCTCCACAGGTGGCCCACACGACCCGGGCATCGGGGTCGGGCTCGCGTCCGTCGTCGAAGCCGGAGACGGTGTCCTCGATCCCGACACGCGACAGGATCGCCACCCCGTTCCACTGCCCTTGGCCGTGGTGAACCGAGTCGTAGCCGAGCGCTTGGAAGCTCATCGCCGGAAATTGGGCGTCGGCGAGCTTCGTCTCCTGAAGGCACAACACGTCGGGCTTGGTCGCCTCGATCCACTCCTCGACCCTGGCCATCCGCGCCTTGAGCGAGTTCACGTTCCAAGTCGCCACGAGCACGTCGCCAACCTATCCGGCGGCCGTCGCGGCCCGAGGATCGGCCCCGTCGCGCCCCGAAGAATTCGCGGAGCCCGTCGGTAGGATCGTCCTGTGAACGACGAGCAACATCGCACCAACCTCGGCCCCAACGCCTGGTTGGTCGACGAGATGTACGAGCAGTTCAGAGCAGACCCGACCTCGGTCAGCCCCACATGGCAGGATTTCTTCGCCGGTTACCGTCCACCTGGTGCGCCTGCGACCACGGCGGCACCAACGCCGCCACCGGCACCCGAGCCGAGCACCCCAGCCACCCCGGCAACAGCCGCCACAGCGGCGAGCCCCGATGGTGAAGCGATCCGCGGGGTCGGCGCTCGAATCGTCGAGAACATGGAATCGAGCCTCTCGGTCCCCACCGCCACGAGCTTCCGGGAGGTGCCGGCGAAGCTGTTGGAGATCAACCGCTCGATCATCAACGGGTACCTCGGGCGCACGCGTGGCGGCAAGGTCAGCTTCACCCACCTCATCGGCTACGCGGTGGTTCGCGCGATCGCAGATCACCTCCCGGTCATGAACAACACCTTCGTCGAAGGCCCCGAGGGCGAGCCGCGACGTGTCCGCAACGAACACGTCAACCTCGGCCTCGCCATCGATCAGGAGAAGCGCGACGGCACGCGGAGCCTGATCGTGGCCTGCATCCGAGCCGCGGAGACGATGGCGTTCGGGGAGTTCGTCGCCGCCTACGACGACATCATCCGAAGGGCCAACAACAACAAGCTCACACCCGACGACTTCGCCGGTGTCACCATCACCCTAACCAACCCCGGCACCATCGGCACCGAGCGTTCGGTGCCGAGGCTCATGCCGGGCCAGGGAGCCATCGTAGGTGTGGGATCGCTGGACTACCCCGCCGCGTTCGCGGGTGCGGACCCGAGGACCGTCGCGGACTTCGGTATCTCGAAGGTGATCACACTCTCCTCCACCTACGACCATCGGATAATCCAGGGAGCCGAGTCGGGCTTGTTCCTCAAGCAGGTCTCCGAGCTGCTCCTGGGCGCGGAGAACTTCTACGAATCCGTGTTCCACGACATCGGCGTGCCCTACGTCTCGGTCCAGTGGCGACGTGACATCAACCCCGTCGACCGCGAGGACGCGATGGTCGCCAAGCAGATGCAGGTGGCGAACCTCATCAACATGTACCGGGTTCGCGGGCACCTCATCGCGGATCTCGACCCCCTTTCGGCCGAGTTGCCCGACATGCACTCCGAGCTCGACCCGGCCACCTACGGTCTCACCATCTGGGACCTCGACCGCGAGTTCCTGACCGGCTCCACCAACGGCGTGTACGCGCCGGTCGGCGGTCGGGAGCGCATGACCCTGGGCGACATGTTGCACGTCCTGCGTGATGCCTACTGCCGTACCGTCGGCATCGAGTACACCCACATCCAGAGCCCCGAGGAAAAGCGCTGGGTGCAGGAACAGGTCGAGGGAGCATCGCAGCGACTCGAACCCGACGAACAGGCACACATCCTCGATCGACTCAACGCCGCCGAAGCGCTTGAGAGGTTCCTCGCCACGAAGTGGGTGGGCCAGAAGCGCTTCGGCCTCGACGGCGCCGAGTCCGCGATCCCGATCCTCGATGCGATCCTCGATCGCGCCGCGGACGACGGAATGCACGGAGCGGTCCTCGGCATGGCCCATCGGGGCCGCCTCAACGTGCTGGTGAACATCGTGGGCAAGTCCTACGAACAGCTCTTCAGTGAGTTCGAGGGGTATGTGGCGCCCGATTCGATCCAGGGATCCGGCGACGTGAAGTACCACCTGGGTCAGAGTGGCGTATTCGTCAGCCGCGCCGGCAGCACGTTGCCAGTGGAGCTGGCTGCGAACCCGTCCCACCTCGAAGCGGTGAACCCCGTGGTGGAGGGGATCGCCAGGGCCAAGATGGACCAGATCCCACCGGTCGGCAACGTGCGCTTCCCGATGTTGCCGCTGTTGATCCACGGAGACGCGGCCTTCGCCGGCCAGGGCGTCGTGTCCGAGACGCTCAACCTCTCGATGATCAAGGGCTATCGGGTCGGTGGCACGGTCCACTTGATCATCAACAACCAGCTCGGGTTCACAACCGCCCCCTCCGCTGCACGCAGCTCGGAGTACTGCACAGATGTGGCCAAGACGGTGCAGGCACCCATCTTCCACGTGAACGGAGACGACCCCGAGGCATGTGTCCGGGTTGGACGACTTGCCCTCGCCTTCCGGCAGAGGTTCAACAAGGATGTCGTGATCGACATGGTGTGCTATCGCCGCCACGGACACAACGAAGGCGACGACCCGAGCTACACCCAGCCGTTGATGTATCGCGCCATCGACCAGCGACGCAGCGTGCGCAAGCTCTATACCGAGACGCTGGTGCGTCGCGGCGACATCTCCCTGGAGGCCGCCGAGGCGGCGCTCGACGACTTCAACACGAAGCTCCAGGCGGCACTCGAAGCCACCCGCGAGGCGGCCCCCGAGGGAGAGGTCGTCGCGCTCCCCCATCCCCCCGCCAAAGGCGTGTTGCCCCACGTCGAAACCGGAGTGTCCTACGACAGACTCGATTCTGTCTACGCGGCTCTCAGCTCCACGCCCGAGGGCTTCGTCGTCCACCCGAAGCTCGCTCGCCAGTTCGACCAGCGTGACTCGATGTACCGCGGCGGTGATGTCGACTGGGCGCTCGGCGAAGCGTTGGCGTTCGGCTCACTGCTCCAGGAAGGCACCTCCATCCGACTCGCCGGCCAGGACTCCCGACGCGGGACCTTCAGCCAACGGCACTCCACCCTCGTGGACTACGAGACGGGTGCGGAGTTCACCCCCCTGGAGACCATTGCCGCAGCGGACACCAACCTGTGGATCTACGACTCTCTGCTCAGCGAATACGCGGCGTTGGGCTTCGAGTACGGATACTCCCTGGGCAACCCCAGGGCCTTGGTGATCTGGGAGGCGCAGTTCGGCGACTTCATGAACGGCGCGCAGATCATCATCGACCAGTTCCTCGTCTCTGCCGAGGCCAAGTGGCATCAGCTCTCCGGTCTCGTCCTGTTGTTGCCTCACGGCTACGAAGGCCAAGGCCCCGAGCACTCCTCCGCTCGGATCGAGAGGTTCATCTCCGCCGCGGCCGAGGACAACATCCAACTGGTCAACGCCACGACCGCCGCGCAGTACTTCCACCTCCTTCGCCGCCAGGCCTTCATGGAAGCCCCCAAGCCGCTCATCGTCTTCACACCGAAATCGGGGCTTCGCGCCAAGACCTACCGTTCGCCGCTGAGCCACCTCCACAGCGGATCCTTCGAGGAGCTCATCATCGACTCCTCCTCCCTCGAGCCCGAGTCGGTCACCCGTCTCGTCCTTGCATCAGGCAAGATCGGCCACGAAGCGGCGGCCAAGCGCGACGAGCTCGGTGCATCCGTTGCAGTCGCGCGGGTCGAGCAACTCTTCCCCTGGCCCTTCGAGGCGGTGGCCAAGGAGCTCGCCAGGTTCCCCAACTGCCACGAGATCGTCTGGTTGCAGGAGGAACCCGAGAACATGGGACCGTGGAGCGGCGTCAAGGGCCGGCTCTACGAATCCCATGGCGACAGCCACGAGATCCGCCGCATAAGTCGAGCCGACGCCGGCAGCACCGCCACGGGCAAAGCGCTGATCCACGCGCAGGAACAGCGGGAACTGCTGGAGCGCGCGTTCGCGCCGCTGAAGCCCCGGGCCTGGTCCCGCTCCCAGCTCCAGCCCCGCTGATCCAGCCTCCGCGCAGGATTACCCCTCGGACCGCTACCCTGGGTATCGGCGCTGTCCAAGCGGCGGCACCCAAGCAAACGAACACGGCGCCGTTCGCGGCCGTCACGGTAGAGGTGCCCGGTATCCCTCGAGGTACGAGCCCTCCACGGGCGGCGGGTCGGAGCCAACCGACATCGAGGTTCCATGACATCAACACTCGTCATCGACGGGTCCAACATCGCTACCGAGGGCCGCTCCATGCCGAGCCTCGCGCAGCTCGACGAGGCCGTCCGCTCGATCATCTCCGAGCACCCACACGACACCCTCGTGGTGGTGGTCGACGCCACCTTCGGCCACCGGATCGACCCGAGCGAGTCCGAACAGTACGAAGAGGCGATCCGGGCCAACGAGCTTCTCACGCCTCCCGCCGGAGCCATAGGACGCGGTGATGCCTTCGTCCTACAGATCGCGGATCGCGCCTCTGCGACGGTCTTCTCCAACGACTCCTTCCAGGAGTTCCACGGGCAGTACCCATGGCTGTTCGACGAAGGGCGCCTCATCGGCGGCAAGCCGGTTCCGGGCATCGGCTGGGTGTTCGTCCCGCGCTCGCCGGTCCGCGGGCCGGCGAGTCGACGCAGCGTTCGGGAGGCAAGGCAGAAGACGGCCAACAACACCGACAAGCCCGCTCCCCGCGAGAGGTCGGCCAGGAAGAAGTCCTCGGCATCGCCACCGACGCCGAAGAAGAGCACCACGAAGCCGCCGCCGAAGGCCACCAAGGCAGCGTCTGCCGAGACACCTGAACCACGCCGCTCCAAGCGTTCCGCGGTTGAACCGATCAACGATCCGCTCGCTTTCCTCCAGTTCGTCACCGAGCACCCGATAGGCGCGACGGTCCAAGGCGAGGTCGTGGAGTTCTCCTCCCACGGCGCGTATGTCATCGCCGCGGGCGCGCGCTGCTACGTGCCGCTGAAGTCGATGGGCTCGCCCGCACCGCAGAGCGCGAGAGCGGTCTTCTCCCTCGGTGAGCATCACGCCTTCGTGGTCTCGCGTGTCGACACGCCGCGCCGCGGAATCGACCTCGCACTCGCGTCGGCCAACATTCCGCCGCGCGAAGTGGAGCAACTGATAGACATTCGCCCGACAGAACAGCCCGCCGAGGAGGCAGCTTTGGCACCAACGAAGAAGGCCCCGGCCAAGAAGGCAGCGGCCAAGAAGGCACCAGCGAAGAAGGCAGCGGCCAAGAAGGCGCCGGCAAAGAAGGCAGCGGCCAAGAAGGCGCCGGCAAAGAAGGCACCCGCCAAGGCAGCAGCCAAGAAGGCGCCGGCAAAGAAGGCAGCAGCCAAGAAGGCGCCGGCAAAGAAGGCACCCGCCAAGAAGGCGCCGGCGAAGAAGGCACCCGCCAAGGCAGCAGCCAAGAAGGCGCCGGCGAAGAAGGCAGCAGCCAAGAAACGCTGAGCGATTCGCAGCGATCGAACGACCCGGCCGTTGGTGCCGGGTCGTTTCGCGTCCCGGGTGACCGTCGCTCGATGCCGGCCACCTACGATCACGTCATCATGGGCGCACAGTTCATCTTCACCATGCGAGGCGTGTCGCGGGTTCATCCCCCCGACCGCCAAGTGCTCGACAACATCAACCTGTCCTTCTACCCCGGGGCCAAGATCGGGGTGCTCGGAGCGAACGGCGCCGGCAAGTCCTCTCTCCTTCGAATCATGGCGGGCCTGGACGACGGCTATCAGGGCGAGGCACGCCTCTCGCCCGGCTTCACCGTCGGCCTGCTCGAACAGGAACCACGACTCGACGACTCCAAGGACGTGATGGGCAACGTCATGGACGGCGTCGCAGCGGTCCGCGACCTGCTCGCCCGATATGACGAGGTCATGGCCGCGTGGGGTGATCCCGACGCCGACTTCGACAGGATCGGGGCGGAGCAGGCCGAGCTCGAAGACCGCATTGCCGCCACCGACGCGTGGAACCTGGAGCGCAACGTAGAGATCGCCATGGACGCGCTGCGTTGCCCACCGGGCGACGCCGAGGTCGCATCCCTCTCGGGTGGTGAGCGTCGCCGTGTGGCGTTGTGCCGGCTGTTGCTGCAACGGCCCGACCTGCTGTTGCTCGACGAGCCGACCAACCACCTCGACGCGGAGTCGGTGGCATGGCTCGAGCGCTTCCTCTCCGACTACTCGGGCACCGTCGTGGCCATCACCCACGACCGCTACTTCCTCGACAACGTCGCCAAGTGGATCCTCGAGCTGGACCACGGCCGAGGGATTCCCTTCGAGGGCAACTACTCCGGATGGCTGGAGCAGAAAGAGGCACGACTCGCACTCGAGGAGAAGCAGAGCGATGCTCGTCGCCGCAGCCTCCAACGCGAGCTCGAATGGGTGCGCATGGCTCCCAAGGCGCGGCAGGCGAAGGGCAAGGCCCGCCTCGCGGCCTACGAGAAGCTGCGTTCCGAAGCCGACGCCGCTCGCGGCCAGGACCAGAGACTCGAGATGACGATTCCGGCAACAGAGCGGCTTGGCGATGTCGTGATCGAGGCAGACCATCTGTCGAAGGGCTTCGGCGATCGGCTGCTCATCGACGACCTGACCTTCAAGTTGCCTCGCGCCGGCATCGTCGGCGTGGTGGGACCCAACGGTGCGGGCAAGACCACCTTGTTCCGGATGATCGTGGCCGCCGCGAACGGCGAGACCGACGGGAATCACCTTCCCGACAGCGGGACGCTGAGCATCGGCCAGACGGTGCAGTTGGCATACGTCGACCAGTCCCGCGACGCGCTCGACGCCGATCACACCGTCTACGAGGAGATCACCGACGGACAGGATCTCCTCAAGATCGGCAACCGTGAAGTCAACGGCCGGGCATACGTGGCGTCGTTCAACTTCAAGGGCTCGGACCAACAGAAGCGGGTCGGCGACCTCTCCGGTGGGGAGCGCAATCGGGTCCACCTCGCCAAGATGCTCAGGCGGGGTGGCAACGTGTTGCTGCTCGACGAGCCGACCAACGATCTTGACGTGGACACCCTGCGGGCCCTCGAGGCGGGGCTGGACGCGTATCCCGGGTGCGCCGTGGTGATCAGCCACGACCGGTGGTTCCTGGACCGAATAGCCACCCATATCCTCGCCTTCGAAGGCGACAGCCAACTGCGGTGGTTCGAGGGCAACTTCTCCGAGTACGAGGCGTACCGACATCAGCTCCTCGGCGCCGAGGCCGACCAGCCACATCGAATCAAGTACAAGCCGCTCAGCCGGGGTTGACGTTGTCGCCCCGCATGATCCGACGGCTCGTCCTAGCGGTCTTCGTCGCCGGGATCCTCGGCATGATCGTCGGATCCGTCGCGGACAGCAACGGGGCGGCGTTGACCTTCGGCCTGCTCACCGCCGCTTCGGCAGTGAGCCTCATGCTCGTCACCGCCGTCACCTCAGAGCGCACCTCTGAGCCACCGGCGTCATTCGACGAAGCGACCGCGGCTCAGATCGAGGCACGCATCACCTCGATCGTGCAAGCGGGCGCGGACGAGGCCGATGTCCGCGACCTGGTACGCGACGCGGTGCGGCTCGGACGATCGGGCACTCGAGCATCGCCCCCCGCATAGTTCTCAGATCGGCGCTGGAACTGCCGATAGGAAGCCATGGCGATCACGAAGAGCGCGTCCAGTTCCGCCACATCGGCCAAGCGTCGCGGATGGGCCAGTAGGGCCGTCATTCGAGATGTCGAGGCCGGCAGCACCGTGGACTGCGCGTTCTGCGGGGAGCGGGTGAAGTTCCAGGCGAAGATGCGCAATCGCCAGGTGATCTGCAACGTCTATGTGAAGGGTCACTGGGACCGGGTGGAGCACTTCCACGCCGAGTGCTACGAGCGTGCAGGTGAGCCGCACGGCGCAATCGTGGGGCCGCTGGATCAGCGCCGCAGCCCGAGCCCCGCCGCAGCGCTCCGCCAGGCTCAGGCCTCCTGATACGACTTCAGGCCGCGAGTAGAGCCAGCAGGCGGGCCGCCTGTTGGCTCGGGTCGCCGTCAGCGGGTGTCAGCCGCAGCTCAGGCACCTCTGGAGCCTCGTACGGATCGTCGATCCCGGTGAAGCCACGGATCTCGCCGGCCCTGGCCTTCGCGTAGAGCCCCTTGGGATCACGCTGCTCGCACAACTCGATCGGAGTGTCCACATGGACCTCGACGAAGCGAAGCTCCGCCGCCTCGACCGTTCGCCGGGCTGCGTCACGCTGTGAACGGTACGGCGAGATCACCGGAACGATCGCGATGGCCCCTGACTCGGCGAACAACGTCGCGACCTCCGCCACCCGTCGCAGGTTCTCGGTGCGATCCTCTGCGCTGAAGCCGAGATCCGAGTTCAATCCGTGACGGAGGTTGTCGCCGTCCAGGACCACCGCGAACCTGCCGGCGGCCACCAGGGCACGCTCAGCCTCGTACGCGACGGTGGACTTCCCCGAGCCCGACAGGCCGGTGAACCACACCACCGCTCCGCCGGCGCCGAGAGCCTCCCAGCGTTCCTCGCGGCTCAGATGGCCCAGATGCCGAACGACGTTCTCGGTCACGACGGCGTCACGACAGGAGCATGCCGGCGGCGACGGTGTTGTTCGTCGCCTCGTCCACGAGGATGAACGAGCCCGTCTCACGGTTACGCCGGTACTCGTCGATGAGGAGCGGCACCGTGGTACGCATCCGGACGCGTCCGATCTCGTTGAGGGTGAGCTCGCTCAACTCCTCGTCGCGATGCAGCGTGTTGACGTCGAGTCGGTAATGAAGGTCTTTCACCATGGCTCTCGCCCACCGGGTGGTGTGCTTGATCCCCAGCTTCATGCCGGGTCGCAATGCGCTCTGCTCGGTCATCCAGCAGACCATCGCGTCGATGTCCTGTGCGACGGTCGGCTGGTTGTGCGGTCGGCAGATCATGTCGCCGCGGGATATGTCGATCTCGTCCTCGAGGAGCAACGTCACCGACATCGGTGCGAACGCCTCCTCAACAGGGCCGTCCGCGGTGTCGATGCGGGCGATGCGGCTGTTGAACCCCGAGGGCAACACCATCACCTCGTCGCCGGGCTTGAAGACGCCACCCGCGATCCGCCCCGCGTATCCCCGGTAGTCGTGGAACTCCGCGCCGTGGGGACGCAGCACGTACTGAACAGGAAAACGAGCGTCGACGAGGTTGCGGTCAGACGCTATGTGCACTTCCTCCAGATGGTTGAGGATCGGCGAGCCCTGATACCACGGCATGTTCGCGGACCTCTCCACGACGTTGTCACCGTGGAGCGCGGAGACCGGGATGAAGGTCAGGTCCGCGACATCGAGCTTGCGTGCGAAGTCGCGGAACTCGGCCTTGATCGACTCGAAGACCTTCTCGTCGTAGTCGACCAGGTCCATCTTGTTGACGGCCAGCACCAGGTGCGGGATTCGCAACAGCGACGCCAGGAACGCGTGACGGCGGGACTGCTCCAGAACACCCTTGCGAGCATCGATCAGCACGATGGCGAGGTCCGCGGTGGATGCACCGGTGACCATGTTGCGCGTGTACTGGATGTGGCCGGGGGTGTCGGCGATGATGAACTTCCGCTTCGGTGTGGCGAAGTACCGGTAGGCGACATCGATGGTGATGCCCTGTTCACGCTCGGCTCGGAGCCCGTCGGTGAGAAGGGCGAGGTTCGTGTGCTCGACTCCCATCTGCTCGCTCGTGCGTTCCACCGCGGCGAGCTGATCCTCGAAGATCGACTTCGAGTCGTACAGAAGCCGCCCGATGAGCGTGCTCTTGCCGTCATCGACGGAACCTGCCGTGGCGAGGCGCAGCATCTCGTTGCCTTCGCCGAAGTGGGTGGCGATCTCCGTTGTCATCAGAAGTAGCCCTCCCGTTTGCGATCCTCCATCGCCGCCTCGGACGCTCGGTCGTCGGCGCGCGTGGCACCACGTTCGGTGATCCGAGTCGCTGCGACTTCGGCCAACACCTCGGCCACGGTCGCGGCGCCCGACTCGACTGCACCGGTGCACGACGCGTCGCCCACGGTCCGGTATCGGACGGTTCGCCGCCGGGGCAGCTCACCGTCGAGCAACGTGACGTGTGGTCCGACCGACAGCAGCATCCCGTCGCGTTCGAACACCTCGCGTTCGTGCGCGTAGTAGATGGGCGGCAACTCGATGCCTTCACGTTCGATGTAGGACCAGATGTCCAACTCGGTCCAGTTCGAGATGGGGAACACCCTGATGTGCTCGCCGGGGCGGTGCCTCCCGTTGTAGAGGTTCCACAACTCGGGTCGCTGCGCTTTGGGGTCCCATTGGCCGAACTCGTCGCGAAAGCTCAACACACGCTCCTTGGCGCGTGCCTTCTCCTCATCACGACGGGCACCACCGAACACCGCGTCGAACCGTTCCTCCTCGATCATCCGCAAGAGGGTCGTGGTCTGGAGCTGGTTGCGGCTCGCCTTGGGGCCCGACTGCTCGGTCGCCCGGCCGGCATCGATGTCGTCCTGCACGAGCCCGACGACCAGGCGGAGCCCGTCGCGCTCCACCGTTCGGTCACGGAAGTGGATCACCTCTTCGAAGTTGTGCCCGGTGTCGACGTGCATCACAGGGAACGGGATGCGGCACGGCCAGAAGGCCTTGCGCGCGAGGTGGAGCATCACTACCGAGTCCTTGCCGCCGGAGAACAGCAGCACGGGCCGTTCGAACTCGGCCGCGACCTCTCGCATGATGTGGATCGACTCCGCCTCGAGCGCCTGAAGGTGATCGAGGCCGTAATGGGTGGTGCTGGTCATCTCCAAGATGACGGTATCGGGAGCGGGCTCGAACCCCTACTTGCGGGGCCGGATCCGTCTCGTCCGCCAGTGTCGGGGGTCGCTGGAGGCAACTCGGGAACACCATTGTCTCAACCAGGCGCCAGGGCGTCGAACCTGGGGACCTGGTCGAAGCAGCCGAACAGGACCGAACCGGCGTCGGAATCCGCCGGCGGGCGACGAATCCGTACGCAAGTTCGGTGAGGGACCCGGCCCTGACGGTTCCTCAGGCCGGCCGTCGCTCGCTGATACCTTCCGTCGATGGCCACATCCCCGCCAAGTCCTTCCCAGGAGCCGACCGCGGCCGATCATCGCCTCGCCGCCGAGCTGGCCACACGGGCCGGTGAGCTGCTCCTGGAGGTCAGAGCCGAGATGTCGGGACGGCCCGCAGCAGAGCTCAAGGCGGCCGGCGACCGACGCTCCAACGAGTTCCTCGTCGCCTCGCTGCGCGACGCCCGTCCGCAAGACCCGATCCTCTCCGAGGAGGAGGGCGAGAGGCCCGAGGCGGTCGCAGCCCGCCTCGCCTCCACACGCGTGTGGATCATCGACCCCCTCGACGGAACCCGTGAGTTCTCCGAACCACCACGCGACGACTGGGCGGTCCACGTGGCGCTTTGCATCGACGGCGAGCCGCTGTGTGGAGCGGTTGCACTGCCCGCCATGGGCATCACCTTCTCGACCGCCTCGCCACCACCGCTGCCGGCGCCGGACGCAGCGCCCCGCGTCCTCGTCTCACGGACCCGCCCGCCCGCCGAAGCGCTCGCTGTCGCAGAGGCGTTGGGAGCCGAGTTGGTCCCGATGGGTTCGGCGGGAGCCAAGGCCATGGCGATCCTCCGGGGTGAAGCGGACTGCTACCCGCATTCAGGCGGGCAGTACGAGTGGGATTCCTGCGCGCCGGTCGCGGTGGCTCGTGCTGCGGGCCTGTGGTGCAGCCGGCTCGACGGCTCGCCTCTCCTCTACAACAGGCCGGATCCGTATCTGCCGGATCTGCTCATCTGCCGCACGGAGATGGCCACCGCCGCCCTCGACGTGGTGCGCCAGGGCTGAGCGGGCCGCGACGCCTACATGAACATGGATCTTCCCGCCGACTGGGAGTTGGGATCCTTCACCGAGCGCGCCCCGTGGGTTCTGGCGCCCGAGCAGCTCCCATGGCGTCGAGGCATCGACGTGCTGCGCCTCGCCACGCTCCGCCAGATCCCGGCTCTGACCACCAGACGCGCCATCCCACCCATCGGTCGTCTCGTCGTGGTCGTGGGCCACCTGCTTCGAGCACTGGTCCCGTGGGCACTCCGCGATCGCCGCCACGGCGGGTCGGTTTCGAGGGCAGGGCTCTCCAGACGCCTCCGGGTTGCCGTCGAGCGGCTGGGGCCGACCTACATCAAGCTGGCCCAGATCGTGTCCTCCGGGGAGGGGATCGTCCCGGCCGAGCTCGTCGAGGAGATGAAGAAGTGCCGCGACCAGGTTCCCGCGGAGACATTCGAGACGGTCCGGTCCGTACTCGTAGCCGAGCTGGGCGATCTCGACTCGGTGTTCTCCTCCCTCGATCCCACTCCCCTGGCGGCGGCCTCGATCGCGCAGGTTCACAGGGCCACCCTCCGAAGCGGTGAAGACGTCGTCGTCAAGGTGCAGCGGCCGACTATCCGAACGCAGGTGCAGCGCGATCTCCGTGTGATGGCGTGGATCGCACCCATGCTGGTGGGCCGCATTCCGGTCACAGCGCTCGCCAATCCACCCGCGTTGGTGGAGCTGTTCGCCGAGACCATCTCAGAGGAGCTGGACTTCCGCCTCGAAGCCCAGAACATGCTGGATCTCGCCGCCGTGTTCGCGGCTGTCGGCGAACGGGGTTACGTCGTCCCGCGTCCCCATCCGAGCCTGGTCACACGACGTGCGCTGGTCATGGAGCGATTCGAGGGCTTCGCCTTCGACGACGTGGCCCTGATGCACGCAGAGGGAATCGACACCGAGGAGGTCGTTCGGGTCGGGATGCGGGGTTTCACCGTCGGCTGCATGATCCACGGGATCTTCCACGGAGACCTCCACGGCGGGAACCTCCTGGTGCTTGCCGACGGGCGCATCGGCCTTCTCGACTTCGGCATCACCGCGCGCATGAGCCCAATACAGCGAAGCGCCTTCCTCAAGCTGATGATGACCGGTGCGGCGGGCGATGTCCGGGGTCAGCTCGAAGCCTTCCGCGACCTGGGAGCGCTTCCGACGGACACGGACCTCGAGCAGGTGTATGTCGATCTCGGTCTCGACCAGGCCCCAGTCGACCCCACGACCATGGACCCCGACCAACTCGTCAGCGAGATCCAGCATGTGATCAAGGCCCTGCTCGGATACGGGGCGCGGCTGCCCAAGATCCTGATGCTGTACGTGAAGAACCTGATGTTCCTCGACGGTGCGATCGCGCGCCTCGCACCGAACCTCGACATCCTGGGGGAGTTCGCCAACCTCTCATTGCACATGGCTACCGCCTACGGTGATCACATCGCTGCGGACATGGGCGTGGATGCAGGCGACATCCAGGTCTCCCCCGAAGCGATCAAGGCGACCTTCGGCATCGTCGACCCCGACGTGACGCAGGTGACCTACGCGGACCTCCAGGCCCGCCGTGAGGTCATTCGTCGCCGCATCAAGCGCCAATGATCCCGACTGGACCCCAATGACCCCTCCCCAGACCGCGGCACCCGCGATTCGCAACGTGGCGATCATCGCGCACGTCGACCACGGCAAGACCACGTTGGTCGACGGCCTGCTTCGCCAGAGCGGCGCCTTCCGCGAGGGAGCCGAGGTCGAGGAGCGGGTCATGGACTCCATGGACCTGGAACGTGAGAAGGGCATCACGATCCTCGCCAAGAGCACCTCGATCCGCTACCTCGACACGAAGATCAACGTGGTCGACACACCCGGACACGCCGACTTCGGAGGCGAGGTCGAACGGGCCCTCGCGATGGTCGACGGTGTTCTCCTCCTGGTGGACGCGTCGGAGGGACCGCTGCCACAGACCCGCTTCGTGCTGCGCAAGGCGCTCGAAGGCAACCTGCGGATCGTGGTCGTCATCAACAAGGTGGACCGTCCCGACGCGCGCATCGACGAAGTCCGCCACGAGATCGAGGAGCTGTTCCTCGACTTGGACGCCGATGTCGAACAGCTCGACTTCCCCATCGTCTACGCGAGCGCGCGCAACGGCTGGGCGTCACTCGACCAGGACAAGCCGGGCACCGATCTTCGACCGCTGCTCGACGTTCTGTTGGACAGGGTCCCCCCACCCCACACCGAAGTCGACCACCCCCTCCAGGCTCTCGTCACGAACCTGGACGCCTCCTCCTACGTCGGCCGTCTCGCGATCTGCCGAGTGCTGCACGGAACCATCCGCAAAGGCCAACAGGTGGCCTGGTGCCGCTCCGACGGCGAGATCGAGCGGGCCAAGCTCGGGGTTCTCTACATCACCGAGGCCCACCAGCGCGTCGAGGCCGACGAGGCGGGGCCAGGCGAGATCATCGCGGTCGCGGGGCTCGACGAGGTGACGATCGGCGAGACCCTCGCGGATCCGGAGGATCCTCGACCGTTGCCGGTGATCACGGTGGACGCTCCCGCGCTCTCGATGACGATCGGCGTCAACACCTCACCGCTGGCAGGCCTCGATGGATCGAAGCTCACCGCGCGCCTCATCAAGAGCCGCCTCGACGCCGAGCTGGTCGGAAACGTCAGCCTCCGAGTGCTGGGCACCGAGCGTCCCGACACCTGGGAGGTGCAGGGACGCGGGGAGCTTCAGTTGGCCGTACTGGTCGAGATCATGAGGCGCGAGGGGTTCGAGCTGACAGTCGGCAAGCCCGAGGTGCTGACCAGGGAGATCGACGGCAAGCGTCACGAGCCCATGGAACGCCTTTCGGTCGACGTGCCCGAGGAGTACCTCGGAGCGGTGACCGGCCTGGTGGCTGCTCGCAGGGGACAGCTCCAACAGATGACCAACCACGGCACCGGCTGGGCGCGGGTCGAATACCTGGTACCTGCCCGGGGCCTGATCGGCTTCCGCACCGAATTGCTCACCGAAACCCGTGGCACTGCCATCGCCCACCACGTCTTCGAGGACTGGGCACCGTGGGCCGGACCCATGCGTCAACGCCCCAACGGCGTGTTGGTGGCCGATCGACGAGGCCCGACGCGCGGCTATGCGATCGTCGGCCTTCAGGACCGCGCTGCGCTGTTCGTGGGACCGGGTGTGGAGGTGTATTCGGGGATGATCGTCGGGGAGAACTCACGGCCCGAGGACATGGACGTGAACATCTGCCGGGAGAAGAAGCAGACCAACATCCGCGCCGCCGCGTCGGATCAGACAATCACCCTGACCCCGCCGCGGACCTTGTCGCTCGAACAGGCCATCGAGTACATCGACTCGGACGAGTGTGTGGAGGTCACCCCGAACTTCGTCCGGCTGCGAAAGGTCGAGCTCGATCCAGCGATCCGCGCACGGGCGGCAAAGCGCGCCAAAGCGGAGCCGGGTCGCTGAACGAACCCGGTCCCGCTTCGGAGGTTCTTGGCGCCTGAGCGGCGTTCAGCCGGCGAATGCGACCTTGGCGGCAACCGCCGCTGCGGGGCGCGCCACGGTCTCAGCTGCAACCCCGACCGGAACGCTGTTGTTCACGACCGAGCTGGGCGTCACCGTGGTGGTAGTGGTGGTGGGCGCTTCGGTGGTCGAGGTTGCTACCACTGAGGAGTCGCTGGAAGCCACAGTGGTGGGGGCCTGGGTCGTCGGCGGCTGCGTGGTGGTGGTCTCGCAGTAGTAGTCGTCCGGCTTGCAACGCTCAGCCGAAGCCGCACCCCCACCGAGGATCGCAAGACCCACCCCGCTGACGCCGGCTACCGAGATTGCCGCGACGGCGATCCGTCGCGCACGTCCTTCGTGGTGTTTTGTCATGTCACATGTCCTGTGTGCTTGTCCTACGGCCGGTCCGCCCGCATCCGACCACTTCGACACCCTAGTTGGCGTCGCGGTGCACCTCGCGCATCCCGTAAGGTCAACGCCGATGCGTGTGGTCATCGCCCACTGCTCGGTCGATTACGAAGGCCGCCTGTCGGCTCACCTCCCGCCGGCCACACGGCTCTTGATGGTCAAGGCGGACGGCTGCGTCGCGATCCACTCCGACGGCGGCGCCTACAAGCCGCTCAACTGGATGAACGCGCCGAACCGACTGGTGGAAGTCGATCGGACTTGGGTGGTGACCAATCCGAAGGGCGAACGCCTCACCATCAAGCTGGAAGAGGTCTTCAGCGACACGAGCCACGACCTCGGTGTCGATCCCGGCCTCCGGAAGGACGGAGTGGAGGCACACCTACAGGAGTTGCTCGCCGCTGCACCCACCGCAATAGCCGATGACCTCCGATTGGTCCGTCGTGAGTATCCAACCGACATCGGGCCGGTAGACCTCTTGTGCCGTGACAGCGAGGGACGTGCGGTGGCGATCGAGGTGAAGCGTCGTGGCGAGATCGACGGGGTCGAACAGCTCACCAGATATCTGGATCGCCTCGACCAGGACGCAACGCTGCGACCGGTCCGCGGCATCTTCGTTGCGCAGGTTGTCAAACCACAGGCGCGGGTGCTGGCAGCGAGCCGCGGCATCGACTGCGTCGAGGTCGACTACGACGAGCTGCGTGGCATCGAGCGCGACGAACTCACCCTCTTCTGAGGATGGGCTCGCCGCGCTCGGCGCTATCGCCTAACGCAGGGTGAAGCGTCCCGAATCGAACACGATCCGGCCGTCGGATCCGCTGGTCTTGAAGAAGCCACCCTCGCCGTCGACCCACATCGACACGGTGAGCGCCTCGCCCGGGAACACCGGCGAGGAGAAGCGGCCCTCCATTCCCCCGAAGCGCGCGGGATCCCCGTCACAGAGGGTGTGCAGAAGAGCCCGACCGCTGAACCCGTACGTGCAGAGACCGTGCAGGATCGGCCGATCGAAACCGGCGAGCGCCGCGAACTGCGGATCGGAGTGCAACGGGTTGCGGTCGCCCGAGAGGCGGTAGAGCAGCGCCTGATCTTCGGAGGTCTGGTAGGTGACCTCATGATCGGGCGCGCGGTCCGGCGCCTCGTTGCGCGGCCCCGACGGGCCTCGATCGCCGCCCCATCCACCTTCGCCGCGGATGAAGGCCGACATCACGTTCGTGAACACCAGGTTGCCCGTCTCGGTGTCCTTCGAGGTGAAGGTGAGCTCGACCACCGCCCCCTTGCCCTTGTCGTAGATGGCGGTTATCTCGGCGATGGTCTCCACCGAGCCGGACACGGGGAGCTCAGAAGCAAGCTCGATCCGCTGCTCTCCGTGGACCAGCATCGCCGGGTTGAACGATCCGATCTTGGCGAACACGTCGGAGACACCCACGAGGGTCACCACCTGCGTGGGCAGTGCCCGCTGGTCGATGCCAATCGAGTTCTCGGTGGTGAAGGCCAACTCGTCGTGGCCGGCGCCGACCCCGAGCGCGTAGAGGATCGAGTCCTTCGAGGTCCACGTGGTGGTGGAGGGCTCACCTTTCAGACCGACGGCCTCCGGATTGATGGGCATCTGATTGATCTCCTTGTGATGACAAGCGGGTCCGATCGGGTGGGATGCCCGACTCCGGTTCTGCGACGCGCGAGCCTACTGAGGTGTCTCGTTGGCGGATGACCCTGCTGCTCGCGTTCCTGATCCCACTGCTGTTGGCCGGCGGGACCGCGGCGGCGTGGGCGATCGACACCCGAGGCGACACCACCACCCGACGCGGGGTCGAGCTCGACGGTGTCGATGTCGGTGGCATGACCCGCGACGAGCTCGAGCGACGGATCCGGACCATTGCGGAGGATTTCGCCGACACCGCGGTGGCCGTCAACGGCGGGGACCAGAAGCTGGACACCACGGCCGGCAAGCTCGGCCTGGAGCTGGACGTGACGGCCACAGCCGACGCCGCCATGGCGGCCGGCCGCAACGACCCGGGTCCGGTCGCGCCACTCCGGTGGATCAAGGCGGTGCTGGTGGGGCGCCCCGTGGCGATTCGACTGTCACTTGCACGGGGCGAGGCGATCCGCGAGCTGGAACGACTCGAGGGTGATCGACGTACGGAGCCGACCGAGCCGCGACTCGAGGTTCAGGACGGCAAGGTCACCGCTTTGGCCGGACAACCCGGTGGCGGCCTCGACCTCGACGATGCACTCAACTCCCTTCCCCGGCAGGTGGTCGATCTCGAAGCACCGCTCATCGTCGGCGCCTCACCCGCCCGAATCCCAACCCGCATCAGCGACGCCGCCGCCACGATGCTGGCCGCCCGGGCAAACGAGATCACCGCGCAACCGATGGAGCTCAAGATCGGCGAGAAGGCCGTGGCCGTCGACGGTGCCGCATTCCGACCGGGCTTCTCCCTGCTGCTCGACGGCGAGACCCCGACCCTCCAGCTCGATCCAACACTCGTCGCGAAGGTGCTCGCACAGGTGGCACCCGTGGGCTTCAACCCGACCGGGGTCACCTTCAGGTTGGAAAACGGCCAGATGCAGCCGGTGGCCGGCCACGACGCCGTCATCTGCTGCACCGATGAGGCACCGAAGCTGATCGTGGCCGCACTCCTCGCGGGGGAGAGGTCGGTCACCCTCCCGACGAAGACGATCAGCGCCGCCGACGGCGTGGCGTTCGCTTCGAGCCTGGGGGTGAAGGAGCCGGTCGGCGAGTTCACGACGCGCCATCCCGCAGGCCAACCTCGTGTGAAGAACATCCACCGCATCGCGGACCTCGTCCGGGGAGCCATCATCCCTGCGGGCGGAACCTTCTCCATCAACGAGTTCGTGGGTCGGCGAACAGCCGAGAAGGGGTTCGTCTCGGCGCCGGTGATCGACGAGGGCCAGTTCAAAGACGACATCGGCGGCGGTGTCAGCCAGTTCGCGACCACGCTGTTCAACGCAGCGTTCTTCGCGGGCCTCGACATACCAGAACACAAGGCCCACTCGATCTACATCAGCCGCTACCCCTTCGGCAGGGAGGCAACCCTCGCCTACCCGTCGGTCGATCTCAAGATCCGCAACAACTCCCCCTACGAGGTCGTGATCTGGCCCACCTACACGAACGGTTCGATCACCGTGCAGCTCTGGTCCACCCGCTTCGCCATCGGCGCCCAGAGCGGACAGAACAAGAAGTCGGGATGCGGCAAGGTCACCGTCACCCGGACCCGTCTGTTCGTCGATGGCCACACCGACGAACAGACCTACCACGCGAACTACAACTGCAATCCCCCCGAGCACTGACCCGCCCCCCCACCCCCCCAGGGGCCTAGCCTTGCGAGACCGCAGCGACCCAGGGGGTGAGATGACCGAGGAGCACATGCGATTCGAGCAGCGCATGAGCGACGCCGATGCCCTCATGTGGAACATCGAGAAGGACCCCGCGCTCCGATCGACGATCACCACCGTGTTCGTCTTCGACCGGGTCATCGACCGCAAGGCCCTTACCGCGCGCATCGACCGCATGAGCCGGGTCATTCCGAGGCTCCGCCAACGCGTCCGCGCCAATCCGCTGTCCATCGCGCCACCCCGATGGGAGGTGGACCCCCACTTCGACCTCGACTTCCACCTCTGGTGGGTCAAGGCACCGGGCAAAGGCACCATGGGCGACCTGCTGGCAGTCGCAGAGCCGATTGCCATGAGCGGGTTCGACCGGGCACGTCCACTGTGGCGGGCGGTGGTCGTGGAAGGCCTTCAAGGTGGTAGATCCGGCCTCGTGATGAAGATCCACCACGCGATCACCGACGGCGTCGGAGGGATGCAGCTCCAGCTCGAGCTCCTCGACCTCGAACCCGACGCCCCCGATCGCGAGATACCACCCGCACCCGAGGTGCATGTGCTCAGCCAGTCCGAGCGCTTCATAGACGCGTTCCAACACGAGCGTCGCCGTCAGCTCGGGATACTCAAGCGGAGCGGCCCCGGACTGCTCGCGGGCGTACGGGACGCGCTCGCACATCCGGCCGCTGCGGTCGAACAGACCACCGAGCTCGCCGCGTCGCTGGGGCGCGTGCTGCGCCCCGCCGGCCATCCGCTCAGCCCGCTGATGACCGGCCGCTCGCTGTCGTCACGCTTCGACGTGATCACGATCCCCCTCGACGAGGCCAAGAAGGCTGCGAAGAAGGCCGGCGGGAAGCTGAACGACGCCTTCGTGGGTGGTGTCGCCAGGGGGCTGTACAAGTACCACCTCCGCCACGGAGTCGACATCGACGAGCTGCGGATGGCAATTCCCATCAACATTCGCCACAGCGGCGACCCATCGGTGGCGGGCAATGCCTTCGTGCCGGCGCGCATCGAACTGCCGATCGACCAGGAGGACCCGCTCGACACGATGCGCACTGTCCACGCGGCCATCGACGATGCGCGTCACGAACCGGCGAACGAGCTGGTCGCCCCGGTGTCGAACCTTCTGAACCGGCTACCCACCACCGCTCTCACCGCGTTGTTCGGGTCGATGGTGAAGACGGTCGACTTCACTACGTCGAACGTTCCCGGAGCGCCGTTCCCGGTGTACCTCGCGGGAGCGAGGATGGAGTCGCAGTTCCCCTTCGGCCCACTTGCCGGCGCCGCGCTCAACATCACGCTGCTGAGCTACCAGAACGACCTCAACATCGGGATCAGCTCCGATCCGGCGGCGGTGAGCGATCCGGACCTGCTGATGGAGTGCCTCCGCGCGGGCTTCGACGACATCCTGGACCTGAGCTGAACCCCTTCGCCGACCATCCGGTCCGCAGATACGCGTGGGCGTGGTCACAGCTCGAGGGCCGATCCGGCCCACACCTTGACCTGGGCATCGGCGCGGGTGCCCCTTTCCTGCGAATGCTCGGCGGCCACCGCGACCACCCCACGATCGGCGCCGACGCACACAGCGGCTATCTCGCCGAGGCTCATGGCACACAGCCGTCGTTGCCACTGGTGCGCGTCGAAGTCGGCGGTCGGCTGCCCTTTCGCAACGAGGCATTCAGCTCAGCCACCCTCCTCGACGTGCTCGAACACGTCGGGGACGAGACCACGACGCTTTCGGAGCTCCGGCGGGTCCTTCGGCCCGGAGCGCTACTGCTCGTCACCGTCCCTGCTCGGCATCGATGGTCGTGGCTGGACCCTGACGACCTGAAGTACCACTTCCCCGCCCTGCACCGCGTGGTGATGGGTCGCCGCTACCGCGGCGAGGAATACGACCGTCGCTTCCGCGATCCGACCGACGGCCTTGTGGGCGATATCGCCGCGGGTCGCCACCGACACGACAACTACGACGCGCGGGAGCTGATCGAGCGGTTCACCGGCGCGGGGTTCCAGCCGATCTCCCGGAGTGGGGCGAACCTCTTCGGCCGTCCAGCGGAAGCGGTGCGGCTCATGATCGGAGGGTTGCCACAGCGTCTGGTGGGACGACTGATCCGCCTCGACGGTCGATTCCGCAGTGCCCATCTCTTCGTGGCATTCGAGCGCGGATAGCGCCCACCCCTAGCGTGTGATGCCAATGCGCACCGAGGTGCTGGTCGTCGGGGCGGGTCCGGCTGGTATCGCGACAGCGATCCACCTCAGGCGGGCCGGCCGGGAAGTGCTCGTCGTAGACAAGGCCGCGCCCGGTCGGGACAAGATCTGTGGCGACGGGCTCACTGCCTCAGCGCTTCGCGAGCTGGAGCTACTCGGACTCGACCCCACCGACATCCCCTCCTGGCAACCGGTCCACGACGTCGTGGTGCGCTCACCGCTCGGCCACCGGTGCCGCTTCCCGTTGCCCCGAGGATCCGGCACCTACGCGGCCATTGCCAGGCGAGCAGAGCTGGATGCGGCTCTGGTGCAGCGAGCCCGGGCAGAGGGCGTCGAAGTCACACAGAACACAGCCATGTTGTCGGCCGTGCTGGGGCGCAAGACGGCCACCGTCGAGCTCGACTCCGGACGACTGGACGCGGACTACGTGGTGGGAGCCGACGGCATGTGGTCGCCGTTGCGGCGAGCACTCGGCCACGCAAGGACCGGCTACCGAGGCGAGTGGCATGCCTTCCGGCAGTACTTCACCGGAGTCTCCGAAGCCGCCGCAACCGAGCTCTTCATCTCCTTCGAGGCCGACCTGCTCCCCGGCTACTTCTGGTCGTTCCCACTACCGGGCGGAGGGGCGAACGTCGGCTTCGGGATCCAGCGCGGCCACAAGCATCGGATCCAGGAGATGGGGGCGCTGTGGCCGGATCTGTTGGCGCGGCCGCACATCCGTGAGCTGTTGGGGCCCGGCGCAACCCCGGAGACACCGCATCGGGCCTGGCCGATACCGGCTGCGATCGACCAGACGCTGAGCGGCCGGGGGCGGGCCCTCTATGTCGGCGACGCCGCTGCCGCGTGTGACCCGATGACAGGCGAGGGCATCGGTCAGGCACTGGTCACCGGGCGCATGGCCGCCAACGCCATCACCGCCGCCTTCGAAGACCCACCCCAGGCCCAGTGGCGCTACCGCGAGTCGATCGAAGCCGAGTTGGTCCCCGATCACCGGATGTCGGCACTGTTGATCCGCGCCTTGCAGCACCGCAAAGGCGTCCGGGTCGCGGTCCGGGTGGCAGGTGCCACCAACTGGACCAGAACCAACTTCGCGCGTTGGCTCTTCGAGGACGAGCCGCGAGGCGTGTTGCTGACGCCCCGCAGATGGCACCGCGACTTCCTCGGTCGTCCCGGCGCATACCGCTGAGCTCGGTTGTCGATCCGCCGCGCTCAGAGGTTGGGGAACAACGCGGTGCCGAACAGGTCCTTGTCGGGATCGGTGTGACGGCCCTTGCGAGACAGCGGGCCGAAGCGGGGCACGTCGCTGAATGGGATCCGCCACTTGATGCGTTCGCCGATGGCGAGGTAGTTGATCGTCTGCACGACGTTGAACCCGATGGAGTGGTGCCAGATGATCGAGGGTCCGTTCTCGTAGTCGATGAACCCATAGCCGTACTTGTACGTGTCACCGATGTTCTCGATGGAGTACTTCCGGAAGAAGTAGTCCGCCATCGTCATTCCGATGTTGGAGCGGCGGTAGTCCCTCTCCACGAACAGGTCGAACATGAAGAACTCGTCTGTGGCCTGCTTCACACGCGGCACGCCCGAGAAGTAGCTGTTGTTGTCGCCGTGCAACTCCCAGATGCGCCCGATCGGCACTCCGTCCTTCAGTGCGACGATGATGGTGAGACGACCTTCGTTGAACATCTGCGTCGCCCACGGACGCTGCCAGGAGGGGCAAACCTTGGCAACCAACGGGTCGGTCGCGGTCGTCACCTCCTGAACCTCGAACTCGCTTTGCACCCGATCGGCTGCGGGCGACTCTCGGGGGGTGACATAGATGACGAATGCGGACTGGATGCGCGGACGAAGTCGCTTCAGCCGATGCTTGAGACCACCAAGGGATGCCATTGCGGCATGGTAGGACCCTCAGCGGCCCAACGCCTTCAACGCCATGCCGCGAATCTCGTGGACGGTTGATCGCGCACCCACCGCGACACCTGCCACCGCGCCGAATCCCCCGGCCGCGACTATCAGCAGGAGCCGCAGCACGCCGCCGTCGAGCATCAGCCTGACAGGTAGCGCGAACGCAAGAAGGCCCGCCACGGCCGCGAGTGAAGGGAGCAACCCGCGGAGGCTCTGGGACCACGTTGTGCCGATGAGTCGGTTGGCGACCTCGATGCGGATGAAGGCGTAGGGAACCATCACGGCCACATGCACGGCGGCCACGGCGACGATGCCGTGTGGCACGGCGATCAGGAACCCGACGAGGAGGATCGGCGTACCTACGAGGTTGAACGCGAGCCCCATCCGTTGGCGTCCTATCGCGTTGTAGAGGTCGCCGCTGGCGAACCCAACCCCGACGAAGCCACCGGCGACGCACAGCACGGTCATGGTCGTCACGGCACCGCTGAAGCCTGGGAACTGCCAGCCGATGAAGTCCCTGGCCACCAGGGACATGCCGACACTGGCGCTGAAGCCAACCAGACACAGCAGGCGAAGCGACCGCAGCGAGACTTCCTGGAGCTTGTCGGGCCCCGCGGCGCGAGCCGCCGAGTAGGTGGGGAACGCGACCTTCGAGAAGATGTTGTAGAGGCTCCCCAAGATGAGCTCCGGCAGACGGAACGCCGTGTAGTAGTTGCCGAACTGGCTGCTCTTGGCGCCGAAGTGGGAGCCGACGATGAGGTAGTCGCCGTTGATCCACAACATGCCGATCAACGTGGATCCGAACACCGGTAGCGCATATCGATAGAGCTCGGCCGCGACGGCGCGATCGAATGCGAGGTGTGGCCGGAAGCCAACGAGCACCCAGGTCAGCATCGTCGTGGCGATCTCGGCTGTGACGATCCCGATCAACATGCCGGCGACTCCGTGTCCTGCGTGCAGCAGGGACACGGCAACAACGAAGCGCAACACCGACTGGGTGAGCATCACGAAGGTTCCCTTGCGGAAGTCGAGGTCCCGGCGCAGCATCGCGGAGGGAACCTGGTTGAGTCCCTTCGCCGCGATCACCAACGCCACCATGCGGAACAGCCCGACCTCCCCCTGCGCTTCGAAGAACGAGGCGATGAGCGGCGCCCCCAACAGCACCACAGCGACCATGACCACGGCCATGATCCCGGTGAGGGTGAAGGCGACCCTCGTGCGATGCGTCTGGCCCTGCTCCTGCTCGTAGATGACCGACGCTGCCAGGCCCGTGTCCAAGAAGACGTCGACCCAGAACACGATCGTCAGCAGCGCTCCGACCAACCCGATCTGGGCCGGTCCCAGGATCCCCGAGGCGATGGCGTAGGTGGCATAGGAACCAACCTGGATCCCGGCGAAACCGATCAGCGCCCAGAGGAACCCCTTGGCCGCCTTGCTCGACAGGGACTTCTGCGGCTCGGCCGGATCCGGATCGTCTGTTCGCGCGTGAGGGGCATCCACGAGGCGACGATGGTACCGGCGCGGCAACGCGGCACCTGGGTCGCTCCGCGCGTCACCGGCGAAGCTCCTACTCTCGGATCATGGAGTTCGACACCATCGAAGTCGGCATCGAGGGCCGCCTCGGGACGCTGAGCCTCAACCGCCCCGACAAGCTGAATCCCCTCTCGACCCGCACTCTCCGCGAGATCGAGGCGGCAGCGCGCTGGTTCGACGCCCATTCCGACCTTTGCGTGGTTGTGGTCTCCGGGCGCGGTCGTTCCTTCTCTGCGGGCGCCGACATCTCGGTTTTCGCGGCTGGGGGCGATGGCGACGATCCCCGTGACGACGCCGACGCCGGGTGGAGGATGGCGCGTGCCGTGGAGGAGATGCGCGCCGTCACGGTCGCGCGGATCCAGGGCTGGTGCGTCGGCGGCGGACTGGTGCTCGCCGCTGCGTGTGACCTCCGAGTTGCCACCGACACCGCCCGCTTCTCGATACCCGAGGTGGAGTTGGGCATCCCCCTCGCGTGGGGCGGCATCCCGCGCCTGGTCCGTGAGATCGGCCCGGCGTTGACGAAGGAGCTCGTGATGACCTGCCGCGAGTTCAGCCCGGATGAGGCCGCTTCAGCGGGCTTTCTGAACAGAGTGGTGGCCGAGGAGAACCTCGACGCCACCGTGGAGGAGCTCGTGGCAACCCTGTCTCGGATGCCCAAGATGGCCCTCTTGGCCACCAAGGCGCACACCAATGCCGTTTCGGAGACGATGGTGTCCACGGGACGCAGCTGGTCCGACGCGGACGGCCTGATCGGCGCACTTCACGACCCGGAGTGCCGCGACGCTGCCGCCGCCTATCTCGAGCGGGTACTGGCCAGGCGTCGAAGCTGAGGTCGCGTACGCCCACCCACGGTAAGGTCCTCCGATGCGGGTAGGCGTGGTGATCCTCCCTGAGCAACGCTGGACCCAGTCATGGCGGGTCTGGCAGGGCGTCGAGGAACTCGGCGTCGACCACCTGTGGACCTATGACCACCTCGCATGGCGGGCACTGCGTGACGAACCCTGGTTCAGCTCGGTCCCGCTTCTGGGCGCTGTTGCCACTGTGACCTCCCGGGCCCGGTTGGGGCTGCTCGTAGCGTCGCCGAACTTCCGCCACCCTGTGCCCTTCGCCCGAGAGGTGCTCACCCTCGACGATGTCACCTTGGGGCGTCTGGTCGTGGGGCTTGGTTCGGGTGGTACCGGCTGGGACGCGACGATGCTGGGCCATGAGCCGTGGCCTCGAAGCGAGCGAACCGAGCGCTTCGAGGAGTTCGTCGACCTGCTCGACACGCTCTTGCGTGAGCCTGACGCCAGCCACGATGGCCGCTACTACTCGGCAGTCGAAGCGCGCAGCGCGCCCGGCTGCCTTCAGGAACCCCGCGTCCCGTTCGCCATCGCCGCCAGAGGTCCCCGGGGGATGCGCATGGCCGCACGGCAAGGACATTGCTGGGTCACCACCGGCCCCGGCCGCGACGAGCAGCTACGAACCCCTGCCGCTACGGCTGCCCTACACGATCAGGTCTCGATGTTGGAGGCTGCGTGCGAGTCGGTGGGGCGCGACCCCTCCACCATCGATCGCCTCGCTCTTACCGGCTTGGAGCTGACGCCGGCTCTCGGGTCGGCCGACGAGTTCCTCGAACAGCTCGCCGCCTACGAGACGGCGGGCATCACCGACGTGGTGATCCACTGGCCTCGCCCGAGCGAGCCCTACGCCGGAGACCCGGCACATGTGGCGGCTGTGCTCAGCGAAGTGTCGAGCGAGCTCACGCGCTCCAGGTCTTGAGCTGGTCGATCAGCTTCGGCTGATCCTCCGGGGATGCGATGGGCATCACGTTCAGCGTGGTAACCCCGGCCTCCTTGAAGAGCTGGACCTTCTCGCGCACCTCGGACTCGGTTCCGACGAAGTTGCAGGCATCCAACAGCTCGAAGGGGACCGCGGCGGCGGCTTCGGACTTGTTGCCCGCGAGGTAGAGCTCTTGGATCTTGGCGGCCTCGGCCTCGAACCCGTAACGCCGGACCAACGCGTTGTAGAAGTTCTTCCCCACCGCGCCCATTCCCCCCACATACAGCGCCACCATCGGCCGCATCATCTCGAGGGTGCCCTTGACGTCATCGCCGATCGCCACCAGGCCTCCGGCGATCACGTCGAGGGGACCGAGGTCGGGATCACGCTTGGCGAACCCCGCGTCGAGGGAGGGGCCGAAGACCTCCTTGGCGTGGGAAGGCATGTAGAACAGCGGCAACCACCCCTCGGCGAGCTCCGCGGTCAGCTCGATGTTCTTCGGCCCGAGAGACGCTATGTGGATGGGGATCCGTGATCTCACCGGGTGGTTGATGAGCTTCAGGGCCTTGCCCAGGCCCGTACCCTGCCCCTCGGGCAGCGGCAGGTGGTAATAGCGGCCGTCGTGGGTGAGCTTTTCCTCACGGGCCCAGATCTTCCGACAGATCTCGATGATCTCGCGCGTACGGCCCAAAGGCGCGTCGTAGGGGACTCCGTGGAAGCCTTCGATCACCTGCGGGCCCGACGCCCCCAGGCCCAACACTGCACGTCCACCCGAGATGTAGTCGACTCCGGCCGCGGTCATCGCCAGAAGCGAGGGCGTACGCGTGTAGATCGGGAGGATGCCCGACGCGATCTGAACGGTGCTGGTGCGGGCCGCGAGGTAACCCATCTGGCTGACCCCGTCGAAGCTGTAGGCCTCGGCCACATACACGATGTCGAGACCGGCCGCCTCCAGCTCGACCACCTGTTGGACCGCCCATTCGAAGCCGCCCGCGTAGGGCAGTTGCATCGAGATCTTCATGCCGGAACCCCCTGCTTGTTCACCCGCGTCAAGAGCGCGCGGTCGATCGATCCAACCACCACACCATTCTCGAAGCGCACCCAGTAGCGCTTCCAGCGGAAGCCGTTCACCAACTCGACACGACCGGCACTGCCCTCGGGCACCCCGATCAGATCTTCGTTGGCAACCACACGATCACCGCGCCGGAGGGACTCACCGCTGCTGTTGGCCATGGGAGGGCACGGTAGCAACCGGCAGAGACACCAGGTGAAGCTCGTCACGCACGCGATCCGCCCGCAACGACACGTCACGCGGCCTGGGCGCCGCGATGATCGAGGCGGACGCGGCCCTCACCAGCGCGGGGTCGAGCCCGAAGAGCTCGGTGATGATCATGCCCAGCTCGACACGGCTCAACCGTTCGGGCCCTGCCACATGCCAGATCCCCTGCCTCCTGTCAGCCGGCAGCGCCACCAACTCCACCAGGACGTCCAGCAGGTCGACCAGCCGGACAACCGTGCGGTACTCGTCGTGGAAGAGCGTCACCGGATCGCCCCGCCGGTTGGCATCGACCACCCACGCGGTGGCGCTGTCGGGACCCGCCGCGTCGAGGTGCGCGATGAGCGATGTCCGCACGACCGCAGCATGGGGAAGCCGAGCAGCGATCAGATCCTCGACCTGCCTCTTTGCCAGCCCGTAGGGGTGCACCGGCTCGGGCACGTCCTGTTCGCTGTAGGGCGGATGTTGCCCGTCGAACACGGCGTCGGTGGACATGTGGATCAGGTCGGCTCCATGTTCCACACACGCGTCGATCACCATCTCCCCCGCCACCACGACATCGCGTTGGAGGTCCTCCATGGAATAGGCGGTGTGGACCACCAGCTCGGGTCGCACCTCCGCGACCACCGAATTGAACGCACAGGGCGATGACAGCTCCACCACATGGACCCGCGCGCCGTCCGGAGCACGCTCGTGGCGGTCCGCTGTGTGGACCTCGTGGCCCAGCGCGAGGAGGCACCGGGCCAGGTGGCCGCCCAGCATTCCGCTCCCGCCGGTTACGAGCACCCGCATCAGCGCCGGGTGCTGCGCCAAGAGGCGCCCTCTCTCACGTCGATGTCGTGGGGCAGCCCGAGCACCGCTTCGGCGAGGATGTTGCGCTGCACCTGGGTGGTGCCTCCGCCGATGGTCAAGGCCCGGGCGAACAGGTAGCCGTAGTGCCACAGGTCGACACTGCCGCCGAGGGGCCCGATGTCGCTCAGCAGCCCCCCGGTGCCGGCCAGGTCCTTGGCCAGCTCCATGATCCGCTGGCCGTGCTCGTCGGCGATGAGCTTGCGGACCGACGCCTCCGGCCCGGGCGGCTCGCCCTTTATCGCCGCGGAGACGCTCCGGAGGCGGATGAGCCGCAGGATCTCGTCGATCACATACACCTGCGCCAGGCGCTGGCGGAGGTGAGGGTCGGACACACCCCCGGCTTCGCGGACGACTCGAAAGAGGTTCGCCGCGGTCGGCCCCGAACCCCACAACGCCCCACCACCCGACAGCGACACGCGTTCGTTGCCCAGGGTCACCTTTGCCAGGGACCAACCACGGTCGACCTCGCCTACCAACGCGTCGGCGGGGAGGCGGACATCGGTGAAGAACACCTCGTTGAACAGCGCGGAGCCGGTCATCTCGACGATTGGACGGATCTCGATGCCCGGCGTGTTCATCGGGCAGACGAAATACGAGATCCCCTGGTGTTTGGGGGCGTCCGGGTTGGTCCGGGCGAGGAGGATCCCGACCTGGGAGTACTGCGCCCACGACGTCCAGATCTTCTGGCCGTTGACCCCCCATTCGTCGCCGTCCCGTTCAGCCCGGGTTCCGAGGTCCGCCAGATCGGACCCGGCCCCGGGTTCGGAGAAGAGCTGACACCAGATCTCCTCGGCTGCGAGGAGCGGGAACAGGTAGCGGTCCTTCTGCTCCTGGGTGCCGGCATGGAGGATGGTGGGGCCCGCCCAGCCGATGCCGATCATGTTCTGGGGACGCCCGACGCCTGCGCGCCGCAGCTCGTCGTCGATGATCAGCTGATGGATCGGATCGGCGTCGAGCCCCCACGGCCGAGGCCAGTGCGGGGCGACAAGTCCGGCCTCCGCAAGGGTTCGGTTGGAGGGGTTGGGGTGCTCCGACAGCCACGTTCGCACCTCGGTGCGTCGAGGGTCGTCGTCGGGGGGCATCTCGAAGTCCACGCCGGGATGGTAGACACCGTGGCCCAACAGGAAACAGGGGGCAGCGATGAGCACCGCTACGAACGGCTGGAACCTCGCCGAAATCTGGGAACGGATCGCAGCCAAGTTCCCCGACGCCGATGCGCTGGTGCACGGCGATCGGCGCATCTCGTGGAGGAGTTTCGACCGACGCGCGGACGGCATCGCCGCAACCCTGCTGGCGGCCGGTGCCCAGCATCAGGACAAGGTTGCGCTCTACCTCTACAACGCCCCGGAGTACATGGAAGGGGCCTTCGCCGCGTTCAAGGCGTCGCTCGTCCCGGTGAACACCAACTACCGCTACGTGGAGGACGAGCTCGCCTACCTGTGGGACAACGCGGACGCCGTCGCCGTGATCTTCCACGGCTCGTTCACCGAGACCGTCGATCGCGTCCGCGACCGTGTCCCCAAGGTGCGCGTCTGGCTGTGGGTGGACGACGGGTTCGGGCCGTGCCCCGAGTGGGCCGCGCCCTACGAGGACGCTGCCGCAACCACCACCGACCGGGTGGTCGGCGCCGGAGATCGCAGCGGCGACGACATCCTCATGATCTACACGGGCGGCACCACCGGGATGCCGAAGGGGGTCATGTGGCGACAGGACGACCTGATCCGGGCCACCTGCGCCGCGGGCCTGCCCATGGTGTTGTCCGACCCCGACGATGTCGGCGGCCCCGACGCGTTGGTCGCGTCGTTGGGCTCCGTGGGGTCCCCGGGGCTGCCCGCCTGTCCGCTGATGCACGGCACGGGATGGTTCACCGCGAACATCTACCTGTCGATGGCCGGCTCGGTCGTCACGCTGCCGGGTCGTCGCTTCGACGTGATCGAACTGCTCGACACGATCGAACGTGAGCGGGTCGGGGCGATGACCATCGTCGGAGACGCCTTCGGCAAACCGATCCTGAACGCCCTCGACGCCGAGCCCGGCCGATGGGACCTCTCCTCGCTCGCTCTGATCACCTCGTCGGGAGTCATGTGGTCCGAGGGCGTCAAGAAGGGTCTGTTGCGCCATCACCCGAACATGTTCCTGATCGACGCGTTCTCCTCCTCGGAGGCCATCGGGTTGGGGCAGTCGCTGACCGCGGCGGGGATGGACACGGGTACCGCGAAGTTCGTCCTCGGCGAGAACGCGATCGTCGTGACCGAGGATGGGCGAATCGTGGAGGCCGGATCGGGCGAGAAGGGTCGCGTCGCAGTTGGTGGAACTACCCCCCTCGGCTACTACAAGGACCCGGAGAAGTCCGCAGCCACCTTCGTCACGATCGGTGGAAAGCGCTACTCGATGCCCGGCGACTGGGCGACGGTCGACGCCGACGGCACCATCAACCTGTTGGGACGCGGCAGCGTGTGCATCAACACCGGCGGCGAGAAGGTGTTCCCCGAAGAGGTGGAGGAAGCGCTCAAGGAACACGAGGCCGTCGAGGACGCTGTGGTCGTGGGGGTGGCCGACGAGAAGTTCGGCGAGGCCATCATCGCCGTGGTCGAGCTCCGGCGAGGCGACGCACTCGACGAACCCGGCCTCGTCGCACACGTCAGGGGACGACTCGCGGCCTACAAGGCACCGAAGCGCCTCCTGGCGGTTCCCTCCATCGAGCGCGCCGCGAACGGCAAGGTTGACTACGCGCGCTGGAAGGCCTACGCCATCGAAGACCTGGACGGCTGAACCACGGCCTCTACGGCACCGGATGGCACCGTGATGCGGCCCCATCGCTAACCTGATCGCCCACTTCACTACTGGGAGGGCAACGACAGATGGCAGATCTCGGCTACGACGGCAAGGTTGCGATCATCACGGGCGCGGGCGGTGGCCTGGGACGGTCCCACGCTCTGGAGCTGGCCCGCCGTGGCGCAAGGATCGTGGTGAACGATCTCGGTGGGTCCGTCTCGGGAGAGGGCGGCGACAAGGGCCCAGCGGAACGGGTCGTCGAGGAGATCAACGCACTTGGTGGCGAGGCCGTGGCAGACGGCAACTCGGTGGCGACGCCGGAGGGTGGCAAGGCCTTGGTCCAGAGCGCCGTCGACGCGTTCGGCCGGGTCGACATCGTCATCAACAACGCCGGCATCCTCCGCGACAAGTCGTTCCACAACATGACGCCGGAGCTGTTGGAACCGGTGATCTCGGTGCACCTGCTGGGAGCCTTCTACGTCACCCAGCCCGCCTGGGTCCTCATGCGCGAGCAGGGCTACGGCCGGGTGGTGAACACCAGCTCGAACTCCGGAATCCTCGGCAACTTCGGCCAGACGAACTACGGAGCGGCGAAGATGGGCCTGGTCGGCTTCACCCGCGTCCTGGCGAACGAGGGTCGCAAGTACAACATCAAGGCCAACGCCATCGCCCCGGTTGCCAAGACACGCATGACCGAGGAACTGCTGGGCGGCTTCGGCGACAAGCTCGCCGCCGAGGAGATAACGCCCACGGTGTGCTGGCTGGCGCACGAGGACTGCCCCGTCACGGGTGAGGTCTTCTCCGTGGCGGGCGGTTCCGTATCACGCTTCTTCATAGGCCTCACCCCCGGCTGGTACAAGAACGGCCACACGGTCGAAGACGTGCGGGACAACTGGGATCAGGTTCGCAACCAGGACGGCTACATCGTCCCCGAGGGACCGCAGGACGAGCTCGTGAAGCTGTTGGGCATCCTGTCCGAAGAGGGCTGAGCGACACCGACAATCCCGCGTCGTCAGCGCGTCGTCAGGTCTCGGGAGTCACTCCGGCTTGGCCGCGCGTTCAACCTGGAAACGGTTCTTGATCTCCAGCGCCTTGCGCTCCACCAGGTAGTACGCGGGCACCGCGAGGATGAACGGCAGCAGGCAGTCCAACAGGAGCTGGAGCACGGGATTGATGCCCGTCATCCGGTAGTGGTCACCCGGACGACAGGTCGTGGTGTTCACGATCTCCGCGGCACTGCACGCATCGTGAGTTGTCCCGGTAACCAGGCGGGCGAAGTGCTGCACCGGGTAGTGCCAGATGTAGAGCCCGTAGGAGAACAGACCGCCGATCCGCACCAGGGGCTTCCAGCTCATCACCTTGTTCGGCCACCATTCGGCCACGCGGAATGCGGGCAACGTAACCAGGAAGAACGACCAGTTCGACGCGGTGAATCCCCATTGCAACCAGTAGACGCGGTCCATCTCCAGCCGCCACCCCGGCGCGTCGATCAACTTCCGGACCACCTTCTCGGGATCCGTCGAGTAGTTCGGATCACCGGGCCAGAACGGCATGTCGAAGCCCAGGCGGCTGCGAGCCAGGGACGTGGAGGCCCAAACCGAGGCGAAGATCCCGACAGCTCCGATCCAACCACCGACCTTCATGAGCGACCGTGTGCGGTTCGACATCGGCTCGGCGATGTGTGCGTTGGCGATCGCAGCGAGCATCCCGACCATGAGCGAGTCAGGCCTCTGGAGCCAGACCGCCATGGCAAGTCCCTTGAACGGACCGGTGACGGCGAACAGTCGGGTGATCTGGATGACGGCGACGAGGGCCACGAGCAACCACGTCACGGGCCTGATCCAGCCGCGGGTGAGCCCGAAGACCATGAACACGCCGACCACCAGGTAGAACTGCTCCTCCACCGACAACGTCCACAGGTGGCCGTACCAGGCTCCGCCCAGTGTCGGGAAGAAGATGTTGTGCACGTAGAGCCCCGCCGTGAGCGACTCCTTCACGAGCTCCTTGAGCGTGTAGATGGTTCCGTCCAACAGACCGCTGAACTTCGCCACCAGCGCCGCGACGCCCATCACCGCGAGGAACACGTAGAGCAGCGGCAAAAGGCGGAGCGACCGCCTGGCGTAGAACTTCTTCAGGTCGATCCGACCGTATCGACGGTGCTCCTGGAGCAGCAGGGTCGTGATGAGGAATCCGGAGATCACGAAGAAGATGTCCACGATTCCCGCGAAGGACAGCGTGTCCATCGCGAAGGAATGGCCGATCATGACACCGAAGATCCCAAAGCCACGGATCCAGTCGAACGACGCGACGTGGCTCAGCTTCGGCGCCTTCGACACCCAGCGCGTGTCGGTGATTGCCATGTGCCTGCTGCCCCCTTGTCGAGTCGATCACGGTACAGGGCGACGACTTCGGCCATGAAGCTACGGTGGGCGTCGTGAGCGATACCCAATCAAGCGTCCCCGCCGGCTGGCACGCGGACCCCACCGGCCGCCACCAGCTCCGCTACTGGGACGGAAACAGCTGGACCGACCATGTCACCGACAACGGCCACCAACAACAGGATCCGCTGAACGCGAACCTCGCCGACCGGATCGATTCCGCCCTCAGCGTGGGCGGCACCCCCAACGCGGATCAGGTCCAACAGATGGTCAGCGGCGGCGGTTGGGGTGGTGCCGGCATCGCCCAGCCGGCGACCACCGGCGACGGCACCATCTGGGGCGAGCCCGTGTTGGTGGTCAGCCAGAAGGCGAAGCTGTTGGAGGTCACCAACCAGTACTCGGTGTTCAACCAGGGCGGCCAACAGATCGGCTATGTCAACCAGGTGGGCCAGTCGGCCGCGAAGAAGGCGCTGCGTGTGCTCACGAACCTCGACCAGTTCATGACGCATCGCCTCGAGATCTCCGCGCTGGACGGCACCTGCCAGCTGAGGCTGACCCGACCGGCGAAGGTCTTCAAGTCCACGATCCTGGTGGAACATCCCGACGGCGGTGAGATCGGTCGGATCGTGCAGGACAACATGATCGGCAAGATCCACTTCTCCCTCCAAGCCAACGGTCAGGAACTGGGCTCGATCAACGCCGAGAACTGGCGAGCGTGGAACTTCAACATCCAGGACCACACAGGTGCAGAGGTGGCGCGCATCACCAAGACGTGGGAAGGGCTCGCCAAGACGCTGTTCACCACGGCGGACAACTACGTGGTGCAACTGCACCGCCAACTCCCCCAGCCGCTCCTGTCGTTGGTCGTGGCCGCCGCCTTGTCGGTCGACACCGCCCTCAAACAGGACAGTCGCGGTCTGGGCTGAGCGCCTGGTTCCGCCAGCGTGCCACTGCGTCGTCGAAGCCGATCGAGTTCGCCGACTCGGGCGGGCTGACCACAACTCGGGGTGTACCCACCGGAGGGGGCCCTGAGGGGTAGCTGATCTGGATGCGACTGTAGAGGCCGTCGCCTTGGTCGACGAAGCAGTCCGGCTCCGGAAGCTTGGGCTTCACCTCGTCGATCAGCCCGAGATCCACGAGTACTCCTTCGGCAGCGGCAACCCCAGAGGCCGCGGCCGGAGCGACTGCCCGAGGGAACGGACTGAAGAGCGCGTCACCGGCGACGTAAACGCCCTCGGCAGCGGTGCGACCCCACCCATCGGCGGGCACCAGGTGGTTCGGTCCTGCCAGATCCGCGAGCAGCGGGTGTGCCCGGTGGGGAGGCACCACGACCCACAGGTCGGCCGAGGGCACCGCACCCCTGGCATCGACGACGTGTCCCGCGGCCAGCGCATCCGGCTCCGGCAACACGTCGAAGTGGAGCTCCACTCCCGCCTCCTCACATGAGTTGACCAACAACTCGGTCACCGCCGTCCCGACCGCTGCGAGGGGCTTCGGCTCAGGAGTGCTCAGCCGAACCCGGACATCCAGACCGAGTCGCGTCGCACGCCGCGCCAGGCGAATCGCCAGACCGTAGGGGGCCGGCGGGCAGCGGTACAGCGGTGTCGCTATGACGACGGTGAGCACCCCCCGCTCGAACCCGGAGATGACAGGCGCCGCCATCGCCGCCCCCGTCAGGTCCCAGAAGCTCACCATCGCACGATCCGAGCCGGCCTCGGGCATCCCGAGTGCCTCGGTGGCAAGGCCCGGCGCAGCGAGCACCGCATCAACGCTCAGCTCGGCACCCCCGACCCGCACGAAACCGGTCCCCACCGCCTCCGCGGACGCCGCCAGCACCTCGACACCGTCGAGTTCGACCTGCGCCCGGAACTGCGAGACATCGGCATCGCCGGTCGCCACCGGAAGGGATCCACCGAGGTAGTCCGACACCCCATCAGGGGCGACCAGCAGCACCTTGAGCCTCGACTCCGCCCGAAGCCGACGAGCAGCGGCCAGTGCCGCCGGACCTGCACCCACGACGGCGACGGTCGGAGTTGGAGTCATGGCGCCTCCCGCTGCGCTGCGGATCCCCCGGGCACCATCACCGTAATCGGCCCACGGCATGCCGCGTTCCACTGCCGAAACCAGCCCAACCCAGCGGCATGGCAGTCCACTGTCAGGGGCGATGCGTAGCATCGGCTCATGGCCTTCGAGCTACCCACCTCGCTGTCGCCCTCGAAGGTGTCCGCGTTCCAGGACTGCGCCCTCGCCTTCCGGTTCTCGGCGATCGACCGCCTCCCCGAGCCGCCCTCGGCACCTGCCGTCAAAGGCACGCTCGTGCACCGAGCCCTCGAGTTGCTCTTCTGTGAACCGGCGCATCGCCGCAGCGTCGAGCGTGCCCAGGAGTGCCTCGTCGACGCGATGGCCGAGCTCGGCATGAACCCGGAGTTCACCGGGCTCGGACTCGACGACACCGCGGCCGAGTCCTTCTTCGCCGACGCCTCGAAGATGCTGGATCGCTACTTCCTCCTCGAAGACCCAGCCGCGGTCTCCCCCATCGGCATCGAGCTCCGATTGCAGGTCGAGGTGGGCGATCTGCGGCTCAGGGGCATCATCGACCGCCTCGAGCTCGATGCAGAAGGCGAGCTCGTCGTCACCGACTACAAGACCGGCCGGGCGCCCACCGAGCAGCAGGAACGTGCGCGCCTCGGCGGCGTGCACTTCTACGCGTTCATGTGCGAGCAGCTCCTCGGGCGGCGCCCGGCACGGGTCCAGCTCATGTATCTCGGCCAAAAGCCCCAGATGATCATCGCCACGCCCACCGAGCAGTCCACCCGGGGACTCGAACGCAAGGTCCTCGCCATATGGGACGCGATCACTCGTGCGTGCGAACGCGAGAACTTCCAACCGAAGCCGTCGCGCCTCTGCGACTGGTGCGCCTTCCAAGCCTTCTGCCCGGCGGTCGGCGGCGACCTGTCCCTGGTCCCGGCCGTCTCCGTCGAGCTGGAGCGCACCTCCACATCGATGACCTTCGCCTCCACAGGATGACTGCCGCTGCCGGCACCGTCGCCCGCTTCGACGCGGCCTCCGATCGCTTCTTCGACCGTCTCCGTGGCCGGCCCAAGCTCGACCGGATCATGTACGCGGCCTCCGAGCTCGGGGATCACTCGTTGATCTGGCTCATCGCCGCCACCACCACGGCAGCGCTCGGCGACGAAGCCGCGGAGCGGCGAGCCTTGAGACTCGCTGTCGGGCTGGGCATCGAGTCGGCTCTGGTCAACGGCCCAATCAAGGCCATGTTCGGCAGAGAGCGGCCGACCTCATCACCGGAGGAACGAGCTCATCGCCTGCGAACTCCCCGGACCTCGAGCTTCCCGAGCGGACACGCGTCAGCGGCAGCATGCGCCGTGGTCCTCACTGCCGGCCGTCAGCGACCATGGACCACCACCGCGATGGTCCTGGTGGCCACAGTCGTGGCCGCAAGCCGAATTCACGTCCGAATCCACCATGGTTCCGATGTTGTTGGAGGCGTTGTCGTGGGAGCCGCAATCGGCCGCTCAATCAGGCGTAAGTGGCCCCTACGCTGAGGCCAATGGCCGAGCGCCCCCAGCACGACACAGGCCACATGAGCCAGTTCGAGGCGCTCTTATGGCGCCTCGACGCGGATCCCCGGCTCTCCTCCACCATCGCGAACCTAACGATCCTCGACACCACGCCCGACTGGCGTCGCCTCCGCACCCGCCTGGACCGCGCGGCGGCGGCGATCCCGCGGTTGCGTCAACGGATCGTCGAGACGCTTGGAGGGCTCGCGCCGCCCCGATGGATTCCGGATGCCGGCTTCGACATCGACCGCCATGTGCGGCGCGTGACGCTGAAGGGACACCGATCCCAGCGAGCGATGCTCGACATGGCGATGGAGCTGTTCGCTGAACCACTCGATCGTTCACGTCCGTTGTGGGACTTCGTAGTGATAGAAGGCATGGTCGACGGTCGCGCTGCGATGCTGCAACGGCTGCATCACGCAGTGACCGACGGAATCGGCGGTCTGCGCATCTCCGAGCAGTTCATCGACCTCGAACGCAACGCTGCCGAACCTCCTCCGATCGAGTCGCCTCCCACCGTCGATGTACCCGGCTTTCTCGACAGCGTGACCGAAACCGTGGCGCACCTCAGCCGACACCAACTCGACCTGCTCCGTCAACGCAGCGACCGGGCGCGCGAGTGGTTGACCAACCCGGGATCACTTCTGGGGTCGACCGCCAGAGGCATCGACCTGATCCGCAGCACCGCGCGACAGGCACGCGTGACCGAGTCCCGGCTGTCTCCGCTGTGGCGACAACGGTCACTGGAGCGGCGTCTTGATCTGATCGACGTGTCGCTCGTCGCTGCAAAGGAGGGAGGACGATTGCTGGGCGGGTCGGTCAACGACTTCTTCGTCACCGGCGTATTGGCCGGGGCGGCCGAGTACCACCGCCGCGCCGGGATGCCGGTGGAGGCACTCCGTGTTGCCATGCCGGTGAGCACCCGCGGGAGTGATCGCTCCGCTGGTGGAAACCTGTTCGCTCCCACTCAGACCGTCCTACCCGCCGGCGACTTGTCGCCCACAGAACGCTTCGCGCAGGTTCACGAACTGTTGGCCCGGACGCGGGAGGAGCCCGCAGTGGGCGCGGTCGAACCGCTGGCCGCGGCGCTGAACCTGCTTCCGCACCCGCTCCTCGTGTGGGCGGGGTATCGCACGTCATCCGCGGTCGACTTCGTGACTTCCAACATTCGCGCGGCCCCCTTCGACATCTACCTGGCCGGAGCATTGATGGAGGGCAACTACCCGATCGGGCCACTCGCGGGCACCGCGTTCAACCTGACCACGATGTCGTACCGGGGCTCGCTGAACATGGGGCTCGTGACCGACACCGCCGCGGTGGAGGAGCCGAAGCTGCTGGCGAGCTGCATCGAAGGCGCCTACCGCGAGCTGTTGGTCGCCGCGGGACTCTGAGGTAGTTCAGCCCCAGCCGTCGGCGCGGATCTCGGGGCCGTCTGCATCCAGTTCCCGACCGGCCCATCGCAACGCTCCGGGCGTGGCGGAGAGCCGCGCCAACAGCCCCTGCATCGGCACCCCGTCGAGCTCGCTCACCATTCCGCGGGCGACGACTTGGGCGTCCGCGCTGAGCTGGCCCACACCCAACACCGGCGCAGCGGCGGCCTCGGCCCGATCGAAGGCATCGAGCACCTCGTCGGCGCTGCGTTCGCCCACCCAACTCGCAACCAGCGCGTCGAGCTCCTCACGGTGCTCGACGCGACCCGCGAACGACTCGAAACGCCTGTCGTCACCGACGCCGATCAGCTCCATGACCCTGGCCGCTACCGACTCCGAGGATGTGGAGATGGCCAGCCACACCCCGTCGGCACTGCGGTATGTGCCGCGGGGCACTGTGTAAGGGATACCGGCGCCGAGGCGGGGTTGCTCGTATCCGGTCAACAGGAAGGCGCTCAACAGCGGGCCCATGATCTGAGAGATCGATTCCAGCAGGTTGACATCGACCACCTGACCGACCCCCGAATGCAGCGCAACCATCGTCACGAGCGCCGCGGCCAAACCGGTGACCTCGTCGGTGAGCGCCACCGGCGGCAGTAGCGGCTGCCCGTCGGGCTCGCCGCTCAGCGCCACGTAACCGCTCATGGCCTCCGCGATGCTGGCGAACCCGGGCCGCTGCGCGTACGGACCGTCCTGGCCGAAGCCGCTAACCCGCGTGATGACCAACCGGGGATTGCGCTCATGCAGCACATCGGGACCGAGGCCCAGCCGCTCGAGGGTGCCCGGCCGGAAGTTCTCGACCAGCACGTGCGCGCCGTCGACCAGACCCAACAGCACGTCGCGGTCGCGGTCCACCTTCAGGTCCAACACCACGCACCGCTTGTTGCGGTTGACCAGCTTCCACCACAACGTGGTGCCGTCGCCGGGGTCTCGCCAGCCCATGTTTCGGACCCCGTCGCCACCGGGACGCTCGACCTTGATCACGTCGGCACCGAAATCGGCCAGATAGCGCGTCGCTGCGGGGCCCGCGACGACCGTGGAAAGGTCGATCACGCGCATCCCCTCCAGCGGAAGCGGCGTTGCGGATTGTTCGCTCAGCGTGGGGACTCCTGGCCCTGGCGGACCGAATCGATCCAGCCGCTCAGTTGGCCGACACCACCTCGGGGCGGGTCAGCAACGTGCGCACGTCGAGCAGAAGGTCGGCCACCTCAGACGCCGAAACGATCGAGCGCTCGGCGATCGAGCCCAGCCCGCGATCGATCAGAGCGAGCGCTTCGGTGATGGTTTCCACCTCTGTGGTCTCAGCCATGTGGTCCTCCACTCATCTCTCCTGGGCACCAGCCTACGCCCCACAGGTGATCCCTGTCCGCACAGCGGCCCGTGGGGTGTCGCTTCAGCAGAGTGTCAGGCCCGGGCCACGCCTCCGCAAGTGAATTCCCGCCTGGGCACCAGAGGAAAGCTGCCCAGGCCGAAAATCCGTGGTAGAGGTCTTCAGCCGAGCGGTTCGCGAGGCACTCACCAGGCGCCAGGGCCGTCCCGAACCCACCGCCCGGTAGCGTGCCCCTCACCATGACCAGACCGCCCCTCGGCGTCACAGCCGCCAGCATCCAGGCCCTCGGCACCGACACGATGCTGAGTGCAGCCCGACTGGCCAAGGACCTGGGTTACCGCTCGTACTGGACCGCCGAGACAACCGGGCCCGAGGCGTTCGCGTCACTGGCGGCAGTTGGGGCAGTGGCACCGGGGATGGACCTCGGCACCGGGGTTCTGGCGCTGCAACTGCGCACTCCGATGTTGGCGGCGATGGGCGCCGCAACCCTTCAATCGCTCCAACCCGACATCGAGGTCGTCTTGGGCGTCGGCGTCTCGAGCCCCGTTGTCACCGGCCAGTGGCACGGCACCCCCTACGGGGAGCGGCCCGTCGCACGGTGCCGGGAGTACCTGACCCTCGTGCGCGAGTGCCTCACGGGCGAGGCAGTCACCTTCGATGGCGACTTCTACCGATGCCGCCGGTTCCGCCTCGGGGTGCGCCTCGGAGAACGTCGGCCCAAGCTCTTGCTTGGTGCACTCAACGGCCAGATGCTGCGGCTGGCCGGGGAGGTGGCCGACGGCGTACTGCTCAACTATCTCCCTGCCACCGCGGTGCGGTGGTGTGTCGAACAGGTACGTGCCGGCGAGGTGGCCGCTGGTCGACTCAGCGGTTCCTGCACCGTCTACGCCTATGTGCACGTAGGGGTCGGCGACCGCGATGCCGCAGCGGAACTGGCGCGCCGGGACCTGTTCTCCTACGCGGTGGTACCCGCTTACGCAGCGGCGTTCGCACGTGCCGGCTTCGCCGACGACGTGGCCGCGGTGGCCGAGCACCACGCTACGGGCGACCGCGACGCTGCGCTCGCCGCCATCTCCAACGCGATGATCGACGCCATCGACATAGTCGGCGACCCCGGCCACGTTGCTTCCTCGGTGCGGGCCTATGTCGAAGCGGGCGTCGAGGTGCCCGTGGTGATGCCCCTTCCGTGGGCTGCGGACCGACGAGCTGCGGTGGCCGAGACGATCACCGCCGTCGCCGAAGGGCTGGGCTGACGGAACTCGCCGGCACCAACGTCGTGGTCACCGGCCGCCATGGAGGGCCTCAGGTCCGACCGGTGCCGGTGGCGACCCTCAGCGAGGGGCCAGAGCGCGGATTGCCTGGCGCTGATCGAGGCCCGCTGGGAGCAGGGCGAGCACGGGCGTGGTGACTCCGTTCGCCACGTACTCGGCGATGTGGTCACGGCACGCCTGCGGAGAGCCCCAGACGATCAACTCGCCGACGAGCGACTCGGGGATCGCCTCCAACGCGCCGACGCGGTCACCTTCCGCCCAGCGCCGCCACATGACAGCGAGATCGTCGCCTCGACCCAACCAGCGGTGGAACTCCGCGTAGACGCCGACGTTGAGGTAGGCGGCGATCGCCATCCGCCCGGCGCGCATGACCAGCTCGCGGTCCTCTGTCGGAGCCACGAAGATACGGGCCACGATCTCCTTGCCGTCGCCCTGTCCGGCAACAATGGGCGCCACAGCCGACACATCGGCAGCCGACAGCCAGTTCACGATGGCTCCGTCGCCCTCGCTTCCGGCGAGGCGCAGCATCCCTTCACGCAGTGCTGCAACCAGGATGGGCACCGCCGGCTCAGGCGGGGCCATCCCCAGCCGAAAGCCGCGCACCGTGAACCGACCGAAGTCACCGGAGACCTTCTCGCCGGCGAGCGCAGCGCGGAGGAAGCGGATCATGGCCTGGACCTGGCGGTAGGGCTCCTCGAAGGGGATCCCGTTCCATCGCTCCACGATGACGTTCGAAGACGTTCCGATGCCCAGCGCGAACCGTCCCGGCGCGGCGTGGGCGATGGTGGCTGCGGATTGGGCGAGAGTGGCAGGACCACGGGTGAAGGCGGGGATTATCGCCGTGCCCAACCTGAGCGTGGGCGCCCACACCGAGGCCAACGCCAAGGGGGCGAACCCGTCCGCACCGTTGGTCTCCGACGACCACACGTCGGTGTATCCGAGATCCGCCAGCTCACGGATCCAATCACCCTGCTCTGCGAGAGGTATCCCGTCGAAGGGGATCGTCATGCCGTACCGCTCCATCCCCGGACCCTACCCACAGCCCCACCCCCGCCCTCCCGGTTCGGAGGGGGGTTACTCGATCTCGCGGACGATCGCGGTCTGGGAGGCGGTGCCGAGGCGGACCCCGTCCTCTGACCACAGGTGGACCCTGCCGTGACCGAACCCCTGGTTCACCCCGTGCACCGCTATGTCCAGCAACACCCACTCGCTCGCAACGATGCGAATGGTCCGCAACGTGTTGTCGAGGCTGTTGGAGCGAGTCCAGTGACCGAGCGCCTGCGCGATGCCGTAGGGCACGTAGTCGCCGAGGATGGCCAAAGACGCGGCCGAAATGTCGATGTTCGGCAGACGCACCCAGAGGGCGGAGGTGCCGTCGGCCGTCCCGGCGTGGGGGAAGTCCTCCCATTGCGCGCCCACAGCGAGACGGATGTCGAGGCGATCCATGATCGACCCGGCGAGTTGCTCGTCCACGATCCGGTTGTGACGTTGGGGGCACTCGTCTGGTCTCGGCACCAACGGTGCTGCACCCCAGCCCCGATCGACCGGCGTCGGCCGCGATCCCAATGCGGCGTTCACCGTGAGGATCTCACGGTCGCCCACCCGTGCCACCACACGCGCCTGGGACGTGAAGTGGCCGTGGGACGCGACCGTCACGTCGATGTCCATCACCTCGTCGACCATCGCAAAGGACAGGTACTGCGCGGTTGCCCAAACAACGGGACGATCCAGCACTCGCTCCATGGCGACGATCGCGGCACCCAGACCACATCCACCGAAGAGAAACCTCCCGGCTGTCGCGATTCCCGGCACCACAGGTAGGTACCAGCGATGCGGGTTGTGGGTGGATTGCAGTCCGAGGAACTCGCCGGCGTCCATTGTGGGACCGTATACGGCGCTCAGCGACGCGGCGGCAGACAGCGAAGGCCCCAGGTTCGCCTCCGGGTGACGCGAACGTCTTTCACCTATTCTGGCAACCATGTCGGACACGCCGTGGCTTGGTGATACCTGCTCGCTCGTCGATGCATTCCGCTCCGGCGAACGATCCCCCGTAGAGGAACTGGAGGCGTCGCTTGCAGCGATCGAGGCCTCCACCCTGAATGCCTTCACGTTCCTCGACCCGGACCGTGCCCGCGCGGCCGCCGCATCGGCGGACGTGTCCCAGCCCTTCGGTGGGGTGCCGGTCGGGTTCAAGGCACTCATGCCCGTGGAGGGCTGGCCTGACGACAGCTGCTCGTTGGCGTTGAAGGGGACGATCGCCGATCACTCCGCAACCCATGTCACCCGCCTCTTCGAGGCCGGCGTGGTCCCCGTCGGCATGTGCAACGCGAGCGAGTTCGGCGGACTGAACATCAGCGTGAACCGCATCTACGGCGTCACCCACAACCCATGGCAACAGGGCCGCACCGCCGGGGGATCCTCCGGGGGCTCCGCGGCGGCGGTCGCCGGTGGCCTGGTCTCGATCGCGACCGGAGGCGACGGAGGGGGCTCGATCCGGATACCAGCCGGCTTCAACGGTCTCCTCGGCATGAAGGGGACCGCCGGACGCATCCCGCGTGGCCCCCACACGGAGATCAACCCCCTGACGGTGGTCTACGGCCCGATGGCGCGGTCGGTACGCGATGTCGCCCGCTGGTACGACGTGTCGTGTGGTTACGACATGCGCGATCCCTACTCGCTGCCCAAGCGGGAGGAATGGGAGCGCGATCTGGGCACCTTCGACCTCCACGGCAAGAGGGTTGCGATAGTGCCCGACCTCGGCGTCGCCACTCTGAACCCGGCAGTGGAGGCGAACGTCTTGGAAGCAGCAGAGCTGCTGGTCAAAGACGCCGGCCTCGAGGTGGTCGGCCTGGCGGTGAACATGCCCGGCGTCGGATTCGAGTGGGCGATGGCGAACCTGGTTCAACTCCAGCGCACGCTTGGTGACCGCTGGCCCGAATGCCGGGACGAGCTCACCACCGAGATCTCCTTCGGCCTCCAACTCGCGAACGAGCACTTCAACCTGAAGATGATGGCGAACGTCGAGAGCGCACGAACCCGACTCAACCAGACGATGGCGGCCATCTTCGACGAGGTGGACTTCGTGATCGCCGCGACCAATCCCGATGTCGCCTTCGGTGCCGACGTGTACCTGAACCAACAGGTCGCCGGTAAGCCCGTTGGACCCGAGAACAACGGGGTCCTGACCATCCCCGCCAACGTCGTCGGCAATCCGGCCGTATCGGTTCCGATCGAGCAGATAGACGGTCTCCCCGTCGGCATGCAGATCATCGGGCGCCATCACGAAGACCAACTGCTGTTGGACCTGGCCGCGATCATGGAGAGAGAACGCCCGTGGCCGCTTGTCGCAGCGGCAGCACCCCTGTAGGGGGGGTGGGGGTTGTGGAGCTCGGAGATCGAAGTGCGACGGGGTTCGTTGTCACACCCCCTGGGCAGAATGGAACCATGAGTAGGCAACTGGTCCTCATCGATCCCGACGAACCCGACTGGCGGCTCGACGACCACACCATCGAAGTCGGCCTCCGGGGGATCGCCGCGGCTCGCGAAGTGCTCCGCTGCCACGGCAAGTCCGCCGGCGGCGACAAACCCGACACCGACCATCCCCACGCCGCGTGATCAACCCCACGCGCATCTTCCGGCGCGTGCTCCTCGTCGCGATCGGTGCGCTCTTGGCGGGTTGCGCCGAGACCCCCTCACGACCGGCAGGCGCCGCGACGGTGCTGCGGGTGGTCGACGGCGACACAGTCGTGGTGAACATCGGCGGCAGCGAGGAGAACGTGCGTCTCATCGGGGTCGACACACCCGAAACAGTGGACCCGCGTCGACCGGTGGGGTGCTTCGGCAAGGAGGCCGGCGCTCACACCAAGTCGCTCCTCCCGGAAGGCACCGAGGTGCGCCTCGAGCGTGATGTCGAGCAACGCGACCGCTACGGCCGCCTGCTCGCGTACCTGTATCGCTCGCGTGACGGGCTTTTCGTCAACGATGCGCTCCTGCGCGACGGCTATGGACAGCTCCTCACCATCCCGCCGAACATCGCTCACGTCGAGCGCTTCACGGCCTCACAGCGCGCCGCCAGAGAGTCGGGATCCGGGCTCTGGTCAGCCTGCACGCATGAGTGATCGCATCGCACGCCAGCCGATCAGCACCGCACCGGCACGATCCAGCATCGCCCGAAGCTGCGAGTCGGCGGTCATCAGCGCCAAGTCGTCCACGCGGGCAGGCCAGTCGGTTCCGATTGCACGCAGCTCCGGAGTGTCACGCGCCGGATGGACGTAGATCTCGGTCACGCCGGGCCGGAGGTCCATCACCACCCGCTCGATGCTGTGGCGTGAGCCGACCCCTCCGTCGACCAGAACGAAGTGATCGGGAAACACCACTCCCTCCCCCTCGGCACGATCCCGGTAGGGGAACCCCACCATCCGCTGCCCCGACGCGCCCGCCATCCTCAGTGGGAGTCGATGCTCGATCGCCAGGTCGAGATAGACGTCGAAGAACTCGGGACGGAGCTGTAGCGCCCCCATGTGCGAGTCGAGGTGGGTCACGTCGAAGCCCCACAGCACCGCCCGTTCGAGCTGCGCGGCACACTCACGACGGACCTCGTCGAGGTCCGCGTGGTCCCAGAGATCCTCCAGTGTCCGGGGGAAACCTCCGTCGCCGTCCAACAGCGAAGGCGCGTGGGTGATGGGGCCCCAGCGGTACGAGTCGAACTCGGCGTTGAGAGTCAGGTGGACCCCAACATCCTCGCCCCTGTAGCCGGCGGCCGCGTGGCGCGCCCACGGACACGGAACCATCAGAGACGCGCTCGTGGCCAGCCCTGTCCGGAGCGAGTCGTAGACGCCGTCGTTCGTGGCTTGGCACAGTCCCAGGTCGTCACAGTTGACGATGACGACCCGATCCTCTGGACCGAAACCCAGGCGCTGGGAAACCAACCCCATAGACCTCACCCAGCCCGGCTACCGGGGACCCCGAAGAACAGGTCGTCCTCAGGCAGCGAGGTCTCCACATGGCTCTCGGCGAGGATGTAGTCGTCCCAGGGGTAGATCTCCCGTTGGATATCCTCGGGTAGAGCGAACCAGAACGGCGAGTCGGGGGCCACTTGGGTGGCGTGCGAGCGAAGTGCGTCGCCACGGACGTGGTGAAACGCTCCGATGTCGACCCGGGTGGTGATTCGGCTGTCCTGGTCGACTCGGTCGAACCACTTGTCGTCGAAGGGTGAGTCGAGGCCCAGCTCGAGAAGCTTCTCGTGGGTGACCTTTATCCGCTGCATGGACCACATCGAGTAGTAGAGCTTGAGAGGCTGCCACGCTTCGCCGGCGGAGGGGTACCAGGAGTCGTCGCCTGCCCGGGCGAAGGCCGGCACCGTGATGTCGTGCACCCGAAGATGATCGGGGTGGGGGTAGTGACCTTGGTCGTCGCCGTAGGTGATGACCACCTGCGGTCGGTCACGACGGATGATCCGCACCAACCGCTCCACAGCCTCTTCGATCGGTGCGGCGGCGAAACTCCCGGGATGCGCGTTCGCCGCCGAGTCGGCCATGCCCGAGTCGCGGTAGCCCAACAGATCGAGTCGGTCGAAACCGATGATCGATGCGGACCGCTCCAGCTCCCCGCGCCGCACCTCGGCGAGTCGCGCCATCACCTCGGGTCGGTCCATCGCCGGGTTGAGGATCTCGCCCTGCTCTCCACCCGTACAGCAAACGAGCGTTGCGCCGATTCCCTCGGCCCGGTACATGGCAACCAGCGCCGCTCCCTTCGATGCCTCGTCGTCGGGGTGGGCGTGCACCGACAGGAGGCGCAACGGCGCGGTCACTGGTGGTGCCTCTGGCCGACGCCGAGCGGCACGAGCTCCATCTCGATGGTCGGATCGTCGTCGTCGTCGACCAGCTGCCAGCCACACAACTCCGCCAACAGCGGGCGACCCTCCTGTGGACCGGTCGCGATCAGCTCGTCGCCTGCCCGGAACGCGACATAGGCCCGCGGCCGATAGATGTAGCGGCCGCCCCGCAGGATCGCGAGAACATGGAATCCGGGTTCGATGTCGATTTGCAGCTGCGCGATGGTGGCGCCCTCGGCGGTGGAGCCCTCGGCAACCGGCACGCGCATGACCACGTCGTCGGATTCGCCCAACGCGATGGCAAGGACCGGATGGAGGTGGGCGTCCTCACGGATGAGCCACACCATCTGGTTGGCCTGGTCCCCAAGTTCCTCGGCCACGTGTGAGAGCTGAAGGAGGCCACGCAGCGGCGACGGATCCAAGTCGTTGGCGCCGGCCCGCAACACCCAGATCTGGAGGTGGTCCTTCATCTCCCCCAGCCGGTCGGCCAGGTGTTCCACCTCGGCGGCAAGCCCACCGTCGCGCAACGCCAACGCCGAGTACGCAAGCCCGACGGCAGCCTCGGAGATGTTCTTCATCTCGACCAACACGTCCACTGCGCGGTCGAGGTCGGTGAGGGCGTCCGCTGCGGGCGCCTGGGGCGGATCCCACGTGGGTGCGGCCGCGAGCTCATGGAGGCGGACCAACCCCGCCGGAGACCCTCGTAGGAACAACACGTCGCCGGGCAACAACACCAGGTCGCCGTCGATCTCGGTGATCCACGAACGGTCACGCCGAACGGCCATGAGCCGCATGCCCGTGGCAACGGGGAGCTCGAGCGACGCGAGTGGTCGGTGCGCCATGTGGGAGCCCTCACGCACCCAGACTCGGTGGGAGACCTCCTCGGCATTGGACAGATCCGCGATCAGTTCCTGGGGGATGCCGAGGCGGTGGGTGACGATCCTCGTGATGTCGATGGCCGCGTTGCCGATGCCCTCGATCGCGGAGATGACCTGGAGCACCGATGCCATCGACTCGGCCTCCTTGGGCCGACGCGCGGCAAGGATGCACACAGCTCGCATGTCGTGCACCAAGTCGTTGAGGCGCTCCTCGAGCTCCGCCACCTCCTCGCACATACCGGGATCGTTGAAGTAGACCCCGGCGTAGGCCAGATCGACCATCAGCTCGGAGGTGTCCTTCGCGTCCGCCAGCATGTGGCGGAGACTTCGCGGGCGGTCGTCCATGGAGACAGCCAGGATACCGAAGCGGCCCGAGGTTTCCCGCGGTGGTTGGAACCCGCCCCGTCGATAACGTTGGGGCGAACTCGAGGAGACACGATGCCCAACCCGATTCTCAGCGACCGAATGCTCGAACGTACCGCCACCAGCGGCCCGGGCGGACCGCTCAACCCGCCTCTCACATCGCCTCGACACAGCCCGGCGGGGGCTTGGACCCCCACCGCTTCCGAGGCCACCATGACCATCGGCGGCACATGTTCGGCGTCGGCGCTGATGCTGGCCCTCCTGGGAGTGGGTGCATGGTTCGGGTGGGGCAAGGTCGATGTCGTCGAGGGCGTGGACGAACTCGGGCGCGTCGTCTCATCCGCCTCGCTCACCCAGCCCGCGTGGTTGATGGGCAGCATCATCGTCGCGTTCGTGCTCGCGATGGCAACGGTCTTCGTGCCGAAGCTCGCACGCTTCACCGCAGTCCCCTATGCGCTCACCGAAGGCATCGCCCTGGGTGTCATCTCCCACCTCTATGACGCCCAGTCATCCGGTCTCGCCATTCAAGCCGTCATCGCCACCTGCGGGGTCGTCGCCATGATGCTGCTGCTGTACGGACTGCGGATCCTCCGTGCCACACCACGTTTCACCAAGGCCGTCGTCGCCGCCACGTTCGGCGTGGCGGCCATCTACCTCGTCGCGTTCATCGCACGCGCCTTCGGCAGCGACCTGGGGATCTTCAGCTCTTCCAGCGGCCTCAGCATCGGCTTCAGCGTGGTGGTGGTTGCGATCGCGGCCTTCAACCTCATCCTCGACTTCGACTTCATAGAACGTGGATCTGCGGCAGGGCTGCCCAAGCACATGGAGTGGTACGGCGCCTTCGGCCTGATCCTGACGGTTGTGTGGCTCTACCTGGAGATCCTGCGGCTGCTGGCGAAGCTGCGCGACTGACCGGCGCCGAGCCGAAACTGCGTACGGATCCGCCCTCCAGCGGCGGAAACCCACGCACGTTGGCCGGGCAAGGGGGCCCGTCCAACTCAGTTGCCGTTGATCGACCAGTGCCAGGGCTCCGACGGCAGGTTGTAGAACCCATGCGACGCTGCGTTGGCGGCAAGCCAGATGAAACACGGGCTCGCCTGGTCGCGGATGAGCGCACCGCTGCAAGTGAAGTCCACGGCCATCCCCTGCTCGTGCATCGACGTGCCGGGACGCGCTGTGGGTGGAGAGCACTGTGAGGCCGGCATCTCCCAGATCGCGAAGTCGGAGGTCCCGCAGTTGTTGCGGCGGGTGGCTATCTGGGCGGCAGCGTCTCGGAACCCACCTCCTCCCAACACCAGACCGGCTGCGGTCGCCGCCGTCATCATGCGACCGAACTGCGAAGAGATCAGCTTGTTCACGTAGATGCCCCCCACCTCGTCCATGTCCTCGATAGTGGTGAGCGAGGGTGGAATGAATCGGGGCACCGTGGTGGTCGTGGTGGGGCTGGGCGCGGGCCTGCCCGAACGAGGAGCCGATGTGGTCGGCATCAACGCGGCGGCCTGTTGCGCCGCGGCGAATGCCGCCGCCTGCCGGGCGAGCGCCTCGGCCCGGATCTGCTGTTGTTGCCGTGTGATCTGCGCGGCGAGCTGCGCGTCGATCGCATCCAACGCCGCCGCCTCGCCCAATGCCGCCTCGAGTCGCTGATCGACCTCGGCGACCACCTGGACATGGGCCTGGCGAGTCGACTCGAGCGCCGCGATGGCATCTCGCTGTTCTGTGGCCGCCTGCTCGGCCGCTGCGACCGCCGCCTTGGCCTGCTTTCGCTTCTCGGCGAACTCCGCAATCGCCGCTCGCTGACGGCGGAGCAGGCCCTTTCGCTGGTCGGTTCGGACACCGAGCATCGTCCGGCGCTCACGTGCCTCACCAATCGAACTGCTGGCGATGACCGAGGCGATGCCCTCGGTCTGTGGGTTCACGAACTCGTCGATCGCCATCTGCTTCACCTCGTCGGCGATCTGCTCGGCTCGGTCTCGCGCTCCGCTCTCCGCGACCTCAGCGGCGGCAACTTCGGCCTGAGCCGCCTCCATCATCGCCGTGGCAGCGTTGAGAGCCGAGTTGGCGCTCGCCAACTGCACGTCAAGCTCTGCCAGGGCATCGCGCACCTGCTGATCGCTCGCATGGAGCGTGGCGATCTCACCACCAACCTGCCGCCGCTCCTGGCGGTTGCGGGCTCGCTGATCTGATGGAGTGAGCGTGGTGGTGGTGACGGCGGGAGCCTCGGTGGTGCTCTGCGACACGGCCCCAGAGACCGGAACGATACCCGCCAGGCTCGTCACGACGACCGCTGCGAGCGCGCCGACGGCGCGTCCACGAAGGGGGCGGTCCGACATCATTGGCACCATTTTGTATCGGCAGAATCCGTCGCGCACTCAAACAACCACGCTGAGTGAGTTCGGCGCGACCACGGTGCGTGAGATCACCGGAAGTCACGTGAAGGAATGCCGGCGGGGACGGGCAACGGATCGATCCGCTCCGCTATCACGTTGGTCACCCCTTCGGCCCGCTCCAGCCGCCCGCGGATCATCAGCGCCGGGGCACTGCGCGCCACACTGCGGTGACGCACCCAACAACCCGGCGAACAGACCACGTTGATCAGCCCCGTCTCGTCCTCGAGGTTGATGAACATCGTGCCCCCGGCGGTGGCGGGGCGTTGGCGGTGTGTCACCACTCCCCCGACCACCACCTTCGAGCCCGCCTCCACCGACCCGAGCCCCGCCGCAGTAGAAACACCCAGCTCATCGAGTTGATCGCGAAGGAACCTGGTGGGATGCCCGTCGGGTGCCACACCTGTGGCCCACAGGTCGGCCATGGCCTCCTCGACGGGCGCCATCCCCGGCAACCGGGGAGCGTGGAGCCCGGTCGCGACACCCGGTAGCCGCTCGGGACCGACATCCGCTGCGGCACCGGCGCTCCACAACGCCTCCCGACGGTTCGACTGGGCGAGTCCCCCCAGAGCACCTGCGGTTGCCAGCGCCTCCAATGCCGGACGCCGCGCACCGCTGCGGTGAGCAAGATCCGCCACCGACCCATAGGGACGACCAGCGGCTATGAGCTTCGCCAACTCGTCTCCCACCGACCGAACCGAGGACAGCCCCAGTCGTACCGCCAGCCCACCGGAGGACTCAGCGCAGGGCTCGAGGGTGGCGCACCAGTCCGACGTGTTCACATCGGGGGTCAGAGTTCGGATCCCGTGACGCCGGGCGTCCTGCACCAGCGTGTGGGGCGAGTAGAAGCCCATTGGCTGAGCGTTCAACAGCGCCGCGCAGAATGCCGCCGGTTCGTGGTACTTGATCCAACACGAGGCGTAGACCAGGTAGGCGAAGCTCACCGAGTGCGACTCGGGAAAGCCGTAGTTGGCGAACGCCGCGAGCTTCTCGTAGATCTCATCTGCCACCGACTCCTCGATCCCCCGCGCGGCCATCCCCTCATACAGCCGACCGCGCAACCGCTCCATCCGTTCCCGAGAGCGTTTCGAACCCATCGCCTGACGCAGCTCGTCAGCCTGAGCGGGGGTGAAGCCGGCCACGTCCATGGCGATCTGCATGAGTTGCTCCTGGAACAGCGGCACTCCCAGCGTCTTGGCCAGCGCCGGTTCCATCAGCGGATGCAGGTAGGTGACCGCCTCCTGGCCGTTGCGACGACGGATGTAGGGATGCACCGATCCACCCTGGATGGGGCCCGGGCGGATGAGCGCCACCTCGACAACCAGATCGTAGAAAGTGCGCGGCTTGAGCCGGGGCAGGGTGGCCATCTGCGCGCGTGACTCGATCTGGAACACGCCGACGGTGTCGGCCCGGCAGATCATGTCGTAGACCTCCGGCTCCTGAGCCAGCAGCGCCAGATCGATGCGCGTGCCCCTGTGTTGTTCGATCAGGTCGACCGCGCCGTGCAACGCCGAGAGCATCCCCAGGCCCAACAGGTCGAACTTCACCAGCCCCGCAGCTGCACAGTCGTCCTTGTCCCACTGCAACACCGAGCGGTCTGCCATGGCGGCCCACTCGGTGGGGCACACCTCCACCACGGGGCGGTCGCATATGACCATCCCCCCGGAGTGGATGCCAAGGTGGCGGGGGAAATGCTCGACCACGGCGGCCAACTCCAGCACCGGGTCGGGGGCGGTGACACCGTGGCGCTCCCCCTCCCCCGGCGCCACCACGCTGCCCCAGCGGTCGACCTCTTTGGACCAGGCGTCCTGCTGGCCGGGGGCGTATCCCAGCGCCCGGGCCATGTCGCGCACCGAGGACTTCGCCCGGTAGGTGATGACGTTGGCCACCTGCGCCGCGCACTGCCGCCCGTAACGGCCGTAGACGTATTGGATCACCTCTTCCCGGCGGCCCGATTCGATGTCGATGTCGATGTCGGGTGGGCCGTCGCGCTCGGGAGAGAGGAACCGCTCGAAGAGCAGGCCGAGTCTGACGGCATCGGCGTTGGTTATGCCGAGCGCGTAGCAGACCGCGGAGTTCGCTGCCGACCCGCGACCCTGGCAGTAGATGTCGGATCGACGGCAGAACTCGACGATGTCCCACACGATGAGGAAGTAGCCGGGGAACCCCAGCGACTCGATGAGCTCCAGCTCGTGTGCGAGGGTGACGTAGGGGTCGCGCCCGCAGAGGGCGACGAAGTCGGCGAGGCGGCCGCTGCCCGGGGTGCCGTAGCGGCGGGCTGCACCCTCACGTACGAGATGGCGCAGGAGGGTCATCTCGTCGCGGGGCCGGCCGTACTCGTCGGGCGGGCACGGATAGGGCGGCAGCTTCGGGGCGACCAGCGACAGGTCGAAGGCGCACTCCCGCCCCAGGCGGGCGGCAGCCTCGACCACCCCCGGATATCGGGCGAAGCGTCGCGCCTGCTCGGCACCGGAACGCAGGTGCGCGGTCGCGCCACCCGGCAGCCAGCCGTCGAGCTCGTCGAGGGATCGACGGGCACGCACCGCGGCCAGCGCAGTGGCCAGAGGCCGCCGCGAGGGGGTGGCGTAGTGGACGTTGTTGGTGGCCACCGTCTCCAGGCCGACCGCCACTGCCAACTCTGCAAGGGCATCGTTGCGTGCACCGTCGAGGGGGTCGCCGTGATCCCACAGCTCCACCACAACCTGGTCACGACCGAAGGCATCGACGAGCCGTTCGACCTCACGCCGCGCCGCCGCCGGCCCGTCGGCCAAGAGCGCCGCGGGCACCGTCCCCTTTCGGCACCCTGTGAGAACAAGGTGGTGGCCCCGGCCCAGATCGGCCGCGAGCTGTTCCACGGCGGCCAGCGGACGGCCCTTCGAGCCCGCCATCTGGGCGTTGCTGATTGCCCGGGCCAGACGGCCATAGCCCACAGGATCACGAGCGAGGATCACAAGGTGACGGCCATCTGGGTCAACGTCGCCGGTGCGTGACGCTCCTGCCGAGAGGGTCAGCTCGGCGCCGAAGACCGTGGGCAGCCCCACGGCGCGGGCGGCTTCGGCGAAGCGCACGATGCCGTAGAAGCCGTCGTGGTCACAGAGCGCGAGCGCTTCGAGGCCCAGCCGTGCCGCCTCCTCCACCAACTCCTCGGGGTGGGAAGCACCGTCGAGGAAGCTGAAGTTGGAATGGGCGTGCAGCTCCGCATAGGGCACCTCGCCGCGTGAGCGAAGCGCGTCGCCGGGTGGTTCATAGGTCGTCCGACGGCGGGACCACGCGGGCGAATCGGAACCGTCGCCGGGAAAGGACTTGCCGAACCCCATGTTCCGATGTTATCGAACATGTGTTCGGTTCAACAGATCATGTAGTCCACTTCGCCGTAGGTCCGCACGCAGCCCAGCAGGGGAAGTAGCGCGGCCATGTTGGCCGATCCATGTTGCGCCGAGCCGACGAACTGGACCTCGAACGGCAACCAGGTGTTCATGAAGTGGGTCCCGCCCACGACATCACCCCAGATCTCCCTGCCATCGCCACTTCTTCGCCCCAGCGCGGCGGTGAACTCGCGACCTTGTGGAACCGACTGCGTGATCATGTCGGCGGTGCCGGTCAACACGTAGAACCCCACGTCCCCTGGTCCTGTGGCCGCGTGCGTAATCGGCGAGATGCTGCTGAGCAATGCTTGCTTGGACGGGTCGGTGCAGGGGACGTAGCCGAGTGCCTGGTCAGATGGGAGCTTGCAACTGAACATCGATTTCACCGTGTCCTTCACGATCTCGACCTCTCTGGCGTACGGAGGCTCGGAATACCGATCCTCTGCCCAGGTGACCATCGATCCGAGGTCCGCGGCGGGTTGAAGCGCAACCACGCCGCGCACCGAGGAATTCACCGGAGAACCAGCACTGCCCGGCGGTTCCAGGCTCCCCGGTGTCAACCCCACCATCGACGCCAGCATCGCCCCGAAGGACACTCCGGCCACATAGACACGCTCGGGGTTGTATATCGGCGAGGTGGCAGCGAGGCCCTTCACGAAACGAACCGCCGCCTTTGCCTGGGTGATCGGGGTTTCCGGTGCCAGGCCCCGATTGTGGAGGTTCTGGGAGTACTCGGCCGACACCACGATGAACCCGCGGTACAACAGCTCCCAGACCATGGGCGCAATGTCGTGACGGGCCTTGCTGCCACCGGCCCCGTGGAACCAGATGACAGTCGGTCGCGAACCCCACCATGTGGGTGTGGTGGCGTTCAGGTAGATGTCGAGCTTCATGTCCCCCGACCCCGGCATGGACCCCGCTGGCGCGTAGACCACTCCGGTTGTCACCACCACGGATTCGGGAATGCCCTCGATCGGATTCACCACGGGCGACAGGTACTCACCGAGGCCCGTCTCCCTGAGATACGGAGGAT
>JADLFH010000014.1 GCA_020845705.1 Microthrixaceae bacterium | reverse complement strand
GTCGAGTTCGTCTCCGGCGTGACCGACGAACGCATCGTCGAGCTCTACAACCAGTCCTCCGCCGCAGTGGTGCCCTCGTTGTACGAGGGGTTCTCACTTCCGGCGATCGAGGCGATGAGCACCGGATGTCCGCTCGTAGCAACCACAGGTGGGGCACTGCCCGAGGTCACGGGTCACGATGGTGAGACCTGCCTGGCAGTCGTACCCGGCGACAGCGACGCTCTTGCCGGCGGAATACGTCGCGCGCTGGAGGACCCCGAGGGTGCCGCTCGAATTGGTGCCGCCGGACGCGAACGGGTCATCTCGCGTTGGAGCTGGCGCAATACCGCCGTGCGCACAGTGGAGCACTATCGGGCACTCCTGGCCGAGAGCTGAAGCAGACGATGCCGGAGACGACCCCTTGCTGACCGTCGACTACGACCGACTGGGCGCACGTTCGGGAGAGCTGGTGCTCGACATGGGCGCAGGCGCAGGGCGACACGCGTTCGAGTCGCTCAGGCGAGGCACGCGGATAATCGCCCTGGACTATTCGCACGAAGAGCTCACCTCGGTCCGTGACCTCTTCTGGGCGATGGGGGAGGCAGAGGAGATCGGTGACGGCGGCGCCGCGCTGGCGGTGCGTGGTGACGCTCTGCGACTCCCGTTCGCGGATGACACCTTCGACCGCATCATCTGCGCCGAGGTGCTCGAACACCTCACCGACGACGCCGGAGCCATCCGCGAGCTGACCAGGGTCCTCAAGCCGGGTGGCACGATCGCGGTCACAGTGCCGTCGTGGTTGCCGGAGAAGCTCTGCTGGTGGCTTTCGGCCGAGTACCACGCTCCGCTTGCCTCCGGTGGCCACGTGAGGGTCTACACCGAGGAACTGCTCCGCTCACGTCTCAACGACGCCGGGCTCGAACCCGGGGGCTCCCATCGTGCCCACGCCCTGCACGCTCCCTACTGGTGGTTGCGCTGCGCGGTCGGCCCCACCAACGATCACCACCCGCTGGTCAAGGCATACCACCAGGTGCTCGTGTGGGACATCGCCAAGGCCCCGTTCCTCACCCGCTTCACCGAGCGCGTCTTGAACCCGGTCCTGGGCAAGAGCGTGGTGGTCTACTCGACCAAGCCCCGGCGAACCCGTAAGGAGGGGCACCGTGTGGCTGCCTGACATCAGCGACGGCACCGCGGCGGTGGTCACCGCCGCGAGCTTGCAGTCCACCGTCGACTACATCGCCGAGATACAGCTGCCCAACGGCATGGTGCCCTGGTTTCCCGGTGGCCACGCCGATCCGTGGAACCACAACGAAGCCCTGATGGCCCTCTCGTTGGGTGGGCGACGGGCAGAGGCCGAGCGTGGCTTCGAGTGGCTGCGTTCGAAGCAGCGCCCGGACGGCTCGTGGCACCAGTACTACCTGGCCGACCGAGTCGAGCAGGACAAGTTGGACGCGAACTGCGTGGCGTACGTGGCCGCCGCGGTCTGGCACCACTGGTTGCTGTTCGAGGATCGAGGCTTCCTCGAAGTCATGTGGCCAACGGTCACTGCCGCCATCGACTTCGTCCTCGACCTCCAGACGCCGCGTGGCGAGATCATCTGGGCTCGTCACGCCGACGGCACGCCGTGGTCGTTCGCGTTGCTGACGGGTTCGTCCTCGATGTGCCACTCCCTGCGTTGCGCCATCGCTGTGGCCACCACCCTCGGCCACTCGCGTCCCGACTGGGAGCTGTCCGCAGGCCGTTTGGCCCGGGTGATCCGCGAGGAGCCCGACGCCTTCGCTCCGAAGCACCGCTGGGCGATGGACTGGTACTACCCGGTGCTCTGCGGAGTGATCGTTGGCGACGAAGGTCGTGCCCGGCTTGCTGAGCGCTTCGACGCTTTCGTGATGGAGGGCAAGGGTGTTCGCTGCGTCTCGGATCGTCCGTGGGTCACGGCCGCCGAGACCTGCGAAGCGATGATGGCGCACCTGGCAGTCGGTGAGGTGGAGCGGGCACATCGGCTCTTCGAATGGGCCCAGACGCTCCGTGAGCCCGACGGTCGTTACTGGACCGGCATCGTCTATCCCGAGGAGGTGCACTTCCCCGGCGGCGAGCAGTCCACCTACACGGCAGCAGCGGTCGTGCTGGGCGCCGACGCGCTTGCAGGTGCCAGCCCCGCCAGCAGCCTGTTCGTGAACCACGACGAGCTGCCCGCGCTGATAGACACCCACACCGACCACGAAGCCGGAATCAGCCGCGAGCGCTCCGAATGAGCGCGCAACGCCACCCCCAGGGGCGCTTGGGTCACATGGTGGCGGCTCTCTCCGTCATCGCGTTTGCGCTGGGATGCCTCACCGTTGCCATCGGGCTCGGCGCCCCTGCCGCTTCCGCCCAGAACACGCCCAACGAACCTCAGGTGGAAGTACCCCACATCATCCCGAGGCCGAATTCCGGCCAGGCGCCCAAGTCGGCCACCGACAGGGGCGGTTGGGCCCAGTACACGGTGTTCTGGGGGATCATCGCGGCGATGGTCCTCATGATCGCCCTGGTGGTGCTGGAGTCACGCCGCAAACTCCGCAGCCGGACCGACGCGAGCGTTCAGGAACGAACGAGGACTCGCAACGAACCCGTCGCCGAGCGCTGCGAGAACCGCCCCGATTCGATCGCGCGGCAGTAGATCTCATACGGCGGGCGGCCCCCGTCGGCCGGGTCGGGGAACACGTCGTGGATCGCGAGCAGCCCTCCCGACGCGACATGGGCGCTCCACAAGTCGTAGTCGCGGTGCGCGGGCTCGGCTCCGTGCCCGCCGTCGATGAAGAGGAACGCCAGCTGCGTCGTCCAGATGGCCCCGACGGTGGGTGAGTCGCCCACGACCGCAACGACGGTCGACTCCAAGCCGGCCTCGAAGATCGTGCGGCGAAAGAGGGGCAGGGTGTCCATCACACCTGTCTCGGGGTCCACCAGATCGGGTTCGTGCCACTCCCAACCCGCCTGGTTCTCCTCCGAACCCCGATGGTGGTCCAAGGAGAAGAGGACCCTATCCGCCGCCAGGGCGGCGGCGCCCAGGTAGATCGCCGACTTGCCGCAGTAGGCGCCGATCTCGAGGAACGGGGCGCCCGCCACACGACGTGCGGCATCGACCGCCGCGTCGTGAAGCGCCAGGCCCTCATCAGGGGGCATGAACCCACGCGCCGCCTCCGCGGCGGCGCGAAGCCGTGTGTCCATCAAACGGGGAACTCGGCGTGCAGCTCTGCCTCTTCTTCCGCGGTGGGATCCGCGCCGTGGTGGGTGGCACGGAACAGCCACAGGTCCAAGAAGAAGTAGCGGGCGACCCAGACGATGCCGTACCCGGCGAGTTGCGCCATGAACAGGCACGCACTCTGGAGCACCGAGGAGAGGTTCTCGGTCAGCTCGTCGGAGACGTAGGCGAAACCCATGGCGAACCCGGTGCCCAACATGGCGGCGACCCAGAACACGAGCACCTGGGTCTGGAGATTGTCCCTGGATGTGTCACGCCACACGTAGACCTTGTTGGCGAAGTAGTTGGGCAGCGTGAGGATGCAGGCGGAGATGAGGATGCAGAACGAATCGTGGATGTCGGTCGCCCAGTGCAGGATCTGCACCAGGACCTGGCCCACCGGGACGAAGACCAGGGCAACGCCTGCATATCGCAGTTGTTTACGTCCCTCTTCGGACTTCGCATGTTCCAGAAGCCCGGAGGGACTGAGTTTCATACGAACTGCGAGCCTACTTGTAGGCCCCCCGACACTCCGAACTCGGGTGAGAATGCCCCAATGGACCAAGCCGCCGTGGATCGACTCGTTTCCCTTCTGGACCTCGAGGCAATAGAGGTGAACATCTTCCGGGGCGTCTCGCCCGGTGACATCCGCCAGCGTGTGTTCGGCGGGCAGGTAGCCGGCCAGGCGCTCGTTGCCGCCACCCGCACCGTCGGCAGCGAATTCCACGTCCATTCCCTGCACTCGTACTTCCTACGCCTCGGCGACCCGTCCGTGCCGATCCTCTATGAGGTCGATCGAACCCGGGACGGCAGGACCTTCGTGACCCGCCGCGTCCTCGCCATCCAGCACGGCAGAGCCATCTTCGGCCTGTCGGCCAGCTTCCACCTTCCAGAGGAAGGATTCGACCATCAGTTCCCCATGCCCGAGGACCTCCCCGATCCCGAGACCCTGCCCGACTTCGCAACCCGCATGGAACCGTGGAAGGACGAGATCGGCGATTGGTACACGCGCCCACGCGCAATCGACACCCGCTACTGCGACTGGCACGCGCCCGACGACCGCCGTGAGCACCCCGCGTTCCAGAACGTGTGGTTCCGCGCCAACGGCATCCTGCCCGACGACCCGGTTCTCCACGCCGTGGTGGCCACCTACGCGTCGGACCTGACGGTGCTCGACACCTCCCTCCAGCCACACGGCGGATCGGGCCTGGGCCGGATCTTCATGGCGAGCCTCGATCACGCCATGTGGTTCCACCGCCCCTTCCGCGCCGACGAATGGCTGTTGTACGCGCAGGACTCGCCCTCGGCCTCGGGGGGCCGAGGGTTGGGCCGAGGTCTCATGTTCACCCAATCGGGCGAGCTGGTGGTCTCGGTCGTCCAGGAGGGACTGATCCGCCCTGCTCGGGAGCCACGATGAGCCGAATCGGACGGCTCAGAGGATGGTCGATCGGCGTCGCTGCCGCGTTGATCGTCGCCGGTTGCGGCGACAACGGACTCTCGGGACGAAGTCCGCGTCCAACAGCGGCGCCAACCGCTCCGAGTGAGCCCGCATCCACCAGCGTCCGCTTCGCGGAGGTGGCCCGGGCGGAGGAGCCGACCGCCTTGGCAGCCGTGGCCGACTCGGAGCAGGTGCTCGTCGCCGAACGTGGTGGGCGAATACTGGAGTTCGAGGCAACCGACGACGGGTTGAGAGCCGTCGGTGACGAGCCGTTCTTGGATCTCACGAGCGACGTTCTGAGCGACGCTCCAGAGCAGGGGCTGCTGGGCCTCGCAGTGGACTCGTCGGGCAGGTGGCTGTACGTGAACTACGTGGCGAGGGGCGGCGACGCGGGGACCACGACCATCCAGAGGTTCCGGCTCGACGTTGCGGGGCTGGGCCCCGAGGACGGGGAGACGATCTTTTCCGTCCGCCAACCGTTCTCCAACCACAACGGTGGGTCGCTGGTCATCGGACCGGACGGCGCCCTGTTCGTCGGGATGGGAGACGGTGGCGGCCAGGGAGACCCACAGGATCGGGCGCAGGAGACCAACGGCAGCTTCGGTCGGATCCTCCGCCTCGACCCCGACGGCTCCCACCCGACCACCTGGGTCATGGGTCTGCGCAACCCGTGGCGCTTCAGCATCGACGAACCCACCGGCGATCTCTGGATCGGCGACGTGGGCGGCAGCGAACGGGAGGAGGTTGACCTGCTCGATGGAACGGGCCCCGGCACCGTTGGTGGCCGCGGCGCGAATCTCGGATGGTCACGTCGGGAAGGTTCCATCGCGCCCGAAGACGACGACGGCGACCCGGGGGGTCCCTCCGACTACGTCGGCCCGATCTACGAGTACACACACGACAACGGGGGGTGCAGCATCGTGGGTGGGTTCCGGATCCGAAGCGGGGAGGTTCCCGAGCTCACCGGCAGGTACGTCTTCGGTGACTACTGCTCGGGCGATGTTTGGACCCTGGATCCCTCGGCCGCGAACGCGGTCGTCGCTATCGGCCGGGTCGCCGCCCTGAGCTCCTTCGGCCTCGACACAATCGGGCGCACCTATGCGTTGAGCCTCGACGGCCCCATCTACCGCATCGAGCGCGCATGAGTCGGCGCTGAACGCTCAGGCCTCGCGGGTCAAGGCGTCCGCGTCGGGGTTGTAGCGGTAGATGTTGGTGTCACGCGGCTCGAAGCCGAGTCGCCGATAGAGGCGGTTCGCCGCCTCCCGGGTCGGTCGGGAGGTGAGGTCGACGGTACGTGCTCCCAGCGCGGCCGCGCGATCGATCGCGAAGCGGTTGAGCGCCTCGCCGACCCCTCTGCCCCGCGCCGCCCCGTCCACCACGACATCCTCGATCCATGCGCGTACACCGGTGGGGATGCGGAACACCACGAGTGTGAGCGACCCGACGATGGCGCCGGTCGAATCGTCCGTTGCCACCAGCAGGTGCGAGGCGTCGCTGCGGATCATCGCCACCAGTTCCTCACGGGTCACCGGTGACGCTGAACTTGACAACTGTGGAAGCAGAAAAGCCAGCGCGCCCAACATCTCGGGCGTTGCCTGCGTCTCCTCGTTGAGCTCGGACACGACGATCATGGCTCTCAACGCTAGGCCGCCACACGGCGGCTTCCCGCCCTCGAGGACATCGGTGGCAATCGATGGACGCGCCGATACGGTGAATCGGTGGCGCAGCTCATCTGGAATCGACATCCTGCGCTCCACCAGCCGGTGCTGATTCTCGCGTTCGAGGGCTGGAACGACGCCGGCGAAGCCGCGACCCAGGCCGTCGAGCACCTCATCGAGCAGAGCGGCGCGTCTCCCTTCGCGTGGATCGACCCGGAGGAGTTCTACGACTTCACGACAACCCGTCCCCAGGTGCGCATCGACGGAGACCAACGGATCATCGACTGGCCTCAGAATCGCCTTCTCGAGTGCCGATCCGAGGGCCAACTCGATGTGGTTCTGCTACGAGGAGTGGAGCCACAGCTGCGTTGGCGGACCTTCGCGGCACAAGTGGTCGAAGTTGCCACCACCCTCCAGGCGCGTCTCGTGCTCACACTCGGAGCCCTGCTCGCCGACGTGCCCCACAGCCGGCCCACCCCCGTCTACGGCACCAGCTACGACCAACAGGTCATGGAGGCACTGAGGCTCGACCCGTCGAGCTACGAAGGTCCCACCGGCATCATCGGCGTCCTGCTCGACGAGTGTCGCCAACGTGGGGTTCCCTCGGCGTCGTTGTGGGCGGCGGTTCCGGCATATGTCGCCGCAGCTCCCTCTCCGAAGGCGGCGCTGGCTCTGGTGGATCGGGTGAGCCGGCTGCTGGGGCATCCCGTACGACTCGGGGGTCTCGGCGAGGCGGCCGTGGCGTACGAACAACAGATATCGGAGTTGGTGTCGGAGGATCCGGAGACGGTGCGTTACGTGCACCACCTCGAGGAGCAGCACGATCGCGAGCGGGAACCCGAGGATGTCGACCGTCTCCTGGCCGAGGTCGAACGCTTCCTTCGAGACCAGTAGCGCAGGAGGGGTCAACGGGCCCGGTCATCCCACCGACCCGAATGTGCGTACCAATCCGGCGGCGGAGAGCGGATCCGTACGCAAGTTCGAGGGGTCGGCACCGGGGGTGGACCTTGTCGGTACGCTCCGCAGTCGTGTCTGATGGATCTCGGCGGTGGACATGGGCGATCGCAGCGGTCTTGGTCCTCACGCCCGCATGTGACGGGGGCGGGAACTCCCCGGTGCTGGCAACCACGACCACGACCGAACTCGTCATCTCCGACGCCAAGGCCTTGGCTGGGCTCACTGGTACGTCTTCGTTGGTCGAGGTCCCCGACGACCTGAGTGAACGCCTCCACCGCATGGACGAAACCGCAGACGCCGATGCTCCTGCCGCAGCTCGACCATACGACGCCGCCATTGTCGCGGCGCTCGCCGCCGAGGTCGCACGTTCCGACTCACCCGCGAGGATCGCGGCACAGATCACCGGTGTGACCCGGGGGGGCCAGCGGTGCCATCGATTCGAAGGTTGCCGCGAGTTCACCGACCTCAGAACCGACATCGACTACGACGGTCCCAGCGGCGAGATCGAGCTCTTGGCAGACGGCCAATCAGGGGACGGCACCTTCGCCGTGATGCAGGTGACCGAGACCGGAGCGCTGAGGCAGATCTCCGCGGAGTCGGCGGACGTACCGCCCCCCGAGGAGAACTCCGCCTTTCCGGATCCCTCGGAAGGTCCGAAGGCGGACGGAAGGCTGGTCCTGGGCGTGGTCCTGCCTTCGAGCGGACCGCAGCAGGCGGCAGCGGCGGCGGCACTCGCAGGTGTGAGGGTCGCGGTGGAGGAGATCAACCATGCGGGAGGCGCTCTCGGACGCCCGATGGAGCTGGTACGCGGCGATGCCGGCGACGGGAGCGAGGCGAACCTCGATGCGGCGGCAAGGGTCGTATTGGACGCCGGGGCCGACGTGGTCATCGGCGGGATGGAAGGCTTCAGCACGTCTCGCCTCGTGGATCAGGTCGTCTCCGCGGGTGTGGTGCTGTTGTCCCCGGGCCTGCCGAGCGGGGTGAGCTCGGTGCTCGCTCGCTCGGGTCGCTTCTTCCGGCTCACCCCTCCGGTTTCGGTCCAGGGCGCTGTGCTGGCCGCTGCGGTCGCCGAGGACGGCCACACGACCGCAGCGCTTGTCGTCTCCGCCGACGCCGACGGACTCGCGATGAGCGAGGCGTTCAAGACCGCGTACGAGGCGTTCGACTCGACAGTGACCGCAACGATCACCGTGGGACAGGACCAACCGATGGGACCCCAGGTTGGCCAGGCCCTGGCACTGGGTACCGATGCGCTGGTCGTCATGGCCGGCGACGAGGCTGCCGGAGCGGTGCTCGCTGAGCTGCTTGCTCAGGGTCAGGGGCCCACGATCCGACCCACCTTCGTGGCCAACATCAGCCCCTCCTTGCTCCTTGCCGCCCGCTGAGGGGCTCAGCGGACACCGATCTCGTCGAGCGCCGAGTCGATGTCGGCAACCATCCCGACGTAGAACGTGCCGAACTCCGCGTAGACGGCCGACGCTTCGTCGAAGCGGAGTGTGTAGACCACCTCCTTGACATCGTCGGGGTGTTCGCAGAAGAGGGTGACCCCCCACTCGTGGTCATCGACCCCTGTGGAGCCGGTGACCACTTGAAGCACGCGGCCCGAGAACCTCCGCCCCGACATCCCGTGCTCGTACATGAGCTCCTTGCGCCGGTCGAACTCGAGGGAGAACCAGTTCTGCTCGACGTTGCGCCGCTTCGACATCGGATAGAAGCAGAACGCGGGCTTCCCCTCGGGTGGGAGCCGCGGATACAGCCGGGCCGAACGCAGCTCCTCAGGTGGGTCGGGGTTGTACTCGGAGAGCTCGGTGAAGGACAGGTAGCTGTCGACGAGCTCCATGCCGGCCTCGGTCATGGTCGTCTGGAAGCGGCGGATCCTCCACTGATCGGAGCTGAGCACCATCGTGGCGAGATCCGCCTTGTGCCCGAGCATCGCGGCCACGATCACCTGGTCGGTCTCGGATGCAACGGAGTGGACCGCCTCCGCCACCGCCTCGCGTTCCGCCAACGGCCCGGGCTTCCAGAAGAGATGCGCGACGGCGAGTCCGAGTGAGGGGCTGGAGGGATCTGGCACGCGACGAGTCTACGGAGTCCTCCTCCGAGGACTTCAGAGCGGAGTCACGGTGACCGGGGCGCGGTAGTCGGGGATCTTGGCCTCGGGAGCACGATGGTTCGGAGAAGCGGAGATGCGGACGTTGGCCTCAGGCCGGCACACCTGGACAGTTGGGGCGGGCAGCTCCACGCAGCGCAGCCCCCCGGTTCGATCTCCGCTTTCCCGAACTGGGACGCCGCGGCATCAAAGACTCGGGTCTCAGCCGACCGAGATCCGCAACAGAACAAACCCGACAACCACGATCAACTGGAGGTAGCCCACGAACAGCGCTGCCGAGGCCAGCCCTCCCCCACGCAGTCCGCGAACACGATGATCGAGCGACTTCGCCGCGTGACCCAAGCCGATCGCCAGCGGGAAGACCGGGACCATGAAGGCGAAGGCCCATGCCGCCACCGCCGGCCAGTTCACCTCGTGGGTGGACAGAACCACCGATCCCACCGCCTTGTCGTAGAGAGTCTGGCGACGGGAGTCGAACAGGCTCCAACACGTCGGAAGGAGCCACAGCGCAACAACCACCACGATCCAGCTCGACACCATGGAACCGTCCAGCTCGCCGTCACGGGACACGAGCACGAACACCACCGTGGCGGCGACGGTCGGCACCACCTGGAACACTCCGGCGAGGATCGCCCGCCACAAGGCCAGGCCGGCACCGAGAATGGAATCGGTGTCTTCAGAGTGGATTCGCAGACCGAGCTCGTGCATGCCCCAGGTGGCGCCATCACGGCCCATGGCTCGCGGGATCACCCGGTACCAGACCACCAGATTCACCGAAATGACGCTGCCGCCCAGGGCAAGCATCATTCCCTCCGAGAGTCCACACGATCCGGCGTGGAAACCGTTGGCACCAAGCGGGCCACAGGTTTGGATGTCGAGGCCGACTATCAGTATCAGGATGAGGAACGCGATGAGGTTGACGATCGCGGTGGCCACCTGTACCAACACGCTGTCTGCGTGCAGACCCCAGAACCGACGCCAGAAACCTGCGTAGCCGAGAACGGCGGGCTCGGATCCGTACGTCCCGCCTCCCATCGGTGCGCCCCATGCCGGGGGAACCCCTGGGCCGCCCGCAACCACCGTCGTCTCCGAGTCCCATCCGCCGGGCCTGTGTTCCCAGTCGTCATGGGAGTGATGCGCCCACAGATCCGGCTGGGAACCGCCCTCGGGTGGGTGAACGTCCCAGCTCGGGGGGTGCTGGTCCCACCCCGACGAAACCGGTTCATCCTGGTCACCTGCACCTGACCCGGATCCCGGAGGAGAAGGCGGTGGCTTTCTCAACCCCCGCAACGGTACCCGAGCGCGATGCAAGATCAACGGAGTCGGCCATTCCGGGAAAACGGGAGAGGGGCCCCCTCCCGGGGACCCCTCTCATCGATGAGCTGTGGGAGTGGACTAGAAGTCCATGTCTCCCATGCCGCCGGGCATCCCACCCGCGCCCTTCTCGGGTGCGTCGGTGATGACGGCCTCGGTCGTGAGGAAGAGCGCCGCGATCGACGCCGCGTTCTGAAGCGCCGACCGGGTGACCTTGGCGGCGTCGATGATGCCGGCCTTCACGAGATCCTCGTACTCGCCGGTGGCGGCGTTGAGTCCCTCGTTCGCCGACTTCAGCGAGCGCACACGCTCGACGACCACGCCACCCTCGAGACCGGCGTTCTCGGCGATCTGCTTGATCGGGCCCTCCAACGCGCGCAGCAGGATCCGGGCGCCAGTGGCCTCCTCGGGGTCCTCCATCTTGTCGAGCAGGGTCTGCACACCCGCCTGGGCACGCAGCAGCGTGACACCACCACCGGCGACGACACCCTCCTCGATGGCCGCCTTCGTGGTGGACACCGCGTCCTCGATTCGGTGCTTCTTCTCCTTGAGCTCCACCTCGGTGGCCGCGCCGACCTTGAGCACGGCGACACCGCCGGAGAGCTTGGCGAGGCGTTCCTGGAGCTTCTCACGGTCGTAGTCGGAGTCGGTGTTGTCGATCTCCGCCTTGATCTGGGCGATCCGGCCGTCGATGTCCTCCTTGGAACCCGCCCCCGAGACGATCGTGGTCTCGTCCTTGGTGACGATGACCTTCTCGGCCTGGCCCAGCAGGGTGAGATCGACGTTCTCGAGCTTGAGGCCGACCTCTTCGGAGACGACCTGGCCGCCGGTGAGGATGGCCATGTCGGCCAGCATCGCCTTACGCCGCTCGCCGAAGCCCGGCGCCTTGATCGCGACGGAGTTGAAGGTGCCACGGATCTTGTTGACCACGAGGGTGGCGAGAGCCTCGCCCTCGACGTCTTCGGCCACGATCAAGAGCGGCTTGTTCGCCTGCATGACCTTCTCGAGGACCGGAAG
>JADLFH010000013.1 GCA_020845705.1 Microthrixaceae bacterium | reverse complement strand
GTGCCGGCGTTGGCAGGGGTCCCCGAGAGCCAGGCGAAACGCGACCTGGAGCGTCTTGGGCTGGAGGTGAAGGTGGATCGGCGCCCCGACGAGGTTGTCCCCAAAGGCCAGGTGGTTCGCCAGGACCCCCCGGCGGAGACGGTCCTCTCCGGTGGGGACACGGTGCACGTGGTTGTGTCGCAGGGTCCACTGATCCGCTCGGTTCCGGACCTGGCAGGAGTCGCGGTCGAGGGGGCGATGTTCACCTTGGGTCGGGCGGGCCTCGCGCTCGGCACCGTGTCCCAGGCTGACGACGCGGCGGTTCCCACCGGGGCGGTGATCGGCACCAACCCTCCTGCGGGGACCCTGATCGACCGCGACTCCCCCGTCGACGTGGTCGTGTCGAACGGCCCGCCACCGGTTGCGGTGCCTTCGGTGGTGGGCGGCACTCAGACGAACGCGGTGGATCAGCTCACACGGCTGGGCTTGGTCGTGGGTGAGGTGAGCGCCTTCGGGATCCCCGACGATCCCGCTGCGGGCACCGTCCTAGAACAGCTACCCCCTGCGGGGACGCTTCTGCGATTGGGCGAGGTGGTCACACTCACCATCCGGCGTGCCGCCATCCCCACCACCACGACCGCCCCCCCTGCCCCTGTTCCCCCCACGCCGGGAGGTGGTTGAGGTGTCGCGTGACGAGGAGGTCTTCGAGGTCGTGGCGCCCGGTTGGCGACTGCCCGCGGCGTTGCTCGTGGTCGTTCTCACGCTTGCGCTCGCAACCTGGGCCTGGGCATCGGAGCTGACCGGCCGCCACGTCGCGGAGGATCTCCCCCGCATCGTGTTGCCGTCGGTGGCGGACCTCGATGTCGCAACGGCGGAGCTCCGGCTGTCGAAACTGGGGTTCGTGGTCGGGGTCGAGCTGCGAGCGAACGAGACCGTGCCGCGCGGTACGGCCTTCGGCCAGGAACCGGTGGCTGGTGCGAAGCTGGAGTTGGGGGATCGGGTGTCGATCCTGGTGAGCGACGGGCCCGCCGGAGTGGTCGTCCCCTCGGTGGTGGGCCAACAGGTGACCGACGCGCAGGCGCTGCTGACAGCGGAGGGGCTGAGCGGCGAGGTTCTCGAGGTGAACGACGAGCTGATCCGGCCGGGTGAGGTGATCTCCAGTCGGCCGGGCGTGGGTGGACGGATCGCGCAGAACGGCACCGTGGGTCTGGTGGTGTCGAAGGGTCCGGCGCCCCGGATCGTGCCGACGTTGGTCGGGACCGACGTGAACTCGGCTCTCGTCGCGATCGGCCGAGCGGGGCTGACGGTGGGCACCATCACCCGGTCCTACGAGAAGGACCGGCCCCCGGGACAGGTCATGTCGAGCTCACCAGCCGCCGGGGAGCCGGTACCACGGGAGATGCCGGTTGAGCTGACGGTGACGGGGCCTGCCCCAACCGTGAGCCTTCGCTCGTTCACGGGCCTGCTCCAGGAGACGGCGCAGGCGGTGGCGAGAGCATCCGACGTGCAGCTCTCCATCGTTGCGAAGCCGGTGCCCTTCGGCGACCCGACATTGGGCCGGGTGGTCGCCCAGGGCATCCCCCCCTATGCCGATGTGCCGACCGGGACCGTGGTCGAGGTCACCGTTGCCGTGCTCGGCTGAGGAAGGTTCGCAACATGTCGTGGCCTGTCACTGTGAGGATCGACTCGGGGTGGAACTGGACACCCTCGACATCGAGCTCCCGGTGCCGGAGCCCCATGATGAGTCCGTCGTCGGTCTCGGCCGTGATCTCGAGGCAGTCGGGCAGCGAGGAGCGTTCGACGACGAGTGAGTGGTAGCGGGTTGCCTCGAGCGGGTTGGGCAGTCCTTCGAACACCCCGGTGTCGTGGTGGTGGACCAGGCTCGTCTTGCCGTGCCGAACCTGGGGTGCCCGCACGACCTGGCCTCCGAAGGTCTGGCCCATGCACTGCATCCCGAGGCACACTCCGAAGATCGGAACCCTGTCGGACCATTCCTCTATGAGCGCGTTCGAGAGTCCGGCGTCCTCGGGTCGGCCCGGCCCGGGGCTGATCAGCACGGCGTCGGGGTCGAGTGCCTCCACTCCCGCCAGATCGATGGCATCGTGGCGATGCACCACGGGCTCTGCTCCGAGCTCCCCGAGGTACTGGACGAGGTTGTAGACGAAGCTGTCGTAGTTGTCGATGACCAGGACACGGGTGGCGGTTCGCACCGATCGAACGGTAGCTGCGCCGGGGCCCGCGCCGATTCGGTTTGCCCGTCGCCTATCCTTTGGACCCGATGGCCAAGCCCACGAAGCGCCGCATCGACGGAGACGGCCCAGCCGCTTCCTCCCGGGTCACCGCCAAGGGTGGCGCGAAGGTGGAGGGGAGGGGCCAGGTTGCGTCGTCCCGTTACACGCCGCCCTCGACCCAGGTGCATCTGCCGAGTCCCGCCTGGGTGCCGGGGCTGATGTTCACGCTCTTCGGTCTCGGCTTCGTGGGGATCCTGTTGAACTACAGCGAGGTCCTGCCTGGTTCGCCGTCGGGCTGGTGGCTCCTCGGTGGCCTCGGCGCCATCCTCGCCGGCATCATCACCGCCACCCAGCTTCGCTGAAGACCCGCGTCCCGGCTCGAATCGCTGCGATCGCGGGGCCGAGTTGGCGACGATTGCGGTCGGGTGACAGCCAAGTTTCATCGATGTGACTCTCCCCAGCGTTGTCCACAGGCTGTGGGGATCGGGATGTTGCGCTCAAAGTGGCGGAGCGTCCGCCGATCGGAGGGGCATGAATCCCTGCCCCTCCTGCTCGTTCCTGGTGCCCGGCGACGTGGACACCTGCACCTTCTGCGGTCTGGACCTGGTCACGGCCTCCGAGGACGCCGGTGCCGCCGTGCAGGACACGGCGGGGCAGGTGCCGGGCCCTCCACCGGCATCGCGCGGATTCGTGGTCGGGGTGGTCGCGGCGGCGACGGTTGCGGTTGCGGGTGTGGGCTGGTGGGCGGCCACCGGGGACGGCACGGTGCGCGACGGTCGCGTTGTCGCCACCCCCGGATCGTCCACTTCCTCGACTGCACCACCGGCCACCACGACGACGGTTCCCACCCAACTCACCACCACCACTGCGCCTCCCAAGGTCGGCCTCAGCGGCAGGACGACGGAGGTAGGCATCGCCGGGGTCTTCACAGCAACGATGCCCGCCGGGTCCAGCCATGTGGATGAGGGTGGGGGCCGACACTCGTGGGTCGCACCCGCTGTCTCGGGAAGCCGGTTGACTCTCGGTGTACTGAGCGGGGTCGGAGTACAGGACACCTACCGCAACAGCCTTGGCCGCCTCGACTTCGTCAAGCTGGCCTCCTCACTCCACGCTGTGGGGAACCGGTCACCGGAGCTGGTCTCCTTCCCCGCCGGAGCAGGTGCCCAGTGGGCGTTCACCGACGCGAAGGGCGCGGCGCGGGTGGCCGTGATCGACGGTCGGGACAGTGTGTTCGTGGTCGTTGTGGCCGACCCGAGCGCCACGATCGCCAAGCGGCAGCTCGCGGCGTACCTGTCGGTGATCAACTCGATCCAACCGGCCTGACCACGAACTGGGCGAAAGCCACGACCGTCCCGGGCGATCTCCTCGCCCAGTTCGGGGGGGTTCGGGGTTCGGGGGTCACGCGATGGGGGCGACCAGCTCCATGTTCTCCATGCAGTGCCGAGGCGGCTCGGGGTCCTCGGAGGCTGCGGCCGTCATGTGCACCTCGGCGCCGCAGATCGAACACCGATAGGTGAGCTTGACCTTCCGGAGTGTGCCCTCATCGGGTGGTTGCACAGGGGGCTGCGCGAGACCCGAGATCATCGCGTAGCCGAGGCGCATCACCGCGGCGGCCACCACGACCGCCACGATGATGCGCCACGCTGCTTGATCGGTCGCCTGCATCAGCACGACGACGATGCCGACGATCGCCGTCAATCCGATGATGCGCCCTCGCGTCACGCCATGAAGTCAACCACGATGTCGGGTCAGCCGAGGCGCTCGATGATGGTGGCGTTGGCCATGCCGCCGCCCTCACACATCGTCTGGAGGCCATAGCGGCCACCGGTGCGCTCCAGCTCGTTGAGCAGGGTCGCCATGAGCTTGGCGCCAGAGCAGCCGAGCGGGTGACCCAGGGCGATCGCGCCGCCGTTGACGTTCACCTTGGACAT
>JADLFH010000012.1 GCA_020845705.1 Microthrixaceae bacterium | reverse complement strand
GATCACCGCCGCCCAGTGGGCCGCGGTCGAATCGAGCCTGGTGGGCGGGCGGGGCGCGGCGGCGCTGGCGGGGGGCGGCACGATCGCCGGGATGGTCGATGGCCCTTCCGGGGACCGCTACGCCTACGGGCACTTCGCCGGGACCCTCAACGTGGGCGGCACCGTCCTGTCCTCGGGCACCACCGAGGGCGACCGCGTCGGCTTCGTGGTCCGCATCGACCCGGTGGGCCGGATCGCCTGGGCCAAGGCATTCGCCGCCGTCAACCACTGGGGCAACAGCCAGCAGAACGAGGAGCTGGTCCAGATCGCCGGGGCGGGGGTGGACGCGTCGGGCAACGCCATCGTCGCGGGCACCTACCGCATCCTTGGCGTCGCGGATGGGGTGGACTTCGCGGGGCAGACCAACCAGCCCTGCAACGATGTCGGCGGGTTCGTGGTGTCGCTGCGGCGCGACGGCACACCCGCGTGGTTCTACAACTCCAACGACGGTGGCGTCAGGGCCATGGCGATGTGCGGGGGCGGCGGCGATCCGCTGGCCTGTTTCGGGGATCAGTATCTCGGGTGCGTGCGGCTGCTGTCGGCGGCCGACGGCTCGGTCCTGCAATCGTGGCCGACGGTGGTGGGCGCCGTCGCCAAGGCGTGCTTCTCCGGGGCGTCCCCGGTGCTGGCCTTCGAGGGGGGCAACGTGACGAAGCTGGGCTCTTCGGGGACCGCCTGGGACTGGGCCGGGGACGGCGGCGCCATCACGAAGATATTCGGCACCCCCTCGGGCGACGTGGTGGTCTTCCGGGCCGGGCATGAGGCGGGAGCCGGCGGCGTGACGCTGCTGGCTTCAAGCGACGGCTCCGCGCAATGGTCGGAGGCCGGTTTCTCCACGGGGACCGGCTGGGACGAGCAGATCTGGGTCGGCGAGGACGAGTACGGCCCCATCTACGAGACCCAATACTATGAATCGAGCTGTTGGCACAACCTGCGCGACGTGGCCGCCGACCGCGCCGGCAACGTCTGGCTCGACTGGGACAGCGGGGACAGCGGCAGCGCCCACGGGCCGGCGAATAACTATTCGTATTCAAATCACTCCTATCACGTCGGCAGGCGCGGGGAGGACGCCGTGGATCTCGGCAACCCGTTCTTGCTGTCCGCCGACGCCGCGGGCGACATCCACGCGATGGGCTACGTCGATGGCGCGGTCCGGGACGTGCGCTTCGACGGTCAGAGCGGGGCGCAGGAGGCCGACTCGCGGGTCGAGGGGGCCAGCGGCTCGCTCCTTGCCGCGTCGCACGACGCGGCGTGCTCGCTGGTGATCGCCGGCGCCGGGGGGATCGCGCGGTCCTCGGGCTGGGCGGTGAGCGCCTCGGTCGATGGGGTGGTGTCGGCGGAGTCCGGCATCATCCTGGGCGACGGCACGCTGGTGGATTCCGCCGATGACATCGCCGCCCTGGGGCCGGTGCAATCCGGCGGCGGGGGGACGTACTTCGTGATGGGCAGCGTCGGGATCGGCACCGACGCGCCCGCCTACGGCCTGGACGTGGCCGGCAACGCCCGCGTCACGGGCCCGATGACGCTGGGCGGGGCGCTTTCGGTCGGCGGCGCGCTGAGCGCGGCGGCCGGCTCGGTCTCCGGGGACCTGGCGGTGGCCGGCAGCCTCACGGTCACCAACGACTGCAAGGTCCTGGGCACCTCGGACCTGGCGCGGGTGCCTGCCAAGGGCGACATCCCGATGGGCGCCTTCACCAACGGCCCGGCTCAGTAGCCCCCGCAAGATCGCGAACCGGGGACACCATGGCGGGAGCACCACAGAGGCCGGCGGCGGATGGGCGGGAGGGCCGCGCCGCGACCCCGGCGATGATGGCCCTGCCGCTGTTGGGCGCCGCCTGCCTCGCGCTGGTGGCCACTCTCCGGGCCCAGGTGCCGGACTGGTGGCTGGAGCGCGGCCTCGTGAGCACCAACGCCCCTGTTTCCACCAACGATTTCGCGCCCGCCAACCTCGGCCAGCTCAAGCACGCCGCCAGCGTCGCAGCGCAGGAGCTGGAGGCGACGATTCCCGGCGGAGCGGGGACCGAGATCCTCTCCATGGTGGCCGCCTGGACGAATGACACCGCAAACGCCGCCGACTACGCGCCCCTGAACCTCGGCCAGCTCAAGGCCACCGCGAAGCCCTTCTACGACCGCATCATCGCCTCCGGGGGCTGGACCAACGGCTACCCGTGGACCACCAACACGGTCGCCGACGACGCGGACTTCGCGCCCGCCAACCTCGGGCAGCTGAAGTTCGCCTTCGCCTTCGACCCTGCCGCGTTCGACGCCGACGGGGACGGCATGCCGGACGCGTGGGAGATAGAGCACGGCCTGGATCCCGGCAACCCGGACACCGACGGGGATGGGCTTGCGGACGGCGACGACCCCCTGCCGGGTGGGCAGTTGGCGGTTCCGGTTCGGCTCGATGTCGTGGGCGGCAACAACCAGTATGGCCCGGCGGGCGTGCCGCTGGAGAACCCGCTTGAGGTGCGCGCCAGCGCGCCGGGCGGCGGCCCCATCGCCGGGGCGAGCGTGGAGTTCACATCGCTCGCGGGGATCGCCCAGCTCTGGCGCCACGGCGACCCGCAGGTCGGCGCGGCCTCGGTGGCGGTGCCCTCCGACGCGGGCGGCGTCGCGGCGGCGGGCATCGGGCCCGAAGGGACGGCGGGCACGCGGAACCTCGTGCGCGTGGCGGCCGGCGCCGGCACCGCTCGCAACCTCCTCACCATGGTGGCGACGGTTGCGCTGGACGCGGGGGGACCCTCGCCATCACCAAGTGGGTGGAGTGTTGTCCCGGCGGTTGACCAAGACCCCCTGATGGGCGGCGTTGACGTGGCGATCACCGACATATCACCCGTCTTTCTCGACAGGACTAGGGCAACGATTTCATGGAGTGACCCCACTGAAGGCCGTGGCACCTTCGTGTTGGAGCGCCGACGGCGGTGGGGAGCATGGGAGCCGATCGCCACCGTGGCTGGCGAAACCTCGTTCACGGATGGGGGACTTCATTGCATGGTGGGTTACGAGTACCGGATCTGGCTGGGCGACCGGGTGTCTGAGCCGGTCATCTATCAACCGATGGGTGTCTTGGGAGTGGAGGTGAACGGGGTTCTTCAAACAGAGGGGCCGGGCAGCTATGGGGCCGAGGCTGCCAGCGGAAGGTTAAAGGGCGGGTTCCTTTGGGAGGACTTTGCGACCGACGAGAATCCGTATTCCTTCGACTTGGTGCCCCACCCGGGCATTGCCCAGACCACCGGAGGGCTGGATTCGATTCCGTTTGCCTACACGACGCCCAGCGGGGCGTATCTCGGGGTTGGCGCCGGCGCGGGTTCGTTGGGCATGGGCATGGGCATCACCTGTGCCTTTGATGTTGAGGTGCGTCGTGGCGTTGGATCGATCGCCGACGAATATCAGGAAAGCCAGTTCGCTCTGTATCCGGGCGATGGGCAGAGGTCGGTTAGTGTCAATGCGACATGGTGGGGCGCCGGCCTCAACTGGTCCCTGTCGGGCAATCTGTGGGCGTTTGAGTTCTTGGATCCTCTCGGATCGGTCATCCACCCCAACGATGCGACGGAAGGGTTCTTCTATGTCCGAGCGACCGCCTTGGCCCAAGAGGGTGATTCCATGGTGGTGACAGCCACGTGGATGGACGGCACGGAATCCGAGGAAGGCGATGCGGTGTGCTTCGTCTACATCGGCGCCCCGGGCCAGACGATCCTGGCGACGGCGGAGGAGGCATCCGGGCCGAAGTACCGGAAAGTGGCGCTGGACGGACGTCCGCTGGCCGACGAGAGGCCTCAGGGGGCCGAGGAGGCCGACCAGGAACCCGAGGAGACCTACGTCGACGCGCTGACGCTGAACCTGCGCCACTCGGTGACCGACGTCTACGTGCCGGTGCCCGGGAGCGACCTGGCGCTGACGGTGAGGCGGGAGGCCTCCCCCGGCTCCTGGACGGCATCGGGCGGGCTGCGCCCCCACGAGGAGGCGGCCCGGCCCTTCGGGCAGGCCTGGTCCTCGAACATCGGGGCGTCGATCCATTTCGTGCGGCGCGTCCACCTTAGCGGCGGGACGCTGTACCGGGACCCCGACGAGGCCATCGTCACCGACGAGGCCGGGAGCGCCTACCGCTTCGGGATGCGGGGCAACTGCGACGGGTTCTTCCCGATGCCCAGCGGCCGCCACGAGCAGGCCACCTACCTCTGCAAGCTGGAGCGGAACGCGGACGGGAATTTTGTCCTCACGCGGAAGTTTGGCACCCGGCTCGTGTACCAGGCCGTTGCCGGCGAGCAGACGCTCTCGGCCGACCGCGCCAACGGCAGCCTGGACCAGGTCAAGCACAGCTACGCCCGGCTGGCGTCGGTCGAGGACAGGTACGGGAACGCGCTGACCAACGAGTACGCGAGCGCCGCGAGCCTGCTGCCCACCAGGATCAGCGTGGTCGGCCGGCCGGAGCTCGCGCTCAATTTCCTGCTGGCCCCGGGCTTCGGGGGCGACGCGGGCAGGGTGAAGAAGGTCTGGGACCCGATGGGCCGGGCGATGGAATACGGTTACGAGCAACGCGACGCCGCCCTCTGCGTCGGGGCCACGCCGGTCCCGCACTCCTCCGCGCGCCTCTGCCTGCTCTCGACGGTGACCTCGCCGGACGGGGCCGTCACCCGCTACGGCTACTCGGTTGAGTCGGAGGAGAACCCCAACCTGGGCTATCCCAGAGACATCGGCGCCTATGCCTGGCCGCTGCACTGCGAGCTGTCGCGGATCGTGGACCCGCGCGGCGGCGCCCACGACTTCGGCTACGCCTACGACCGCTCGCTGCGGGGCACTCACGAGGGCGTCTCCTTCGTCCAGACGGGCCTGCCCCGCGACGTCATCTCCGTCACGAACGCCGGGTCGGCGGGCGATCGGCCCGTGGCGACGTTCTCCAACATGTCGCTGGTCCAGGCCCACTCCCCGCCGACGATCACGGGCCAGCACACGACCGTGGTGACCGACGCGCGGGGCATCGCTCGCACCTACTGGTGGGGGGGGCCGGAGGTCTCGCGGCTGGACGAGTATAAGGTGTGGGCCGGGCTGGCTCGCCTGGACCCGTTCAACGACCCGCTGATCGTCGTGTGGACCGAGATGGAGATCGACCACGGCGACGGCAGGACCGAGACGTTCCGCTTCGACATGGACGCGGGCATGGCCCCAGCCGAGGTCACCGACATGAGCGGCAACACGACCCGGTTCGGCTATGACGACCACTTCAGCGACGCCGAATATCGAACCGTCGTGCCGACCTCGCTGGGTCTCAACGGCCGCTACCCCGACCCGACCTGCCAGATCAACGCCGCCGGGGACGCGCGTCACTTCGCCTACGGCCCCTGGCGGGTCATGAGCCGGGTCACCGACGAGGAGGGGCGGGTCACGGAGTACGACGTGGACCCCATGGGGCGACGCACCGCTGAGCGGGTCAAGGACGCCGCCGGGCAACTCGTGCGCCAGACGCTCTTTGACTACCACCCGACATTCGAGAATTTCATGACGGCCAGGACCGTCAAGAGGCTGGCGACCGACCCGGCCTGGGCCACCGACCTGGTGACCCGGTACGTGCCCGACGCCAACGGCCGGGTGTGGAAGGAGATCGTCGATCCAGGCGGGCTGGGGCTGACGACCACCCACACCTATGACCGGAACGGCAACCGGCTGACCTCGACGGACCCGAATGGCAACACGACGGCGTTCGCCTACGACGCACGCAACCGCCTGACAGGCGTGTTCTACCAGGACGGCTCCTCGAAGCACTTCGCCTATGACAAGCGGGGCAACAAGGTGCTGGAAACCGACGAGAATGCCCATCGGACAGGCTACCTGTACGACGCCCGCAACCGCGTGGTCGAGCAGGTGCGGGACATGGACGGGAACATGGCCTACAGCGCGGCGGGCGACAGCTTTTCGGGCATCGACGCGGGCGTCGATCTGGTGACGCGGTTCGCCTACAACGCCGTGGGCTCGCGCACCAACGCCATCGACCCGCGGGGCAACGGCACCCGCTTCGAGTACGACGACCTCCAGCGGCTCACGGCCAAGGTGGACGTGGCCTTGAACCTGACGACCTCGTACTCCTATGACGGCCCCAACGCGGGCGGCACCGTCTTTGACACCTCGGGCTTCAAGCCCACCCTGACGGTCGATCCGAGGGGCTTCGAGACCGCGGTCGCCTACGACAAGCTCTATCGGCCCATCACCAACTCGGTCCGGTACGGCGCCAACGCGTGGGCCACCACCATCACCGCCTATGACCGCGTGGGCAACCCGGTGTCGGTCCGCGACCCCCTTGAGAGGTATGCCCTCACGAAGTTCGACGCCCTGGACCGGGCGACCAACGTCACCTTCGCCGCCGGCACGGCCGATGAGGCGTCGAAGGGGACGCTGTTCACCGGCACGGGCCTGGCCTTCCGCAGTATCGACGAGCTGGGCCGGGAGACCGACACCCTCTTCGACGCGGCCGGCCGGCCGACGCAGGTGGTGGGACCGGAGGTCTTCGACGCCGACGCGGGCGCCAGCGCGAGGCCGACCACCGTCACCGCGTACGACGCCGCGGGGAACGTCGAGAGCACCACCAACCCGAGGGGCGAGGCCTGGGAATACCTCTACGACCAGCGCAACCGCAAGACCTTCGAGATCGCCCCGGAGGTGGACGACTTCGACTCGGGCGGCGCGCACAACCCGGTGACCGCGTGGGCCTACGACGCCGCCGGGAACGTCACCAACGTGACCGATCCCCGCGGCAAGGCGACCGCCACGGCCTACGACGCCGCCAACCGGCCGACCTCGGTCCTCGGGCCCCCCGTGCCGCTGCCGGGCGGTGGCACGGCCCGCCCGCTGACGGTCACCACCTATGACGCCAACGGGAACGTGTCCTCGGTCACCGACCCGAACGCGCACGCGGTCACGAATGTCTACGACGCCCTCAACCGGCTGGTCTGGACGATGGACGCCGAGGGCATCGTCGTCACCAATGGCTATGACGCGGCCGGCAACCGCACCGCCGTCATCGATGGCAAGGGGCAGCGCACCGAGTTCGCATACGACGGGCTCAACAGGAACACCTGGGTGGGGGACGCCACCGCGCGCGGGACCACCAACGCCTATGACGCGCTCAACAGGGTCTGGCGGAAGGACGCGGAGGGCCGGGAGACCACCTACGGGTACGACGCGCGCCACCGGCTCACGACCGTGTCCTACGCGGGCCGGTCACAGGACAACCGCACCTACGCCTATGACAAGGTGGGCAACCTCCTGTCGGTCACCGAGCCCGGCAAGGGCGCCATCGCCGACGTGGCCTACGCCTACGACGCGCTCAACCGGGTCACCGACGAGGTCTCCTCGGGGGTCACCAACGCCTACGGGTACGACCTGGCGGGCAACCGCGTGACGACGGCCTACGGCGTCGGCGTGGCTGGCGCGCGGGCGCTGGACTCGACCTACGACGCCCTCAACCGGCTCCAGACCCTCACCGAGGCCGCGCGCACCACCGAGTACCAGTACGACCTGGCCGGGAACATCCGCGGCCAGATCCTGCCCAACGACGACAGCGTCCTGAAGGCCTACGACGCCCTCAACCGCGCCACCTCGATCGAAAACCGCCGCGACGGCGGCGGCCTGCTCTCGAAATTCGACATCGCCCGCGACCCCGCCGGCAACGTGGTGCGGATCTCCGAGGATTATCCCGCGGGCGGCCTGCCGGACCGCACCGTGACCAACGCGTACGACGCGGCCAACCGGCTCGTCACCGAGGCGGTCCTGGCGGGTTCCGGCGACGTTATCACGACCTACGCGTTCGACGCAGCCCACAACCGGACCGGCAAGACGGTCACCGGCGGCCCCGGCGCCGGGTCCTGGACGTAAGCATACAACAGCCTGAACCAGCTGGAGGGCGTATCGGGCACCGGCAATCCCGTCAGCTTCGCCTACGATCTGGACGGGAATCGGACCAACCGGACGGAGAGCGGGGCCAGCGATACCTATCTGTACGACTACGAGAACCGGCTGGTCGAACTCGCCCTCAATACGGCCGGGCAGGGGACCAACGGGACCTACCGGTACGCCTACGACTACCGGACCCGCCGTGTGCTGCGCGACGAGTCCTCCGCATCGGGCACCTCCAACCGGGTCGCCTTCAGCGGCGGCACCAGCATCCGGGAGTACGAGGGCGTGGCCACCACCCCGGCGGTCGAATACGTCCGGGGCTCGGACTACGGCGGCGGGATCGGCGGTGTCCTCTACACCTTGCGCGACGGGGATCCCGCCTATACATTCTACAACGGCCGCGGCGACGTGGTCGCCAAGACCGACGATTCGAGTTCTTTGACATTCCAGGCCGCCTACGAGGCCTTCGGCACCCGCACGGCCGAGCAGGGGAGCACGCAGGACCGCCAGAAGGCCAGCACCAAGGACGAGGATCCCACCGGGCTGCTCAACGAGGGCTTCCGGTACCGCGACCTTGAGACCGGCGCCTTCATCACCCGCGACCCCCTCGGCTTCGTCGACGGCCCCAACCTCTACGCCTACGTCGTCCAGAACCCTTGGACCAAGGTTGACCCCGAAGGATTGTTTTGGAGCGTAGCATTCACTGCCGGCTTCATCATCTACGACTCGTACGCTCTGGCGACCGGCAAGATAGGCGGGGCCGAATGGTCTGGGCGAATGGCTCTGAACGGAGCGGCATTGCTTGCTGATGCGGCAACTGGAGGAATGGGCGGGGGGGTGGCGGTCAAGGCGGCGGGATTGGCCGCTCGCGCCGGCAAAGCGGGTCAGGTAGCACTTCGTGCTGCGGTTGCAGTTGACCGGGCCGATTCTGCATATTCGGCTGTGCAGGCAGGGATATCTGCAAAGGACGCGGTCGCCGAAGGCGATTTGGTTCGTGCGGGGGTCTCAGCTGCACAAGCGGTTGTCGGTGCCCGGAATGCGAGACAAGCTGATGAGATTATGGACGCAAGTCGAGCGTCATCGCGCACACGGAGCGAGGTGAGTCCGACGT
>JADLFH010000104.1 GCA_020845705.1 Microthrixaceae bacterium | reverse complement strand
CGGGCCGATCTGTTCCCCGAAGGCGAGGAAGCCAACCGCGCCGTCCACAAGCGGCGGCGGCTTGGGCGCGTCTGGCGGGCGATCTTCATCGGCTCCACCGCCATCGCCATTCTCATTCTCTCGATTTTGCTGGTCAAAATCCTCAACGACACGATGGGGCTGGTGGCCGAGCAGAGCGAGATGCCGGAGCGCGAGCTGCTGTCGGCCCACGACCCCAGCGGGGCGACGGAATCGCTCGACGACCTCGCCTATGACGACCTCGTCACCCTCTATGCCGCCAATGTGTCGGCCGGGCGCTGCCGGGCTGTGGAGCGCGAGCAGCGTTTCCATGCCGACCGCTTGGTCTGCGATGATCCCGACAAGGTGGCCGCCGCCTGCGCCTCGGCCGCGCCGCCGGGGGCCTGCACCCTCGCCCCGCGCGACGAGAGCGACCTGCGGCAGCTCATCCGCGCCGACGTCGTGCGGCCGCGAATATTGGCCACCTGGAACGCCATCGAATCGATCCTCAATCGGGAGGAGATTCTGGCCGAGGCGGCGGCGCGTTTCCCCGACGCCGACGTCTATTTCAAATCATGGCTGAGTTGGGAGTTCATCACCAGCCCGCAATCGAGCTACCCGGAAATCGCCGGCATTCGCACGGCCATTCTGGGCACGCTGTGGGTGGTGGCCATCGCCGTGCTCTTCGGCTTCCCGCTGGGCGTGGCCGCCGCCATCTGGCTGGAGGAGTACGCCGACAAACGCAGCCGCCTGACCGGCATCATCCAGACCAACATCAATAACCTGGCCGGCGTGCCGTCGATCATCTATGGCTTGCTGGGTCTGGCCGTGTTCGTGCGCGCGCTGGAGCCGCGCGACGCGGTCGCGCTGCGCCGGCTCATCCGCGCCGACGTGGTCAGCCCGCGGGTCGTGGCCACCTGGAACGGCCTGGAATCGATCTTCCGGCGGGACGAGATTATGGCCGAGGCGGCCGAGCGCTTTCCCGAGGCCCGGGTCTATTTCAGGAGCTGGCTGACGTGGGAGTTCATCACCAGCCCGCAATCGAGCTACCCGGAGATCGCCGGCATCCGCACGGCCATCCTGGGCACGCTGTGGGTGGT
>JADLFH010000011.1 GCA_020845705.1 Microthrixaceae bacterium | reverse complement strand
GGGTGAAGCGATGGATGGTGTTCAACGAACCGCTCAGCTTCACCGTGCTGGGGCACCTGCTTGGGATCCACGCCCCCGGCGTGAGGAGTCGCTCGAAGTTCCTCGCCTCCGTCCACCACACGAACCTTGCCCAGGCCGCTGCGGCACAGGTGTTGCGGGCGCGGGTCCCCGGAGCGTCGGTCGGCACCACGCAGTACTTCGCCCCGGTCATCCCAAGTGGTGACAGCTCGCTGAGACGCAGGGCATCGGTGGCTCTGGATGCGCTGCTCAACCGCATGTTCATCGAGCCGAACCTGGGCCTCGGATATCCCATAAACGACTGCCCGTTCATAGCGCCCATCGAGAAGTACGTTCGTAGCGGCGACCACCGCGGCGTGGAAGTGGACTGGGACTTCCTCGGCGCCCAGTACTACACCCGGGTGAAGGCACCGCTGTTGCCGATCCCCGGCCTGTGGAGCGCGCCGCTCTTCGGACGTGATGTCCGGTCCCACGACGTGACGGCCACCGGGTGGGAGGTCCGCCCCGACGGGCTCTACGACGTGCTGGCACGCTGCCACGCCTACGGGCGGTTCCCCAGCATCGTGGTGACCGAGAACGGCGCCGCGTTTCCGGACCGCCTGGAGGGGGACCGGGTTCACGACCCGCGCCGAGTCGACTTCTACCGGCGTCATCTCCTGGAGCTGCGGCGCGCCAAGCGCGACGGCATCGCGGTCGACGGCTACTTCTGCTGGTCGCTCATGGACAACTTCGAGTGGGCCGAGGGCTACGGCCCCCGCTTCGGTCTCACCTACGTCGACTACCCCACCCAGCGACGCACGGTGAAGGACTCGGGCCGGTGGTTCCAGTCGTTCCTGGACGAGTAGCTCCAGGGCGAACTTGCGTACGGATCCGGCGTCCGGCGACGGAAACCTACGCAAGTTCCCCATGGGGCTGACCCCGCTCAGGGGCTGACCGAGCCCCAATCAGCGAAGCCGGAGGGATCGTGGCGGCCGAAGGTGCCGTGCTCGAAGAGCCCCCAACCCTCTCGTGTGTCACCGCTGCCGTCGTCCCATCGGGCCCGACCGACGTGATCGATCACGCCAAAGGGGATGAACCCCGCGATCGCGGGGTCGGTCAGGTCGTGAACCGCCCCCTCCACCCACTTGCGTCCCCGCCACGACCCGTGAGCCCAGGTCTGGTCGCCGCCGTAGCCGCCCCCGATGTGAAGAGGGATGTAGCCCCGGGAGTCCACCTCCAGGGTGACTGCCGGCCCGTTGCGCGGTTGCAGGCCGATGGTGGCACCGGTGGGGATACGGGTTCCCGGCTGATAGCGGACCTCGACCTCGGGCCAGCCGAGCTGTTCGACGCGGCCGTCTGCGAAGACGCGGCCGGCGTCGTTGAGGGTGCGGTGGCCGTCGGGCTGTTCCTGACAGATGACGACGACCGCGAAGTCGTCGAAGCGCAGCGGTACGTACAGCCACCAGAAGCCTTCGAGCGGTTCGTCAGCGGCGCGCCCGGGAGGCTCGGCTTCGCCCACCGGTCGGATGCCCCAGGAGCGGTCCCGGCTGCCCATCCACACCTCGGGCTCAATGACGTGCTCGGCGCCGTCGACCCGCAGCGTCCCCGACCACGACCCGAGCTGGGCGAAGCGCTGCGCGTCGAGGATGGGGCGCTTGCCGGAAAGCATCAGGTGGCGTTGTTCGTCGAGCGCGGGAAAGGACCCTTCCCAGGTGAGGTCGAAGCCGATGGCGGCCCCCTCGTCGACGTGGGTCTGGTCTGCGTCGCAGATCAGCCTGATCCGTTGCAGGGGTTGTTGGATCTCGATGCGGTAGGGGCCCACCGCGAAGTCGGTGTCGCGGTCCTCCAGCGCGTCGGAGCATCGCAGCGACCACTGCTTGTCGCCTTGGCGGACCAGCGCGAACGCGTCGCGCACCCCGAGGTTCGGATACACCCCCGCACCGGTTATCAGGTAGACGTCTCCGGTGCGGTCGTGAGCGTTGAAGTACCAACGGTCATAGAAGTTGCGGTCGCTGGAGGCCGCTCTGGCGAATGACAGCGGCGCCTGATGGAGTGGGAACTCGTCGGCGGAGACGGGCATGACGGCAACCTCCGGGTCAGTGGCCGAGCCTGGCGGCGAGCAGACCCTTGTGGTGCATCAGGTCGTCGAGAGACTCGGGAGCCTGGATCTCGCCGAAGTGGACCTGCCGCTGGCCGGTGCGGACGAATGCGATGCCGAAGCGCACCGCCGCGTAGGTGAGGTGCCAGTCGAGTTCGCGAACGGCATGGCCGGTGGCTCCCTCATACGTGCTCACCACGTCTTCGGCGCGCAGGAAGTCGGCCATGCCGGGGAGCTCGAAGTTCTGGGCGATGTGTTGGAACACATCGTGCGCGTTGATGAGGAAGGCCACGTCCAGCTCGCGGGGGCCGATTCCGACCATCTCCCAATCCAACACCGCTGCCGGCTCGAAGTCGGCATAGATGATGTTGCCGATGCGCGAGTCGCCCCAGCTCACCACCGCGCCACCTTCGTCGGTGGGCAGGTTCGCCTCCAGCCAGGCAAGACCTTCGTCGATGAGGGCCGCCCGCGGACCGTCGCCGACCGCCCACTCGTACCAGGCCCGGGTGTGGGCCAGATGGCGCGTGAGGGGAGTGGCACCCGCCTCGGGATAGGTGAGCGGTGAGGTGATCTGCGCGTCGACCGGCAGTCCGTGGATGGCGGCGAGAGCGGCGACGGTCGTCTCCTGGAGGCGCCGCTGGTCGGCGGGTGCCGCGTCGTAGAGCCAGTTGTCCCCGAAGGTATAAGGCATCAGGTCAGGTGGCACTACGCCGTCGACCCGGCCCATCACGAAGAACGGTGCACCGATCGGGCCGGGGTCGGGCTCGAACCAGAAGGTGGTGGGCACCGGCACCTTGGTGCGTTCGCCCATGATCCGGATGATCTCGAACTGGCCGCCGAGGTCGTAGTTGGGGAAGATCGGCACGTCGTCTGCGCTCGGGGCGACCCGTGCGACGAGAGGATGGGCCGAGCGGGTGCCCTGCTCGGCCCATTCGGCGTCGAAGACGACGGTCTCGCTCGACATGCCATTTGACGACGTGGCGGCCAACTCTGCTACCCGGGGCGACGCCTCGGGCTCCAGGCGGGTGGCCAGCCAAGTCTCGAGCCCGGCGCGGAGCGCCTCGGGATCACGGGTCGACCGTTGGATCTCCATCGGGGCATTGTGCCCCATCCGAACTGGGCGAACTTCGCTACCTCAACGGTCGTGTTCTTCGCCCGGTTAGGGGGGGCGACGGGTGTCGAAACGCGGGGGCCCAGCCTCGATGTGGGGTCTGGAGCCCTCCGAGCCATAGACTGTCGTCCACGGCGCCCCGTGTGCCGGAACTGAATGGCAGCGAGGCGTCGAGGGTGCCGTGAGGCGCCCTCTTTCGCGGTGCGGCCGTTCGTCAGAGCAAACGAGTAGAGAGACAGTCAATTGGCTACAGGCACCGTGAAGTTCTTCAACAATGAGAAGGGCTACGGATTCATCAAGCGCGACGACGGCGACGACGTCTTCGTCCATTTCTCAAACATCCAGGGAAGCGGCTACCGCACCTTGGAGGAAGGTCAGTCGGTCGAGTTCGACGTTGCGCCCGGTCGCAAGGGTGAAGAGGCGCAGAACGTCCGGGCGATCTGAGTCGCCGTGGCTGTGCAACGGACGAGCTTCGAGAAGCTCCAACGTGACAGGGCGAAGAAGGCGAAGGCTGCGGCGAAGCGTGAGCGTCGCCTAGAGCGCACCGAACCTTCGGGCGACTCCGATGTCGTCATCGACTTGGGTCCGGAGGGCGAACCCCTCTCGGCCGCCGAGTTGTTGACCCAGATCGAGCGGATCCACCAGCAGTTCGATGCAGGTGATCTGTCCTTCGAGGATTTCGAGGAGATGAAAGCAGATCTCCTCAGTCGCCTGCCGATCGACTGATCGGCGCGCGAGTCGCTGGTTCGCTCGGGCTCAGCCGCCCTCTTCGGCAGGTTCGAACCCGAGCGCCAGCGAGTTCATGCAGTACCGCTGCCCGGTCGGGCGGGGGCCGTCTTCGAAGACGTGGCCCAGGTGGGAGTCGCAGCGCGCACATCGCACCTCGACCCGCCGCATTCCGTGGGTGGTGTCCGTGTGCTCCGACACCGAGTTGTCGTCGAGCGTCCGGAAGAAGCTGGGCCAACCCGAACCCGAGTCGTACTTCGCCTCGGAGCTGAACAGCGCGTGCCCACACGCGCCACACACGTAGGTGCCGTCGGCGTGGTTGTGCAGCATTGCCCCACTGCCGGCCGGCTCGGTGCCCGCGTGGCGCAGAACCTGATAGCTGGCAGGGTCGAGCCGCTCCCGCCACTGCTCGTCGGTCAGTTCGATTCGGTCGGTGCGATCGTCCGTCATGCCCCACAGTCTCGCGGGTTCCCGCCCGCTCGCCCCCTCGCCCCCTCGCCCCCTCGCCCGCCGGCACCGGGCCGCTGTGCCTCAAACTCGGCCATGAGGCAGGGGGGACCGGAAACCGGGCCACTGTGCCTCAAACTCGGCCATGAGGCAGGGGGGACCGGAAACCGGGCCGCTGTGCCTCAAGAAACGGTTTGAGGCAGGGGGGACGGGCGATTTGAGGCAGGGGGGACCGGGCGCCATTGTTCGGACTTGCCTCGGTGTGGCGGCTTGAAATAGGAGCAGAGGATGCGCGCACGACGGGTGATGGGTTACGGAGTCCTCGGCACTGCGATGGTGGGTCTCGCCGGCTTCGTCGGGATCTCCATGGCCGGATCGCGGATTCGACGCCGTCACGACGAGGCCCTCGACGCACTTCTCGATCCTCCCGAGGACGTGGACCACCGGACCATCCCGACCCACGACGGCGGGGAGCTGCACCTCATCGACACGGGCAATGGCCGGCCGGTCCTGTTGTTCCACGGCGTGACGCTGCAATGGTGGGTGTGGTCGTCGGCCATCCGGCTCCTGCGTGATCGCTACCGGGTGATCGCCTGGGACATGCGTGGTCACGGCCGCTCCGTCGCCGGCACCGAGGGTGTGTCGCTGGGGGCGGCTGCCGCCGATGTCGAGACGGTGTTGGAGACACTCGATCTCCGCGACGCGATCATCGTGGGCCACTCGATGGGTGGAATGGTGCAAGGGCGTTTCGCCGTTGACCGCCCCGAGGTGCTCGCGGAGCGGGTGGGCGGGATGCTCTTCCTGGCCACCAGCGCCGCGTCACTTTCGGTCAAGGGTCTCGCTGGAGGGCTGGCCGCGCTGAGTACCGTGTTGGAACGCGGCGGCCGTGCGCTCATCAGGCGGCCCCAGCTCGCCTACTCCTGGGGCGACACCGATGTGTCCGCAGTGCTGGTGCGGTTGGCGTTCGGGCGTCGCGCCACCGCCCGGATGGTTGACGACGTGCGCCGGATGCTCGCGGAATGCACGCCGCGGACCCTGGGTGAGGCGGGGACGACGATCGCCGAGCACGATCTGCGCAGATGTCTCGGCCCGCTCCCCGTGCCGACGATGGTGGTGGTGGGTGACGAGGATCGTCTCACACCGCCACCCCATGCCCGCGTCCTCGCCCGCCTCGTGTCGAACGCGGAGCTCGTCGAGCTCCGCGGCATCGGACATCAGGTCATGCAGGAGGCACCCGCCGAGCTCGTCGGGCTCATCGACAAACTCGCCGCAGCCCGAGACTGATCTGACAAGCTCGAGCACGCTGTTCATCGGGCAACAACTCCGCGTCCATCCGCCGCGCACAGCGCCGAGACAGACGTCCCCTCCGTGGCGGCCGTGCTCGAAACTCGGAGCACCAACTCGACTACGTGACCAAGGTGCGGATCGAGGCGCCGGCGGAGTCGAAGTGCAAGGACGGGGTCGTCCACATCATCGTGTCGGCAGCGAGCGACCGACAAGATCGGTGATGGGAAGATCTGGGTCACCTCGCTGAGGGCTTTGACCTTCTCGCTCTCGTCGCACGGCTCAGGCGAGGTGTCTTGAGCGTGGCCACGTTCGCACGCTCCCGACGCCCCCTGATCCGGACGCGGACCGGGTCGTCCCACTCCTCGGGCATCCCGGCCGCCTCGACCGTGCGGAGGTCCGCCATTGCCCAGGACGGTTCGTCCTTGGCCAACTCGCAGAGACGGGCCGCAACGTTCACCACGTCTCCGATCACCGTGTACTCGTAGCGTTCCGGAGTTCCGATGAATCCGGCGAGGACAGGACCGGTGGCCACGCCGATGCCTGCGGTGAGTGGAATCGCCGAGAGCGTGAGTTCCCTGGGCAGCGCCGCAGCGGCACGCAGCGCACGGGCTGCGTGGTCGGGTTGGTCGCCGGGAGCGCCGAAGATGCACAGCGCCGCGTCTCCTTCGAACTTGTTGACCCAACCTCCTTCACGGTTCACCACCGCAACGACCACACGGAAGAAGCGGTTGAGCATCGCGACGACCTGGCGGGGCGAGTGGTGCTCGCTGTATCGGGTGTAGCCGTGCAGGTCGACGAACAGCACCGTGACATCGCGTTGGTCGCTTGTGCCGGGGCCGTCCTCGTCGACATCCGCCAACTCGGCCTGGCCCACCTGGCGTCCGAAGCGTTCGCGAAGTTGTTCGCGTTCGCGAAGGCCCGCGACGAGATCGTTGACGCCTTCCGCGAGGCGGCCGAGCTCGCCCAAGTCGTCCACTGGGACGACGGTGTCCAACTCGCCCTGCTCCACCTGGCGAAGCGCCTCGCGGACTCGGCCGAGAGGGCGGCTCACCGACACGGCGGATGCGGCCATCACCGCGCCGCCGCCGATCACACCGGCGAAGCCGAGCCACGGCAGGCGCGTCACATCGGATGCGTCGCTCGCCACCAACGGGCTGAGCCCCAGCCCGGCAAGGGGCAGGCCGCTGCCGAGCAGCCATGCAAGCATCAGGCGCGGGAATACGTCGCGGCGGTTCTCCGGTAGGTCGGCGTCCACCAGAGCGAGCGCGTAGACGGGGCGGAAGTGCGCCTCCAGCAGCATGTAGAGGAAGGTGCAGGTGACGAGCCCGGCGAGGATGATCGCGACCGCAACCCGCCGCTGTTCCGAGTTGAGCAACCCGAAGACCACGGCTGCTCCGACCCAGGTTACGAACGAGGCGATCGTCTCGAGGAGGGGGAGGTGGAACACGAACTTCCGTTCCGAGGGAGTCGGTTCGCGCTCCTCCCGGACCCACGAAACGGCCCGGCGCAACATGGCGATGTTCACCGGTGTGCCGAGGACGAGAAAGACGGCGAGGTAGCCGAGGAACGCGACCAGGCTCACCTCGCTGCGGTCCTGGTTGCCGCCGGCGGGGAAGAGGAGTCGGAGATAGACCCCGACGAAAGCGGCACCGGCACTGTTGGCCAGGATCTGGAGTCGTATGACCCCGGTAATCGTTGCGCGAGCCTGAGGGCTCCCCGGAGTCAGGTCCACGCGCACCCGTCCAGCCTGCCTGACCCGAGGTGTCGGCACCCACCCGAAGTCAACGCCCACCCCCGAACTGGAGACCCAGCCCCGAACTGGGCGAAGGACACGACCGCATCGGTAGCGGTTCTCGACCAGTTCGGCGGGGGCTCGGTGGGGGTTCGGTGGGGGTGGGCGTGAGTACGATCTGTTCGTGGTCGATGTCTCACGGTTGGTGGTGTTCGCCGGGGCGTCGCTGGCATTGATCGTGGTTCCAGGGCCGAGCGTTCTGTTCGTGATCGGCCGCGGGATCGCTCTGGGACGCCGAGCGGCCGTGCTCACCGTCGTCGGCAACGCCGGCGGCGCCTACCTCCAGGTCGTCGCAGTGGCTGCCGGTCTCGGGGCGATCGTCGAACGGTCGGTCATCGTCTACACCGCCTTGAAGCTGGCGGGTGCCGCCTACCTCGCCTACCTGGGCATCCAGGCCATACGAACGCGCCGCTCCCTTGCCGCGGCGTTCGAGGATCGATCTGTGGTGCCGCGAACCACAGCGCATCTGGTGCGAGACGGGGTGGTCGTGGGCGCTACGAACCCGAAGGTTGTCGTCTTCTTCGCCGCGTTCCTCCCGCAGTTCGTCGACCGCTCCGCAGGACATGTGACCGTGCAGATGCTCGTTCTCGGCGCGATCTTCGCGGCCATTGCACTGGTGTCGGATTCGTTGTGGGGCCTCGCCGCGGGCTCGGCGCGCAACTGGCTTCGGGGTTCACCCGAACGCGTCGGCCATCTCGGCGCCGCAGGAGGTCTGGTGATGGTCGGCCTGGCGGTTCGTCTTGCTCTCAGCGGCCGCGACTGAACACCCAAGCGGCGAACGCCACGCCCACGATCGGGAAGCTGGGTGGCAGGTTGTACATCGCGGAGAGCGTCAGGCCCAGCCAGACGCTGGCAACGCTGATGCAGGTCGAGACGGCGGCGACCGCTGCCGGCCGAGCCCAAAACGACATGGCTGTGGCCGCCGGGGTGACGATCAGTGCGAAGAGCAGCAGGGTGCCCACCACCTGCACCGCCATGGTGATCACGAGGGCCAACAACACCAGGAAGGCCGTGGTGAGAGCGCGGATGGGCACCCCCCGAGCGGCGGCCACCTCGGTGCTCACCGACGCGAACAGGAGCGGTCTTGCGATGGCGCCGAGAGCGACGAGCAGGAGGATCGCGAAGGTGCCGAACACCAGGATCTGATGGGTCGAGATGGCCAACAGGTTTCCGAACAGCACGCTTGTCACGGTGGAGGTTCCCCCCGCAGCGAGCGACGCGAACAGCACTCCGAGAGCGCTCGCCAGAGCCAGCACCGTCCCCGTCGCCGTCTCGCGTCCCTCCACCCGTTCACCGAAGGCCCCGATTACGAGCGCTCCTGCGACGCAGAACACCGCAAGGCCCAGGGTCACCGGCGCGCCCACCAGAGCGGCGCCGGTGGCGCCGGGGAACCCGATGTGGGCGAGTGCATGGGTCGCGAAGGTGTCGCGGCGAACCACGACGAAGTAGCCGACCAGGCCCGAGACGGCCGCGACGATCGTGGCCCCGACGAAGGCGTGGACCATGAAGTCGGAGGTGAGGATGTCCAGCCACTCGGGCTGATAGGCGATCTCCGCGACCACGCTCACGTGCTCCTCGTGAACAGGTCACCCTGAGGGGTGCGCACCACCCGCACCGAGGTGCCATAGAGGTGGCTCAGCAGTTCGCCATCGACGACGTTGCCGATCTCGTCGTAGTGCGCGTGGCCGTCGAGGAGGTACACGGCGCCGGTGAGTATCGGCAGCAGCGAGTTGAGGTCGTGAGTCACCACGAGGATCGTGCGGTCGCCCGCAACGGCGAGGTCCCGCAAGAGCCCAACCATCTCCTCCTGGTGGCGGAGGTCGAGGTTGGCCAGGGGCTCGTCGAGGAGGAGCAGTTCCGGATCGTGGACCAGTGCCTGTGCGATGGCGATGCGCTGTTGCTGGCCTCCCGAGACCGCAGAGACCCGCTCGCCGGCGAAGTCGGATGCATCGACCGACCGCAGCGCACACTCGATCGCCTCGCGGCCCGTCGGATGGAGGCGGCCGAGGCCCCAACGGTTGCCCACCAACCCCAGGGCAACGAGGTCGCGGCAGCGCAGTGCTCCGCCGACGGACCCAAGATGGTGCTGGGGTACGTAACCGAGCCGACGATCCCCCCGGTGAGGGGTGTCGCCGAGGACGCGTACACGGCCGGCGGTGGGGGACAACAGCCCCAGCAACAGGTGAAGCAACGTGGTCTTGCCCGACCCGTTCGGTCCGATGACCGCGACGACGGATCCGGCGGGGATGCTGAAGGTGCCGTGTGACCACACCGTGGTGCCACCACGATCGATTGCAACGTCTTTGAACTCGACCACAGGGGGCGTGTCAGACACGGAGCGCCGCCTCCAATGAAGTGAGTTGGCGCATCTGCCAGGCGACGAAGCCCCTATCCGTCGGTTCGGGCGTCTCGGAGATCTCAACGATCGCGACGCCTTGGCCTGCGGCCTCATCGAGGATCGCACGGGTTGCGAGATTGTCGATCTGGGGGTTCATCACCAACACGTCCACCTCTCCGCCGTTGACCGCGGCACGGAGCTCCGAGATGTCCGCGGGTGAAGGGTCGGTTTCGTTCTTGACTGCGCGCCGGAACCCCGAAGGAGTGACGTCGAGCATGTCGAGTGCGGCAGCGAGACGGCCGAACACCGCCTCGGTGGCCGCGTAGGTGGCACCGCGGGTGATCGTGTGCAGCGCGGCGATCCGATCACGGTAGGGGCTCAGGTACTCCGCCACGGCCGACGCCCGCGATTGCAGGTACGCAGCCGCGGTCGGCATCGACCTGCGCAGGGCGTCGCCGGCAGCGTCGGCAACTGCGGCGACGATCTCCGGCGAATACCAAAGGTGTGGGTCCTCGCCGTCATCGACGCGGGCGACTGCTTGTGCCTCGACCACCATTGGCGGGTCATCGGTTGCATCGAGCGCGAGTCGGGCCCAGTGGTCGTATCCGGCGCCGTTCATGACGACCAGGTCGGCGTCCTCGATCTCTGCGCGATCGGATGGGGTGGGCTCGAAGTCGTGTGGGTCGACGGCACCGCCGGCGACGATCGTCGTGGTGGATGCGCAGTCGCCGGCGAGGCGCTCCACGAGGTCGCGCCAGGGGCTCACGGTGACGATCACCCTGATCGGCTCAGTTGGGCAGTCGCCCCGCGGCACTTCGGCCCTTTCCGACGAGCACCCGAGCGCTGCGGTGGAAGTCGTGACAGCGAGAACCCCCACGACCATGAACGCAGGAGCTCTCCTTGGCGAGAAGCACCTCATAGAGAATGGTTCTCACTCTACTCGGCTGTCGCGCACTCCGCGCATCGACCGATGAGGTCCATCTGGTGAGCGTTGGTTGTGAACCCGCGGCGTTCCGCCACCCCGGCGAACTCCCGAGCAACGGCGGACTCGACGCGGGGATGGAGGGTGAAGTCCTCGATCGAGCCGCACATGGAGCAGATGAGGTGATGGTGGTGATGGCCGCTGATCGCCTCGGCCAACTCGAAGCGGGCGTGGTCGTCGCTGGTGACGATTCGATGGATGACACCGGCGGCCTCCAGCGTGGCCAGGTTTCGATACACAGAGCTCTGCGCCAGAGAAGCGTTCGCCGCGATGACCTCCGGCAGGGTCATCGGCCGCTTGGAACGGATGAACACCTCGACGAGCGCCTTGCGCTTCGACGTGTAGCGGGCATCGACCGCAGCCAGGCGCTCTTCTGCCTGGGAGTGGGCGTCACCGCCTGCGGTTGGCATCGCCGGAGCCTATTTCGGAATGGCTCCCGTTTTCATGACGAGACTTCGCCCGCGAAAGAGCCGGGGCGGGCAGACTTCGTCGGTGACCGAACTGCTGTATCTCGTCGATGCCCAACTCCGAGAGTTCGACGCCACTGTGGTTGAGATCGATCCCGAAGCAGGTCGCGTGCGGCTGGACCGCAGTGGTTTCCACCCGACGGGCGGGGGCCAACCGCACGACACCGGCGTGTTGCTGTGCCCGGGAGGCGACGTGGCGGTGGAGGACGTTAGCAAGGTGGGAGCGGCGCTGTGGCACCACGCGGCAGGGCCCCTGCCTGCGGTCGGCGAGGCCGTCCGGGGGATCCTCGACTGGGATCGACGCCACGCGCTCATGCGGACCCACTCGGCGATGCACGTGTTGTGTGGGGTGATCTGGAACGAGTGGGGTGTGCCGGTCACAGGCGGCAAAATGGAGCCGTTGTCGGCGCGCATGGACTTCGAGTTCGATCCGCTACCTGATGGATTCGCGGCGAGGGTGGAGGAGCTGGTGAACGTCGAGATCGCTGCGGACCGCCCAATCGAGGTGTCGTTCCTTCCTCGGGGGGAAGCCCTGGCCGATGCCGATCTCATTCGCACCAAGGTGAACCTGATCCCCGAGTCGGTCACCGAGATCCGAGTCGTGGACATAGTCGGGCTCGACAAGCAGGCCGATGGTGGCACGCATGTGTCGAGCACCGGCGAGATCGGGCGGTTCGTCGTGACCAAGACCGAGTCGAAGGGCAAGGCCAACAAGCGGCTCCGGATCCGCCTGGAGGATTGCTGAACCGGGAACCGGTCCCCTCCCATCCGGTTGCGGTCCTTCTCTCGACGCAGCACACTCGGGCGGTTCGCCGCAGGGGAATTGCAGATGGGGGATCGGATGGCCGCTGGATCGCTTCGAAATGCAACCCCGCGAACCGGGCGAGGTGAACGACCGATTCGGTGGGGCTTGTCGCCCAGTTCGAGAGGGGTTGGCGGCCTGTTGTTTGCAGTCCTGTCGGTTGCAGTCCTTCTGGTGGCCGCAGCGTGCGTCCCTTCGCCGCAAGCCGCCCGCCCCGACGCCCGACGTGACAAGGCCGCCGCTGCCAACGACGCCCGGTACCTGGTCGGCGGGCCCTACGCGGTTGGTGTGACCACGCTCGATCTCGGGGACCGGAAGGTCGACGTGTGGTACCCGGCTGAACGCGTCAGTGGACCGACTGCGGTCGACCAGGCGGAGATGCTCTTCGCCCCGGCGATCCGGGCGTTGCTTCCCCAGGGCCTGTCGCTGACGATCGACCTCTACGGACACCGCGACGCGCCGCCGGCCGCGGGGAAACACCCCTTGGTGTTGTTCGCACACGGGATCTTCTCCTGGCGGGGTCAGTCCGCTCCTCTCACTGCTCACCTTGCCTCGTGGGGCCTTGTGGTGGCGTCGCCCGACCTCCCCGAATACGGGCTGTCCTCGCTCGGGTTCCCCGGGGTGTCGTTCTTCGGTGATGCCGAAGCCGGCATGGACCGGGTGGTGGAGAGGGTGCGGGCCGAGGCTGGGGGCGCCGGGGTGCTCGGCGGCCACATCGACCTCGATCAGATCGCGATCACCGGCCATTCGTTGGGCGGCGCCTTGTCAACCCTCTACGCATCCAGACCGTTCATCAGGGCGTACGTCCCGCTTGCTTCGGCCTTCGTCCTACCTCGTGCCGGCACCGGTGCCACGAAGCCGGCGATGTGGATCCGCGCGACCACCGATGCCACCCACGTCGATGTGGGGCTGCCCCTGGCGCGGGAGGCAGCGACGGGGTCCGAAGCCGTGGTCGAGATCGTCGGCGGTGGCCATGTCGGTCCGTTCGCACCGGCGCTGTGCGAAGCCGGAGGGGTGGGTGTGATCCCACTGTTGGCCCGACACGGCTTCTTCCTTCCCGAACAGCTTTCGGTGGTGGCCGACGACGGGTGTCGTGATCCGAATCGCGCGGGGCAGGCGAAGGTGGTCGCCCATTTCCTGACGGCTCAACTCCGTTGGCAGCTGGGCCTGGACCCCGAACCCGTTGGCCTGGGCACCGGTGTGGTCGAGCATCTCCCTGTCGCTGCCCGCTACGAACACGACTGACTGCTGAACGCCGGGCACTCAGCCGAGGGTTCGGATGTAGACCTCGTTGCCCGGGTTCCGCATCGTGAGCGCGACCCTTGTGCCGTCGTAGCTGAGCGACGGCGATGCGGCGGTGGTTGCGTTGGCTCCGTCGGGGAGTATCGACACGAGTTCGGATGTCTCTGCGGTGGTCGGGACGGCGACGACCGCGGAGGTGCCGGGGCTCCAACTCATCGGGTCCCGTTGGGAGGAGCGGTAGGCGACGGTTGAGCCGTCGCCCGAGATGGTGGGGGAGTCCGCCCAGCGTGGCGGGGCTCCGCCTGCGGTCGCAGACACGCGGGTGGTCACGCCGCGATCCAGGTCACGCACGTATACGTCGGAAGCGCCGTTGGTGTCGTCGCCGCTCAGATTCGTGGCAACGGAGGAGAAGACGACGAATCGGCCGTCGTCGGACAGGTCGGCGGAGACGACCGGTGATCCGTTTGCTCCGGAGGTCGACGGCGGGACGCCGCTGTCGTTGTTCGGCTCGGCGCCGGTGTCCGCGAGCGAGACACGCAACGTCTGGTCGGTTTCGCGGTCGCGGACCACCACGTCGGCAGCTCCGTTCGTGTCGCCCGAGACCAGGTTCGTGGCGCGAGTGCCGATGGCGACGAGCTGTGCATCAGCGCTGATCGCCGCCGGGAACGAAGGGCCGTCGCCGATCGTGACGCCATCCTCGCCGATCGACACCAACTCGGTTGTCCCGCTGACCAAGTCGTGGAGATATGCGTCGGTGGTGTCGTTGGTGTCCTGGGGAAGCAGCGACGCCGTACTCCAGAAGGTGACCGCAGAGCCGTCGTCGGCGATCAGAGCTCCTCCCGAGGCGGAGGGGGCGTCCTCGCCGAACTCGGTTGTCGAGATCCGGGTCGTGGTGGAGGTGGCGAGATCGCGAACGAAGACGTCGGCGGCGCCGTTGCCGTCACCGAGGGCGAGATCGTCGGCCGTGGAGCTGAACGCTACGAGCCGGCCGTTCGTGGAGAGCGAACCTCCCGTGCTGGCGCCCGTGCCGGCGTCACCATCGGCAGTGGCCGACGCCAGCAACGTGGTCCCGGTGTCGAGATCATGCACATATACGTCGGCCGCCCCGTTGCGGTCGGTTGTGACCAGCGCCGAGGTGGTGGTGAAGGCAACGGAGTTGCCGTCGGACGCTATCGACGGCGCAGTCGATCCACCGGAGGGCACGCCGCCGAGCCCGAGTGAGACGAGGGCTGTGGGCGGTGGAGGTCCCAGCGGGTCCTCCGCTGGGAACAGGGCTGGTGGAGCGGCCACCGGGCGAGTCGTGGCTGTGGTCGTGGTGGCCGTGGCCGTGGCTGTTACTCGGCGACGGGCCGATGCCTCCGCCAGTGCCTGGAGCACGCTCTGCTTGGACATCACCTGGGTCCAGCGACCCTTCGTGCAGCGAAGGACGTGGGTTGGCCCCTGTGCCCATCCTCCGCCTCGACAGCGGGCACCGCGGGACTCGGGCCTGCAAGCGGTCGCTGTGCTCAACAGGACCGCGCCCACGAGCACGGCCACAGCCAGTCCGCTCCACCCACTACCCCGCCTCGACATTGGAGTGGCAGGTTACCGCGTCTCGGGTCGCCGACAGTAGAAGGCGTGCCGGGCTGCGTAGGGACGGTTACCCTGCGAGCGGGTGAAGGCGGTGGAGGCGCTCCGGGCACGCTACGACACGACCGCCACTCGGATCGCAGTCGGGGTCGACAGCGCAACGGCGGGCGTTCGACGTTGGACCGAGAACTTCTGGAAGCAGTGGGAGGAGACGCCCCTGCTGCGTCACCGGGCCCCCCAGGTGCTGCTGGTCCTCCTGATGGTGTGGTACTTCGTGGTGTTCGAACGCCTGATCTGGATGCGCCACTCCCATTACGGCACATTCGACTACGACCTCGGCATGTACGACCAGGCCGTGTGGCTGCTGTCGCGCGGTCGAGGGTTCATGACGGTGCGTGGCATGCAGGTGTTCGGCCACCACGCGAACGTGGGGTTCCTGCTTTTCGTGCCGTTCTACTGGCTCGGTGCGGGCGCGCAGTTCCTCGACTTCGTGAACACCCTCGCGGTGGTGCTCTGCGCGGTGCCGATCTTCGCCCTGGGCCGGAGGTTCCTGCGCTCCGACTGGGCCGGGCTGCTGATGGCGGGAGCGTTCCTGTTCCATCTCGTGCCGCAGTGGATGATCCAAGAGACCTTCCACGTGGAGAACCTCGCCGCGCCCGCGCTGCTCGGCGCCTTCTACTTCGCGTCCATCGGTCGGTGGAAGCCGTACTGGTGGTGCGTCGCGTTCGCGCTCATCTGGAAGGAGGACATCGGCCTGTACGTGGCGATGATGGGCGTTGTCGTGTTCGTCCTGTTCCGGTCGAGGCGGGTCGCGGTGTGGACCTTTGTCGCGGGAACGGGCTGGTTCCTGGTGGCAACCCAGGTGATCATCCGGCTCTTCTCACCCGACGGCGCGGTGTTCGACAGCCTCTTCGGAGCTCTGGGATCGTCTGCCCCCGAGGTGGTGCGCACGGCCTTGACGCACCCGACGATGGTGGGCCGGACCCTTGGCGAGCACGGGGCGGAAGCCGGCGCCATGCGGATGATCCGGCCTTTCGGGTTCGTCCCGCTCGGCTCGCCCTTGGTGATGTTGATGGGTCTTCCTCAACACATCGTGAACTTCCTCTCGGTGAACAGCTTCACCTGGGACCCCCACACCCACTACTTCATGCTGCCCTTCACCTCGGTGACCCTCGCGGCGGTACGTACGATCGTCACGCGACGGCGGGTCTGGGTGGCTTGGGCGTTGATCTTCCTGATGGTCGGTGGCGTTGCCGCCACTCAGGATCAGGGCGTTGGGCCGTGGACCGTGCCCGGCCGATCGGGCTTCTGGCCGACCGACCGCTCGCCCCGGGTGAGGGCTATCGATCGGCTCATAGAGAAGGTCCCCGGTGGAGTTGCGGTCTCGGTGAACTACCAGTTCGTGCCGCACTTGGCGCACCGGCCTGAGGTGTACACGTTCCCGAACCCGTGGCGCTCCAGCAACTTCGGTCCTGGGTCCAAGCCCGCCCATCGCAATCCCGAGCGGGTCGAGTGGATGTTGATCGACCGGGCCCCCCTCGCCGGGGAAGACGCCACGCTGTTCACCTCGATCCTCGACAGCGGCGACTTCGAACTGGTCGAGAAGCTCGACCCTGAGCTCTACCTGTTGCGACGCAAGTAGCCGCCGGCGGCGCCGGGCTCGCCGGTGGGCCGTGGCGCTCAGGAGAAGAGGGTTGCGTAGGCCCTGCGACGACCGCCCATCGTGGTCGTCGCCGCCTCCAAGTCGATGGCGATGCGGCGCGTGCCGGGTTCAGGGTGTTCGTGGAACTGGTCGCGTCCACCCATCCGCCCGAGGAGCCGCACCATCGCGGAGTTCTCGTGGAGCACGTGTCCGTAGATCGTGGTGAGGCCGCTGCGGAGCGCTCCCACCACCAGAGCCTCCAGGAGCACGCGCCCCACACCGTGGCCCTGATAGCGGTCGATGACCGTGACGGCGAACTCGGCGGAACGGACATCGGTGCGTGCGGGGATGCAGCGTGCCACCCCGATGCCGAGACCGTCCTCGGTGCCCACTTCGGACGGCTCGGCGGGGTCGAATGCCGCTATCGCCAGCCGTCCGTGGTCGTCGAGGTTGACGAACTGCTCGACGAGTTGATCGGACAGCTCGGGCATGGCGGTGAAGAAGCGGTGGTAGCGGGATTCCTCGCTCAGGTGCTCGAAGCCCGCGCGCAACGCGGCCTCGTCGGAAGGAAGGCCGCGGCGAAGCCGCACGATGAGCCCACGGGATGTGGCGATGTCGATGAAGCAAGCGGACCCACCGACGGACATTCCCCATCATCCCGCGCCCGACCGGTGTCGCGGGTGACCGCTCTCAGCGGCCGGTCTGGATGTAGTCGGTCAGTGCCTGACGTTCGGCTTCCAGCGCCTCGACCCGTAGCTTCACCACGTCCCCGATGCTCACGATCCCATCGAGTCGGCCATCTGTCTCCACCGGCAGATGGCGGATCCTGTTGTCGGTCATGACGCCCATGAGGTCCTCCACGAGATCGGTCCGCGAGCAGGTCCGCACTGCGGAAGTCATGACACTGGCGACCGTGGCTGTGAGTGCCGCGGCCCCCTCCTCGGCGACGTGACGCACGATGTCGCGCTCGGAGATGATCCCGTCGATTGCAACGGAATCGGCTGAAACGACCAGCGCTCCGATTCGCCGAACTGCGAGCACCGATGCGGCGTCGGTGAGCGTTGCGTCGGGGGTGATGACTGCGACCTCGACGCCTTTTCGGTGAAGAAGATCTGAGACTTTCATTGTGCGGTCCTCCCGGCTCGATGGGGTGGGACAGCGACGAGATGTCAGGCAACCTCGACGGTACCGCGTCGGCGCGGCGCGTGTGGGTCGCTTGCGCTTTGATTGTGTGACGATGACTGTCACCTACCAAGAAGGCTCGCCGTTCCCCGGCCGTGTAGGCCGCACGCTGGATGAGTCAGAGCCCGCGTACCCCGTTCCACCATGTCCGCCTGCGGATGCTCCCAACGTGTTGCTGGTCGTGCTCGACGACGTTGGATTCGCGCAACTGGGCTGCTTCGGCTCCGACCTTGAGACTCCGAACATCGATGCCCTCGCTGCGCGGGGTCTCCGATACCGGCGGTTCCACACGACCGCCATGTGTTCGCCCACACGGGCGTCGCTGCTGACCGGCAGAAACCCACACACGGCCGGCATCGGTGGCATCACGGAGTTGGCGTCGGGATTCCCCGGCTACCACGGGCGGCTCAACGCGGATGTCGCGCTCATCCCCGAGGTCGCGAAGCGGGCGGGCTACGCCACCTTCGCTGTGGGCAAGTGGCACCTGTGCCCGGCAGAGGAGCAACACGCCGGTGCCCGGCGCCGCTACTGGCCGTTGGGGTGTGGCTTCGAACGCTACTTCGGGTTCCTGGGTCCCGAGACCAGCCAGTGGGCACCCGATCTCGTGATCGACAACACGATGCTGGTTCCCGAGGAGTCCTCCGAGTCGCACCTGAGCACACGGCTCGTCGATGAGGCGATCTCGATGATCGAAGACCTGCGATCGGCCGGGTCGGCCCGACCCTTCTTCCAGTACCTGGCGTTCGGCGCATGCCACGCCCCCCACCACGCACCCGCGGAGTGGATCGACCGCTACGCCGGCGCCTTCGACGACGGCTGGGATGCCTGGAGGGAGCGAACCTTCGCCCGGCAGGTTGAGGCCGGCATCGTTGCGGCCACCACCACCCTTTCGGAGCGGCCATCGTGGGTCCCCGACTGGGATTCGCTCGATCCGGACCAACAGCGGGTGGCGGCTCGCTTGATGGAAGCGTTCGCCGGCTTCCTGTCCCACACCGATCACGAGCTGGGGCGGCTGGTGGAGCACCTGGAGGCCACGGGCGAGATGGACCGCACGGTGGTCATCGTGTTGTCCGACAACGGCGCATCCGCGGAAGGCGGCCCCACCGGCACCTTCAACGGCGCATACCTGTACAACGGAATGCCCCATGATGCGGCGGCGACAGCTGCCAGGGTTGCGGAGATCGGTGGGCCCTGCTCGTTCCCGAACTACCCGTGGGGATGGGCGTTCGCGGGCAACACTCCGTATCGGCGCTGGAAGCGTGAGACCCATGAGGGCGGCATCGGCGACCCGTTGATCGTCGCGGGTCCGGTGATCGCCGCCGCCGACTCAGGAGCTGTCCGTGATCAGTACTGCCACGCCATCGACGTCGGCGCGACCATCTTGGACCTGATGGGCATCGGGATGCCCGAGATGCTCGACGGTGTCGCGCAGAAGCCCGTGGCCGGAACGTCCTTACGTCCGAGCTTCACCGACGCATCCGCAACAGGTCGGCAAACCCAGTACTACGAGCAGTTCGGCTGCCGGGCGATCTACCACGACGGGTGGAAGGCGGTGGCGTTCCACCCGCTGTTCCCCTACGAACCCGGCGAGGACCCCTTCCGCTCCTTCGAGGAGGATCGCTGGGAGCTCTATGACGTGGCATCCGATCCGTCCGAGTGCAACGACCTGGCTGCGGAGCATCCGGAGTTGCTCCTGGAGTTGCAGGAGCTGTGGTGGTCGGAGGCCGAGCGGTACGGGGCGCTGCCCCTTCAGGGCTTCCGGGGAGCGATCGGTGCGCGCCTCGACAAGGAGCAACGCATCGAGCTGAGGCCCTTCGCGATCGGCGTGCCGGAGTCGACCGCGCCGGACACCAAGCTGGCCCGCCACCTGATCGAGGTGGAGCTGACGATCCCCGAAGGTGCCCTGCCCCGGGGAGTCCTCGTCGCCCAGGGAGGCCGCTTCGGCGGCTACTCGCTCTACCTGCGCGGTGGCCACCTTTCCTACACCTACAACTACTTCGGGACCGACCACACCGATGTCGACTGTCCCGATCCTTTGTCGCCGGGCCGCCACGTGGTTCGGGCGGAGCTGACTCCCGGTGGTGGAGGGATGGGTGTCGTGCTCAGCGTCGACGACACGCCGGTAGCCGTTGGATCGGTGCCACGGCTGGTGCCGCTGCGCTTTGCGCTCTGCGGAGAGAACCTCTGTTGCGGCTATGACGACGCCACCGCCGTCAGCCCGCGTTACGTGGCGCCCTTCCGCTGTGACGCCACGATCCACCGCGCCGTGGTCGATGCCACGGGAGCTGTTCGCCTCAGCGACCCCGACGAGGTTCGCCGGGCATTGCAGAGCCAATAGCTCATTCCTGTGATGAGCTAGGGGGATGCGTCCTCCCTTCGATGACCGTGCGGAGCTCGTCGAGGCCTTCGCCCGCCACGTGAATCGTGGAAAGGTCGCCACCTACGAGCAGCTCGGCCTCGACATCGTGATGGGCGAGCGCTCCGGCTCGTGGTTCCACGACGCCTTCGAACCCTCCCGTCGCTGGTTGAACTGTCACTGCAACGGAGGTGTGTTCAACCTGGGCCACCGGAACCCGACCGTTGTCACCGCGGTGCGTGAAGGCCTCGATCACCTCGACGTGGGCAATCACCATCTCGTGTCGGGATGGCGCGCCGAGTTGGCCCGCCGCCTGGCGGCATCCAGCGGGGGTCGGCTTCCCGGCGTGGTCTTCGGCGTGTCGGGAGGTGAGGCAGTGGATCTCGCCCTCAAGGTGGCGCGGGCCCACACCGGCCGGCAGGGGATCGTGTCCGCGGCGGGCGGCTACCACGGCCACACCGGCCTGGCGATGGCTGCGGGCGATCCTCAGTACCGGGACGCCTTCGGCCTCAACCCGCCGGAGTTCTCCCAGGTGCCCTTCGGCGACCTCGACGCCATGGCCGCCGCGATCGATGACGAGACGGCGGCGGTGATCCTCGAGACGATCCCTGCCACCCTCGGCATGCCGCTGCCGCCGCCGGGGTACCTGCGGGAGGTCTCCGCGCGTTGCCGTGACGCCGGCACGTTGTTGATCCTCGACGAGGTACAGACAGGATTGGGCCGCTGCGGGGCCATGTGGTGTCACACCCAGGAGGATGTCGAGCCGGACGTCGTCGTCACCGGCAAGGGACTGTCGGGGGGTGTCATGCCGATCACCGCCACGCTCATGACCGAGGAAGTCCACTCCTTCTTCGACGACCATCCCTTCGTCCACATCTCCACCTTCGGCGGCGCCGAGCTGTCCTGTGTCGCCGCGCTGGCGGTGCTCGACATCCTGGAGGCACCGGGCTTCCTGGCCAGGGTCGAGCATGTGGGTGCTCGCCTGGAGTCCGCGCTGGCGGGATCGTGCGTAGAGGTCCGTCGCCGCGGCATGTTCATGGGTCTGCGCTTCGAGGATCCTGCCGGGGGATTGGTGGCGACCCAACAGCTGATCGGCGCCGGAGTGTTCGCCATCTTCGCCAACAACGACCCGTCGGTGCTCCAGTTCCTCCCGCCGCTCACCATCACCGACGACGAGTTGGAGTGGCTGACCACCACGACGCTCGAAGCTCTGGGCGCCACCTGATGGCCGAGCCGCTGCTCGACGCCGAGGAGATCGCGGCGCTCGAGTCGCGGGTTGGCCAGAGCCTTGCCACCGGCTCGACCGAGGGCCTCGACGTCCTGGGCTACGGCGAGATCACCCTAGTGGTCGGCTGGCCGACAGGTTCGCCGAGGGTCGCCGCGAAGCGACTGCCTCCATTCGCGGATGACTCGGCCGCCCAGCGGTACGGGGCGCTCGTCGGCGAGTACATCGAGGCGCTGGCGGATCGGGGGATCGAGCCCGTGCGTTCGGAGTGGGTCACAACTCCGACCGACGATGGTGAGATCGCCGGATACGTGGTGCAGCCAGTGTTGCCGGGGGAGTGCCTCGGCATGAACATCGTGACGGGAGGTGGCCCGAGCGTGGCGGCTGGGTTGCCGGCCGCAGTGTTGGAACGGGTCGCTTCGAGCGTCGATCCCCGATTTGGCCTTGATGCCCAGGTCTCGAACTGGGCGATGGTCGACGGGTCGCTTCGCTACTTCGACGTGACCACCCCGATGTTGTGCGACGCAGCCGGTCGAACCCGCCTCGACCTCGGGCTGTTGACGGCGCCCTTGCCCGCCGCGCTTCGGCCGGTCGCTCGGCGCTGGATCGCCCCCGGCATCGTGGCCTCGTATCACCGGCCGCGGGATGTCGCGGTCGATCTCATCGGCAACCTGCTGAAGGAGCGCGCCGGCCACCTGATCGACGGGGCCATCGACGAGGCCAACCGCTGGGCGATGCCACCGATCACGCGTGGCGAGATCGACCGGTGGTACCGCTCCAACGCACGGTTGTGGGAGCTGATGCTGCGACTTCGCCGTGCGGAGTGGTGGTGGCAGCGGCATGTGCGTCGCAGGAACCCCGCGTTCCTCCTCCCGGGCCCGATCTCCCGCTGAGACCTTTCGCCGCCTTTGGGCGCGGCGGCGGGGCTGGCTACCCTCCACGGGTTCGATCAGGGAGGAAGTCGATGACCATCGACGAGAGGCTTGAGCAGGTATGGGATGTCGTGGTGAGCCGCAACCCCGGCGAACCCGAGTTCCACCAGGCGGTCCAGGAGGTTCTCGGCTCGATTGCGCCGGTTCTCGAGAAGCACCCTGAGCTGGCCGCCCACAAGTCGATCGAGCGGATCTGCGAGCCGGAACGTCAGATCATCTTCCGAGTGCCGTGGATGGACGACCGGGGTGAGATCCAGATCAACCGGGGTTTCCGTGTGGAGTTCAACAGCGCCCTGGGCCCCTACAAGGGGGGACTGCGGTTCCACCCTTCGGTGAACCTGGGGATCGTGAAGTTCCTGGGTTTCGAGCAGACCTTCAAGAACGCACTGACCCAGATGCCCATCGGTGGCGGCAAGGGCGGCTCCGACTTCGATCCGAAGGGTCGCAGTGACGGCGAGATCATGCGGTTCTGTCAGAGCTTCATGACCGAGCTGTACCGCCATCTCGGTGAGTACACCGACGTTCCCGCCGGCGACATCGGCGTCGGCGGCCGGGAGATCGGCTACCTCTTCGGCCAGTACAAGCGGATCACGAACCGCTACGAGAGCGGTGTGATCACCGGCAAGGGCATCACGTGGGGCGGCGCGCTGGTTCGTCCCGAGGCGACCGGTTACGGCGCCACCTTCTTCGCCGAGGAGATGCTGCGGGTGCGGGGGACCAGCCTCGACGGCAAGACCTGCGTGGTGTCGGGCTCGGGCAACGTCGCCATCTACGCCATCGAGAAGGTGCACCAGCTCGGAGGAAAGGTCGTCGCGTGCTCCGACTCCGTGGGCTACATCGTCGACGAGGGCGGGATCGACCTCGACACGCTCAAGGAGATCAAGCTCGACGCCCGCGGGCGGGTCAGCGAGTACGTGGAACGCCGCCAGGCTGCGAAGTTCGTGGTAGGGGGTTCAATCTGGGATGTCCCCTGCCAGGTGGCGATGCCCTCTGCCACGCAGAACGAGCTGACCGGTGCGGATGCCAAGTCGCTGATCAACAACGGTGTCATAGCGGTGGTGGAGGGAGCGAACATGCCGGCGACACCCGAGGCGGTCTCGGCCTTCCTCGACGCCGGGGTTGCTTTCGCGCCGGGCAAGGCCGCCAACGCCGGCGGCGTGGCGACTTCCGCGCTGGAGATGCAGCAGAACGCGAGCCGCGACTCGTGGACCTTCGAGCACACCGAACAGCGCCTCGCCCAGATCATGGAGGGCATCCACGACGCCTGCTTCGAGACGGCGGAGGAATACGGCGCGCCCGGCAACTACGTGGTCGGCGCGAACATCGCCGGGTTCCTGCGGGTCAGCCAGGCCATGTTGGCTCTGGGACTCATCTGAGCCGGATCACACCGTGAAACTGCGGCAGGCGTAGGTCTCGCCGACGAATCCCCAGGGACCGGTCCTGCGTAGGCACAGTGTGTGGGGGCCGGGCGCGACTGTGTCGATGTGGAGGAGCATGCCCCACGACCCCGGTCCCACCGCCGCCTCGACGTCCGGCCGTGGCTCGGTCGACTGGGTGACACCCGCTCCGTTGTTCACCAACTCGTCATCGAGGAACCAGGCGGC
>JADLFH010000010.1 GCA_020845705.1 Microthrixaceae bacterium | reverse complement strand
CCGTCTCGTACGCGTAGTCGATGCCCTCGCCGTTGAAGGGGTTGATCGATCCCGCCGCGTCGCCCACGACGATCCAGGTGGGGCCCACCTTCGGGTTCACCGACCCGCCCATGGGCAGGCGTCCGCCCGTGGGCGGCGCGATCGGGGCCGTGGGGTCGATCTCCCAGTAGGCGGGCAGCGTGTGGGCCCACTCGGTCATCAGGTGTGTGGTGTTGACCGACTTGAAGTCGCGGAACGTCGACAGCAGGCCCACGCCTACGTTGATGGTCCCGTCGCCCACGGGGAAGATCCACCCGTAGCCGGGCATCGAGTTGCCGTTGCGGTCACGCACGTCGAGCGCGGACTCGATCCACGGCTCGGCGTGAAGCGGGCTCTCGAAGTAGCCGCGGATGGCCATCCCCTGGGGCATCGCCCGATTGCGCGACGTACCCAGCGCCCGGCCGAATCGGGAGTTCGCGCCGTCGGCGATCACCACGTAGCGGGCGTGGATCTCCTCGACGGCGCCTGCGGCTTCGGTGGGGGCGTCGGAGGCTTTGACCTTGGCGCCCACCACCATGCCGTCGCGCAGCAGCGGCCCCACTGCCTCGACCCCGTAGTGAACGGTGGCTCCGGCGGCCACTGCGGCTTCGGCCACGAACTTGTCCAGATCGCGGCGGCGAACCACGTAGCCGTGGGAGGGGAACACGGGATGGGCGGGCCAGGCCATCTCGATGGAGCGGCCATGGGCCACCGCACGCAGCCCTCCGTATCGGTGGTAGCCCTCCAGCGTCGGGCCGAGGCCCATCGCCTCGAGTTGGTGGACCGCCCGCGGCGTCAGGCCGTCGCCGCAGGTCTTGTCCCGGGGGAAGGTCTTCTTCTCGACGACCACCACGTCGTGGCCGGCGCGGGCCAACCAGTAGGCGGCCGCGGAACCGGCGGGACCACCGCCGATGACCGCGACGTCATGGCGGTGGGCAAGCTCGGCCATGGGGCCGTTGATCAGGCGTCTGGAGGCAGACCGGCCCAGCCCGCGATGGCGGCCTCGAACTCGGCGGCGCGGGCGGGGAACTTCTCGTTCACCATCGCGAGGACGCCGTCGTAGGCCTCCTGGAGCTTCGCCTCGTCCATCTCCTCGCCGCTGAGCGTCTCGCGCTCGTAGCGGACCACCGAGATGAGCTCCTCTGCGGTGAGCGACTTCCAGCCGGGCATGTTGCCCGCGCCGCCCACGGCCTTGTTGGAGGTGCCGTAGGTGGCGATGCCGGCGGCCTTGAAGCCGTCTGTGCCTTCCATGACCCAGTAGAGCTGGTCCGCGACGGTGGCGAACCCCTTGACCACTGCGCCGTCGGAGAGCTTGGGGAACGCGCCCACGCCCGCGCCGGCGGGGCCGTGGCAGCCCGAGCAGCTTCCATAGACGGTGGGTCCCTCGGCGAGGGGCCCGGCCGCGGTGCCGGCGGGCTTGTCGAGGGTGAGGGCGTACATGAGCGCCCAGATGGGTAGAGCCGCGAGCACCGGGATGACCCAGAAGGGGATCTTCTTACGGCTCAGCGCCGCCTGTACGTTCGGTGCCACGGGGGTCGGCGGCGGGGGAGCCGCGGGTGCCGTGGCGACAGCAGCGGCCGGTGCGGCGGCGGCCGGTGCGGCGGCGGCAGCCGCTTCCGGTGCGGCGGCGACCGGGGCCGTGGCCGATGCTTCGCCGGCGTCTCCGCCGAGGCCCAGCGCGGCCCGTCGTGCCCGGCTGCGCTGGAGGAGGTGTTCAGGTACTTCGGTCAACGCACGCTCCGCGGGTGGTTGGGTCCTGGAGTCTGCGCCGGGTCGGCCGACGCACGGGTCACTCTAGGCATCCGCGGTGATCTCCGACCAAAGTCGGCGGTGCCGATCCGAAATGTGCCCGAGCGCGTTCGGTCGTGGTAGACCGAGGGCCGTCTCGGATCCGACCTCGCCGAGCCATTGTGAGAACTTTCACAAAGCGGCGAGAGGAGGGCCCGAAACCGCACGGAGAACTGGATCGAACAGAGGAAGGTCGCCGGGTGAAAACCTTCAAGACCGCGGTGAAAGTCGAGGGCTTCGTCTTCGCCTCGCTCTATGTGCTGCCGGTTTCCCTCGCCGCTCTCATGTGGCTGGGAGACGGCACGGGTCGGACCGATTTCGCGGATTCCAACATCTTCACGGTTCGCTACACCATGGCCGTGCTCATCCAGATGGCGCTGCTGGTGCCGTTCTTCTGGGTGGCGGCGAAGCGGCCGCCGGGGACGCCGCTCACCTGGGGCGAGGCGATGGTCGCCGCGGTGTTCGTCTTCTTCACCCTGTTCTGGCTCTACGGCCTGTTGCCCCACGAGTTCCTCCAGTGGGCGGACTCCGAGCTGGCCTGGCGCAACGACAAGAAGGTCATCGGGCCCGAGGGCTCGTGGGCGTCGTGGTGGAGCTTCTGGAAGAAGATCCCCCTGACGGTCAACAAGCAGGTCATCCGCGACGTGGTCGCCGTGTTGATCTACGGCGTCGGCCTCGGCGGGTTCATCTGGGCGTTCGCCTTCTGGAACGACCGCGAGAAGAAGGCGAAGGAAGCCGAGGCGATCGCCCCGGTGTCCAGCTACGGTCGACCCCTGGTGGCGAAAGCCGAGGGCTGAAATGGGTGCAACCGATGCCAACCCGCCCATGCCGGAGTTCCGCACCGACTACGTCCTCTACGAGGTCGATGCCGACTATCTGGCCAAGGCCGTCAAGCCGAAGCAGTTCATCCACATCGACCAGTCCGAGTGCATCATGTGCGAGGGCTGCGTGGACATCTGCCCGTGGAAGTGCATCCACATGGTGTCGCCGGCCACCATCGACGAGGCGGTCGGGGTCGACCAGCCCGGCGACGACCCCTCCGACAACGTCGTGTTCCTCATCGACGACGACGTGTGCACCCGCTGCGCGCTCTGCGTCGATCGTTGCCCCACCGGTGTGATCATCCTCGGCAAGATGGGTGATCCCACCGCCTCGGGCGATCGGCACCAGCGCACCTCCAGCCACGGATACGGCTACGGGATGCGTCTGGGATGACACCCGCAATTCGACTAACCAGCGGCCTGGAGACTAGGGAGTAGCCCGTGGCCAAGACGATGCAAGGCGATTCGCCTGGGCTCGGCGCAAAGCTCGCCCAGCTCAACGACACCGTGCAGGGCTCCCAGGCGTGGAGCTCCATATTCCGCCCGGGATCGATATTCCGGAAGGGCTACAGCGACAGCCCCCGGAACCGGTCCTACGTCATCATGAACTCGGTGCTGTACCACCTGCACCCGGTGAAGGTGAAGCGCCATGCCGTGAAGGTCAGCTACACGCTGTGCCTCGGCGGGCTGTCGTTCTTCCTGTTCATCCTGTTGACTGTCACCGGCATCTTCCTGATGTTCTTCTACCGGCCAACCGCCACCCAGGCCTGGGACGACATCTACACGCTCCAGACGGCGGTCACCTTCGGCCTGTTGGTGCGGAACATGCACCGCTGGGCGGCGCACCTGATGGTCATCTCGGTGTTCCTGCACATGGCTCGGGTCTTCTACCACGGCGCCTACAAGGCACCCCGGGAGTTCAACTGGGTGATCGGCGTCATCTTGTTGACCCTCACGCTGCTGCTGTCGTTCACCGGCTACCTGCTGCCGTGGGACCAGCTCGCGCTGTGGGCCGTGACGGTGGGCACGAACATGATCGGCTACACGCCGGTGTTCGGCTCACAGGTGCGTTTCGTGCTGCTCGGCGGCGCCGAGATCGGCACCGACACGTTGTTGCGCTGGTACGTGCTGCACGTGTTGTTCTTCCCGTTCGTCATCGTCATCTTCATGGCCATCCACTTCTGGCGGGTGCGCAAGGATGGCGGCATCTCAGGTCCGCTCTAGGTCGAAAGGGCAACGATGACCGAGATCCCAGAGCACCTGCTCAAGCGTGCCCAGGCTGCGAAGGACAAGGCGGCTGCGAAGGCCGCCGAGGGCGCCGACGCACCCGAAGCGGCGGCACCGGCCGGCGAAGCGGGCGACTCCCGCATACCCGCGTCGCTGCTGGAGCGCTCGAAAGCGGCCAAGGCCCGCAAGGCCGGTGGCGCGGCCGCATCCGCCGATGCCCCCGCCCCCGGTGGCGGAGTGGCCACTGCGGCAGGCGCCGCCCCGGCGGTCGCCTCAGCCGGGCCGCCCCTCGCCGCCGGACCGGGTGGGCACACCCAGCGCCTCCTGACGGTGGTCAAGTCGGGCTCCATCCAGGACGTGAAGGCCAAGCCCCAGGACAAGGTCCACGTGTGGCCGCACCTGCTGGTGTTGGAGTTCGTGGCCGCGCTGTTCGTCCTGGCCTTCACCACGATCTTCTCGATCTTTGTGAACGCTCCGCTGCTCGAGCTGGCGAACGTCAACAAGACGCCGAACCCGTCGAAGGCGCCGTGGTACTTCCTCGGCCTTCAGGAACTGCTCCAGATGATGCACCCGATGGTGGCGGGCGTGACCATCCCCGGCATGGGCATCTTCCTGCTGATCCTGGCGCCCTATGTCGATCGCAACCCCTCCAACAAGCCGGAGGATCGGAAGTTCGCGATCTCCCTCATGACCGTGCACCTCATGTTCTGGTCGGTGCTGGTGATGATCGGCAGCTTCTTCCGCGGTCGGGGCTTCAACTTCGCCCTGCCGTGGCGTGACGGCATCTACTTCGACCTGTGAGCAACGACGTGCATCCAATCCCACATCCCTCACGTACCAATGGTGGTAGCCAATGACTGCGCTCGTAGTCCTCGCCATCGTCCTGCTGGTCCTGTTCGCGGCGGCCGCGGTGCTCTCCACCGTGCGTCGGCGTGACATGAACCAGGCCATCGGACAACTCTCCCGCGAGACCCGCCAACGCGACGCCGCTCGCCGCAAGGCGAAGGCGAAGGCCGACGGGGCCACCCCGCCGGCCACCGGCCGCGATGTGGAGCGTGCACTCGTCGCCGCCCGGTCCGCTGCGTTGGTTCCCGCCGCCTCCACGTCGCCCACGCTTTGGGTACCGCCCGATCCCGACACCTACGGCGTGACCCGCCGTCAGTTCCTGAACCGCTCGATCATCGGGATGATGACTCTGTCCATCACCACGTTCGCGGCCGCAGCGTTCCCGGTGTTCCTGTGGCCGAGCGGCAGCAGCGGCTTCGGCGGGCTCATCCGCATCGGCAAGCTCAGCGACATCAAGGCCGAGATCCAGAAGAACTCGGGCTTCCTCTACAAGCCCGAGGGCCGCATGTGGGTCACCGAGTTCCCCGCCACCGCCCTGCCCAAGGCTCGCCTGGCCTACAAGGGCCTGGCGTGCCTCCCGGGGATGGAAGCCGGAATCGTCGCCCTCTACCAGAAGTGCGTGCACCTGGGCTGTCGGGTCCCGTCGTGTCTCACCTCGCAGTGGTTCGAGTGCCCCTGCCACGGCTCGCAGTTCAACCAGGTGGGTGAGAAGAAGGGTGGCCCCGCTCCCCGGGGACTCGATCGTTTCCCGGTGTCCGTGTCAGCCGATGGCACCGTCACCGTCGACACGGCCTCGGCGAAGATCATCCAGGGTCCGCCGATCGGTACCAACACCACCGGCCAAGAGGCCGAGGGCCCGCACTGCGTGGGAGCCTGATGACTGCACTTCTCGCCATCCAGACCACCCAGCGGTCGATCGGCTACGCCGTCTTGGCGCTGGTCGTCCTCGGCGGCATCGCCTTTTTCGTCAACCAGTTGGTGTTGGGTCGCCGCGAGGCGGGCTCGGAGATCGAGCTCGCCCCCAACCGCGGCCCCGACCTTCCCGATGAGGAGCTCGAAGGGCGCAGGCTCAACATCGCCCTGTGGAGCGCCCTCGGTCTGCTGGTCGTCATCGCCCTGACGCTTCCGCTCTACTGGCTCGCCGAAGGTGGCCGGCAGGTTGGCGCGGTCAAGAAGTTCGAGGAGACCTTCGTCCGTCGTGGCGAGATCCTCTTCGGCACCGACCCCCTCGAAGGCTCCCAGTGCGAGACCTGCCACGGTCCGAAGGGCACGGGCGGTTCGGCCAGCTTCGTCATCACCAACGAGGACGGCGAGTACGTCGACACGGTCACCTGGGCGGCTCCGGCGCTCAACACCGTCATGTGGCGTTTCTCCAACGCCGAGGTGAAGGACATCCTCACCTACGGGCGCCCCGGTACCCCTATGCAGCCGTGGGGTGTGGAGGGCGGCGGTGCCCTGTCGGACCAGCAGCTCGACGAGTTGTTGGAGTACATGTGGTCGGTGCAGCTCACCGAGGACGAGATGCACACCGAGCTGTTGGCCGCGGTGAAGGCCGTCGACGAGGGCCTGGCCGACCGACTCGCGAAGGTGCAGGAGGCCAACGCCTCCAAACTCGCGGACGATCCAATGTCGTATGACTGCGTCTACGCCGGTAGCGACTTCGCCTGCCTGGAGGAGGGCGATCAGCTCCGGCTCGGCGAGATCGTCTTCAACATGAGTTCCACCTCGGGCGGCGCCTATTCCTGCGCCCGATGTCACGTGCCCGGCGCCTCGTTCGGCAAGCCCTACGAGTCGATCGACGTGATCGCCCGGGGTCGTTACGGCCCGAACCTCGAGGGCATCGAGAAGGACCTCACGGTCAAGCAGCACTTCGCCCTGATCATGCAGGGGTCCGAGGCCGGGAAGATCTACGGCGCCAACCACCAGGGCGACGGTCGAATGCCGGGCTTCGGGATCAACCCGAACAACGGCGACACGTCGGTCCCCCAGTTGGGCAAGGGCAGCATGTACACGCCCGAGGTGGCGTGGGCGGTCATGGTCTATGAGCGCAACCTCTCCACGGAGCGTGCGGCCATCGCCGCAAGGTCCACCACGGCGAAAGCAGGTGAGCAGTGACCGCCATGTTGGCCGCGATCTCCTTCGACCCGACCATCCGCGGCATCCTCGTCGTGGTGGTGGGCACCACGGTGCTGGTTGGTTCCGTCTATGCCATCATCGCCACCAACACCGGCATCCGTGCCGGGTTCCTCATCGTGTTGGCGGGCCTGTTCGGCTGGATGTTCCTCATGGGCACGGTCTGGTGGATCTACGGCATCGGCCTCAAGGGTCGTGACCCGTCGTGGATGCCCGTGGAGCTGAACTACAGCCGTAACCAGCCGATCGACACGGCCGTGGTGAAGAAGCTCCCGCCATCCGACGAGCTGCCCGACGCCAAGGAGCTGATGGAGTCGCATCCGTTGCTTCTGGCGGTGGCCAAGGCTTCCGAGGGCGCCGACTGGGAGCCCGAGTCGCTCACCGATGTGGTCACCGTGGCCACCGGTCTCGCTGTCGCGGGTGCCGACGACGTCGAGACCACCATCGGTCCGGGGATCGAGAAGAACGGAACCGACTTCCTCGCCGATCATCCCGACGTGGCCACCGAGTTGGCCGGCGCACCCGCGGATGTGGCGGCGAAGATCTCCGCCGAGGCCATCGCAGTCCGCGACAAGATCGAGGATCAGCTCAACGGCTGGTGCCTGCTTTCCGAAACCGACACCCGTCGCGGCGAGGCCGTGGCCAGTTCCGACGCGGCCATGACCGCCGACGACGCGTTCGGCGACTCCACCACGAACTCCAGCTACATCGTGCGTGACGTGTTCTTCCACGGCGGCAAGGAGCCCTGCACGCCCATCGCCGAGAAGTCGCTGGTGTCGCGTGTCTGGCACCGGATTGCCACCACGTTCCAGGTGAAGAACCCCAAGCTCTACGGCGTGGTCACCGTGGTGAAGGCGAAGCAGCTCCCCACCATCCCGGGAGAGGCCCCGCCACCACCTGAGGCCGAAGAGGGAACTTCAACCGTGTCGATGGTGATGCTCCGCAACCTCGGCAACCGCCGGTTCATCCCGTTCTGCTTCACTCTCATCAACTTCCTGCTCTTCGCCGTGGTCGCGTCGCAGCTCCATGTGCGTGACAAGCGGGTGATGGCGGCGAAGGCGGCCTTCGAGGCCGGCAAGTGAGCGGAAAGCCGCGCTGAACCAATGGCGCAGTACCTGCCGGTCGTTGCGCTTCTGATCCTCTGCATCATCTTCGGTGCGGTCTCGATCCTGGTGTCACGTCTGCTGAACAAGCCGCAACCCAACTCGGCGAAGAACGCACCGTATGAGTGCGGGATCCTCGACGTGACCGAGCCGCCGGAGCGCTTCCCGGTGCGGTTCTATCTGATCGCCATGATCTTCATCGTCTTCGACATCGAGATCGTCTTCCTCTACCCCTTCGCGCTGGTGTTCCGAGGGCTCGGGCCCTTCGGTCTCATCGCGATCGCCGTCTTCGCCGTGGCCGTGTTCGAGTCGTTCCTCTACCTCATCGCCAACGGCGCCCTCGATTGGGGCTCGGTGAAGCGGGTCCGCCATTCGGGGATGGTCGATCCCACCCGCAGTCTGGGCAACACCGTGCGGAAGGTGGGCCTCGAAGGCCGCGGCGACGAGTCGATCCTCAGTGGCGTGGTGCTCGACGAGGCCGCACCCTCGACGGACGAGGCGGCCTGATGGGTCTCATAGCGGGTGTCCGCGAGGACGGCTTCGCAGGTCTCGAGCACAACTTCCTCACCGGCAAGGTGGAGGATCTGGTTCGCTGGGCCCGCACCCGCAGCCTCATGCCGGCCACGTTCGGCCTGGCCTGCTGTGCCATCGAGATGATGGGAGCGGGCGGTCCGCACTTCGACCTGGCGCGCTTCGGCATGGAGACGTTCCGTGCGTCGCCCCGCCAGGCCGACCTGATGATCGTCGCGGGACGGCTCAGCCAGAAGATGGCGCCGGTGCTGCGCACGATCTACGACCAGATGATGGAACCCAAGTGGGTCATCTCCATGGGTGTGTGCGCGTCGACGGGCGGCATGTTCAACAACTACGCGCTGGTCCAGGGGGTGGATCAGGTGGTGCCGGTGGATGTGTACGTGCCGGGGTGTCCGCCGGGGCCCGAGACGCTGCTGCACGGCATCATCACCCTCCACGACCTGATCCGAACCGGCGAGATCCTGCGCCGCCGCGAGGCGAGCCCCAGCGGTGGCGCAGGCATTGCCGTCGAGTGGTCCCCCTCCAGTACCGCCCAACCCGTGACGATCGACTGATGGGCGACGAGACGGTCGAGGCGGAGGCCACCGAAGGGGAGGCCGCGGAGCCGGAGGAGCCGGTGGAGCTCGCCTATGGCGTGGCGGTGACGCGTCCGCGTGGCGAGACGGTGTTGCATCCCTCGCGTGAGCAGCTTCTCGACGTTGTCCGTGCGCTGCGCTCAGACGGGTTCTGGATGTGTGTCGACGTGTGCGGAGTCGACTACCTGACCCACCCGGGCCGCAGCTTGCCCCGGGGCGTGGAGCCGCAGCGTTTCGAGGTGGTGGCCGGCTTCTTGGACCACGGCGGGGCCCGGCGCGCTCGGGTGCGCACCCAGGTGCCCGCCGACGACCCAACCTGTCCGTCGCTGTTTCGGATCCATCCGGGCGTCGAGGCCATGGAACGCGAGGCGTTCGACCTGTTCGGCATCGTCTTCGACGGGCACCCCGACATGACCCGCATCCTCATGCCCGAGGACTGGGTCGGTCACCCCCTGCGCAAGGACTACGACATCGGCGCGATCCCGGTGCAGTTCAAGGCGGCGCACTCGTGAGCGCCACTGACACCACCGCGGCCGCCCGACTCAGCATCGAGGCGCTCGACTCGGCCCTCGTACACCTCACCGCCGACGGCGGTGTGCTGCGACTCTCGGAGGTGGAGGCGGAGCGCCTCTCGGGCTATCAGCCACCGGCGGTCGAAGAGCCCGGCGGCGAGCGCATGATCATGAACATGGGCCCCCAGCACCCCTCCACCCACGGGGTGCTGCGTCTCATCCTGGAGCTCGAGGGCGAGGTGATCCGTCGTTCCAAGCCGGTGGTGGGCTACTTGCACACCGGCATGGAGAAGACGGGCGAGGACCTCACCTACGTGCAGGGCTGCACCAACGTCACCCGCATGGACTACGCCTCGCCGCTGTTCAGCGAGCTGGCGTTCGCGCTTGGCGCCGAGACGCTGCTGGGAGTCGAGGTTCCCGAACGGGCGCAGTGGATCCGCATGTTGATGTGCGAGATGAACCGCCTGAGCTCGCACCTGTTGTTCCAGGCCACCAACGGCATGGACTTGGGCGCGGCGTCGATGATGCTCTACGGATGGCGTGAACGCGAAGAGGTGCTGCGCTTCCTGGAGCTGGTGTCGGGCCTGCGGATGAACCACAACTACATCCGCGTGGGCGGCGTGGCGGCCGATCTGCCCGACGGTTGGCGCGACGCGGCGTTGGCGGTGTTGGACCCGCTGCCGGAGCGCATCGAGGAGTTCGAGGTGCTCTTGAGCGGCCAGCCCATCTGGCGTGAGCGGCTCCAGGGCGTAGGGGTGATCACCGCAGAGGAGGCCATCGCGCTGGGCGCCACGGGGCCCATCCTTCGCTCAACCGGCTACGCGTGGGACCTTCGCCGCAACATGCCGTACCTGCGCTACGACCAGGTGGACTTCGACGTGTGCGTGGGCACCTACGGCGACAGCTACGACCGCTACGCGGTGCGTCTCGCCGAGATCGGCGAGTCCATCCGCATCATCCGCCAGGTGCTCGACAAGATGCCGGCGGGTCCCTACCGGGTGCAGGACAAGAAGGTGACCCCTCCGCCCCGCGCGCGCATCGACGAGTCGATGGAGGCGTTGATCCACCACTTCAAGATCTTCACCGAGGGCTTCAAGGTGCCCGAGGGCGAGGCGTACGCGGCGGTCGAGTCGCCCCGCGGGGAGCTGGGCTGCTACATGGTGTCGGACGGCTCGGGCAAGCCGTACCGCATGCACATCCGTGGCCCCAGCTTCGTGAACCTCCAGACACTTCCCCACCTGATGAAGGACTCGATGATCGCCGACACCGTCGCGATCGTTTCGTCGGTCGACCCGATCATGGGCGAGGTGGACAGGTAGTGGCACGTTTGACACCCGAGAACGAAGCGCTGGCTCGCGACGTCATCGCCCGCTACCCGCGGCCGAAGTCGGCCACCATCCCGCTGTG
>JADLFH010000103.1 GCA_020845705.1 Microthrixaceae bacterium | reverse complement strand
TTCCTCAGGAGCCGTGGGTCGCGCAGCGCACCCACGGAATCGAGTCGTCACTCATCATCACGACCCCGAAGGGGTCGCAGAACTCCGGGGATTCCTCTGCGACCCCTCGCGGGGTCGATGCGCTGCTGATGGCCTCTAACCGTGGGTGCACTGCGCGCACGGCGACCTTCCGCGACGCCTTCAGCCTCGACGGCGAGCGTGAAGCAGTTCGCCAGCATTGATCGGCCGGATGTCTGGTGGTTCGAGGGTTAATAGTGCAATGGTCGATCCATCGCCATCGACGAATTCGACTTCGTAGGCCCTGCCTTCGCCGTAGATGTGAACAACCGTGCCAACATCGCCGGCGTGTAACCCCTCGGCGACGCGATCCCCGTTAAGGACAACAATCGAATGCTCGGTAATCATGATCAATTTCCTGGATACGCGGTAATGAGCCGCGGGGGTGAGTTCTCCTCCACGATCCAGACAACGAAAACTGTCGCGGGTTGATATCCTTCACAACCAATTTCGCCTTCAGTTTCGTATTTTACGCCAAACGGTGATGGCTTGGCGTTAAAGGTGTTGCAAGATTGTGCCACGCTCAAAAGATCGTTGCGGAGTTGCTCCCAGTTTCTTTGCGTATAGCCTAGCGATGCAAACCAGGCTGCCTTCGGGCCGCCAACCGGATGAGCCGGGTTCAAAAGGTAGTCAAGCAGCTTCTCCTGCGTGATGATCGCATTGTCAGCGTCAGGGAAAGGCATTAATTCTCCGTGGACGAACAGGAATTCGACCGCCGAGGCGCGGTAGGCGACGTATTGCATCAATGCGGGACAGGATGGTCTTGTGGTCGTTGATATGTCAAGGGGGGGGAGTTACGACGGATCTCCGCCCGGTGTCTTGTAAGGCCCCGCAGACCGTTTCCCCGCGATGCCGCGGCCTTCACGGTTTTCGTAATCTTGAAATTGCGATATCGAAGCAAGCTCATTTTCCGATACGACCTACCTCGCTTGCCTATGCAGCTCCCCCCACACGCACGCGAACCACATCAGGCCCGCGCGTTCCTGGCCGATGGGAGAGAAGTGGCGGCGGGACATGGGGCCGCCGCGGTTTTCGTCGGCGAGAATGTCGGTGTCGGGACCGGGGGCGAAGCCGGGTTCTCGCCAGAGCTGATCGATCGCCTCGCGAATGCGGCCTTCTTCAACCGGTCGGTTGTAAACGGTCGGGTGCAGCGTCGATTTGGCGAGCAGCCAGGGAGGTTCGAATCCCCAATCTTTCGCGAGGCCGGCGCGAATGGTCTTCAGCCGTTCGACATAAGTTTCCAGCGATGTCCCTTCGATGACGTCGCTTTCCCCCT
>JADLFH010000102.1 GCA_020845705.1 Microthrixaceae bacterium | reverse complement strand
CCAGGCCACAGACCAAATCCGCTGGGCGTGGCCTTGAAGGGTTTGTGCCAACTTGCCCGAGGGAAATTCAAAAATGTGCGCCGTTTTGTCTTCCGCGCCGGAGAGCAGCCGTTTGCCGTCGGGCGAAAAATGCAGCGAATAAATGCTCGATCCCGTCGCGTGTGCCTGCCAGGAGGAAACCTTGGAAACCAATCCCTGTTCTGCCTGTGTCATATCCCAAACCAAAATTTTCCCGTCGTTTCCGGCGGTTGCAAGTCGGCGACTGTCGGGGGAAAACTGTACAAAATAAGTGCCTGATTCACAGTTGATTTTTTGTATCAAACGCCCGGTCTCAGCCTCCCAGACGAATACGAAATTGCGCCGGGACGCCGCTGCGATCCATCGCCCGTCGGCACTCCAGGCACAACCGCTGCTGCCGCCTTCAAAGCCCTCCAAAGTACGAACGACGACTCCGGTGCTGGCATCCAAAATCGGCACTTTTGTACCCCAGTTGACCGCCACCAATTGGCTGCCATCGGGGTTCAGGGCAACGGCATTGGCGCCTTCTTCCAGACAGGGAAACTGATTTTTCATCGTGCCGGCCTGCGCATTCCACACGGAAACCTGGCCGTTCGGAGCGCCCATGGCCAGCGTTGTCCCGTCGGGGCTGCCGGCAAAAGCATACACATACGTATCGCTGCTTCTCGGCGCGTCGAAAGCGGCATCTGCGCCGGCCGTCCAGCGCCGGATGGTTTTGTCGTCGGAAAGGGTGAGCAAGGCTTTGCCGTCTGATGCGGGCCGTATGCGAGTCACGCGACCTGCGTGACCGTGCAATTGCGCGCTCAGGTTGCCGGTTTCGGCATTCCAGACATGAAGTACGCCTTCGTCTCCACCCGTATAAAGTCGGCGTCCGTCGGGACTGAAAGCAATGGCCATCACAGCCTGCCGATGTCCCCGCAGTTCGGCGATGCGCTTTCCGGTTTGGGTGTTCCAGATGCGGGGTTCGCCACATTTGGAGGCTGCCGCCAGAAT
>JADLFH010000009.1 GCA_020845705.1 Microthrixaceae bacterium | reverse complement strand
TTGAGGCAGGAGGGGCCGGTGGATTGAGGCAGGAGGGGCCGGTGGATTGAGGCAGGAGGGGCCGGTGGATTGAGGCAGGAGGGGCCGGTGGATTGAGGCAGGAGGGGGCGGTGGATTGAGGCAGGAGGGGGCGGTGGATTGAGGCAGGAGGGGGCGGGTCGGTTCGGTGTCAGACCCCTCGGGGTACGTTGGGAGCCATGTCGGGCAGCGGCGCGCACGTAGAAGATCCGCTGCTGGGCGGGCTCAACCCGGCGCAGGTCGACGCCGTCACCCACGAAGGTGGGCCGCTGCTGGTGATAGCGGGGGCGGGCTCGGGCAAGACCCGTGTGCTCACCCATCGCATCGCGCACCTGATCGAACGCCACGGCGTGTCGCCCTTCGAGATCCTGGCGATCACCTTCACCAACAAGGCCGCCGACGAGATGAAGTCCCGGGTGGGGCGTCTCGTGGGGCCCGTTGCCGACAAGATGTGGGTGTCCACGTTCCACTCGGCGTGCGTCCGCATCCTGCGCCGCGACGCGTACCGCCTGGGTTACCCGGCCCAGTTCACGATCTACGACCAGGCCGACGCGCTGCGGATGGTCACCTACATCCTCCGCGACCTCAACATCGACCCCAAGAAGCTGCCGCCGCGTTCGGTGCACGCCGCGATCTCCGCGGCGAAGAACCGGGGCCTCGGCGTCGAGGAATACAGCGACGCCGCCGAGGTGATCCTCGAACGGCGGATCGCGGACGTGTACCGCGAGTACCAGGCCCGCCTGCTGCGTTCGGGGGCCATGGACTTCGACGACCTGCTGGCCGTCACCGTGGAGCTGTTGCGCCGCGAACCCGAGGTTCGTGCCCACTACCAGCGGCGCTTCGCCCACGTGCTGGTCGACGAGTACCAGGACACCAACTCGGTGCAGAACGAGCTGGTGCTCACCTTGGCCCACGAGCACCGCAACGCGTTCGTCGTGGGCGACGGCGACCAGTCGGTGTACAGCTTCCGGGCGGCCGACATCTCCAACATCTTGGAGTTCGAGCAGGCGTTCCCCGACGCGACGGTGGTGTTGCTGGAGCAGAACTACCGCTCCACACAGACCATCCTCGACGCCGCGAACGCCGTCATCTCCAACAACCTGACCCGCAAGCCGAAAGACCTTTGGACCGACGCCGAACGCGGCGACCTCATCAAGCGGTTCACCGCGGACGACGAGGCCGACGAGGCCGCATGGGTCGCCGGCGAGATGACCCGCCACCACGATTCCGGCGAGCGCTGGGGCGACATGGCGGTCTTCTACCGCACCAACGCCCAGTCCCGGGTCGTCGAGGAGCAGCTGGTCCGCAGCGGCATCCCCTACAAGGTGCTCGGCGGCGTCCGCTTCTACGACCGCCGTGAGATCAAAGACGCCCTTGCGTACCTGAAGGCCGTGGTGAACCCCGACGACGAGGTGTCGGTGAAGCGGGTGCTCAACACCCCCAAACGGGGCGTCGGTGACGGTTCGGTGGCCAAGGTCGACGAGTTGGCCCGCCAGCGGGGCCTCAGCTTCATCGACGCCCTGCGGCGCAGCGACGACGCGGGCGTGACCGGCCGTGCGGTGCGTGGCATCGAGGCGTTCCTCGGGGTCCTCGACTCGTCCGCAGCGGTCGCCTCCCGTGGCCCGGCGGCCCTGCTCGAACACGTCCTCGATGTGTCGGGCTATGTGGCCGAGCTGGAGGCCGACGGAGGTATCGAGGCCGAGGGACGCCTGGAGAACCTGTCGGAGCTGGTGGGCCAGGCACGGGAGTACGAGTCGATCGAGGAGTTCCTCGAACAGGTCGGTCTGGTCGCGGACACCGACGCGCTCGACGACGACGAGAGCACCGTGGTGTTGATGACCCTGCACTCGGCCAAGGGCCTCGAGTACCCCATCGTGTTCCTCATCGGGATGGAGGAGGGCATCTTCCCCCACCTCCGCACCCTCGGCGAGCCTGCCGAGCTGGAGGAGGAGCGGCGGCTCGCCTACGTGGGCATCACCCGAGCCGAACGGCTGTTGCACGTGTCCTCGGCGTGGGCACGTTCCCTGCACGGCAGCACCCAGTACAACCCGCCGTCGCGGTTCCTCGGCGAGATCCCCGACGAGCTGGTGGAAGAGGTGGGCGGTCGTCAACGGCGGCGGGCCTCCCACGGAGCCGGTTCCACCTGGGGCTCGGGGCGTGACACCTGGTCGGGAGGGGGTTGGGGGCAAGGGGCCGCCGCCAACCGGGAACGCAAGGTGTCCGACGCGTTGCGGCCGACGCCACCCAGCCAGAGCGGGGCGGACCAGCTGGGCCTGCGCGTAGGCGATGATGTTCGGCATGCGAAATGGGGAGACGGCGTGATCATCGACATCCAGGACACCGGCGACAAGGCGCAGGCGCACGTGCGCTTCCCAGACGTGGGTGAGAAGTGGCTGCTGTTGGCGTGGGCGCCGCTCCAGAAGATCTGACACATGTTCGGCACCAAACCCGTCCAACGCTTCCGCCTCGTCTCGGGTCGTAGCTCCACCCTCGGCACAGTGATGGCCGAGCTCGCTGCCATCCACGGCAACCGCCGACTGGTAACCGAGCCGGCGACGGGCCGTGAGCTCACCTACCGCCAGGCGGCCGAGCTGGTGGCGTCGTGGTCGGCCGGAATCGCCCAGCGGATCTCCCCGGGTGACCGGGTCGTGGTCGCGGTGCCCAACGGCTACGACCAGTTCCTGATGTGCCTCGCCGTGTCGCGTGCGGGTGGGCTGCCGGTGCCGGTGAACGCGCAGATGAGGGCGTCGGAGATCGACCATGTGGAGGCCGACTCCGAGGCGGCGCTGCGGATCCGCTCCGTGGGAGACCTCGCCGGGTTGGCCGAGGCGATCGATGCTGTTGCAGCGTCGCCCGGCGACGTGGGCGCGCTGTTCTACACGTCGGGCACCACGGGGTCCCCGAAGGGCGCGGTGCTGACGCATCGGGCGCTGGTCGGCCAGTTGGGAGTGGGAGCCGCGTTGCCGAAGGTGCCCATCCGCGAGAGTGTCGCGGCGTTGCCGGTGGCCCACATCATGGGCTTCATCACGTTGCTGGGGATGGCGATGGCGGGCATCCCGGTTGTCTCCTTCGAGCGGTTCCGTGCCGCCGAGGTGTTGGATGCGATCGAGCAGCGACGCTCGAGCCTGTTCGTCGGAGTGCCGGCGATGTATCGGATGCTGTTGGAGGCCGGCGCCGCGGAGCGGGACCTCAGCTCGGTGCGGGTGTGGGTGTCGGGCGCGGACGTGATGCCCCCGGAGCTGGCCCGCACCTTCCAGGGCTTCGGGTCGATGGCGACCCTGCCGTTGGTCGGCTCGGTCGGCGGGGCGTTGTTCGTCGAGGGCTACGGCATGGTCGAGGTGGGCGGCGGGGTGGCCGTGAAGATGCTGGTGCCGGGGGTGCCCACCAGGGGCGACGCCCTGGGGTTCCGGCTGCCGGGATACCACTTCCGCGTGGTGAACCAGGCGGGCCAAGGTGTGCGCCACGGCGAGGTGGGTGAGTTGTTGCTGCGGGGCCCGGGTGTGCTGCGCGGATATTGGAACGCCCCCGAGGCCACCGCTGCGGTGCTAGACGACGACGGGTGGCTTCACACGGGTGATCTGGTGCGGCGCGGGCCGGCGGGCACGGTCATCTTCCAGGGGCGTTCGAAGCAGGTCATCAAGTCGGGTGGCTACTCGGTGTATCCCGTCGAGGTCGCCGCGGCACTGGAGCAGCACCCCGACGTGTTGGAGGCCGCGGCTGTCGGGATGGTCGACGACAAGTTGGGCGAGGTGCCGGTGGCAGCGGTGCGCATCCGCCCGGGTGCGCGGGTCAGGCCCGACCAGCTCGTGGCGTTCGCCGCCGACCGGCTCGCTCACTACAAAGCGCCCCGGCAGGTGATGGTGGTGGACGACCTGCCCCGCACCGGCACCGAGAAGGTTCAGGCCGACCGGGTGCGCGAGCTTTTCGGGTAGCTCGGGCGAGTGGCCCCATCATAGACGATACCTATTGGTAGACTACGCAGTATGCGTGATTCGACGACCATTCGGGTCACCCCCCGAACTCGAGATCAGCTGAAAGACATGGCTGCTCGTGAACGGCTAACGATCGACCAGATGCTGGCGAAGCTGCTCCGAGCCGAACGGCAGCGTCGCCTCGGCGAGGCGCTCCGTGCCGAGCCGTCATCGGAGGACCTCACCTGGATGCAGATGGCCGGTGCGGTGGTGATCGACGATGCGGGCAGGTGATGTCGTACAGATCGACTTCGGGGTACCGATCGGGAGCGAACCGGGCTTCGCGAGGCCTGCGGTAGTGGTGACCGCTGATGCTGTTCTCGCCGCCGGGGCACGAACGTTTCATGTTGTGCCGGTCACGAGCAACGTGGAGCGTCGGCTGCCGTTCGAGGTGGAAGTCGACTCGGTGGGTCTGACCTCGACGTCGGTCGCTCAGGCGCATCTCTGTACGGTTGTCAGTCGCGAACGAGTCGTGCTTGATCAACTCGGTAACGTCGGCTCGATGGCGTTGGCCCAGATTCGGTTGCTGCTCGCCGACCTGCTCGACATCGCCTGAGGACCCGGCCGGCATCCGAGGGAGGCTTTCGCTCACCCAGGATTCGTCGTGGGCGAGCGAAGGTCGATGAGCAGGCGGCCGTCCTCGTCGACCTCCCAGCCGTAATGGGGCAGATCACCCCCATCCGCGGGGTAGGTGGCATCGACGCAGACGGCGTGGAACAGCTTTCTCTTGTGGGACCACTCCAAGAAGCAGTCCTCGGGGGCGTCGGGCGGATGCGCACCGATCACGTTCCAGCCGGTCTTGTGGTCGTCGCCCTCGTGGGAGATGAACACGGGGAGGCGCTGGCCCGAGCCCGACACGTCGCTGAACAGCAATGGCCCGTCCTCGGCGATGGAGGTCGCACGTTCCTTCGCGAGACCCGCGTCGAAGCGGGCCTGTTTGCCGGCACGCACCGACGGCGGCGTGTTGCGGCTCGCCGCGCTCATCGCCGCGACCACCAGTCCCAACGCGACAAGCAGTGCGGCCACGCTGGCGATGAGGATCGTGGTCTGGCGGGAGGCGCTGCGGCGTTCTATCGGCATCGTCGGGGCCGCCCCGGCTCGGGTTGGGGCCGGTGGGCGGGACTCCTTAGTATCGCCGGTCGTGCCGGGCGGGCAGAAACCGCCCGACGCCCCGATGTCGTCGAAAGGTGAGGGTTCCGTTCATGGACCTGATGGAGTACCAGGGCAAGCAGTTCTTCGCATCGTTCGGCATCCCGGTGTCGCCCGGCGGGGTGGCCGACACGGTGGACGAGGCCGTCGCCGCGGCCGAGGCCGCCGGGTACCCGGTGGTGGTCAAGGCGCAGGTGATGGTCGGCGGCCGTGGCAAGGCCGGTGGCGTGAAGTTGGCCAACAACGTCGATGAGCTGCGTGAGCACGCCGGCAACATCCTGGGCCTCGACATCAAGGGCCACATCGTGAGGCGCCTCTGGATCGAGAACGCATCCGACATCGCCGAGGAGTACTACGCCAGCTTCACCCTCGACCGGTCCGCCAAGAAGCACCTCGGCATGCTCTCCGCCGAGGGCGGCGTGGAGATCGAGCAGGTGGCCGTCGACAACCCCGACGCGATCGCGAAGATCTGGGTCGACCCCGTCGACGGCCTCACCGACGCCCAGGCCCGCGAGTGGGTCGCCGCCGCGAAGCTGAACCCCCAGGCGGTCGAAGGCGCTGTTGCCATCCTCAAGCTGCTCTACACCGCCTACACCGAGGGTGACGCGGATCTGACCGAGATCAACCCGCTGATCCTCAAGCCCACCGGCGAGGTCCACGCCCTCGACGCCAAGGTCACCCTCGACAACAACGCCGCCTTCCGCCACGAATGGGCCGAGTTCGAGGCCACCCAGGAGCGCGACAGCCGTGAGCAGGCGGCGCACGAGGCCGACCTCCAGTACGTCGGGCTCGACGGATCCGTCGGCATCATCGCCAACGGTGCCGGCCTCGCCATGAGCACCCTCGACGTGGTCAACCAGGTGGGCGGGTCGCCGGCGAACTTCCTCGACGTGGGAGGCGGCGCGGACGCCGAGAAGTTCGTCAACGCGTTGACGATCATCGACAACGACCCGCTGGTGAAGTCGATCTTCATCAACATCTTCGGTGGCATCACCCGGGGCGAAGAGGTGGCCAACGGCATCATCGCGGCGCTCGGCCAGATCGACATCTCGAGCCCCATCGTGATCCGTCTCGATGGCACCAACGCCGATGAGGGCCGGGCGCTGCTCGAGCCCCACCTGGGCGACAAGCTCCGCATGGAGCCCACGATGTTGGATGCGGCCCGCACGGTCGTCGCGCTGGCGAACGCCTGAGCCCGAGCAAGGTCTGAAGGAGCAACAGAGATGGCGATCTTCGTCGACGAGAACACCAAGGTCATCTACCAGGGCCTCACCGGCAGCCAGGGCCGCTACTACGGCCTGCTGAACCGCGACTACGGCACCCAGGTGGTGGCCGGCACGAACCCGAAGAAGGCCGGCACCGACGTGGACGGCATCCCCGTGTACGCATCGGTGGCCGACGCCGTGGCCGCCACGGGCGCGACGGCGAGCTGCATCTTCATCCCCGCCGCGGGTGTGAAGTCGGCCGTGATGGAAGCCGCCGAGGGTGGCGTCGAGTTCATCGTGTGCATCACCGAAGGCGTGCCCGCGCAGGACGAGGCGTGGTTCTTCAACAAGCTGAAGCGAGACTTCCCCAACGTTCGGCTCCTGGGTCCGAACTGCCCCGGCATCATCAGCCCCGGCAAGTGCAACATCGGCATCACCGCCGGCCACATCGCCAAGGAAGCCGAGCCGGGAGCGACCAACGTCGGCATCGTCAGCCGTTCCGGCACGCTCACCTACCAGGCGCTCTACGAGCTCAAGCTCCAGGGCATCGGCGTGACCACCTGCGTCGGAATCGGCGGCGACCCGGTGCCGGGCACGAGCTTCATCGACTGCCTCCAGGCGTTCGAGGCCGACCCCGAGACCCACGCGATCATGATGATCGGCGAGATCGGCGGCTCGGCTGAGGAAGAGGCCGCGGAGTTCATCCGATCGTCGGTCACCAAGCCGATCTCGGCATACATCGCCGGGCAGACCGCGCCCGCCGGCAAGAAGATGGGCCACGCGGGCGCCATCGTCTCGGGCGGCAAGGGCACCGCGGCGGCGAAGATGGAGGCGCTGGAGGCAGCCGGGGTGAAGGTGGGGGCGAACCCGACCGAGGCCGGCGAGCTGATGGTCGAGATCGTCAAGGGCCTCTCCGCCTGAAGGCGTACCCCCTTTCAGGTGAGGGTCAGCCCATGGCGACCAGGTCAACCGTGAAGACGAGGGTTTCGTTCGGGGCGATGTCGGGCGGGTAGCCACGCGGCCCGTAGGCGAGCGCACCGGGGATGACCAGGGTGCGGCGACCTCCGACCTTCATCCCCACGAGCCCCTCGCCCCAGCCCTGGATCACCTGGTTCAGGCCGAAGGAGATCGGCTCCCCGCGGCCCCACGACGAGTCGAACTCGGCCTTGGACTGCTGGCCGACGCCCACGTAGTGCACGGTGACACGGTCACCCGGCTTCACCTCGGCGCCATCGCCCACGACATCGTCGGTGATCTGCAGCTCGGTCGCGGGCTCGTCGGGAACCGTCACGGTCGGCTTGCCACGCTCGTCGATCTCGGCGAGCGTCGCCGCGCTCTCGGACTGGTCGGCCATGGTGGTCTCCTGGGGTGGTTCGGTGGTGGTGGATTCGATGGCGTTGCTGTCACTCGAGCCGGACTCGACCGGCTGGGCGTCGTCGCCGCAGGCGGCGAGCGTGAGACCCAGGGCGAGCAACGGGACGAGGATGGTGGCGAGTCGTCGATGCACGGCGGGGCAACCTAGCGGCCGGCGACCGCCGTGGGATGCCACCCTGCCGCGCCCCGCCACCATCCCCTCGGGGGTGGGGAACCGGGCTGGATCAGTCGTAGGTCCATCCGATGTCGTCGTTCGACACCGCAATCGAGGCGTGGGTCTGCACGAACTGCCAGACACCATCGCGGCGAACGAACACGGAGCTCCACCTTGGTGTGACCTTGCGTCCGTCCGGCATCGCGATCGTGACCTTGGTGGCCGCCCAACCGACATCGCCGGCCGCGAAAGCCTCGGTGTCGTTGGGGGTGAACGAGACGTTTCCCGCTCCGCCGCTCACCTCGCCCCGCAGGAACTCCGCGACGGCCTCACCGCCGGACAGCCACTCGTCGGGGTCGCTGCCGATCAGACGAACCGACTCATCAGCGGGGACGTGCTTGGCGATGGCCGACGGGTCACCTCGTGACGCTGCGTCGAACCAGTCGGTCACGAGCTGGGCCAACTCGGGTGATCTCTCCATGGTCGTTCCCCCTTCTGAACGTACCGGAACCTCAGTATCGCCCCTGATCTGGGTGACTGCCGAGCGCTGGTAGGTTGCGGGAAATGCGGCTGGCTGTGTTGGCGTCGGGATCCGGCACCCTCCTCGACGCGATCCTCACGGCCCGGCTGCCGGTGGTCGTCGCCCTCGTCGACCGCCCCTGCCGTGCCCTGGAGGTGGCGGCATCCCACGGTGTCGAGTGCGTGCTGGTCGAACGCGGTGAGTTCGGCCCGACATTCGACCGCGACGGCTACACGAAGCTCGTCGTCGATGCACTCGAGTCCCGTGCGGTCGATCTCGTGGTGATGGCCGGTTTCGGCACTGTGCTGGGCGCACCCGCGTTCGAGGCGTTCCCCGGCCGCATCATCAACACCCATCCGGCCCTGCTGCCGGCGTTCAAGGGCTGGCACGCCGTGGCCGAAGCGCTCGCGGCGGGGGTGAAGGTGACCGGCTGCACGGTGCACGTCGCCACGATCGAGGTCGACGACGGCCCGATCCTCGCCCAGGAGGCAGTGCCGGTCCTGCCGGGCGACGACGAAGCCACGCTGCACGAACGCATCAAGGAAGTGGAGCGACGGCTCTACGTGGACACGATCCGCGCCGTTGTCGCCCGGCCCGAACTGTTGGAAGGAACCCGCCGTTGAGAGCCCTGCTGAGCGTCTATGACAAGACCGGCATCGTCGATTTCGCCCGCCGGCTGCACGAGTTGGGCGTGGAGCTGGTGTCCTCGGGCGGGACCGCGAAGGCGATCGCCGAGGCGGGCCTGCCAGTCATCGACGTGGCCGAGTTCACCGGGTACCCCGCGATGCTGGGCCACCGCGTCGTCACCCTGCACCCCAAGGTGCACGGCGGAATCCTCGCCGACCGCGACGACCCGGCGCATCGGGCCGATCTCGCCACCTACGACATCTCTCTCATCGACATCGTCGTCGGCAACCTCTACCCGTTCGGCTCCGACCCCTCCGTGGAGCTCATCGACATCGGCGGTCCCGCGATGGTGCGCGCCGCGGCGAAGAACTTCGCCCACGTCGCGGTTGTGGTCGACCCGGCCGACTACGACGAAGTGCTGGGCGAGCTGGCGCTGCGAGGCAAGCTCTCCGGAGGGTTGCGCCGCCGCCTCGCCCGAAAGGCGTTCGCCCACACCGCGGCCTACGACGCGGCGATCGTCGAGTGGTTCGACCACGACCCGTCGATCGCCGATCCGCTGCCCGCGTCGCTGCACCTGGCGGCGACGCGCGCCCAGGAGCTGCGCTACGGCGAGAACCCACACCAGGTGGGCGCCCGCTACAGCTTCGGCGCCTCGTGTTGGGACGACGCGGTGCAGCACGGCGGCAAGGAGATGTCGTATCTGAACGTGTACGACGCGGACGCGGCGTGGCGGCTGGTGTGGTCGTTGGGCGACGAGCCGGCAGCTGTGGTGATCAAGCACGCCAACCCGTGCGGTGCTGCGGTCGCCGCCGACATCACCACGGCCTACCGCCGGGCGCACGAGTGCGATCCGACCTCTGCGTTCGGGGGGATCGTGGCGCTGAACCGGCCGTTGCCGGTGGAGCTGGCCGAGGCGCTGGCGCCGGTCTTCACCGAGGTGGTGATCGCTCCCGACTACGAACCGGGCGCGATCGACGTGCTCACCGCGAAGAAGAACCTGCGGGTGCTGACGGCGCGGGAGCCGCGGATCCCGTCGTTGGAGATCCGCACCGTCGAGGGCGGGCTGTTGGTGCAGACCCCCGACCTGGTCGAGTTCGACCGCGAGTCGTGTGGCGTGGTGACCGACAGGGCGCCGACGGAGGAGGAGTGGCGCGACCTGGAGTTGGCGTGGCGTGTGGCGGCGCGGGTCACGTCGAACACGATCGTGTTGGTGAAGGACGGCCAGGCGGTCGGCATCGGGGCGGGCCAGCAGAACCGTCGTGACGCGGGGCGGATCGCCGCGGAAAAGGCCGAGGGCAGGGCGAAGGGCGGAGCGTGCGCGTCGGACGCGTTCTTCCCCTTCCGCGACGGCCTCGACGCCGCGGCTGAAGCGGGTGCGACGGCGGTGATCCAGCCGGGCGGGTCGATCCGTGACGACGAGGTGATCGCCGCGGCGAACGAGGCCGGCCTGGCGATGGTCTTCACCGGCCAACGCCACTTCAAACACTGACCACCCCCCCCGTCCGCTGCCCGTTCTGTGATGCGGATCACGACGCTTGCGTCGTGTCTCGCATCACAGAACCGGTGGGGGGTGGGGCGGGGGCGGCGGGCGTAAGATCGGCGGTCCTGTGGACGATGTTCTTCGAGCGATGAGGCCGGCCGTTGGCCGGATGGTGGCGGATCGGCTGGGGGGGGGGTTAGTCGAACGGGGTCAAGTCGCGTTGGAGGTGCATCCCGCGGATGACATGTACCTGTTCAGTAGGGCGCTGACCGCCACCCCCTCCCTTGGCGTGATGGCGTACTTCCGGGCCGGGCTCCAGATCTACGACACGATCGAACAGATCATCACCTGGTACTTCGGGGGCTTCGACAACGTCGAGAAGTTCTGCGACTTCGCCTGCGGATACGGCCGATCGACTCGATTTCTGAGTGCACGGATGGAGCCGTCGAAGATCTGGGGAGTCGAGATACTGCCCGAGGCGGTCGAGTTCCAGGGCGATGTGCTCGGGGTCCATGCCGTCCAGTCGGCCACCGATCCCGACGACCTGGAGCTCGCCGGACCATTTGACATGGTCTTCGTCTCGTCGTTGTTCAGCCACCTTCCCGGCCGGACCTTCTCTCGGTGGCTGGACCGCCTCCACGCCCTGCTGGCACCCCGCGGTCTGCTGGTCGTGTCGGTGCATGACGTGGCGATCCTCGACGAGGCCGAGCACGGAGCGATGCCTGAGGAGGGCATCCTCTTCGTGCAGTCCACCGAAGTGGCCGCATTGGACACGGCCGACTACGGGGCCACCTTCGTGACGCCCGCCTACATGCAGGCTGCCATCGAGGCACTCGCCGATCCGGCCGCCACCCACTGGCGTCTGCCCCAGGCGCTGTGCTTCGAGCAGGACCTGTACCTGATCCCCAAGGGAGAGCCGCGCGTCACGGCGGCCCCGGAGATCGGCAGGGGTTGCGCGGGCGCGGTGGACCACGTGGCCTTCGCGTCGAAGCGCGTCCTCTCGCTCGACGGTTGGGCGGCATGCCTCGACGCGCCGGGTGCTCGGGTGAGCCTCTGGGCGGACGGAACCCGGCTCGGCACGGTGGAGCCGAGCGGGCACCGGCCCGACGTGGCCGCCCACCTCCGCAGCTATCGCCCCGATCACCTGGCCTCGGGTTGGCAGATCGACGTGGAGGTTCCCAGAGCGCTACGACGCCGAGAGACCGTCCTGTCGATCTACGCCGAGGGCGCCGACGGGGCCGGTCCCGGCTTCCAGTTGCACTGCGCCCCGCTGGGGGTGCTCTGCCCGATGCCGTCAATCGGACAGAAGGCGGCCTACGAACTGCGGCATCTGCGAGGGGTGGTCGACAAGACTGCCAAGAGGCTGCATCTGTGACTCGTAGCGATACAGATCTGTATCGCTACGAGTCACAAAACCGGTGGGTGCGGAGGGCGCGGCGGGCGGCGGGAACGTCGGTGAAGCGAAGCGCCTCGATCCCCACCGCCGCGGCACCCGCCACGTTCAGCTCCGAGTCGTCGAGCAACACAGCCCGCTCCGCCGCCACACCCGCGCGCTCCAGCACCAGTCGGTAGATCTCGGGATCCGGCTTGGAGATTCCGACCTCGCCCGACAGCACCATTCCGTCGAGCTCCGCGAAGTGCGGATACTCACCAGCGATCAACGGGAAGGTCTCCAGCGAGAAGTTCGACAACGCCCACATCCTCACACCGGTGGCCTTCACCTCCCTCAACAGGTCCAGCGCGCCGGGCACCTCTCCGGGGATCGTCTCGATCCACCGCTCCCATACGGCCCGCACCTCGACCTCGTACTCGGGGTGTGCCGCCACTACATCGGCGATCACGTCCTCATAAGGCTCGCCCCGGTCGCAGCGGAGATTGTGCTCGGAGGTCCACACCTCGGCGAGGAAGCGCTCCATCTCGTCGTGGTCGTCGAAGATCGTGCGGTACAACGCCCGCACGTCCCAGCGCACCAACACGTTGCCGATGTCCCAGATGACCAGGTCGATGGAGGAACCGCCAGACACGGGCTCTAACCTGCCACACGATGGCGACCATCCCCGAGCTTCTGCGAGCAGGCCGCACCCTGTCGGTGGAGTTCTTCCCACCGAAGACCCCCGAAGGCCACGCCCAGCTCGACGCAACCCTCCGGGCGTTCGAGCCGTTGCACCTCTCGTTCGTGTCGGTCACCTACGGCGCCGGTGGCACCAACCGCGACGTCACACGTGAGATCGTCGTCGGGATCAACGACGCCTGGCCGTTCCCCGCAATGCCGCACCTCACCTGCATCGGCCACAGTCGCGTCGAACTCGAAGCGATGCTCGACGATTACGTGGCCGCCGGTATCGACAACGTGTTGGCCCTCGCCGGTGACCCGCCGGCAGACGGATCGCCGGCCGAGGGCGACTTCACCTACGCGTCGGAGCTGGTCGATCTCGTGCGCGCCCGGGGCGACATGGCGATCGGCGTCGCGGCATTCCCCGAGGTCCATCCCCGCTCCGCCGACCGCGCCGAGGACCGCCGCCATCTCGCGGCGAAGCTCGCCGCGGCCGACTTCGGCATCACCCAGTTCTTCTTCGACCCCGACGACTACCTGGTGATGATCGACGAGTTGGCGGCGCTCGGCTGTCACACGCCGGTGCTGCCGGGCATCATGCCGATGACCAACCCCACCTCCATCCGCCGCTTCGCCGCCATGAACGACGCGGCCTTCCCCGAGGAGCTCGCCGCGAAGGTGGAAGCCGCGGTCGACGGAGCGGAACGGCTCCGCATCGTGGTCGACTCGACCGTGGAGCTGTGCCAGGAACTCCTCGATCGCGGCGTGCCGGGCCTGCACTTCTACTGCCTGAACCGCCCTGAGGTCACCCTCGGCGTGGTGGAAGCGCTCGGCCTCCGCTAGCGCCCATCACCCCGCCCCCTCGCGTTCTGTGGGCGGATCCCGGCGATCTTTGGCGGGATCCGCCCACAGAACGCGGAGAGGCGGAGGTCAGGCGAGCTTGGCCTGGAGGTTCTCGTCGATCGCGGCGAGGAACTCCTCGGTGGTGAGCCACGGCTGATCCTTGGAGATGAGGATCGCAAGGTCCTTTGTCATCCGGCCGCTCTCCACCGTCTCCACGCACACCTTCTCCAACGTCTCGGCGAAGGCGACGACATCGGGGGTGGAGTCGAGCTTGCCCCGGTGCTTGAGGCCGCCGGTCCAGGCGAAGATCGACGCGATCGGGTTCGTGGAGGTGGGGTTGCCCTTCTGGTGCTCTCGGAAGTGGCGGGTCACGGTGCCGTGCGCGGCCTCGGCCTCCACCGTGCGCCCGTCTGGGGTCATCAGCACCGAGGTCATCAGCCCCAGCGACCCGAACCCCTGCGCGACCGTGTCGGACTGCACGTCGCCGTCGTAGTTCTTGCACGCCCAGACGTAGCCGCCCTCCCACTTGAGCGCTGCGGCGACCATGTCGTCGATGAGGCGGTGCTCGTAGGTGAGGCCGGCCGCGTCGAACTCGGCCTTGAACTCGGTGTCGAACACCTCTTGGAACAGGTCTTTGAACTGCCCGTCGTACGCCTTGAGGATCGTGTTCTTGGTGGACAGGTACACCGGATATCCGCGGTTGAGGCCGTAGCGCAGCGACGCCCGGGCGAAGTCGCGGATGGACTCGTTGAAGTTGTACATGCCCATCACCACGCCGCCGCCCGCATCCATGTCCACCACCTCGACCACCATCGGCTCGGAGCCATCCGCGGGTGTGTAGGTGAGCGTGACGGTGCCGGCGCCGGGGATCTTCACGTCGGTGGCCTTGTACTGGTCGCCGTGGGCGTGGCGGCCGATGACGATCGGCTTGGTCCACCCCGGCACCAGGCGCGGCACGTTGGAGCAGATGATCGGCTCGCGGAACACCACGCCGCCGAGGATGTTGCGGATGGTGCCGTTGGGCGACTTCCACATCTGCTTCAGGCCGAACTCCTCCACCCGGGCTTCGTCGGGGGTGATGGTGGCGCACTTGACGCCCACGCCGTACTGCTTGATGGCGTTGGCGCTGTCGATGGTGATCTGGTCGCCCGTGGCGTCGCGGCTCTCGATGCCGAGGTCGAAGTACTTCAGGTCGATGTCGAGGTAGGGGAGGATCAACTGTTCCTTGATGAAGGTCCAGATGATCCGTGTCATCTCGTCGCCGTCGAGCTCCACGACTGGGTTGGCGACCTTGATCTTCGACATGCGATGTCTCCTCGGAACGGTGAACCGGCGCAGAAGTATACAGGTAGCAGACAAGTGCGATCGCCCGGGTGCCCGCTTCCGCAAAGGAGCAGAACCCGGCGTAGGCTCGGAGCTTCAAACGAAGGGGGTTCCCGAGCGATGCGTACCTACGAGCACCTGTACATCAACGGCGAATGGGTGGCACCCATCGAGCCGAAGGGCTCGATCGAGGTGATCGACTCCTCGACGGAGGAGGTGATGGCCCGCGTCGCCCAGGGCGGCGCCGCCGACACCAACGCTGCGGTAGCGGCCGCCCGAGCAGCGTTCGACACATGGTCGCAGACCCCACCCGACGTTCGCGCCAAGTACCTGCGTGACATCGGCGCGGGGCTGATGGCACGTTTCGGCGAGATCGCCGAAGCCATCTCCGGAGAGGTCGGTTCCCCCAAGGCCTTCGCCGAGATGGTCCAGACGGGCCTGTCGATCGGCGACTGGGAGACCTACGCCTCGATCGTCGAGAACTACGAGTGGGAGACCACGCTGGGCAACAGCCTGATCGTGAAGGAGCCCATCGGGGTGGTCGGCGCGATCACCCCGTGGAACTACCCGCTGTACCTGATCGTCTGCAAGATCGGCCCCGCGCTGGCCGCGGGCTGCACGATCGTGTTGAAGCCGGCGAGCCTCACCCCGCTCAACGCCATCATCCTCGCCGAGGTGATCCACGCTGCGGGCGTCCCCGCGGGTGTGTTCAACCTGGTGGTCGGCTCCGGTTCCGAGGTGGGCACGACCCTCGCCACCCATCCCGACGTCGACATGGTGTCCTTCACAGGGTCCGGGCCGGTCGGCTCCCAGGTGTCGAAGGACTCGGCCGACACCATCAAGCGGGTCGGGCTCGAGCTGGGCGGCAAGTCCGCGAACGTCATCCTCGACGACGCTGATCCTGCCGCCATCGCGCTCGGCACGGTGTTCGGCTGCATGCTCAACAGCGGCCAGACCTGCTCGGCGCTAACCCGCGTGCTCATCCCCCGCTCCCGCGAGCAGGAGTTCCTCGACGCCATCGTCGCCGAGGCGTCCCAGCTCCGACTGGTGGATCCGCACGAGGCCCAGGAAGACCCGATGGCGCTGTTCCACTGCCTGGGGCCGATGGTGTCGCGCTCCCAGCAGGAGACCGTCCGGGGCTACATCCAAAAGGGCATCGACGAGGGCGCCACGCTGCTGCTGGGCGGTCCCGAGCAGCCCGAGGAGTTCGACAAGGGGTTCTACGTGAAGCCCACCGTCTTCGCGGGTGTCACCCCCGACATGACCATCGCGCAGGAGGAGATCTTCGGCCCGGTGCTGTCGATCCTCACCTACGAGGACGACGACGACGCCGTGCGCATCGCCAACGGCACCGTGTTCGGCCTCGGCGGCGCCGTGCAGTCGGGCGATGTCGAGCGTGCGAAGTCGGTGGCGCGGCGCATGCGCACCGGCCAGGTCGACATCAACGGCGCGGCGTTCAACTCGCTGGCGCCCTTCGGTGGCTACAAGCAGTCGGGCAACACGCGCGAACGCGGCGTGTTCGGTCTCGAGGAGTTCCTCGAGACCAAGTCGCTCCAGCTTCCGTAGATGGCGGGTCCACCTTCGGTGGGCCATCGGCGGCCGCAACCGCCTGAGGACCAGCCGTCGAGTTCAGGTCGCCGACGCTCGTCGCTGGTCCCAGCGCGTTGCGGCTTGGAGACGTGCGGCGAGCGCCAACAGGAGCCCTTCGCCGAAAGCGGGGCCCACGATCTGCACGCCGACGGGCAGACCGTCGTCGTTCCAGTGCATCGGGACGCTCATCGCCGGTTGGCCCGTCATGTTGAACTGGGGTGTGAAAGCGATCCAGTGGGCGATGCTCTTCATCGCCGATGTGGGGTCCTCCGCGCTGGGCACCAGCTCTCCGATGCGCACCGGTGGATGGGTCAGCGTCGGCGTGAGCAGCAGGTCGAACCCCTGCCCGCCATCGGTGTCCGGTGCCCAGAACTGCGCCATCCGACGACTCCATCCATGCACCCAGCTGAGGGCGTCGAGGTAGGCCACGCCGGATACCTCCCGGCCCAACGAGGCGAACAGCTCGTTGGTCACCTCGATCTCGTGTGGGTGGAAGGTCCTGCCCAATTCGCGCTCCCAGTGCGCGAGGTTCTGGGCGGCGGCAACCGACAGCAGAGTCGTGTAGAAGTCCGACGATCGGCCTTCGACGAATGCGGCCGGGTACGCGGACTCCACCTCGTGGCCCATGTTCGCCAGAAGGTCCGCAGCCTTGCCGACCGCCGCGACGCAGGCGGGATCGGTGTGGTTGATCGGCGCCCGATCCATCACGCCGATGCGGAGCCTCGGCACTTCGTCGAGCATCTGGAGAGCGAAGGGCCGGCCCGGTGGCGGCGCCACGTAGGGGTCACCGGCCTCGGGACCAGCGAGCACATCCAGCACCGCGGCTGCGTCGCGCACCGTACGTGTGAGACAACCCTCGGTGGACGCGCCGCCCCAACCTTCCCCGGCCTGCGGCCCCTTGCTGACACGCCCTCGTGACGGCTTGAGCCCGAACAGCCCACAACACGACGCGGGAATGCGTAGCGCACCTCCGCCGTCGGAACCGTGGGCAACGGTGACGAACCCCGCGGCGACTGCTGCTGCGGAACCTCCTGAGGATCCCCCGGGGGAGCGCTCGAGGTTCCAGGGGTTGCGGGTAGGCCCGAACGCCAGTGGTTCGGTGGTGGGAGCGCTGCCGAACTCCGGTGTGTTGGTGCGTCCCAACACGATGAAGCCGGCGCGCCGCAGGCGCTTCACAACGTGGCTGTCTGTTGTGGCGCGGTTGTCGATGTCACGCAGGAGTCGGTTACCCAGGTAGTTCGGTTCGCCCGCCATCTGCGCGGTGAGGTCCTTCAACAGGATCGGAACCCCGCGGAACGCACCGTTGGGCAGCGGCCCGTCGGCTTCCTCCAGCGCGGCTTCGAACCGCTCTGAGATGACGGCGTTCACCTTGGAGTTGCCCGCCTCGATCCGGGCGATGGCGGCCTCCACCGCCTCTCGGGGATGGAGCCGGCCGGTCTGGATCGCGGTTGCCACACCGATCGTGTCGAGATCAGCCAAATCCATATGGTCCACCATCGGCGCGAGGGTAGTTTCGGCGCTCGGGCTCAGGCGAGAGGCGACGTGTCGAAATCACCGGGGATGTATCGCCGTGGGACGAGGTTGGTGTGGCGCTTCATGCGAACACACCCGGTGCCCTTCGCCGTCTCGGTGGTCGGGGCAGTGGCCTTCTCGGCTGCGGCGGTGGGTGTGCCTGTGGTTGTGGGGCGGGTAACCGACCGTGTCGTCGCCCCCGCTTTCCGAGAAGGGGTCGACGCCGCCGCGGTGTGGGGTGGAGTCGGGATTGTGGTGGGGATCGGACTGTTGCGGGGGATGTCGATCATCCTGCGCCGCTACTTCGCGGCCATGGTCGAGGCGCGCATGCAGCGAACGTTGCGCTTGTCAGTGGTGGACAAGTACCTGAACGTCCCGCTGGGCTTCTTCCACGACCGTCCGGTGGGCGAACTGCTCGCCCACGCGGACGCGGACGTGGTGGGGACGACCACCTCCATAAAGCCCCTTCCCTTCACCATCGGCGTGGTCGCGCTGGCTCTGTTCGCCATGGCCAGCCTCGCTGCGGTCGACTGGGCGTTCGCGGCTGTGGCGCTGGTGTTGTTCCCGGCGCTGGTAGCCCTGAACCGGTGGTACATGCGGAAGGTCGAACGCCCCGTCTTCGGTTCCCAAAGGCTCCTGGGTGAGGTGTCCGCCGTTGCCCACGAGAGCTTCGACGGTGCGCTCGTGGTCAAGACCCTCGGTCTGGAGGATGCCGAGGTCGAACGGTTCTCGGAGCGGGCGGGGGAGTTGCGGGCGGTGGATCTCGAAGTGGGTCGAATCCGAGCGGCGTTCGACCCGGTGCTCGACGTGCTCCCGGGCCTGGGAACCCTGCTGCTGTTCGTGGTGGGTGGGTGGCGTGTGCAGCAGAGGGCAGCGACGCCGGGTGATCTGGTTCAGGCAGGCCTGTTGTTCTCGATCCTGGGCCTGCCGATGCGGATCTTCGGGTACTTCCTCCAAGAGTTGCCCCGGGCGGTCGTCTCGATCGACCGCATCGACGAGGTTCTCGCGGCGCCTGACGCGCCGGGCGCATCTGGCGGGTTGCCTGCGTCGTTGCCGCCGGGTCCTTTGGGCGTCGAGCTTCGCGACATCCACTTCGCCTACCGAGACGATCCGGTGCTCTTGGGCGTCGACCTCCAGGTCGCGGCCGGGGAGACTCTTGCGTTGGTGGGGGCGACAGGCTCGGGTAAGAGCACCCTCGCTCTGCTCCTCAACCGGCTCCTGGAACCCGATTCCGGCAGTGTGCTGCTCGGTGGTGTCGAGGTGGATCGACTCGACCCCGATGTGATTCGGTCCGCGGTGGCGCTGGTGTTTCAGGAGCCGTTCCTCTTCGCCGACACGCTCCGTCACAACGTCGGCCTTGGCGACGCGGGGGATGCAGAGGTGGAGGCCGCAGCCGCGCTGGCAATGGTCAGCCGGTTCCTTCCCGAGCTCGTCGCCGGCTGGGACACCGTGGTCGGTGAACGTGGCGTGACGCTCTCCGGCGGGCAACGCCAGCGGGTGGCTCTCGCACGGGCGTTGACCCGCGGGCCTCGGGTGCTCGTGCTCGACGACGCCACATCGGCGGTCGACCCGACCCTCGAGGCGCACATCCTCGCCGGAGTCGGCAACACCGATGGCACCACGCTGATCGTGGTTGCGCACCGCCTCTCGACGATCCTCATGGCCGATCGTGTCGCCTATCTCGATGATGGTCGGGTTGCAGCGATCGGCAGCCACCAGGAGCTGGTCGAAGCAGTCCCTGGTTACGAGGCGCTGGTCCGCTCGTACGAGACCGATGACGACTACGAGGCAGAGTCGGCGTGAGTGACGCTGCGGTCGACGCGCTCGGTGTCCTTCGTCGGGGCCTTGCTGCCAGCCCGGTGCTTCGCGCTGGGGTTCGCGCGAGCGTCGGCCTCGCGCTATTCAGCGCGGCCGGCAAGTTGGTGGTGCCGATCGCGTTGCGACAGATCCTCGACCGCGGCTTCGTCGGGGGGTTCAGAGCGACGTTCGTCTACGCGACCACCGGCCTTGCCGCGCTCGCAACCGTCGCCGTTGCGCTGCTCAACCGCGTCGTGTACCTGCGGATGGTCCGTTACGCACAGGACTTCCTCTACGACCTGCGCGTGCGCACCTTCGCTCACATCCACCGTCTGGCCATCGCCCATCACAACGAGGCGAAGCGAGGCACGCTCGTGACGAGGGTGACCAGCGACATCGTGACGCTGTCGCAGTTCGCCCAGTGGGGTGCGATGTCATGGATCATCAACAGCGTCACCGTGGTGGTCGTGGTGGGGGTGTTGGCGCTCTACGCCTGGCAACTCGCGGTTGTGACAGTGGTGGTGTTCGCCCCGGTGCTCCCGGCGATGCGGTACCTCCAGAGACGGCAGCTGGCCGCCTACGACTGGCAACGGAGTGCTGTCGCATCAACGCTCTCGGAGGTCTCCGAGTCGGTCATGGGCGCAGCGGTGATCCGCGCCTACGGCACGGAACGCTCCAGCCGCATCCGGCTGCACGCCGCGATCGACGACCAGTACCGCGCCAACATGCGCGCCGCAGGCTACTTCTCGGTCATGTTCGCCCTCTCCGATCTTGTGGGCGCCGTGGCCGTCGGCACCGTGATCGGCGTCGGCGTGTGGTGGGGGCCGCAGTGGGGTCTGTCGGGTGGGACCGTGGTCGCGGCGCTGTTGCTGACCAACCTGTTGCTGACGCCCATCGGTGAGATCGGGGAGGTGCTCGACCAGACCCAGGCGGCGTTGGCCGGGTGGCGCAAGATCCTCGATCTGCTCGACGAACCGGTGGAGATCGCGGAGCCGGCCTCGCCGCGGGCGATGGCCACCGGTCCGCTCTCGGTCGAGGTCGAGGGCGTCTCCTTCGCCTACCGCGACGGACCGGTGGTGCTGGCAGAGGTGAACCTGTCGATCCCCGCCGGCACGAACGTGGCGATCGTGGGAGAGACGGGATCCGGCAAGACGACCCTCGCCAAGCTGTTGTGCCGCCTGGCGGATCCCACAGAAGGGCGGATCCTGGTGGGAGGGATCGAACTGCGCGACACCTCCGCGAAGGACCGGACCGACTCGATCCGCCTCGTGCCCCAGGACGGGTTCCTATTCGACACGAGCCTCGTGGAGAACGTCAGGCTGGGCCGGCCCGGGGCAACCGACGCCGAGATCGACGCGGCGTTTCGGGGCCTCGGGCTGGGCTGGTGGCTCGACGGCCTGGCTGACGGGTTGGCCACGGCAGTGGGGGAACGGGGCGAGAACCTCTCCGTCGGTGAGCGCCAGTTGGTGTCGCTCGTGCGGGCGCAGCTCAGCGGCGCCGGTCTCCTGCTGTTGGACGAGGCGACCAGCGCGGTGGACCCCGAAACCGAAAGGGCGCTGTCAGAGGCGCTGGTACGTCTGGCTGCGGGTCGCACGACCATCTCGGTGGCGCACCGGCTTTCGACCGCCGAGTCCGCCGATCTGGTGATCGTCTTCGACCACGGCCGCGTGGTGGAAGTGGGCTCCCATCCTGACTTGGTGGCCGAGCGAGGGGTCTACGCCGGCCTGTATTCCTCATGGTTGGGTAACACGCGCCCCTGACAACTGGTCGAGCGACCCATAGAAGCGCACGGAGCGCGCGACTATGCTCACGGAGCGGGTTCACTTCGAGAGCCCGGGCACGACAGGCGGAACCTTGGTGCAGGCGCGAGACAGGACGAAAAGCCGGGAAGTGGACGCGGTCAGGGCGCTGACGGCCGAGTTCCACGATTCGTCGCTCGAAGCCCGCTACTGGTCCTTCAAACACGAAGACCTGGCGCACTGGGCGGCTACCGCGGCGCACCTCTGCGGAGCCTTATCCATCCCTTTGGCACTCGCCGATCTGGCCAACGTGGGGTGGGGGGTGGGGTTCCTGTCGCTGCTGGTGCTCCGCGCTCTTCTCGCATCGGTTGCCTTCGGGCTGGCTCGCCTACTTCGCACCGAGCCGACAACCATCACCCGGCACGGGTTCATCTCGGCGGCGTGCGCTGCACTCGTGGTCGGTTTCGCCCTCATCGCGCTCATGCAGCCCGACGCGGCCCGCCTCGACCATCTGGAGGTGGGCCTGATCCTGATGGGCGTACTGGTGTTGGTGCCGAACCGTGTGCCCTACGCACTCGGGGTCTGTGGGTCCGCGGCGACGCTGTGGGTTGCGGCCAGCGCAACGGTGAGAGGCGCGCCCGACACGGCTGTGATCTCCCACGGGTTGGGCTTCGCCACCACCATCGCCATCGGGTGGGCGGCCGCTGCACTGCTGGGCGCCACCCGCCGACGGGCATTCGCGGAGCACGTCGCCGCGGAGCGGGCCAACGAGCAGCTTCGGGCCGAGATCGCTCGTCGTGAACGGATGGAGCGTGAGCTGGTGTTGCGGGCGAACCTGGACCCGCTCACCAAGATTCCCAATCGAAGGCACTTCGAGGAGCAGGCGCGCGAGGAGTTCGTCCGCTGTCAACGCACACGCCAGCCGATGTCGCTGCTGCTGTTGGACGTGGATCACTTCAAGTGGATCAACGACACGCACGGTCACGCCGCGGGTGACGAGGTGCTGCGGGTCTTCTCCGACGCACTCTCCGAGCAGGTTCGCCGAATCGACATCGTCGGGCGCCTCGGTGGGGAGGAGTTCGCGGTGGTGATGCCGGGCGCGGACCGGGAGCGAGCCGAGGAGGCTGCCGAACGTCTGCGGGCGAGGGTCGCGGGGCTGCGGATCGACATGCCGTCGGGGCTGGTGCGGCTCACCGTGTCCATCGGCGTCACCGAGTGCGACGTGTGGACCGAGCATCTCGCCGACGTGCTGGCACGGGCTGACGAGGCCATGTACCAGGCCAAGACCAGTGGGCGCGACCAAGTGGTGTTCGCCTGATCTGACCCCTGCCCCCGCATTCCCCGCCCTCGGGTAGCCTCGCCACCGCATTTCCCGGCGGCGCGCGTCTCGAAGCGATCGGCCGCCTCTCATCACTCTGGAGGATCGTCGTGAGCAAGTCCCCTCTCCGCGTTGCAGTCACCGGAGCCGCCGGCCAGATCGGCTACTCCCTGCTGTTCCGTATCGCCAGCGGTGCCATGTTGGGCGACGACCAGCCGGTCGTCCTCCAGATGTTGGAGATCACCCCGGCGCTGGGCGCGCTGGAAGGTGTGGCAATGGAGCTCGACGACTGCGCCTTCCCGCTGCTGGCCGGCATGGTGCGCACCGATGATCCCAACGTGGCCTTCGGTGATGCCGATGTGGCGTTGCTGGTGGGTGCGATGCCACGCAAGGAGGGTATGGAACGCTCCGACCTGCTCTCCGCGAACGGCGGCATCTTCAAGCCGCAGGGCGAGGCGCTGTCGGCTTCGGCGAGGCGTGACGTGAAGGTGCTGGTGGTCGGCAACCCCGCGAACACCAACGCTCTCATCGCTCAGTCCAACGCCAAGGACCTCGACCCGGGCCGCTTCACCGCGATGACCCGCCTCGACCACAACCGGGCCATGGCCCAGCTCGCCGCCAAGGCCGGCGTCACGGTCAACGACGTCGCGAAGATGACGATCTGGGGCAACCATTCGGCCACCCAGTACCCCGACGTGTTCCATGCGGAGGTCGGTGGTCGTAACGCAGCCGAGGTCCTCGGTGACCAGGGGTGGATCGAGGGCGAGTTCATCCCCACGGTCGCGCAGCGCGGCGCGGCGATCATCAAGGCACGGGGCTTGTCGTCGGCGGCTTCCGCGGCGAACGCGGCGATCGACCACATCCGCAGCTGGCACCTCGGCACCCCTGAGGGCGACTGGGTGTCGATGGGCATCCCCTCCGACGGCAGCTACGGCGTTCCGGAGGGGATCATCTCGTCGTTCCCCTGCGTGTGCCGCGACGGGAACTACGAGATCGTGCAGGGACTGGAGATCGACGACTTCAGCCGCGCGCGCATCGACGCGTCGACCGCGGAGCTGGTCTCCGAACGGGACGCCGTCCAGGAGCTCGGCCTCATCTGACCCCCATTTGACACCCGTTCTGTGGGCGGATCCCAGGAAACTTTCGTGGGATCCGCCCACAGAACGCGCTACTTGAGGAAACGGCTCGTCGTGTTGTCGGCGAGGATCTTGCCGCCGGTCTGGCAGGTCGCGCAGGAGTTGACCGTGTAGGCGTTGTAGCTGACCGCCCGCACCACGTCGCCGCATTCGGGGCATGGCTCCCCGGCTCGGTGGTGCACCCGCACCGGCCGCTCGGCAGATCGGGTCATGTGGTCCTGACCCGCCTCGTACTCGAGGGACTCGGCGATGGCGGCCCCGATCGCGGCCCCGAGCGCGACTACCGACTCCTCTGTCAGCTTCCGTGTCGAGGCGAACGGCGACAACTTCGCCCGGCGGCACACCTCGTTCGCGAGCCGCCGGCCCAATCCCGCGAGCTGGCGTTGGTCCCGGAGGAACCCGTGGAGTCGCGTCGACGACGCGGCGAGGCGCATCGCCAGGTCGTCCACGGCGATCTCGTCGGCCTCCGGTCCGAGGTCATCGAGGGGCGAGCGGCCTTCCACGGGACCCTCCAGCACCCAAACGCCGGCGCGGTGCTCGCGGCCGGCTTCGGTGAGCAGCAGAGCGGACCCGTCGCCGAAGCGCCATCTGGCGAGGCATCCACGGGGCTTGGCCGCCTGCTTCACGTCCGGCTCGAGGCGACCGCCCTGCATGAGGTGGACGACAAAGGTGTACGGCTCGAAGCCGACGAGCAGGTGCTTGCCGCGGGAGCCGACGGAGCTGAGGGCAAGGCCGCGGGCTGCGTCAGGTGGGGGATCGAACGTCTTGAGAGCGGTGAAGGACAGAGCCTCGAAGCGGTCGAGGAGACGACCGCGGAAGTGCTCGCCGAGGCGGTGGGCCTGGGCGCGGACCTCGGGCAGTTCGGGCACCGGCCCACCGTAGGACAGTCAGGCGTCGAGCTTCTCGCCGACCGCGGCGAACGCGGGACCCAACAGGTCGAGCGCCGCGGTGGCGGTGACCAGATGCATCGGGTCACCGCCGATGGTCAGGTCGCCGCCGAGCACCGCCCTGCTCGCGGCCAGCCGACCGGTGGCCATGGCGAGCGCGGTGGCGTGGTTCGAGCACAACGTGACCGTCGCCGTCGCGCTCCCGGATCGCTCGATGCGACACGTCCCGTCCTCACAGATCAGGACCCAGCGCAGCTCGCCGCCGGGAGCGTCAGTGACGATCTGGGCGACCGACACCTGGATCTCCGCCGGCACCTCCACGGTGCCGGCGGCCAGATCCATCGCTTCGAACCATTCGGCGGAGAGGAACCTCACGAGGCTCAGTTGCCCGAATCGCCCCCGCACTCCTTGTCGAAGTAGTCGGAGATCCGCTCGCTCGCCTCGTTGAACTCCGGCGTGTCCACCGCCTCGCCGCCTTCGATCAGGCCTTCCTTCGCCATGGTGGCGTAGGCGTTGGCCACCAGCTCGAGATCATCGTGGAGCTCGTCGGGAAGGTTCGCCTTCATCCCCTCCAGGGCCTTCTCGGCGTCCTTCGCTGCGTCTTCGCCACCAAGGGCGGACAGTGCGATGCCGGCGTACGCGGCGGCGGCCTCCATGCACTCCCCGAGGTTGCCGAAGTCGCTCAGATCGGGAATCGACATGTCGGTGGCGTCGTCCGAGCCGCTATCGGAGCTCGAGTCGCTATCGGAGCTCGATCCACCGTCGGAGCCATCGTCGTTGGAACTGCTGTCGTTCGAGCTGCCCGAGTCCTTGCCGCTCTCGCTGTTCGAGTCGCGATTCGTCGCCTTGTCGTCTGCGACATCGCCGCAGCCGACGGTGAAGATGGCCGCCATGGCCACAGCGACAAGGGTCGTGATGATTCGTTTGGACATGTTGTGCCTCCGGTTGTCCGTCCTGCGTTCCGGCCCCAGTCTGGCAGGGGAATCGGTCGTTTCCACCCATGGCCGGCTCCACCCCCGACCGGTTCTGTGATGCGAGGCACGACAGATCTGTCGTGCCTCGCATCACGAAACGGGTTGGCCGCCGCGGCGGCGGTTGGCGAACTTCGCCTTGAGGTAGTCGCGGTTCATCATCGCGATGAAGTCGATCGAGAGCTCCGTGGGGCACGCCTCCTGGCACTCGCCGTGGTTCGTGCAGGAGCCGAAGAACTGCTCCATCGTCTCGACCATGTCCTCCGAACGCCGCCAGCGCTCGGCCTGGCCCTGGGGCAGCAGGTTCAAGTGCTGCATCTTCGCGGCGGTGAAGAGGTTCGCGGCGCTGTTCGGACACGCGGCGACGCAAGCCCCACAGCCGATGCAGGCCGCCGCGTCCATCGCCGCGTCGGCGGCGTCCTTGGGCACCGGGACCATGTTCGCCTCGGGAGCAGCCCCGGTGGACACCGAGATGTAGCCGCCCGCCTCGATGATGCGGTCGAACGCGGCCCGGTTCACCGACAGGTCACGGATGATCGGGAAGCCCGCGGCACGCCACGGCTCGATGGTGACCTGGGCACCGTCGTCGAACTTGCGCATGTGGAGCTGACAGGTGGCGGTGCCCTTCTGGGGGCCGTGCGCCTGGCCGTCGATCATCACGCCGCAGGACCCACAGATGCCTTCGCGGCAGTCGTGGTCGAAGGCGATGGGCTCCTGGTCGTTGGCGATGAGGTCCTCGTTGACGTAGTCCAGCATCTCGAGGAACGAGGCGTCGTCGGCGACGGTGGTGGTGTAGGTCTCGAATCGACCCGGCTGGTCGGGGCCCTCCTGGCGCCAGACCTTCAGGGTGAGGTTGAGCATCTTGGACACGGTTCAGTGGCTCCCGATCACTTGTAGCTGCGCTGGGTGGGCTCGACGACCTCGA
>JADLFH010000008.1 GCA_020845705.1 Microthrixaceae bacterium | reverse complement strand
GTGGGAGCAGGGGGTCGGTGCGTTCGGTGCGGGTGATGGTGGGATCGCGACGGCCGTGGATCTGGGGCCGTCGGGCGACAGGTATCCGACGACGTATTTCCGTACGACTGTGAACGTGAGTGATGTCGCCCACGTCGCGTCGGCGCAGATGAAGATGGCTGTCGATGACGGTGCGGTCGTGTATGTGAACGGGAATTGGGCGGCGAGTGACAACATGCCGACGATGGCTTCATATGACACGTGGGCCACGACTTACAGGGATGGGTCCCAGGAGACGGCGATTCGGAGTTTCGCTCTCGATCCGTATCTGTTCGTCGAGGGTGTGAACACGATCGCGGTCGAGGTGCACCAGTCGTGGAAGACATCCGGTGATCTGCGGTTCCAGCCTGTCGATCTGACTGTCACCTACGGGACGCCGCCTCCACCCCCGCCGCCTGCGCCTGGGTGGTCTTTGACGTGGTCGGACGAGTTCGACGGAACGTATGTGGATACGAACAAGTGGAACATCCACCATGACACGTACGGGGATGGCAACAACGAGCTTGCGTGTCTGACTCCCAACAACTTGATCGTGGCGGGTGGGACGCTCAAATTGCAGGGCCGCAAGGAGACCGTGACGTGTCCGAGTGGGGCCGTGCGCAGCTACACGAGCGGTCATCTCAACACGAACAACAAGTTCATGCAGCGGGGGGGACGTTTCGAGGTGCGGGCGAAGTTGCCTGAGGGCAAGGGGCTCTGGCCTGCGTTCTGGCTCAGGTCGAATCAGGGCTGGCCCGAGGGTGGCGAGATCGACATCATGGAGTACATCGGGAGTGAGGGTGACAAGATCCACGGCACCCTGCACTGGGAGAAGCCCGACGGGAGCCATGCACAGTCTGCGTCGGCTTACAGCACCGGTGCCGATCTCGATGCCGGCTGGCACACGTATGGTCTCGATTGGGAGCTCTTCGACGCCCAGGGCAACCCCACAGGTGACGGTATCTCGTCGAATCCGGCGGTGAGTGTGCGATTCACGTGGACCTTCGACGGACAGCCCTACTTCCAGATCACCGAGTTCACGAGCAACTTCGGCTACCCCGATCCCTTCGACCAGAAGTTCTACATCAGGTTGAACCTCGCCATCGGCGGGAACTGGCCGGGTGCCCCCGACCAGACGACACAATTCCCCGCCAACTACGAAGTCGACTGGGTCCGCGTCTACCAGAAGAACACCTGACCCACCCCGACACCAACCTCCTATGCTCCGAGCGATGCACAGGGGCGGTGACCGGATCAGTGGCGGTGACGGGATCATGCGTCCGGACACCCCGGCCGCCCTCTTCGCCAAGCTCGGCCTCTCGGTGTGCCGCCCAGCTCATGCGGATCACACCTTCGCGGCCGTGTCGAGCAGGGGAACCCGTACCTTCCTCGTTCCTGTGGACTCGAACGTGCTCGCCACCGCTTCACTCACACTCCACAACGGCCTCAGACCGCCACCGATGCGGGTGATGCGACGTGTGCTCGGCACGGCTTTCCGGGCAGGGCTGGCCGGCCCCCTCCTGCGAGCTGGTGGTCGCGTCGTGGGCGTGACACGCGGACCCGAGAACCTGCTCGACGTCATCGAACACCGCCTCGGTGTCTCGCACCTGACCTTCGCCGCGACCACCGGAGCCCCCGGCCCCTTCGCGACCCCGGTCCTCCAGCTCGTCGATGCCGCAGGGAAGATGGTCGCCTTTGCGAAGGTCGGTTGGGACGAGGTCACGCGTGAGCTGGTCGAGAACGAGGCGCGGGTGCTCGCTCGGGCACATGACGACGACGCCGTCGGTCTCGAGACACCGCAGCTCCACTGTGACTTCAGGTGGAGGGACCTGGCCGTGACTCTCACGCACCCGCTTCCGGCTGGCCTGCGTCGTGTGAAGAGTGGAGCTGCGCCCGCGAGCTACGTCACGGAGGCGGTGGCGCGCATGGGCGATACCATCTCGGTCCACCCGATCCGGGAATCAGCCATGTATGCACGCTGGCTTGCAGGCTGTGCCCTCGACACGGCTCATGCGGACCTGCTCGCCCGCGCGCTCGACATCGCAGAGCCCTTCGGCTCCGTGGAAGTGCGCCACGGACGATGGCATGGAGACTGGGTTGCCTGGAACATGGCGCGCGCAGCGCCGGAGGCTCTGCTCCATGTCTGGGACTGGGAGTACAGCGCAGCGGGCGTCCCGGTCGGCCTCGACATCCTGCACTTCCACTTTCAGTACGCCTATGTCGAGAAGGGAACCGATGCCAGAGGCAGCTTCGCGTACGCAACGCGGAGCGCTGCGACGGACCTCGCCCGCATAGGCCTCGGCCGATCGGAGCGCGAGGCCGCCGCCCTCTGCCACCGCCTCGAACTGTTGCGTCGCGAGGTGTGGGCCGCATCCCTGGGCGGCGATCCCGACAGCGAACTCATGTCCGCATGTGCCCTGCAGCAGGCAGAGCTCCCGTCGCTGTGAGCGCGACAGCCCATGATCGGTAAGATGGAAGGCCCCCGAAACCCGAGATCCCGGGGAGCCGGGGGTCTCGACCACCGGGAGCACTCGGCTCTACGAAGGGTATTCGCGTGACGCTTGCCGACTACGTGCAGATCCTGAGGCGGAGGTGGCGACTCATCGCGATCTGTGCCGCGGTCGGGATGTTCATCGGCATACCCCTGTCCACACGAATCGGAGCCGGCTACACCTCGACGGCATCAGTGCTCATCCAACCGATCACGTCGGATCCCTTCAACGTGGCGCGTCTCAACGAGTCGGTGAGTGCCGACACGGAGAAAGGTATCGTCACGAGCACCGTCGTCGCCGAGCTCGCCGCGAAGGCACTGGGCAAGGACGATCCCGAGAAGCTGCTGAGCAAGGTCGACGTGCAGAACCCGCTGGACACGCTCATCCTCGAGATCGAATACAAGGCGGCCACACCGCAGGCGGCCCAGAACGGGGCGCAGGCATTTGCCGAGGCATATCTCGAGTACCGACAGAAACAGGCGGAGGCGACCAAGAAAGCCCGTACCGACCAGCTCTCGATCCAGCTCGAACAGCTCCAGACCGAGCTCTCGAGCACGATCGACGCCGTCAATGCCGCCACCGTCTCGTCGGCCGAGCACACCCGCGCCGTGACCAGGCAGAACGCTCTCATCGAACGGATTGCGATCGTCGAACAGGATCTCGCGTCCCAAGCAGGCCTCGATACCACACCGGGCCGTGTCATCCAGCCGGCCGAACTGCCGTCGGGCGGCATCTTCAAGAAGGTAACGATCGTGCTCGCGACCGCGATACTCGGTGCCGTCGTCGGCGTGGTCACCTCGATCGTCCTAGACCGCTTCGACAGGTTCATGCGGGACGAGCGCGAGTTCAGCAAGATCATGGGATCACCGCCCCTCGCCGTGATCCCACAGGTGGACCTGAAGGGCCTGCCCGAGACTCCGTTCAAAGGCTCGGTCGCGCTCAGTGCCCCGGACTCCCCGGCGGCTTTCGCCTACAGGAAGCTGCGTGTTCAGCTCTGGCCGCACCGAGCGGACCAGGCCGGCCGCCACGACGGGACCGTTCGTCGCCTCTTGATAACGGGTGCCAATGCGTCCCAACCGGCGATGCACGTGGCACTCAACCTCTCCGTTGCACTCGCCCATGCGGGCGGAGACGTGGCTCTGGTCTGGGCGGACATGGAGTCGAACTCGTTCCGTAGGCACTTCGCCGACGAGCCTGCCGCTGACCTCATAGACGTGGCGAGCGGGTCCATGCCCCTGGAGAAGGCGATCCTCGACTTCGACGAGATCAAGAGCCTGCACGTCATCCCCGGCAACCTGACTTCGAGATCCGCAAGCGGTGTCCTCGCATCACCGGCGATGATGTACGTGCTCGAAGACGTGGCGCTCGAGCACGACCACCTGATCGTCATGTCCCCGCCCGTGCTCCGCTTCGCCAACGCGCTGGAGGTGGCCGGCATCACCGAGGGCTCACTTCTCTGCGTCGACCCTGCCGTCGACACGCGTCGGGACATCGTGGATGCCTACAACATGCTCGCCCAGGTGTTCTCCAAGATCGTCGGTGTCGTGGTGGATCCCAAGCCGCGGCAGTGGTGACGACCGTTGCGCCGTCCTCGCCTCGACTTGTTCCTTCGGCGATTGCGTCGTCCACCCCGGTCCGTGGGGGACGACGAGCGATACGACGTGCTCCTCGTGTGCTCCTCCGGCGGTCACCTCGCCCAACTCTTGCGGCTCCGACCGTGGTGGAGCAGGCATGAGAGACGCTGGGTGACCTTCGACAAGGCCGACGCCGTCGACCTCCTCCAGGACGAGAATGTCGTCTGGGCGCACCACCCCACGACGCGCAACATCCCGAACCTCCTCCGTAATCTTGGCGTGGCGGTGCGACTCCTCTGGACCTGGAGGCCGCATCTCGTCGTGTCCAACGGCGCAGGTGTGGCCGTCCCCTTCTTCTGGATCGCCTGGTTCCTCGGCTGCCGCACGGCTTACATCGAGGTCTACGACCGAATCGACTCGGCAACCCTCACAGGCCGCCTCGTACGGCCCGTGAGCGACGTGTTCTGCGTGCAGTGGCCCGAGCAGGCGCCTCTCTACAGGGACGCAGTCGTAACAGGGCCGCT
>JADLFH010000101.1 GCA_020845705.1 Microthrixaceae bacterium | reverse complement strand
GCCACCGCGCTCGGCGAAGGCCTCTCCAACGACAAGGGCGTAAGGCGCGTGCTGATGAAATCGATCAACGTCGACGCCGCCAACGGCGAAGGCACGGGCGCGGCGGTGCTGTATAACTACCTGCTGTCGCGGCAGCAGAAACCCGCGGGCATGCTGGAAGGCGTCCGCCGCCGCCTCTGCGACGTGCTCGGCATCGTCAACTGCGGCTGGGGCCTGCCGGGTCTCGAGACGACGCCGTTCAGCATCGAGCATCTCAAGGCCCCGCCGCCGCTTCGCAAGCAATGCTTCAGCCCGACCGAGCTGGCGAACGCCTGCGCCAACGACAACGACAAGATGGCGGTGCTTGGCGCCGCCACCGCCACCGCCGCGCAGAACCTCCGCTCGGTGGATACGCTTGCGCCGCCCGCGCGCGAAGAATCGGTCGAGGAAGCGCGCACGATTTTGCGCTGGCTGCGTAATTTGCAGTTCAGCGAGCCGACGCTCGAGGAATGGCTGAATCAGGGCACGCCCGCCGAGCAGGTCGGCAAGGCCGAGGCGCTGGCGCGGCTGGTCGAGGTCTATTCCGGCCTGGCGCATCAATCGGCGGCGGGACGGCCCGAGCTATTGCGCGACCTGTCGGTGGAGGAAGCCGGAGATGCGGCGGGCGCCATCGCCATGGCGCTGGCGCGTCACAGCCTCTCCATGCTGCCGCCCGGTCACGCCGCCGTTCCACAATTGGAAACCGCGCTCGACGCCATGCCCGAACGCTGGGAGATGCGCGAGCATCAATCGGTCAAGCGGCTGCTGTCCGTCATCGAAACCGGCATCGAGCGCATGACCGGGCTGGCGGCGCACGCGCAGTCGCCGGTCGAGCGCCTGGTCGAGATCAGCGAACGCATCCGCGACACCGCGCGGCGCATGCGCTCGGTCGACAGCCTCGAGCCGCCGGCGCGCGAGGAATCAATCGAGCTGGCGCGCGAGATCCTTCGCAAGCTCAAGAACCTCAAGCTCGGCGACACGCCGGTCGAGGAGCTGATGACCGTCGGCAAGCCCGAGGACAAGGCAGCCTTCGCGCAGGCGATCGACGAGATGGCCGAGATGTACAGGAACCTGCTCTCCGAGGCGGCGCATGCCAACCCCGCCATCATGAACGACCCGCGCATCAAGGAAGCCAACGACGCCGTCGGCACCTTCTCCCACGCCATCGCCCTGATGGCCGCCAAGGAAATCCCCAGCAGCGTCGCCGCCGCGCAGAAAATCTCCGCCGACGTCACGCAGATGCCGGAGGACTGGAAAGGCCTGCACCACCGCACCGTCGATCGCCTGATGAAGAGCATGGAAGGCGGGCTGGAACAGGCGGTAAGCGAGCTGATGGCGCAGCAGCAGGAACAGGACGAGAACATCGCGCAGGAAGTCGTCGATACGGCGTTGCACAGCG
>JADLFH010000007.1 GCA_020845705.1 Microthrixaceae bacterium | reverse complement strand
GAACTCGGTCACGTCCTCGCTGCGGCCGCCGCGACCGTCGGGTGTTCGAGCACACGCCATCACAGTGTCGCGGTGCACGTCCAAGAACGCGCACCGCTCCACGATCACTTCCATCTCCATCACCGGCTCCTTCCGGCTCGACAACACGAGGTGCCGAACCGGATGGGGGTCTCGAATCCAGAGACTGAGATACGTGCTCGAAGCAACAGAGCGGAGCGCCCAAGACCCCCGGGCTCAAACTAACGACGGGCTCCAAGACGCCATAGAAGAACGACCTCTGCCCGGTTCGACCCCCGATTCTCATCCCGCGAGGGCGGCCCCGCCAGGGGCCATGGGAACTAACGGATCTTCCAACGGGACGCCTCCGGCCCCTGGCCGGCGTTGCGGCCGATGGTTGGGCCGTGGGCTCCCAGCTCGTGGGTGCCGAACGGATGATCCTGGCCCGCCTAAGCACGCCTCCCAGCGGACGGCACCCGACCGGACACTGTCTGATCTTGAGGCGCTTATACGGTTGGATGAGGCTGTCTTGGGCGACCAGCCTGTATAGTGGCCGTCCGAGGACGCATCGGTTCCGATCGGAGAGTAAGACAATGAGCGACATAGACTTCACTCCTACGGCCACGGGGGCCGGCCTTGTCGCCTTCCTCGACTACGCGATCCAGAAGGGTTACCTGAAGACTGCTACCGGGCAGGCGATGAAGACGGCGGTCAAGGAGGTGCTCTCAGCCACTGAAGGGGCCGACGGCTGGGAGACCGTGGATCTGACGAGCTTGGACGAGGACGACGTCCTCCGGCGGTTCGAGACGCTGAGGGCCATGAAGTTCTCGTCCGGCAGCCTCTCCACCTACAAGGGCCGATACTCGCGGGCGGCGGCGATGTTCGAGGAGTTCCGGGCGAGCCCGGCGACCTGGCGGCCGAGCGTCAAGCAGCGATCGCGGTCGAAGGGAAATGGTGCGTCCACGAGCGCTGCACCTGAGTCGTCCAAGACCGACAGCGGGGCACCGTCAACCCCGGCGCCTCCCCCTGGACCTTCAGCGCCCCATCCCGGCCATGGCTCAGCGATCATCACCTACCCGTTCCCCCTCCGGCAGGGCGTGCTCGCATCAGTTGAGCTGCCGCCTGATCTGACGCGGCGCGAGGCCCGAAGGTTGGCAGCGTTCATCGAGGCGCTGGCTATCGAGGACGAGGTTGCCGAGCCTGTGAGCCTTCCGCCCGAGCCACCAGACGACCCTCGTGACTAGGCGCTCGGCGGATCCATGGCGGATCCAGTTCTTCCAGCGAGCCCAAGCCGACGACCCGAGTCGCAGCACCCCGGCGATCGAGTTCTTGGACTCCGTTCCGCCAAAGGTCGCTGCAGAGATCCACGCCGTCCTCGACGCGGTGGCGGCAGCGCCACCGCCTTCGTTCTCGGGCGGCGGCAAGTGGGAGGCGATGCACGATGACATGGCCGGCTACTTCGAGGTCCGGGTGCAGGGTGGCGGCATGAACCATCGGCTGTTCTGTGTCCTCGAGCGCGACGCCGAGGACCTCGGAGGGTCCAGCATCGTGTGCATCGACGGTCTCTCGAAGCCACCGCGCACGGCAGCACACCCGAGGGATTACCGGCGGGTCAAGCGCTACGGCGTCGAGTTCCGGAAGCGGCGGACCGTGCTCGAGTAGTTGACGCACCTCGACGGGGGGATGGTCGGATTTCGAGGTCGAGAGCTCCAGCGAGCGCGACCAGGGTCGTGAGCGTGGGGTTCGGCTTTTCGGCCGAGAAGAGGCGTCGGATCGCCTCTGGCTTCACGCCGGCGCGTCGAGCCAGCTCAGCCTTGGTGAGATGCAGCTCCTCGCGTCGGGCATCGAAGGCGCGGATCACCGAGTCGATCTGCTCGATCCGCTCGCGTGCCTCCTCGTAAGCCTGGCGATACTCGGGATCCTCCAGGCGACGAGCGAGGTAACGCTCTGCTCCCGTCGGTGCCGTCATGTCGTTCAGGGTAGCCGTAACGTGCACGTTACGCACATCACCGTCGCGTTGCCCGGGCCCCCGGCCGATAGCCTGTGGCGTGCACTCGTTGCCTCAGGGTGAATGGTGTGCGGCCGGAGGCGGGGTTCAAGTCCCGTAAGCACCTCCGGGGCAAGACCGGTTCCACGGCGCTCGGCGTTGTACTCACCATCGCCGCAGTCGCACTGACTGCCTGTATCGATCACTTGATCGGAAGGGAGTGGCCTATGGGCCTCACGACAACCCTCAACCTGATTGGCATCAGTTCCGTCATTGGAGCCCTGCTATTTGGAGCGAGCGTCGTGGCCGGTCGTGTCGCATCGGCCTGCCCCGCACCCTGAGGCAACGAGTTCGGCTCTCGTACTGTCCGGGCAACTCAGCTGCCGTAGAGCGCCTCGCAGAAGAGGCGGGCGGCGTCGGCCTGCATGCCGGGGATGACGTGCTGGTACACGGTCATGGTGAAGGCGGGGCTGCTGTGGCCGAGGCGTTCGCTGACGACCTTCACGTGGACGCCGGCCTTGAGCAGGATCGTGGCATGGGTGTGGCGGAGGTCGTGGTTATGCCGACCTTCGCGTTATGCCGATGTCGGCTCGGGCGGTGCTGGTCGCGTGAGGTGAGTCCGTTGTTCGGTTCGGCATAACGCGGGCTATCCTTGCTGTGCTCGCCTCGGCAATGGACCGTGCCCGCCAGCGGACCGCGTTTCTGACCGTTCGTCCTGAAACCGTGCTGCGCTGGCACCGGCGGATCGTTGCTCGACACTGGACCCAACCACCGACTGCCATTCCGGGACGACCACCGATCGATCCTGAACTGCGACGTTTGGTCATCCGGCTCGCTCGGGAGAACCCGGCCTGGGCTACCGCCGCGTTCACGGCGAACTGATCCGCCTCGGACACCAGTTTGCCGCGTCGACGGTGTGGAGAATCCTCCGGACCGCAGGTATCAACCCGACCCGTGACCGCACTGGTCCGTCGTGGTCCGAGTTCATCCGCTCCCAAGCCAAGGGAATACCTGCGACCGACTTCAGATGCGTCGACACTGCACTGCTCCGCCGCTTCCACGTCTTGTTCGTCATCGAGATCGCCACCCGACGAGTGCACCTCGCCGGAACCGCCACCAACCCGACCGGCCCGTGGACCACCCAAGCCGCCCGCAACCTGCTCATGCGGCTCCCCGACGACCATCGGTTCCGGTACCTGATCCGTGACGGCGTCGGACAGTTCACCGCGTCGTTCGACACCGCTCTGGCCGGCTCCGGCATCACCGCCATCCGCACGCCACCGCGCTCGCCGCAGGCGAACGCGTTCGCTGAACGATGGGTCCGCACCCTGCGTCACGAGCTCCTCGACTGGACGATCATCTGGAACGAACGCCAACTCCGATACCTGCTCGACGAGTACCTCGAGCACTACAACAGCCATCGTCCGCACCGCGGAATCAACCAACGAGCGCCCAACGACCACGACAACGTCGCCCCGATCTTCTCAGGTCAGCCGATCCGACGACACGCCACTTGCGGCGGACTCATCAACGAGTACCGCACCGCAGCCTGAACTCCCGTCGAGCCAACAACAGCAGCGAACCCTCGCCACCTCGACGCGTCCTCAACACCTCGCCGTGGGAGGCGGACTGCCATTCACCCTGGACACATCGCATCGGACGAGTTCTCGGCACCTTCACGTTGCTGATGGGGACCGTGTGGCCGTACACTGGCCGGACAGATGGAGGTGAAGCGATGTCGACCCGACTGCGCAGCGAGCGTCTCGAGGTTCGCACGACGAAAGATGAACGGGCGCTCATCGATCGCGCTGCAGCCGAGCAGGGGAGCGATCTCACCGAGTTCGTGATCTCGAACCTCACG
>JADLFH010000100.1 GCA_020845705.1 Microthrixaceae bacterium | reverse complement strand
TATGACGCGCCAAGAAGGACCGCGAGCCAGTACGTTGTGGTGGGGACCCCGCTGGGTTCCGCTGCGTGGTGCGGTTGGGTGAGGGCCGCTAACCAAGCGCACGCGGTGGGTGTCGGGCAGGACTCCCGATTGTGGCCACTCTATCCCGGATACTCGGCGGCATTCGGTGTTGGGCTGCCGGAGCCAAGCAGGATGTTCGAGATCGACGCGCGCGCTCTCGAAGACGCCACCCGACAGCGGGAGCCGTTCGACCGCACCTACTCTGTCGTCAACTTCTACCTCGAACATATCGAAGCTGCTGCGCGACGCGATGCGCGCCCACCCTTGGCGATCTGCGTCGTTCCCGATGTTCCGTGCCGAGCGGAGCGAATCCAGCAAGGAGGCGAGTATGAAGGCAGTGGGTTATGTGCGCGTGTCGCACGAGGAGCAGGTGCGAGAAGGCGTGTCGCTCGGAGCGCAGCGGGCGGCCATCGCGGCGTACTGCGCGATGAAGAGTCTCGATCTTGTCGAGGTGGTCGAGGACGCGGGCGTGAGCGGCGGGAAGCCGCTGGGGCATCGAGGTGGCGGCGCGCGGCTGATCGAGGTGGCAGGTCGGCGCGGCATCAAGGCCGTGGTCGCCGTCAAACTCGACCGGTTGTTCCGCAACGCGGCTGACGCGCTCAGGCAGACCGAGGCGTGGGATCGTGCGGGCATCGCGCTGCACCTGATCGACCTCGGCGGGTCGAGCATTGACACGGGCACAGCGATGGGGCGGTTCTTCCTGACCGTGATGGCCGGCGCGGCCGAGATGGAGCGCGGGCTCGTGGCAGAACGAACTGTCGCGGCGCTCGCCCACAAGCGGGCCATCGGTGAGAAGACCGGCGGCGACCCGCCCTACGGCTTCTCCGTGGGCGACGACGGCCGGAAGCTCGTGCCGGTCGAGCCCGAGCAGGCGGTGATCCAGCGAGTGCGGACCATGCGCCAACAGGGCTACTCGTTCCGCGAGATCGCCGACCGGTTCAACCGCGAGAGCGTGCAGGCGCGAGGCGAGAAGTGGCACGAGACCACGCTGAAGCGGCTGATGGATCGGGGAGGGTGACGCGGATCAAGTCGCGGGAGTTGCTGAAAGGCCGCCGGCCCCATAGGCATGGGTTTCCTTGACCAGATCGCAGCCGACGAACGCAACTTCGGGACCGAGCTGTGCCTTGGCTTGCTCCAAGGTGCAATGCTGTCCAAACCACGGATCAAACACAAGCGGGTTCAAGGCATCCGTCCCGACGACCGCACAGAGCATGTGCCCAATGCCCTGAGACCACAGGCCGATCAAAACGGGATATGCAAGCGCCCCGCTCCGCGCCACTTCGACCTG
>JADLFH010000099.1 GCA_020845705.1 Microthrixaceae bacterium | reverse complement strand
GAGCCGGCCTGCAGGCCGGCTCCGCCCCACCACCTCCACCGAAAAAAACAGACCGGGAGGCTGTGACAATGGACAAAAAGGCATATAAGCGATACAGTATCGCGTTCAAGCAACAAGTGGTGCGTGAATACGAAGCGGGTGCGTCAGCGAAGCGGCTGCGTGCGAAATATGGCATCGGCGGCACGCGGACGATCAACTTATGGCTAGCCCAATATGGCCGGGAATGCAGTCGGTATAAACTCATGGTGATTCAAAGTCCAGACGAACAAAATCGCATGAAACGGTTAGAAGAGCAGGTGCGGCTGCTCGAGTCGGCGTTGGCACAGTCACAGTTGAACGTGCTGATGCTGGAAAGTGTGGTGGCGGTGGCGGACGAACACTTCGCGACCGATCTAAAAAAAACTTTCGGACCGAAGTCATTCGCCATGCCCATGCGCACCAGCCGCCGCTGAGCCGGCCGCAGACGATCGACGCCATCTGTGGCTGGTTCGGGATTAGCCGACAAGGGCATTACCAACAGTGCCGGCGCCAGACACAACGGCGTGCGGACGAAGCGACGGTCCTGGCCGCCGTCCACGCCTTGCGCCACGAACATCACCGGCTGGGCACGCGTAAGCTGTGGAAAGAGTTGCCTGCACAGCTGACCGGCACGGCCATCACCATCGGGCGTGACCGCCTCTTCGCCCTGCTCAACCGCCATGAACTGCTCGTGCCGCCCCTGCGCCGTGGCTATCGCACCACCTGGCCCGGCACCTGGCGTTGTCCCAATCTGCTGGCGGAGACGGTGGTTGTGCGCCCCAATCAAGCGTGGGTCAGTGATATCACCTATCTGGCGACGGCAGACGGCTTCCGTTATCTGGTCCTAATCACCGATGTCTTTTCGCGGCGCATCATGGGCTACGATCTCAGTGCTTCGCTGTGCGTCGAAGGCTTGTCCCGGGCCTTGGCCATGGCCGTGCGCCAGGTCAAGACGCTGCCACCAGGGCTCATCTTTCACAGCGATCATGGCAGCCAGTACACGGCACAGGCCATTCGTGACCAACTGGCCCAGCATCAGATCCGCTCCAGTATGGGCGAGGTCGGCAATTGTTACGACAATGCCCTCGCAGAACGGATCAATGGCATTCTCAAAATCGAGTATGGCCTCGACCACCTCTTTGTGGCGGAGGCACAGGCGCACCAGGCCGTGGCACAGGCCGTTTTTCTTTACAACTTCAAGCGCCCTCATCTCGCACTCAACTATCAGAAGCCGGCTCACTTTTATGATCAACACTTGCGGCTTACTTGCGACTAATTCGCTGTAAACATATTTCAGGACTTGACATCCGTCTCCTTGTCTCGTGTCTCCTTGTCTCCCTGTCTCCCTGTCTCCCTGTCTCCCCGTAATTAGCTCTTTTCTGCTGAATTCAAGTACAATAGACGATAAATAAAGTTATGCAACCGCTTGCGTTGCTGCCACGTAAGAGATCTAACGCCTGCTCGAATTGTTTATGCAATTTAGGGCGTTTGTCTGTCAATTACCGTTTATTTGCCGGCAAAAAGGAGCAATTTTTCCATGAAATTTATCAGTAAAGTTTCTGTCTTTCCCAAGTTACCTACGGCCATTGCCCGGCTGCAAGAACTGGCCTATAACCTCTGGTGGAGTTGGGAGCCGGATGCGCAGGCGCTTTATGCACGCATTGATGACGCCCTCTGGACGGCAACCAATCACAACCCGGTCAAATTTCTGCGTAATGTTCATCAGCAGCGGCTCGACGCCGTTGCCAAAGATGAACATTATCTGCAAGATTATAGGGCAGTCTTGGCCGCCTTTGACGAGTACGTGGCACCGACTACCCTGGGTTGGTTTGGCACTACCCACGCCGACAAGCGCGATCAGGTAATCGCCTATTTTAGCGCCGAATTTGGCCTGCATGAAGCACTGCCCATTTACAGCGGCGGTCTCGGTGTCCTCAGTGGCGATCACTGCAAAGAGGCAAGCGACCTCAACCTGCCCTTTATTGGCGTTGGCTTTCTCTATCCGCAAGGCTACTTTACCCAGCGTATTGATCCAG
>JADLFH010000006.1 GCA_020845705.1 Microthrixaceae bacterium | reverse complement strand
CGTCGTAGCCGTCCAGGTCGGGGAGCTCCTCGCCGGACATCCGCACGTCGAGCGTGGCGCCGTTGTCGACGAGCGCGTTACCGACCCGCCCGATCGGCTTGTCCCAGTCGTTCTGGACGACGAGCAGCGAGGTCACGGTGATGGAGAACGAGGGAGGGCTACCCGCTGTTCCCGAGCCCCAACGAGGACACCGACTATCCTGCGGCCATCGAAGGGCCACTGAAAGCGCCGCCACCGAGCTCTCCCGCCGCTACCGCTGTGATGCGGGGCAATCGGAAGGTCGATACCGCTCCCGAGGTGGCGTTGCGGTCAGAGCTCCATCGACGCGGTCTGCGGTTCCGGAAGAACATCGTTCCGGAGACTCGTCTTCAATGCCGGGCGGACGTGGTCTTTCCGTCGGCCCGAGTCGCGGTGTTCGTGGATGGATGCTTCTGGCACAGCTGTTCCGAGCACGGGACGAAGCCTCGGACGAACTCCGGCTACTGGAGCGAGAAGCTCGCACGGAACGTGGCTCGCGACCGACGGAACGACGCCATGTTGGCTTCGGCCGGTTGGACCATCCTCCGGGTTTGGGAGCACGAGCCGTCAAGCGAGGCAGCCGATCGGATCGCAAGCCTCGTGGCGGCTAAGCGTCCGGGGCGCCACAGAGATCGACCCAGTGCTGACGGCCTTCCGGACTGACCCCGTGTTCTTCCATGCGTTGGAGGAATGACGCCGGAAGCTCGGAGGCGAACTGGGATGCAGTCAGCCCCGAGTACAGCGCCGACTGTGAGAGCAGCTCAGCGACGGTCTCGTAGACCACCAGGAGCACTCCGTGATCGCGGTGGCTCTCCCGACGGATGCGTTCGCGGTCGAGCGGTCGCTGGCCCTCCGCGATGGCCACGACTAGAGCGCGATCCACCCCTTCGGAGGCGCTTTCCTCCGCAAGCTCGAATGCCTCCTCCTCAGAGACGGGTTTCTGCTTGACCTCGACACCGATACTGAGGACGCCCCCATGGAGTACGCGGACGTCAAACGGTGAAGGATCGTTGATAGCTCCGAGCACCACTTCATCCATAGTCAGGTCGAGAACAGCCGCGACCAGTGCTTGGCCGCGTCGCCCGCCCTCCGGGTCGTCGCGCACGAAGTGCTCCGCCAGTTGGATCATCCGTTCCAGACTCCGCGATTCGGCGGCACGAAGTCGCGCACGCGTCTCGCGCTGGCGGGCGGCGAACTGGATGCGCTCGCGCAGGAAGACAGCCAGAGCTTCCAACGCCTCACCAGATGACATCGCGTTGAGGTCGTTCAGGTAGCGGATGAGGTCGCGGTGGTACGGCCTGGCGTTGGCCTTGATCTCGACTCCCTCGTCAACGCGTTTGATGCGGAACCACGGCTGGTTGTTCAGCGGCTCGCTCCGGGTGACACCCAGGTGGTATCCGTAGTGTGTCGCTCGCTCGACCAGAACCTTCACGACGCCCCGCATCGAGTACGCGTTCGGTCCAGCCCTCGCCTTCACCGTCAGCACATCCACGCGCTGATCGGCAGCCTTGGCCAAGAGGGCTGTCCCGAGGGCCGCGATGTAGCTCCGCGACGGACATGCCCCGATTCGTTGAACGCGCCCCACCCACTCCTCGGACAGCGATGCTTCGGACTCCGCCAACATCACCGCCGCCTCCAACGTTGAGCGCAGACGAGCTGGCGGGATGGTGATGCCCATCCGCCCGACCCTACTGCGCCGGAACTAGCAGCTCGTCTTCGACGGCACGCTGCGCGCGCAGCTCCGCCGCTATCGCACGGACAACGGTTTCGGCGAGAAGTGGCGGTACAGCATTCCCGAGCTGAAGCTGCTGCTCGCGCCGGGTGCCGAGCACGACGAAATCGTCCGGGAAGGTCATGAGACGCTTCACCTCCGCGGTCCGCAGACGCCGGCTCTCCCAGTGAAACGGGCCGACCCAGGGTCCCGGTTGACCCTGAATCGTGGGTGCCGGACGGTTCGGGTCGAGCTTGAGGAGAAAGCTCCAGTAGCGCGAACGCCACTTGAAGCGTGGATGAGGGTGACCACGCTCAGCGGTCCACCAGAGGTAGTTGTCTCCAGGCGGCACCGCACGAAGCTCGATTGCGTATGTTCCTTCGACGATCTCCTCGGGCTCCGCCGGATTTTCCGACGCCGACAGCCCTACGAGTGCCTCGCTCGTGGTCCGGTGGAGCGGGAGGCTCTCGTCCCACCCCTTGCGGGTCTCGTGCGGGCCCGAGTGGGTCGGCTCGGGCCATGTGAAACGCCAAGCCTCAGGCGCGGCATTGAGAAGATCTTTGCGCAATCCAGCGCAAATAAGACGCTGACGGAGCTGGGGCACACCGTAGTCCGCCGCAAGCAGCACGCGGTGATCGAACGAGTATCCCGCCGACCTCACGCCTTCAGCGAAACGTTCGAAGACAGCCCGGTTCTGATTGCGGTAGGCGAGGCCATAGACGTTCTCCATGAGAAACGCCTTCGGCCGGATACCTGCAAGCATGCGGACGTACTCGTCGAGGAGCGAAGCCTTCGGGTCGGCGCCCTGCCGCTTGTACTCGAGCCAGTAGCCGCTCTTCGAGAACGGCGTGCACGGTGGGCCTCCGTGAAGGAGTTCGACCTCGCCCACATCCAAGCCCGCGGCATCCAACATTCGCTCCGGTTGCGTCTTGGTGACATCGGAGAAGATGGCTTCGTCGTCGAGCGTCGGGAAGTAGACGTCTCGGTTGGCGAGCATCGTTGTACGAGCCACTCCATCGAGCTCGACGGCAGCCACTGTCTCGAAACCGGCCGCCTCACACCCGAGATCGAGGCCGCCTGCCCCGCTGAAGAGCGAGATCCCCCTCATGAGATGAGTCTACGGACCGGCCCGGATCCCGAGGCTCGCCAGCACATCCGACGATCGCTTCGCCAGCCGCTGGATGCGCCCGAACCATGTGCAGCCTCAGTCTTATCGCCGCCAAGTTGGGCCGGATGAGATCCGGCCCCTACACCGGCCATACCCACAATCTGACCACGGCCACCGGCCGCCCAGCCCTTGGGTAGGGGCGGGATCTCATCCCGCCCGCGGCCTACGCCGGCGCGGCCAGCTTCGGATTGAAGCCGGCGAGGGGGATTCCGAGCGCCTGCGAGGTCGCGACGGAGATCGCCCGCAGGTCCTCGGGCTCGAGGTTGTGGATGTCGGTCTTCCCGGTGCAGCGGGGCATGATCGACGCCTCGACTCTGAGGGCATTCAGGAACAGCTCCGCGTTCTCGGCCCGGTCGGCCTCGGCGATATCGCCGTGGAACGCAACCGTCCCGCCCTCGATCTTGCCGCCGACGGCGAGCGCGAGCGACATACCGACGATCGCCGCGTTCGCGCCGAGCCCGAGCAGCTTCGCGACATCCGTGCCCGAGCGCACCCCGCCGAAGTACAGGAGCTCGAGGTCCTCCTCGCGGTTCAGCTCGCGCATGATCCGGATCGCGTCGCGGAGGATCGAGAGGTCGGGCGGGCCGGACAGCTCGGGCCAAGCGCTCTCGATCGCCGAGTTGCCCTCGAGCAGCAGCAGGTCGTAGCCGTGCTCGAGCGCGAACGGGATCGCCTCGGGAAGCCCGGCGGTCGCGCAGGCAATCCCGAGGAGTTGATGGCCATGGAGGCGTTCCAGGGGCCGGGCCGGATGAGATCCGGCCCCTACACCACCACTTGGCGTCCCGGCCGGACGGGCGGGATGAGATCCCGCCCCTACACCGCCG
>JADLFH010000005.1 GCA_020845705.1 Microthrixaceae bacterium | reverse complement strand
GCTCTGGTCGACAACTCGGCAGGGAACTGGGACTACACCTGGCACGGATCCCAACAACGCCCCCTCGAACACCAACCCAACCTCACCCCCACCATCGAAATGGGCGCCCGCCAATACACCCCACAACTCGGACGCTTCCTCCAGGTCGACCCCATCGAAGGCGGCACACCCAACGACTACACCTACCCCACCGACCCCATCAACCAACACGACCTCACGGGGGAACAGGTGCTCTACTCGATCGTACCAGGGAGTAAGCGGGTGGATCAGAGGCCCGCAACGGGGTACGACGTTCTGTGTGCTGGCTGCTTCGCGAAGGCCGTGAAGCTCACCCGCGTACGGTATACCGTAACGGCCCATGATACGACAACAGGGCGCAAATGGACATCCTATTACCATCTGACAGTCTCCTATACCGTGATCACGTGGGGTTGGTCTAACGCGAGGCAGCCAGGGCCGACCTTCACGACCAAGTATTCATCGTGTGATAGGGCGGAGTTTGATAGGCGATCCTGGGGGCACACGAGGTACACTCAGAGTCCGTACCCATCTGTTGAACGAACTCGGTACTCGGCGTCGGAGCTGCGCTACAGAACCTGCCTCGCGAACCGAGATATTGGAAAGTTTGACTGGTGATGTGTCTTGGGAATCAAGGCTCTGTAGATCGCGGGCGATATCGAACCGGACGACAACGAGTCACTGTGTGCGCGATTGTGGCGCTTCTCGTCGTACTAAACGTGACGGCGTGTGGAGTTCGCCATTTCAGCCTCGGGGTAGATTGGGTTGGTGACGGCCCTGAGCGGTACGCCATAGCGCGGGCGTGCAATGTGATTATACGGACGATCGAGTTCAGAGAGTTCGAGTCGAAAGCGCTCATTGCCGTTGCAACACCTGGAGCAGCGGTGACCGGAGACATTGACCTTCGGCCGGAGTCCCTCGACTTTGGCACCGACTCGACGGCGCGGTCACGAATCGAAATGGTTGGGCTTGATAACACGCTTGTCGTCCTCAAAGGTTCCACCCGATCGGGAATTCGGATAAAGGAGGAGGGCGCCTGGGACCCAGAGCGGTACCCGAAGGACGACATCACGATCTCCGGACGTCGAGCGCCCAGGTGTCACTAGCCCCACCACCGTTCATGTTAGGTCTCGATAATGGTGGCGGCTGGTGATGTGCGCGATCAGTGAAACCTGGGTTCGGCGATCAACGAAACGCGGGTTTCGTTGATCGCCAACACAAGTCGGCGGTTCAATGGGCCCGCGACGAACGGTTCGCCCATCACGCCGGCCGCCTCGTGAACCTCGACGAGCTCGACGGGCAGATCGCCACCTGGACCGCCGGTTTCGACCACCGGGAGCTCGCCTCACTGCTCCAGGACCACGGGGTCGCAGCCGCTCCGGTGCTCAGCGTCGGCAACCTCCTCGACGACCCCCAGTACCGGGCGAGAGGCACCTACGTGGACGTCCACCACCCCGCCGGGTTCGACGAGACCATCTACGGCGCCTACGTCAAGACCAGCACGGCCTCAGCGCGCGTGAACCCGGGGCCGATGATCGGCTGCGACAACGAGCACGTCTTCATGGACCTGCTCGGAATGCCGAGAGATCGTTACGACCGCCTCGTCGCCAACCAGATCATCTACTGATCCGGTGCCGGGCGGCGGCCTGTGTGGCGTTCGGGGTGAAGGGACGCTACGCCGGTGATCGATCATGCAGAGGAGGAGTAGCCTTGACGATGAGATTCGTATCATGAGTGACGCTGCACAACCTCGCGAACCCGCCGGACTCCCTCGCGACCTGACCGAGGCCGAGCTTGAGCACGCTCCGGTGTTGGAGTCGGTAGATGACCTGTTGATCGAGAACCTCACCGACGTCGAGGCTGATGCCTTCTACGCCGCCCTTGACGCGTGAGTCGCGTTCTCGTCGACACCGGGGTCTTCAGCGCGTCTCTCACGCTCCGGCGACGGGAGCGCTTCGAGAAGCACGTCCGGACGATGAGCGGCCGCAGCATCTTCCTTGCTTCGCAGACGGCGGGTTCAAGGGGTGACGGCTACACCGTGAGGTGAAGGTTGAGCCTCCACCGGTCAGAGCGTGATGCGGGCGAAACTGCCCGCTTTTCACACACAACCCTGACCGATGGAGAAGCCCAGCATGCCAGCCGAACCGTTGACCGCGTGCGAGCGCGAGGAGATCCGCGCCGGGATCGAACGCGGCGAACCCGACCATGTGATCGCAGCTCGCCTGGGCCGGCATCGCTGCACGATCAACGTCGAGGTCAACCGCAACGGTGGCCGTGCCAGCTACACCGCAACCGCGGCCCAGGTCCGCGCCGTCGAGCAACGACGCCGACCCAAGACCCCGAAGCTCGCCGCAGACCCAGTCCTGGCCGCGCACGTGACCGCCCGATTGGAGGCGAAGGACAGCCCGATGACGATCTCCCGTGAACTCGCCGCGGGCACTCACGGTGTGGTCGGCTCGGTCAGCCACGAGTGCATCTACCAGGCGGTCTACGCCCACGGCGCCGGGGCTTACGCGCCGGGTTGCACCAGGGTCTGCACCGGCATCGTAGATGCCGCAAGCACCGGGTGTTCGGGCCGCCCCCACCCAAGACCAGCCCCCTCGGGGTGTTCAACCTCATCCACGCCCGACCCGCGATCGCGTCCGAACGCGTCGAGGTCGGACACCTCGAAGGTGACCTGATCATCGGTGCCCGCAACCGCTCCGCGATCGTCACCTGCTTCGACCGGGCCAGTCGCCACCTGTGGTTGGCGGACCTGCCCGAAGGCTACGACGCGGACGCAACCCTCGCCGCGGTCGTCGAGATCCTCGAACGTATCCCCGAGGCGTTGCGCCGCACCCTCACCTGGGACCAAGGCCGCGAGATGGCCCGCCACGCAGACCTCGCCGAGCTGTGCGGGATCGACGTGTACTTCGCAGACGCCCATTCGCCGTGGCAACGGCCCACCAACGACAACGGCAACGGG
>JADLFH010000004.1 GCA_020845705.1 Microthrixaceae bacterium | reverse complement strand
CCGCGGTGAAGTCGCCGAACTTCGACAGGAGCTGCGGGTGGGCATGGCCTCGTTGGAGGACCGGCTGACGGTGAGGCTGGGCTCAGCGATGGCGGCTACCGCGGCCCTGCTCGCAACCATCGGCCCACTCCAGTAGCTCCGGCCCACTTCGCCACTCCTGACCCCTCGAACTGGGCGAACCCGACGACCGATCCGGTTACGTCTCTCGCCCAGTTCTGGGGGTTGGCTGACCGTGTCCGCCTCCACCTGGGTGCCCGGCTCAACCGTCTGCGGTGCGAAGGGCGGGTTACGGTCATTGCCGGTGACAGAAGTGGCAGGGAAATCCGACCGATTCATGCTTCGCCGGGGAGTGGCTTGGCGTCCAACCTTCGCCGGCGTCGTCGTAGCCGTCGATGACGACAGCCCACCGCGCAAACTCGAGCCCGTCGCGCTCGCATTCCTCATAGAACTCCTTGACGAGGCCGGATCAAAGGGCGTCGCCTTCGATCAGCTCTTCACGAGTCTCGAGGCCCCCAGCGACTGGCTGCGTGAAGCGTTGACGACGCTCATCGATATGGAGGTCGTCTGCCAAGCGGGCAGCCCACCGTCATGAACGTCGAGCAAGCCCTCCCCGCCATCGCCGCGTACAGGTTGAAGGGATCTGCGGCACCGCCGATCGAATGGGACAATCTCAACGCTGAGGCATTGTGGCACCGCTGTGCAGCCGAACGACTCAGCGGTCTGCTTATTGCCACGCTGTCCGACGCTGACTGCGGGCCCGATGATTTCGAGGGATGGTCTTCGGCACTGGAACACCTGGCTACCTCACGAGTCGGGCTGCTCGTCGACCTCGAGCGCCACGCCGCCCAGTTGGTGGCCCACCTGGATGCTGCGGGGGTACCGGCAGCCATCGTCAAGGGCGTCGCCATCGCCCGCAGCGCCTACCCCCACCACTGGTGGCGAGACTTCGGTGACATCGACCTGCTCGTGCCCGCCGTCCAGTTCCGACAAGCGGTACAGACACTCGGAGATCTCGGGATCCAACCGATCGTCGCGCCACCGTCGAAACGGGCCATGCAGTACATCGGCAAGGGACTCACGCTGCGCCACCCCATCGGATTCGAGATCGACCTGCACCACACGCTTCTCAGTCGGTCACAAGGCCTGGGTAGGGGATGGGAGTGTTGGATGGCCGACTCCACCTCGGTTCCAGTCGCCGGAACCGACGTTCTCACAACCGGGCCGGCGGTCACGTTGGTACACATGCTGGCCCATCTCTGCATAGGCGGACAGGCCAATGCACTTCACCACATTGCCCGGGATGCCGCGCAGCTCCTCGGGAGGGTTCCTCCCGAGTCAGCGACCGCCGTCGACGCGCAGCGACTGATCTCCAGACTCGGCCTCGACGGCCTCATGGAGGTGGGCATCGACCGCAGCCGCGACCTTCTGGTGTGGGACGGTGGAGCCTGGAGGTCGTGGCGCGAGGGGCGGAGCGTGCCGGCATCGTGGACAGAAGTCGCCGCCCGTCACGATGAGGAGTCCGAGTTCTCGGCGGTTGCAGCGGAGGCCCTGCGGCGCGCGCCAACGATTGGGGCGCGTCTGGTGCTGGCGGGGGCAATGTTGTGGCCCGCGTCCGCTCACCTCCGCGACCGGGGACTCACCCGCCGCGAGCATCTGGTCCGGCTGGCACGAGGTGCCACCCGAGCCTCACGCCTACTGCGGCGGGGTGAGCCATTCGAGGGTTAGGAAGGCGCCGAGGCCGTCGGGGTCGCACAACGCCTCGGCCTCGGTCACCCGGCTGCGGGCCCGCACGGCAGCCAGGTCGCCCACCGACGCCCGCTCCGCCCACACCCGCCGGCCCTCCTCCACCAGCGCCTCGATCCCCCACCGCTCCAGCCACTCGGCCTGGGTCGACACCAACGTCGGCGCCGGGAGCTGGTCCACCGCGACGTCCACGGTGATGTCCACCGACCCTGGCTCCACGAACGGGTCGGAGCCCCTCTCGTGGTGGGCGTAGGTGCGCAGCCACGCCCGATCAACCAGCTCGGCGGTGGTGGCGACTCCGTAGTCGAAGGTCACCACCCGCGGGGCGACGGCCCGAGCCGCCGTCACCCACGCGGCGGCCTGCTCGATCACCGGCAGCCGGCAGCCGACCGCGACATCGACCGCCAACGACAGGTCCGTAGGCCGCAGCTCCTCGGGCACCCACAGCTCGGCCCAGCCCTCCCCGGTGCGTTCGACGATCCGCACCGGCAGGTTGTCCAACAGCTCGTTGGCCAGCAGCACGTCCGCCCGCGGAGGCAGCGAATCCGCCACCGTCGCCCGCTCCCCCAACAGCTCCACGGCCGCGGCCCGCAACGCGGCGGACCGCTCCACGCACACGTACCGCAACGGCACGTCGCCCGAAGCGCTCGCAGCCAGCACCGCGGCCGCCAGCACGCCGCGCCCCGCGCCCGCCTCGGCCACCACCCACTGCGGCGGCGACCCGGCCTCCTCCCACCACGACCGCAGCGCCCCCGCCAGCACCGTGCCGAACAGCGGACCGACCTCCGGCGAGGTCAGGAAGTCGCCGCGAGCACCCCCGGCCCGACCCCCGGCCGCGTAGAAGCCGGCGTCGGGGTCGTAGAGGCAGCGCTGCTGATAGCGGTCGAAGCGTTCGGCCGGGTTCACCCGCGGGGGCTCAGTGCCCGAGCGCCAGCGGCACCGACGCGGCGTCGGTCAGCAGGCCTGGCAGCACCCCGAACACGAGGGTCGCGACCACGGTGATGGCCAGCGCGGAACGCAGCGACACCGGCACGTCCACCGGTGACGTGTCGCCGTCGTTGGGCTCCTCGAACCACATGGCCCGGGCGATCTTCAGGTAGTAGGCGGCGCCGATGGCGGTGTTCACCGCGATCAGCACGCCCAGCGCGTAGCCCCAGCCGGTGCCGGCGGACAGCACCGAACGCCACACACCGAACTTGGCGTACCAGCCGCCGATGGGCGGGATGCCGATGAGCGACGCCAGGAAGATCGACATGATGACGGTGAGCCCCGGCGCCCAGCTCAGCATGCCGTTCATGGAGTCGATCTCCGCGGAGCGGGTCTTGCGGGCCGCGGCGATCACGACGGCGAACGCGCCCAGGTTCATCGCCGCGTAGATCACCAGGTACACCACGATCGAGGGCAGCGCGTCGGTGAGGCGGTTGTCCGCCACGGCGAAGGGGGCGAGGATGAACCCGGCGTGCGCGATGCCCGAGTACGCCAGCATGCGCACGATGTTGGTCTGGCGCAGGGCGATGAGGTTGCCGACGGTCATCGACGCTGCCGAAAGCACGAACATCACCGGCACGTAAACGTCGGCGGCGTTCGCCTGCGCCACGAAGCAGTAGAAGACCACGTTGATCAACGCCACGAAACCCGCCGCCTTCGACGACACCGCTAGGAAGGCGGTGACCGGCGTGGGTGCGCCCTCGTAGGTGTCGGGCGCCCAGGTGTGGAACGGCACGGCGGACACCTTGAAGCCGAACCCGATGATCACGAACAGGATCCCCAACGTGACCGCGGGGCTGGAGCTGGTGGCGCTGAGCTTCTCGCCGATGGCGGCCAACACGGTGGAGCCCGTGTAGCCGTAGAGCAGCGACATGCCGTACAGCAGGACGGCGGTGGCGAACACGCCCATCAGGAAGTACTTGAGGCCGGCCTCGTTGGAGCGGGTGTCACGCTTGCGCCACGCCGCCATCATGTAGGCGGGGATCGACAGCAGCTCGAGGGCGATGAAGATGGTGATGAGGTCCCGTGACGACGCCATCACCGTCATGCCGAGCGTGGAGCTCAACAGCAGCGTGTAGTACTCCGACTCCCAGTACTCGCCTTCGGCCACGTAGTTGGTTGACAGCAGCACCGTGACGTACGCGGAGACGATGAAGAGCGCCTTGAGCAGCAGGGCGGAGCGGTCGATGACGTAGGCGCCGCCGAAGAGCGACCGGGCCGTGTCGTCGCCGGTGGCGAGGGTGAGCAGCGGGACGACCGCGGCCAGGAAGAACAGGCCGGTGACCGCGGACACCACGGGCTTGGCCCGCTCCAGCAGCACGGTGTCCAACAGCAGCACCACGCAGATGCCCGCGGCCAGCACGATCTCGGGGGCGAGCGCGTGCCAGTCGAGGGTGGGCTTGAGCCACTCTCCGGCCGCGAGGAGACCGATCATCGACTCAGCCCCCGATGGTCCCGGCTGCGGCGGCGATGACCTTCACCGCCGGGTTGGTCACGTCGAACATGAGGCCCGGCAGGAACCCGAACACCACGATGCCGACCAGCAGCGGGATCCAGGCGATCCACTCGGGGGTGGTGACGTCGTGGATGTGGGGGTCGTCCTCGAACTCCTCGGTGGGGGTGCCGAAGGCGGTGCGCTGGAAGAGCCACAGCAGGTATCCCGCGGCCAGCACGGTGCCCAGCGCGGCGATCACCATGCAGGTGCGGAACAGCGCCTTGGACAGCCCTTCGGCGGGGTTGTAGGCGGCGAGGATGGCGGGGAACTCGCCCCAGAACCCGGCGAGGCCGGGCAGGCCGAGCGACGCCATCGAGCAGAACCCGAGGATCCAGCCGAGCCGCGGCGCAGACACCAACAGTCCGCCGAGACGTTTGATCTCGAGGGTGTGGTAGCGCTCCTTCATCGACCCGGCGACGAAGAACAACATGCCGGTGATGAGGCCGTGGGCGACCATGCCGAACACCGCGGCGTTGATGCCGTAGTCGGTGAGCGTGGCGATGCCCAACATGACGAAGCCCATGTGCGCGACCGACGAGAAGGCGATGAGCCGCTTCATGTCGGTCTGGGCGAGGCAGCCGAGGGCGCCGTAGATGATGCCGACGGTGGCGAGGATCGCGATGACAGGCGCCCACTTCTGCGCCGCGTAGTTCGGCATGATGCCGATGGCGATGCGCACGAACCCGTAGGTGCCCAACTTCAGCAGCACCGCGGCGAGGATGACCGAGCCCTGGGTGGGTGCCTGGGTGTGGGCGTCGGGCAGCCAGGTGTGGAACGGGAACATCGGAACCTTGATGCCGAAGCCCACGAACATGCCGCCGAAGATCAGCACCTGCGCGGTGTGGGACAGCGCGCCGGGCACCCGCGCCGCGCCGCGCAGCTCGGTCATGTTGAAGCTGGTGGCGCCCGAGAGCCAGTAGAGGGCGAGGAACGCCACGATCATCAGCGCCGAGCCGAACAGCGTGTAGAGGAAGAACTTGATCGACGCGTACTGACGCTCCTCGCCGCCCCACACGCCGATCATGAAGTACATGGGCAGCAGCACGACCTCGAAGAACACGAAGAAGAGGATGAGGTCGTGTGCGGTGAACGAGCCGATCATGCCGGTCTCGAGCACCAGGATCAGCATGAGGAACGCCTTGGGGTTCCCCGGGTTGGGGATGTGGTTCCACGAGTAGACGACCACGAGCGGAACGACCACCACGGTGAGGATCACCAGCGGCAGGGCGATGCCGTCGATGCCCATCGTGAAGCGGCTGTGGATCAGCTCGATCCACTTGCGGTCGATCTCGAACTGCATGACCCCGGCCCGGTCGTAGTTGAACTTGGCGAGCAGCCAGACACCGACGGCGAGGGTCGCGCTCGACGCCACCAGTGCCACCAGCTTGTGGAGCTGCTCCTCGCCCTTGGGGATGGCCAACATCACGGCCGCGCCGACAAGCGGCAGGAACGTGATCAGAGCCAGGCCCCAGTCGTTGAGGAAGGTGTTCACGGTTCGAATCTCTCCTGTAGCCCTAGCTGACGACCAGCACCAAGACGCCGGCCATGATCGCCGCCGCCGCGAAGAACAACGTGGCGTACTGCTGCACCCGACCGGTCTGCGTCTTGGCAAGCCCACCGCCGGTCTCGGTGGCCACCACTGCGGTGCCGTTCACCGCGCCGTCGACGACGGCCTGGTCGATCTGGTCGTAGACGAAACGCCCGGCGCGCACTGCGCCCGCTCCGGCGCCGTCGACGATGCCGTCGAGCACGTTCTTGTTGAACCAGTTCGCGGATGCGGCGAGCGGCTTCTTGACGAACCCGACGATCACGTCGGTGTAGAGCCAGTCGAGGTAGTACTTGTTCTCGAGGATCGTCTTGCCAACCCGGGCGAAGCGGTTGCGTTCGGCCAGCCCCTGAAGCGGCGACAGCGCGCCCTTCCAGTAGTAGAGGTAGGCGATGGCGATGCCGGCGCCACCCACGAGCAGCGATCCGAGGGCGAGGCCGCCGTTGAACTCGGCGTGGGTGAAGCCGGCGGCGTGGCCGGGGAAGAACGCTCCGACGGGTTCGACGATGTGCTCGAAGCGCAGGGCGATGGACTCGGGCAGGTGGACGCCGAACATGGTTCCGGGCAGGTTGGCGAAGCCGGCGACGGCGCCGAGGGTGCCCAGGATGATGAGCGGCACGGTGATGAGCGGGCCGTTCTCGTGGGGGTCGCCGTGGCCGTGGGTGTCGCCCTTGAACTCGCCGTTGAAGAACGCGTACCAGATGGTTCGGGTCATGTACGCGGCGGTGCAGAAGGCGGCCAGCAGCAGCATGACGAGCGCGAAGTAGTAGGTGCCGTTGGCGTCGTTGGCGCCGCCGGTGCCGGCGAGGATCTCGTCTTTGGACCAGAAGCCGGCGAGGGGGAAGATGCCGGCGAGCGCGCCGGTGGCCACGACGTAGGTCCAGAAGGTGACGGGCATCTTCTTCCGCAGGCCGCCCATGTCGTCGACCATGTTGAAGCTGTGGCCCGCCGCGTGGCTGAGCGACCCGGCGCCGAGGAACAGGCACGCCTTGAAGAACGCGTGGGTGAACAGGTGGAACAGCGCCGCGGTCCACGCGCCCACGCCGAGCGCGGTGACCATGAAGCCCAGCTGGCTGACCGTGGAGTACGCGAGGACCTTCTTGATGTCCTTCTGCACGAAGGCCAGCAGTGCGCCGAAGAGGCCGGTGACGGCGCCGACGACCGCCAGCAGGTTGATGGAGGATCCGCCGATCTGGAGGCCGTGGAAGAACACCGGGTAGAGGCGGGCGACCATGTAGATGCCGGCGACGACCATGGTGGCCGCGTGGATGAGCGCCGAGACGGGGGTGGGGCCGGCCATGGCGTCGGGCAGCCAGGTGTGGAGGATGAACTGGCCCGACTTCGACATGACCGCGGCGATGAGGCAGCACGCCGCGACCAACAGCGCGGTGTGGCCGATCTGGCCGGTGTTCGCGCGGGTGTTGACGTCGATGATGTCCCAGCTCTGTCCTGCGGCGAAGAACAGGATGATCACGCCGATCATCAGGCCCATGTCGCCGACGCGGTTGGTGAGGAACGCCTTGAGCGCCGCGTCGGAGTTGTCCTTGTCCTCCCACCAGTGGCCGATGAGGGCGAAGGAGCACAGGCCCACCAGCTCCCAGCCGACGATCATCTGCAACATGTTCTCGGCGAGGACGAAGAACAGCATCGACGCGGTGAACAGCGACAGGAACGCGTAGTAGTGGGTGAAGCGGCGGTCGCCCTTGACGTAGGCGGCGGAGTAGATGTGGACCAGGAGCGAGATGAGGGTGACCACCACCAGCATCAGCACCGACTGTCCGTCGATGATCGTGCCGATGCTGAACTGGTGGTCGCCGTTCTGCCACCAGTTCACACAGCGCACCACCGGCTGGGACATCGACTCGGCCTCGCCGCCCTCTTCGGCGCCCGCAGCGGCCACCGCGGGCTTGGACCGGCCGAAGGCGTGGCCACCTTCCGACGAGCCCTCCGCCTCGTGCACCGCGAGCGCTTCCTCGCCGTGGTCGGCGACCTCGCCGCTGACGTCGGAGCAGCGCTGGTCGACGTACGCGAAGCCTTCGGTCTCGGCGGTGACCGCTTCGTCGTGGCTGCTGTGGCTGATCCACGCGCCGGCGGTGAGCAGTGCCAGCACGAACGCGACGCCCACGAGGGGGATGCCGATCCAGTGCGCGCGGGTGGGGCCCAGCAGCTTCTTGCCGAACAGCAGGATCAGCACGAAGCCGAGTGTCGGCAGGG
>JADLFH010000003.1 GCA_020845705.1 Microthrixaceae bacterium | reverse complement strand
CTGATGCTCAACGCCGTCAACCTGTCCTTCGTCAGCTTCTCCTCGAGCCTCGACGACGTCGGCGGACAGATCGCCGTGTTCTTCGTCCTCGTGGTGGCCGCCGCCGAGGTGGTGGTCGGTCTCGGGATCATCGTCGCCGTGCTGCGGCGGCGACAGGACGCAACCGCCGACGACCTCTCGATGATGAGGGGCTGACAGATGTCCGACCTGCTGTTCCTGATCCCCGCCCTGCCGGCGCTCGGCTTCGTGGTGCTGGTGGTCTTCGGCAAGCGCCTCGGCGAACCCCTCGCCGGGTGGCTCGCCACCACGATGGTGGGCGGCTCCTTCCTGCTCAGCGCTGCCACCTTCGTCGACCTCCTCTCCAAGGAGGCCGAGGACCGCCGGCTCACCCAGACGCTGTTCACGTGGGTCCCCGCCGGCAACTTCTAGGTGGGCCTCGGCCTGCTGGCCGACCCCCTCAGCGTGACGATGCTGCTCTTCGTCACCGGTGTCGGCGCCTTCATCCACATGTACTCGATCGGCTACATGAAGGGCGACAGGGACTTCTCCAAGTTCTTCCTGTACCTCAACCTGTTCGTCCTCTCGATGATCACCCTGGTGCTGGGCGACAACCTCCTCGTCACCTTCCTGGGCTGGGAGGGCGTGGGGCTCTGCTCGTACTTCCTCATCTCGTTCTGGTTCTCCGACGAGGCCAACGCGACAGCCGGCAAGAAGGCGTTCGTCACCAACCGCGTGGGCGACTGGGGCTACATGGTGGGCATGTTCCTCACCTGGACGGTGGTGGGGTCGCTCAACTACGTCGACATCGACGCCAAGGCGTCCACCATCAGCGGTGTGACGGCCACCGCCCTGGTGCTCCTCTTCTTCGCAGCGGCCACCGGCAAGTCGGCGCAGATCCCGCTGTTCGTGTGGCTGCCCGACGCGATGCTGGGCCCCACCCCCGTCTCGGCGCTCATCCACGCGGCCACCATGGTCACCTCCGGGGTGTACCTGCTGGTGCGCCTCAACCCGCTGCTGTTGCAGGCCGGCTGGGCCAACGACGTCATCGCCTGGGGCGGCGGCATCACCGCGCTCGTCGCGGCCACCACCGCCGTCGCGCAGCACGACATCAAGAAGGTCCTCGCGTACTCGACCATCAGCCAGCTCGGCTTCCTGTTCATGGCGGTCGGCACCGGCAGCTTCGTCGCCGCCATCTTCCACATGGTCACCCACGCGTTCTTCAAGGCGCTGCTGTTCCTGGGCTCCGGCTCGGTGATCCTGGGCATGTCCCACGAGCAGGACATGCGGCGCTACGGCAACCTCCGCAAGTACATGCCGATCACCGCCGGCACGATGATGGTCGCCTGGTTGGCCATCTCGGGCATCCCGCCCTTCTCGGGGTTCTGGTCAAAGGACGAGATCCTCGGCGGGCTGTGGACCTGGCACGGCGGTTCGTTCTCGGCGCGGGTCCTGTGGGCGCTGGCGCTGCTGGCGGCGCTGCTCACCGCCTTCTACATGACCCGCCTCATCATCCTCACGTTCTTCGGCTCGGAGAAGTGGCGTGACCCGGTCAACCTCGAGCCCTTCGACGCCGTGCCCGCCCTCGCCGGCGCTCACGGTGACGATGACGACGCCGTCGTGGTCCACGCGGCCGCCGATGCCGGTGACGCGGCCGACGCCCACGACCACCACGGCCTCACCGTCGACCACACGCCCCGTGAGTCCGGCTGGCTGATGACCGTCCCCCTCATCGTGCTGGGCGCGCTGTCCCTCATCGGCGGCATCATCAACCTGCCGTGGCACTCCGCGGAGAACCTGTCCCGCTGGTTGCACCCGGTCCTGGCGGCCGAGCACGAGGGCCCCGCCGGCATCGAGGTCGCCGGCCTCGCCGCCATCGCCACCGTCGGCGCGCTCATCGGGCTCGCGCTCGCCTACCTGATCTACGCCAAGCGGCGCATCGAGGCCGCCAAGGTCGAGCCGGAGCTGTTCGCCAGGGCCTGGTACATCGACTGGGCCTACACCTGGTTCTCCGGCGGCCCCGGACGTGTCGCGTGGGACGCCATCAACTGGTTCGACCACCACGTCATCGACGGCGCAGTCAACGGCGCAGCCGCGGTCGCCCAGGGGACGGGCCGCGTGGTCCGCAAGGTGCAGAACGGACAGGTCCGCAGCTACGCCCTCGGCATCGGCGTGGGCGCGGCGCTGGTACTCGGCTTCGTGATGGTGAGGATGACGTGGTGAGCACCCTGTTGGCCGCGGCGGGGTCCGGCCCCGCGTTCAACGTGCTGCCCTGGCTCGTCGGGCTGCCCGTCATCGGCATGGTGATCCTGGCGTTCATGCCCAACGCACGCGACGATGCGCTGCGCATCGTGGCGGTGGCCACCAGCGCCGCCACCGGCGGCCTCGCCGTCTACCTGCTCAGCGAGTTCCGCACAGGCGAGGCCGGGTTCCAGTTCGTCATCAACCGCACGTGGGTCGAGGCGCTCGGCATCGGCTGGCACTTCGGCATCGACGGCATCTCGCTGTTCCTCATCCTGCTCACCGGCCTGCTCTTCCCGCTGTCGATCATCGCGGTCAAGCCCGACCACGACGCCAAGCTCTACTACGGCTCGATGCTGCTGCTGATGGCCGGCTGCATGGGCGTGTTCGTCGCACTCGACCTGGTGCTGTTCTTCCTCTTCTTCGAGCTCGTCCTCGTCCCGATGTACTTCCTCATCGGGATGTGGGGCCACGGCAACCGCACCTACGCGGCGCTCAAGTTCTTCCTCCAGACCATGTTCGGCTCGGCGTTCATGTTCGTCGGAATCGTGGCCACCGCGTTCCTCCACCAGCGCGGCAGTGGCGGCCCGCTCACCTTCGACCTCGTCAAGATCGCCACCGACCAGTCCATCGCCACCACGTCGGCCCGCTGGCTGTTCCTGGCGTTCGCCATCGCCTTCGCGGTGAAGGTGCCGATCTTCCCGCTGCACACCTGGCTGCCCGACGCCCACACCGAGGCGCCCACCGCCGGGTCGGTCATCCTCGCCGGCATCCTGCTGAAGCTCGGCACCTACGGTCTCATCCGCATCGGCCTGTTCGTCTTCCCCGAGGCGTCGCACTACTTCGCGCCGCTGATGCTCACCCTCGGGGTGATCGGCATCCTCTACGGCGCCATCTGCTCGGCGATGCAGCCCGACCTCAAGCGCGTGGTCGCGTTCTCGTCGGTCGCGCACCTCGGCTTCATCATCTTGGGCATCTTCTCGATCACCGTCCAGGGCCTCGACGGCGGCGTGGTCCAGATGATCAACCACGGCATCTCCACCCCGGCGCTCTTCATCCTGATCGGATGGATCTACGAGCGCCGCCACACCCGGATGATCGACGAGCTCGGCGGCCTCCAGCGCGCGGCCCCGATCTTCGCCGGGTTCTTCACCGTCGCCATGTTCTCCTCCATCGGCCTACCCGGCCTCAACGGGTTCGTCGGCGAGTTCCTCACCCTGCTCGGCGCGTTCAAGACCGCCCGCTGGTGGGCGGTGATGGCCGCCAGCGGCGTGATCCTCGCAGCGGTGTACCTGCTGTGGGCCTACCAGCGCGTCTTCCACGGCCCCGCGGTCGGCGAGAACGCCAAGTTCCGTGAGCTCACCCTGTTCGAGGGCGCGGTGCTCGTCCCCCTCGTCATCGCCATGTTCTTCATCGGCCTGTACCCCAAGCCGATGGTCGACCGGATCGAGCCGTCGGTGAAGGCGCTCGTCACCCACATCGGCGAGCACTCGAACGCCGACGTCAAGGACATCCCCGCACCTCAGGCGGAGGCGTCGGAGTGAGCCCCGCCGTGATCGCCGCCATCCGCACGCCCGAGATCGTCTGGTCCGCCGTCGCGCCCCAGCTCATCCTGATGGCGGGTGGCCTGCTGCTACTCACCCTGGTGTCGGTGCTGAAGGGTCGCCTGCCCCGCCACACCTACGTCGCCTACACGGTGGCGGTTGCCGCGGCGTCCTTCATCGCGACGATTCCGCTGTGGGGCCGGGTCGGCAACCCTCGCGAGGGCATCGCCACGGTCATGGGCGGCGCGGTCGGTCTCGACCGCTTCGGCCTGTTCGTCATCGGGGTGCTGTGCATCGGCCTGGCGCTCTCGGCGCTGATCGCGGACGGGTACCTGCTCCGAGAAGACCTCGACGGCCCCGAGCTGTACGTGCTGATGATGCTGTCGGCGTCGGGTGGGGCCACGATGGCCACCGCCAACGACCTCATCGTGCTGTTCGTCGGCTTCGAGATCCTCTCGGTGTCGGTGTACGTGCTCGCCGCGATGCACGCCCGGCGGCTGTCGTCGCAGGAGGCGGGGTTCAAGTACTTCGTGCTGGGGGCGTTCAGCTCGGCGTTCCTGCTCTACGGCATCGCCCTCACCTACGGCGCTACGGGGTCCACCAACCTCGTGGCCATCCAGGCGTTCCTCGCCGAGAACGTCCTCACCCAGACCGGCCTGCTCCTCGGCGGGATGGTGCTCATGTTGGTGGGCTTCGGGTTCAAGGTGGCCGCGGTGCCGTTCCACATGTGGGCCCCCGACGTCTACCAGGGCGCCCCCAGCCCCGTCAGCGGGTTCATGGCGTCGGTGGTGAAGGCCGCCGCGTTCGCCGGGTTGCTGCGGATCTTCGCCGTGGCGCTGTCGGCCTACCAGGTGCAGTGGCGGCCGCTGCTGTTCACCCTGGCGGTGCTGTCGCTCGTGGTGGGCGCGGTCCTTGCCGTGGTGCAGCGCAACATCAAGCGGATCCTCGCCTACAGCTCCATCAACCACGCCGGGTTCATCCTGCTGGGCGTGCACGCCGCCACCCAGCGGGGCACCTCGGCGTCGCTGTTCTACCTGCTCGCCTACACGTTCATGGTGATCGGCAGCTTCGGCGTGGTCACCGTGGTGGGCCGCACCGGCGACGGACGGCACTCCCTCGACGACTACAGCGGGCTGTCGCGCCGCCGCCCCGCCGTCGCGTTCGCGTTCACGATCCTGCTGCTGGCGCAGGCCGGCGTGCCCTTCACCGCCGGGTTCCTCGCCAAGTTCTACGTGCTCGCCGCCGCAGCCGAGACGGGCAGCTACATCCTGGCGGTGGTCGCGATGCTCTCGGCGGTCATCTCGGCGTTCATCTACCTGCGCATCGGCGTGGCGATGTACTTCGAGGGCGCCCCCGACGACACCGACGCCGACGCCGCTTCGTCGGACGGTGGAGCCGGCGTCGCAACGGGCGTCCCGGCGCTGCTGGGCCGGGTGCCGTGGCCGACGTCGCTCGCGCTCACGCTCGCGGTGGTGTGCACGTTGTTGCTGGGGATCCTCCCCGGCCCGTTCGCGCACCTCGCCGACACCGCGGTGGCCGGCTTCAGGGCCCTCGGCCGCTGACGCACCCTCTGCAGGCGACGATCCCGGGTCCGCGCGCGACCAGGGGCGACTAGGGCCTGTTGCTGATTCGTTGTGGCTGGGGGTGGGCGCGGTGGCGCGGTTGGTTGAGGTGTCGGGGGTAGCTGGGGGTCGGGTCGAGTGGGCGCCGGTGGGTTGGGGGTGTTCTCAGCGTCCGGG
>JADLFH010000002.1 GCA_020845705.1 Microthrixaceae bacterium | reverse complement strand
TGGGCCGCGACGGCTGATCGGTCAGCGCTGGCTGGCTGAGTGCTGCTGCGCGACAGCGAGGCGATCTCGGCAGTCGGCCACGGTCCCGATCATCGACGCGATCGTGTCCGGGCCTTGGTCACCGAGATGCGATCGCGGGAGCTGCCGATCGCCGCTGTGTTCGCTCGCCGGCCTTCGCCAGCACCGGGTTGAGGTCCACGCGGTAGACACGCGTGTCGGGGTGCGCGCCGGCCAGCGAGGTTGTCCCGGGCGTCGTGGAACTTGAGGTGGCGGTCCCGGTGGCGGCCTATGAGGACGACAGTGACGGTGTCGAGACCCGTGAGGTGTGGGCCGAGTCGTCGGTGGGGGTCCGGGCCTGGACCCTGGATCCGGGGTCGGGACGTCCGGTCGTCTACCACCAGGACGTTTCGGGGACCGCTGATGACCGGGTCAGCGAGTTGTTGTGGGGGCCTGACGGGCGGTTGGTGTCGGTGGGCTTCCCCCCGTTTCGTGGAGACCCGATGATTGATTGTGAAGCCTCTCATTCGCCCGCACCTTGATGCCACCGGATCGCTCCGAGGGTCTCTACGGCGATCTGAGAGGCCGGTTTCACGCCGCTTCCGCCTCGTTGTCGGCTTCGGCGGCTCTGGCGGCGAGAACTTGCTCGTAGCGCACGGGCGGCAGCATCTCTGCGGAGCTGTGACGCCGGCGGTTGTTGTAGTTGTCGATGAACGTGGCGACCGCTCGTCGCGCCTGGTCCTTGGTGGCGAAGGCCCGCCGCGACAACAGCTCGTGCTCGAGGGTCGAGTTGAACGACTCGGCCGCCGCGTTGTCGAGTGCCGAGCCGACCCGGCCCATCGACTGGGTGATCTCGAGGGCCTCGCACGCGAGCGCGAAGACGTGCCCGGTGTACTCACCGCCCTTGTCCGAATGGAACACCACACCGGCGACGTTGCCGCCGCGCACGGCCACGGCCATGCACAGCGCGGCCTTCGCGAGCGCCGCGTCGTGGTGCTCGTCGAGCGCGAAGCCCGGCACGCGACGCGAGCCGAGATCCAACACCGCTGCCAGGTGCAACTTGCCTTCGTCGGTGGGGATCTCGGTCAGGTCACCGCACCAAAGCTTGTTGATCGCATCGGCGTTGAAGTCCCGGCCCACAAGGTCAGGGAACGGCCGTGCCGCCTTGTCGGGGCGGGTCAGCGAGCGTCGCTTGCGTTTCGGGGACCGGCCCATCAGGCCCTGGCGGGCCATCGACGCCGCCACGGTCTTCTTCGACACCTTCCATCCGTCTTCGACCAAGTCCTCCCACACCCTCGGCGACCCGTAGGTGCCCGGGTTGCCACCGGAGTCCTCGAAGCTCGCCTTCACCGCCGCGTCGAGCTCGGTCCGGCGCCGACGGCGAGGAGTCGGTGGCCGGTCCCGCCACTTGTAGAACGTGGACTCGGGAACGTCGAGGGCCCGGCAGGAAACCGCGTGGGGAACACCGTGCTCGGTCCTCTGGGCGGCGATGAACGATGCCACGGTCATCGAGTCGCCTCCTTGACCCACAGGACCACGGATCGCTTGAGGACATCACGCTCCATCCGCAGCTCGGAGTTCTCGCGCTCGAGATGGACCAGGCGAGCGCGTTCGTCGCCCGTGAGGCCCTCGGCCTCACCCCGCTCGATCTTGTCCTTGTTCACCCAGTTCGCCAGGGTGCCGGAGTTGATGTCCAAGTCCCGGGCCACCACAGCGATGGGCTTCCCGGTCTCCCGAACGATCCGCACCGCCCCCTCACGGAACTCCGGGTCGTACTGCCGTCGTGTCTCTGCCATGGTTCCTCCTCATAGTGGAGGCCTCCACGGTTTGGGGGGATGCCCATCGGAGGCGACGGGTGGGGTGTGTGAGGCCTATGACTACGACGCGGCAGGCCAGTTGGTGGCTCGCCGGGAAGGGTCGGGTGGGGTGGGGACCTGTGGGACGGCTGGGGTCGCGGAGTCAGCGGCCTATGACGGGCACGGCAACCGGGTGGAACATAGCGTGGGGTCGGTGACGTCGACCGCGATGGTGAACCGGGCCGATCAGGTGGTTGTCGTTGACGCTGAGGTGGGTGGTGTCGATGTTGTCTATGGCTATGACTTGGCGGGGAGGCGCACGTTGAGCGATCCCCAGGGCAGTGACGCCCAGACTGTCTACGGGTGGGGTGCGAACGGCCAGATCACGTCGGTTGTTGACCACGACGGGGTTTCGGAGACGACGTCGACGGTGGGCTACGACGCTGAGGGGAGGATGCGGGACATCACCGTCGACACGGGAGCAGCGACGGTGCACAACGTGTTGTTGTGGGATCCCACCCAGGGGGTCCCCCAGATCGTCGACGCGCTCGTCGAGGGGGTCCACCACCGTCAGAACTACGGGTTGAGGCGCATCTCCAGCTACGGGGACTGGTACTCCTATGACTGGCAGACCTCGGCTGTCGAGTCGACCGACTACCCAGACCATCCCGGCAGCTACAGCCCCTGGGGGCAACCCGACAGCGATCACACCGGCTTCGGTTACCGCGGCGAGCTCCACATCGGCGACCTCATCCACCTCCGCAACCGCAACTACGACCCGTCTACCGGCACGTTTCTGTCACCGGATCCCCTCGACGGCATCGACGGCGAGCCCACGGTGGCGAACCCCTACCACTACGCGGACAACGACCCCTTGAATCGGGTGGACTGGGCATCCCCCCAAACCGTGGAGGCCTCCACTATGAGGAGGAACCATGGCAGAGACACGACGGCA
>JADLFH010000001.1 GCA_020845705.1 Microthrixaceae bacterium | reverse complement strand
GGTGGTCGTCCAGCTCGGCGTGCGGTCATCCGCGATCGGAACGATCTGTGGAGAGGCGAGAACGCGGGCGACGATCCTGTCGACGGTGGCGACCGATGCTCCCTCACCGATTCGGGCAGCGACTGCTTCGACGAGTTGCGGCCGGGTGAAGGTGGTGTCGTGCTCGGTGAGCGACCGGCCGAGATCCTCGATCCAGACCTCCGCGGTGACGGTGTGGTCGACGGTGGTGCCGCTAGTCGGATCCTTGACGGCGAGTCGCCAGATCTCGTCGTAGGTGACCGTGCGGCCGGCAGTCGCCGACAACAGCGCTTCGGCCTGCGCTGGACCCCAACCGGCCTCGACCGCTGCAGCCTTCCAGGCGGCGTCGAACCGTTCGCCCTCCACCTCAGGCTTCCCGCGCCGTGTCGCCAGTACCGCCGCCTGCCGACCCTCAGGGGTGTTCGGAGTCCCGGTGGCCTCCAGCCATGTGTCGATCTCGACGGTCCGCTTGGAGAACGCCTCGCACAGACGCTGCGGCACGCCAGCGACCTCGGGCACGTGACGGCCGGGGCGCCATTGCAGCCCCAGGCGATCGGTCAGCTCATCGCGCAGTGCCATCTGGAAGAGCTCGCCTGCGGCGCGGACCGCTCGGTAGAGCTCGGGATGCACGAAAGCACCCCAGCGGCCGTCGGGACCTTCCACGAGGTTCGCAACCAGGGTGTGCCAGTGCAGTAGAGGGTCCCCAGCGCGGCTGGTGCGATGCCGGAACACGGCGGCAACGACGCCACGTCCGGGGAGGACACGGACCTTCGCGGCCTCGGCCGCGGACGGGTCGCGGGCTGCGAGATCGTTCAGGTAAGCGGCGTCGCCGGACCCACGGCGCACTCGAATCGCTTCTCGTTCCAACCAGGCGACCGTCTGCCGGACCGCGGCTTCGCCGGCTTCGATGATCTGCCCTTGGACACGAGGATCATCGGTCACGGCGTAGAGCACCGATACCGATTTCGGCGCCTTGAACGTGAGGTCGAACCCTGGCACCCGACGAGGATGCGTACGCAGCGTCTCGCCGTTAGGGGTCAGGCCTCCCGTGCCTGGCGCAATGCCAGCGAGCACCGCTCGAAGGTCGTCAGCCGACACCGGACCGTCGAGGCCGAGGCGTTCCGCGCCGACACCGATCCAGACACCGTCCGCTTCGCCACGGCCGGTGTAGTAGTCGTCCAGGCTCTGGGCGACGCCAGCGAGTGTGTAGGCCTCCTGCCCGACCCGAAGCTTGGCGATGCTCAACATCCACCGCAGCGTGCGCTCGCACACTCCCGGGCACGCTCCCGAGGTCGCTCCCAGACTCCCGAAATCCGTGCACACCGTCTCGGTGATTATCTGTGAGTCCGACCTGGGTTCACTCCCGATCACCTCGGCGGGTTCGCATGGGCGGTGGCGAGTGCGGATCGCTCGTCTATGGGCGTCGGTGGTGGCGGTGTCGTCGTTGTCGGCTGCTCCGGTCGCAGGGCGCCGATGCTTCGGGCGGTTCGGTAAGTAGCGCAGGGAGGAACCGTTCGAGCGCGAGGAGGCGCTGCGCGTCGTGCCATGCGTCGGTCGGGGTCGGGTACGGGCCTTGGATCGTGGCCCAGCGGTCGGGTTCGTAGGAGTCCATGATTCCGAACCACCGCACCGGTCGTGCTGGCGTGTCGGCCCCGAACTCGATCACGTCACCAGCGGCGAGCTCCAGCGGGAGACGCCAGCCGCGCCGCGATGGCTCAGGCTCCCAGAGCGCTCGAGCCCACCCGCCGGTCTGCTCGTCGGGCCAGATCGTTGCCACCCACAGGTGAGAATCGGAAGCCGCCGGCACGGGCAGGTCGATCACGACGGCGGCCGGCGCTCGCAGCCGATGTCGGCCTCGCCTGTTCCAGTCGTATGCGTCCGTCTGCGTCGATCTCGGTTCAGTCATCAGAGCCTCTTTCGCATGGGCGGCGAAGGTAGGCGGTTTCGAATCCTGAGTCGTCTGGCGGTGGAGTCAGGGTGGATCGGCGACGATGTGGTGGTGGAGGATCGTGTCGCCGAGCTGCTTCGTCAGCTTCACGTTCAGTCAGCTGGCGCTCCGCTGGTCGGCGCGAGCCCGTCGGGCGTATTCCCGGATCGGCCAGGACTTGAGGTGCTCGGACTTCGGGTCCGGATCCCTCCTGTCGTTGTCGATACGAATCAGCTGTTCCGAGATGTCGGGTACTGCTCCCGGCGCGGCCTGCGCACCGTGCTGGTGAACGTCGCGAACAGTGGTGCCCTGCGCATCTTGTGTCCCCGCCACGTCGTCGACGAGATCGATGAGCACGCGGCCAAGTTCAGCCGTCTAGCGAAGGTGACTCAGCAGCAGTTCGTTGATACGTGGCTTCGTAGCTACCTCCCGGTGCTTCGCATTGTCGATCCGATCCCGGGGAGTGCGCTGACCGATCGGGAGCTTGACCGGGTCCACGAGCTCGAACGCAAGGATCGCGACGATGTACCCGCAGCGCAGCTTGCGATCGCGACCAGGTCCGTCCTGCTGTCCGAGGACGAGGCACTTCTCGAGGCCGTGTACGGCGAGCTGGGACCCACGCTCGACCTGCGCCGCTGGGTCCATCATCTGAAGGCGGGCGGGGACGCGTCCGAGCTGGCAGCCTTCCTCGAAGGTGGGGCTGCCCTCCTGCGTCTCGTTGGCATAGGTGGCGCGGCCGCTCTGCGGTAGCCGATCGGTGCGGCGTTCGTAGGTTCCATCACCGCAGGGCTGTTGGTGGGCTACTTCCGTGCCCCGGCAACTGAGCGGTCCAGGTTGCGGCGGGGCTTCTCGGATGTTGGTGGTGTCGTCGTCGAAATGCTTGAGGAGTTCGAACGGGCGGTCGGCACGCTGACGCGAGCCGCTGCTCCGACGCCAGACGAGCGAGCGCTCCGGACGATGCACCCAGAAGATCGTCTCGTGCGAGCTTGCCTCACGACGATGGGAGCCGCCCAGGGCTCGACGCACAGCGCTCGCAGCCTGCGGTCCCAACTTCCGCTGCTCCACGTGGCCTCCGGAGAGCAACGGGTCCGCGCCGTGCTCAGGTCGCACGATTGCTTCGTCGAGATTGAGCGCGGGAGGTTTCAACTCGGCCGATCGATGTACCCGCACCTTCGTGAGACACCGTTGCCATGAGGTTCGACGGCACCCGCCCGAAGGGCGGTCACGGCACACGCGCCGACCGCCAGCCGACCGCACGCTTCGCGGCCGGCTGGAGCGGTCAAAGTGGTTCGTGGCAGCGAGCGCAGGTGTCGTCGGGGTTGAGCCAGTCGAGGAACACAGGTTTGGGGAACTCGCTGGTGTCGTAGGTGGTGTCGTCGTCTCGGTCGATGGCGAGGGCGCCGGCGCATTGCTCGAGGACGTCGTCGGTGGGCATGTCGCGGGCGGCGGGGGCGGCGATGCCGTCGCCGATCATGGTTTCGATGAGGCAGGCCGGGCAGTAGATGTCGGCTTGGTAGGTGTAGGCGGCGATCTCGTCGCTGCGGCGGTAGGGCGGGCGGTTCATGCGGCG
>JADLFH010000098.1 GCA_020845705.1 Microthrixaceae bacterium | reverse complement strand
TTTGGCGATGATTTCCGCCGCGGACTTTCTGTTCTCGATATGCAGCGCGAGAATTTTATCGAGTAACGGATAAGGCGGCAACTGGTCTTCGTCCTTCTGACCCGGCGCCAGCTCGGCGGTGGGAGCCTTGGTCAGGATGCGCGCGGGGATGGCGCCGTCGGCGTTGCGCCATTTCGCCAGCGCATAGACCTGCGTCTTGTAGATGTCCTTGAGCACGTTGTAGGCGCCGCAGCTATCGCCGTAGAGCGTCGAGTAGCCGACGGCGATCTCGGATTTGTTGGCGGTCGAGAGCAGCATCCAGCCGAAGCGGTTGGTGAGCGCCATCAGCATGACGCCGCGCGTGCGCGCCTGTAGATTGCCGCCGATGGCCACGTCCTTCATCCATTCGATGTCCTTGAAAATGGGATCGAGCCGCTCCTCAAATGTCTGCATCGCCTCGGTGATGGGAATGGTCAGCGTTTCGATGCCGAGATTCCTGGCAAGTTGCAGCGCGTCCTCGACGCTCTCGCGCGATGTGACCGGCGACGGCAGCAGCACGCCCTTGACGTTGGCCGGGCCCAGCGCATCCACCGCGCAAGCCGCCGTCAGCGCCGAATCCACGCCGCCGGAAAGCCCGAGCACCACCGCCTTAAACCCGTTCTTCCCGACATAATCGGCCAGGCCGAGCTTCATCGCTTGCCATAACTTTTCATTGTCATCCTGAGGCGAAGCCGAAGGATCTTTGCCAAGATCCTTCGCTGCGCTCAGGATGACAATGGTTTCCTCAAATCCCGGCAATTGCGCCGTCACTTTGCCTTTGGCATCCATGACAAACGAGCCGCCGTCAAAGACGAGATCGTCCTGGCCGCCGACGAGATTGACGTAGAGCAGCGGCAAGCGGCTCGCCTTGACCGCGGCGGCAGCGGCTTTTTTGCGGCGCGCCGTCTTTCCCGCCTCGAACGGCGAGGCGTTGACGACGATCAATTGCCTCGCGCCCTGGCGCTTGAGCTTGGCCGCCAGCGCGGGCGTCCACATATCCTCGCAGATCAGCACGCCCAGCTTGCGCCCGCGCCAGTTCCAAATTCTTGGCCCGGCGCCCGCGCTGAAGACGCGCTTCTCGTCGAACACGCCGTAATTGGGAAGCCGGGTTTTGTATTGCACCTGCGCCACCTTGCCCTTATCGAGCAGCAGCGCCGCATTATAGGTTTTGCCGCCTTCCTGCCACGGCGCGCCCACGATCATCGCCGGGCCTTTGGCCGCCGCCTTCGCCAATTGCCGCGCGGCGCGCATCGCCTCCTTGCAGAAATCCGGCATCAACACCAGGTCTTCCGGCGGATAGCCGATCAGGCAGAGTTCGGGAAAAACCACCAGCTGCGCGCCCTGCGCCGCCGCTTTTTTATGATAAGCGAGAATTTTTTTCGCATTGCCGTGAATGTCGCCGACGGTGACATTGATTTGGGCGATGGCTATGACAGGCAAACGGGCGGGCATTATTTTGCCAATAGTTTTTCAAGCTCCGGCAGC